>JBAXWY010000042.1:0-25925 GCA_037128175.1 Methanothrix sp.
AGACGGTTTCCTGTCCATCCCCGCAGCAAGCTGCGGGGTATTCATTAAAAATAAAGCCCTGCCAAGCCCACAAACGGCTGCCCGCATGGGCACAAGTGCACCCGCATGAGCGCACGCATGGCTCCCACTGCGTTCCTGCAATTGCTCCGATTCCAACAATTGGCGGCCACTGAAAGCTTCGCCAATGGATTCGTTCTTGCAGCACAAAACACGGCAAACTGTTTATATAATCATTATAGATAAGGGGCGGTTGGAGGTTGGAGGGAAAGGCTATTAGAGCATCGTCCACCACCTGGGAAGGCTCGGCCAAAGACACCTGGCCTGGCCGATGGAGCTCTGAAAAAAATTGGCTAAAAAAGCTAAGCATAGTGATGCCATCATGACCGGCATTCTCGTTACCAAATTCAAAATGGGCCAGATCGATGTCGAGGACCTGGTGCAGATGGCAGCCGATGCCACCAAGGTGGAGAGGTGCTCGGCGGCAAAGAAGGTTCTGGAAGCGGTGAGGGACTCGCCCGACTTTCTGCGCCAAGAAGCCCTGCTGGCAAACCGAGAGGAATTAATTTGAGAACCGCGATAGGCAGCCATATCTGAAGAATTGCAAATGAGAAAGCCTTCCACCAGCGAAACGCCTTCTCTATACTATTTCTTGGTTGCTTGCTTCGTGCACTTCCCCAATGCCACCAAGACCAAAATCCCTGGTCTCTTCAGTCCTTCCCTGAGCACCTGCTCCACCTCTTCCTCAGAAACGGGCAGCTCCAGGCGGCGCGTCGGCACCAGCGCCTCCACCAGCTTTGTCAGGTCAGGCGCTTCCTGCCCGCCTGTCATGGCCGCCACATCGTTCTTGAGGACGATGACGAGAACATCGCGCTTCTGCCAGATGGCATTGATCAGCCCCAGCAGGCCCGAGTGGGCCAGAGCGTAGTCACCCACCACGGCTATGCCCTTTTTGGCAAAACCCGAGGCGACTGCAATGGACGAGCCCAGACCGTAGACCACGTCCACCGATTGGTAGGGCTCGCGTGTGGCGCGGATAGCGCAGCCCGCATCCCCGGCTACGGTGACATCTACTTTGCCCAGCGCCCGGAAAAGGGATATGAAAGGACAGCCCTCACAAACGCCCACGTAGCCCCTTTCTGCCAGGCTCTCGTAGACCTCTGGCTTTTTCTCCGGCGTCTCTTCCAGACCATCCAGCGCCCGGATGATGTCTGCCCTCTCCAGCGGCCCGCGGGGCAGATGGCCGGTGAGCTTTCCTCGCACTTTAGGGCTCAACGCCATCTGCGACTCAATGAAGGGCTCCGGCTCCTCTGCCACCAGGATAAGACGATGACCATCTATGAAGCGGCGCAGGAGCTTTGCAGGCAGAGGATTGCTGTAGCCTAAAGAGAGCAGCGAGACTCCCAGGCCTTCGGCCAGAGCCGCCGGGCGGCCGCCGGCGATGATGCCCACATCACCGAAGATCTCCAGCTTATTCAGGGTCGTGGACTCCGACGCATCCTCGGCAAAGGCCAGGATTCTGTCATGATGTCTCTCATGCCGCCCGCGCATGGTCAAATCCCAGCCTTCCCTCTCGAACTGCTGGGCTGCACCTTTGCTGGGCTGAGGCTGAGGCAGAATTTCCGATCCTTTGTCGGCCAGAAGACTCCAGGTGACCCTGACGATGACCGGGATCTTCAGCCGCTCAGAGAGTGTGTAGCCTTCCAGAATAGATGCGTGCAAGGCGGCCGGGCTGCTGGGATCGAGCACAGGCAGCTCTGTAAGCGGACCGTAGAATCTGCTGTCCATCTCTGCCTGAGAGCCCCTGGGGCCCAGATCATCTCCGGCGATGATTACCAGCCCCGATCCGATGGTATGCGTGGCAGAGATGACCAGCGGATCAGCCAGAAGATTCATGCCCACCTGCTTGACGATGACCAGGGCACGCAGGCCCGTAGCTGACGCCCCCAGGGCTATCTCCATGGCCACCTTTTCATTAACTGAGATCTCGGCCCCGAGCGCAGCCGCCAGATCGGTAATAGGATAGCCGGGAACGTAGGTTCGAATTTCGACACATGCATCCTTGGCCGCCAAAACCAACGCATGCAGGCCGTTCATGGACTTCATAGAATTGCTGGCACAATGGACTCATCCGGCTGGGCGCAAAAAGGCAATGCCGCCACAGCTCCAATCAATCCCTGGCCGTTCATTATGATCTGAACTCCATTCTCCCGCGCCGCATCCAGAGCATCCTCGTACTGCACCCTCTCTTTCTTGCACCTTCGGCCAAAGGCCAGAAGCGAGGAAGGATCAAAGTCCCGGAAGACAGCCATGCCCGTCTGCTCGGAGACGGAGTACTTCCTTAGCAGTGCTTTGAAATCAGAGAGCATGGCTTCTGCTTGGCCGGGCAGGCAGGCGAACTCTACTACCGTGGAGACGCAGTTCTGGGTCTTTGTCGGCACGGGAAAGAGCTGTACCAGGGAATGAGACATATAGCGTGCCATAGGTCGATCAACCTTCCGAGAGATGTTGTGAATAAGGGACCATGTCGCTCCTTCAGTTTTGGAATCAGTATCATCAACTCCAATGATCAGCCTCTCTCTTCTGGGTAAAACTATGGTGCCGCGGGCGACACGCCCTCCGCCGCACTCCGTTACATCATAGCGCAAGACGTCCTCCGCCTTTGCACGAGAGAGGGTAGCGCCAACGCCGCCCCCGCCTAGACCGGCATAAGTCACCTCCACCTCCTTGCTGTTGACTATTACCGACTCGATGCCCGCCGATCTCTTGGAGGAGACAAGATCCAAATCGACCTTGCCAGGTGTTATCATATATCGGAACCATTCGCCCAAATTGCGGGAGTTTTTCACCAAAGGACCATTCGAGTAATGGTATCTGGCCCAGGCCGATCCACCATAGCAACTGGAGCGCTCCATGAGTTCCACCCGGCTTCCCTCATCATCAACTACAGCGTGGATCTGCTTGTAGACCACAACGTACGGATCTTCTAATTCAAGCGGCAAGTTTCATTCCTCGGCTAAATTCTTAAATTAACTCTTGATTACATCGAGGCTCTTCATATACTCTCTCAATACTACTGTGGCATAGCTTCCTTTGGGCAGAACGAACTGCAGCTCTGCTCGGTTTTCCTCTACAGTGATTTGCGGTTTGACAGGGCATTGGGCAGCGCGCCTTGTGCCTCTTGAGCCCAGGTCCAAATTTTCCGGAATATTAAAATTCTCAGGTGAAATGCCTTCTGCCCTGAGGATAGACCTCTCTATTTCACCCTGTGTGCCTTCCGCCAAAATTGTCTCAAATCCGATAAGAGGAAGAGTGAGAAATGCTCTGCCCCTCCCGGCCAGCCGGTCTATGGCTTCCAGGTTTTCAGTGGTTACTTTCTGCACTTTATCCATATTAGGCATGCCGTCTTTGGCAAAGCAGACCACATCGCCCACCAATGCCCGATGCAACGGCATTGCAGCAGCCAGACGGCAACTGAGAATCCGATTGAAGAGATAGGACTGGTAAGCATGTACAAAGAGTCGCTTTAGATTGACGGAAAGAACATCAAAAGAATGAGCATAATCGCCAGGATGTTCCACCAAAAAGTTTAGCATGGCCACCTCGTAATGCAGGTACTCTGGGAACTCCTTTAGGGCAGCAGGAATGTCTCGATTGACCCAAAGCTTTTCCCGGGCCTCTCTCGTCCTATCCAGCTCGCCGGGAAAAGGCAGAGCCAGATAGATAAAGACCGCTTCTTCGATATTGCCTCTTGCCAGAGCCTCGCCTACTTTATGGGTGACTGGCCTGATGTCCCCGAACCTCTGCACACCGAAGTAGTTGGGAACGCCCCTTTGCTTCTCGATCTCCTCGGTGATGCCAGTCATTCGGACGGCAGGATCTGGGCAACCTAGCTCTCTAATCGTGATGCGAAAACTATTGCCCAGTAGATCTCCCAGGCCCACGGCCCGGTTTGTCCTGCCGAGCACCTTTATTTTCAGATCAGGCAAGTTAATCTTTGTGAGCTCCGACTCATCCAGGTTCATGATGCTGATGCGCTGGCTTGTTACCGCCCTTTTGTCTTTGGTGCCGGCCCAGCCGAATCTCTTCTGGCTGATACGAAGCTTTCTGGCCATCTCCCGGATGAGGTGATGCATATCCCAGTTGGTCTTCTCCACATCTAAGACCAGATACCTTCCGCCTTCGTAGCCCAACTCTTCGAATACCTCAGAAACTTGGAAGTCCTCCGCACAGCTCTTGAGGACACCCCCACAGCCAGAGCTGTCTGTGATGTAATAATCCATGCCCAAGGCACGGTCCCGATCACTTGCCGAAATCATTCACGCCTCGGAGATCAAAATGTCATCATGCGCATCAGACAAGCTTGAGCTTGCTCGTCACTTTGTCCATCAACTTTCCGCGAGCCGGACCCAGGCCCAATGCAGTTATGGTACCGGCAGGAATCTCGGTCAGCCCGGCATCGGCAACAATGGCACAGGCTATCCCCGCCCTCTCTGCGTCCTCTCGCAATCGGAAAAGGTCGGGCACTCCCGGTACCTTCAGGACAACCTTTTTTTGGCCCTCGGCCTTCCATTCCGAGACAGTAGACCGGTCCATTTTTTCAGCTCTTTCCACTGCCATAACTGCAGCATGGGCCACCTGCACTGCCAGCTTTCCCGCCGAGAGCTTCAGATCCTCTCTAATCACAATGCATTGCTTGAACTCCATAAGATGTAACCTCACTTACAAAAATGTGCTAAAAAGGTGAAGGAAAAGAGGCGAGAATGCTACGCCTCTTTGGTTAGAACCTTAACGCAGGAAGGGCTCTTGGCAATATTTCCCATCTTGGCGCCGATGAGATATTCCAGGCCCTTATCCGCAGCTATGTCTAAGATGCGCTGCGTTACGACTCCATCGAAGATCACGCCGTTCACGTCCCCATTTGTTTCCTTCAGCTCTCTGGCCAGATCTCTTACTGCTACTTCCCGGAGGACATTTTGATTCCGATCCATTATCCTGGCACAAAGAGTTCCATCCAGTTCATCTACATGCTGTCGGAACCATTCTCTCTGTGGCTCGGGCTCAGGAACCGGTTCAGGAGCCGCTACAATTACTTCTTCAATTACTGGGACAGGGACGGATTTGGGCACGACTTCGCGAGGCACGACCCGACGCGGCGCGATAGCCTCGGCCCTCTCCGCCGTGTTTCGCACGCAGAAGGGCTTCTCGCGAATGAGGCTCTTTCTCTTGGTGGTGATCTCACGCCTTTTCTTTGGTTGGTTTTTGATCTTATATTGATCCAGCACCTGCTCCACAGGGATCTTCTGGCGCAGCGCCCGGACAATCTCTTTTTGGGTCATGTCCTCTACGCTCTTTCCCTCCGGAGCCCTGGCCACAAAGTCGATGTCTGCTACCTGAAGAAGCTCTTTAATGATCAGCTCTCCGCCCCGGTCGCCATCAGTGAAAGCGGTAACGACCTTCTTAGCACACAGATCGGCGATGGTTGGCGGCACATTGGTTCCGCCCACAGCCACGGCATTCTTGATGCCGTACTTGAGCAGATTAAGCACATCCGCCCTGCCCTCAACCACAAGAATGGCATCGGAGTCCAGTACATTGGGACCGGCAGGCAAGTTGTCTTTGCCCAGGTGAGTTATCTCCTCCACGCGAACGGACTGCTTTATCTCCTCGGTGATCTCTTCCGTCTCCAGGATGTTCTCGTCGAACATCTCCACCAGGATGCGCTTGGCCCGTTCTATGACATATCTCCTCTTGGCGGCGCGCACATCTTCGATGCGATTTACAGCGATGCGAGCGATGCAGGGTCCCACTCGGTCTATGGTCTCCAGGGCAGCAGCCAATATGGCCGTCTCGACCTTATCAAAGCTGGAAGGAATGGAGATGGTGCCGCTGGACTTTCCGCCGCTGGATGTAATCTGGACGTCGATCCTGCCTAACCTTCCCGTTTTTTGGAGATCCCTTAGATCGAGGTCGCTTCCCAGAAGGCCCTCGGTCTGGCCGAAGATGGCGCCAACCACGTCCGGCCGCTCCACTATCCCCTCCGCCGTTATATCCGCATAAATAACATATTTAGTTGTATCAACATTTTGCATATAAGACACCTCTTATTTTAAAATAGATAGATAAAATTCACACTCAAACCCAAAGAGCCAAAGCTATCTGCGGCCTACCGAGGCCAATTCGCGACTCATTGTCGCAATTGTAGCCATGCCGTATTACAGGCAGGCAGTAAGCAGTGAATGATGGTGAATATGAGGTTCATCTAACTATTTCAGTGTCCATTTACCAATATCATGGAGCATCTGATAGAAATGCCCACACATGAGCCATTTTATCCCCACTTAGCTGGCATCTCATCGCCCAAAGTTCCACTCAGGGCTTAATTATCATGTGATTTGTTGCTCAAATGCGTGCTTCTACCACTTAAAATTGTACGAAACTAGTTTAAGAACCTTGTGGTGGATATAGAGTCTGCAAACTTAATCCCGATAGAAAAAAGTTACTACAAGACTATGAATCCATCCGCTGTTCTTACTACCTTTACCTCTTCTCCGGGCTCAACCTGCAAATCCCTGGGACGAGCCGCGAAAGCTGTCCTGTAAGTCTCCGGGTCCATGATCTCCAGAACGTCATCATCTTTGGATATCACAGTCGCTGCTATAGCATCAGCAATATTACCCAAAATCGCTACAGTCTCTGAATCCTCCTCGTTCATGGAAGACCTGCGGCGCTCTCGAAGGGAGGAGATGAGCGTCGCTTTGCCGTCAAAGCCGGCCACAGAGAAGAACGATCCCCGGAAAGATACAATGTCACCTCGCTTAAGTCTTGGGAACCTGATCAACAGGGTAGAGCGGTACACATTGCGGCTGTCCTTTTTGCCCACCAGCTTGGCAGTTTCCAGGAGCCTGCCGCCAAAGCGCTCGACAAATGCACGGGCCATGCGTCTGCCTAGCTGCGTTGAGCCCAGGATGATATCCAGGCCGCCTTTGACCTCCTTCATCTCCTGGATAAAGGATAGATGATCTCCTCCGCGATAGCCGGAGTCGGCCATATCCTGGGCAGTCTTCTTGCCCTCTTCAATCTGTCTCTCTGTCATGGATCGGACGGTATTTCCGCGTAGCTGGACTGTGGACTGAAAGTACTTGCCTGCCATGCGGCTACAGCGATCGCAGGCCATCAGTTTAATGCGGACAGGAATTTCGCATTGCTCGCTTACGCTCTGGCCCATGAAACTGCCGTTGATATTGATTTTTGCCAGATATCGGGTGGCTCCAACTTTTCGGAGGTCAAGCTCAATCTGCGGCTCTGCCAGCTCTTTATGAAGGCAAAGTGCATCTATTGCCGCTTGATGGGCCTGCTCCTCCACAGAGCGGCTGTCTGGAAGCTGCCACCTGGCTTTTGCCTGCCGGGCGCCGCAAACGGAACAGATGACCACCTCGACCTGGTCGGGACAGATAACCATCTTTGCTTTTTCCAGGGTGCATTGTCGGCAGAGCCCTTCATCAGTTGGCAGGCCGCACCGGTGACAGATGGCTTGCATCACATTCTCACCATCTGAGCGTAAAGAACTCCATTGATGGAGAGGACACAATCTCTCTCCACGTAGCCCAGGGAGATGGCATGCTCGACTGTTTTGCAGCCCACGAAGTTGGCCATTGTTGCCGCAGCGAGTGCCGCTTCAACCTCGGTACTAGAGGCCTTTTCGCCTCCAAAAAAATCAGGGCTGACATCTATGCACAAATGGCCCTCGGAAAATTTCTTTCCCATGATATCGCAGTCACAGACTGCAATGAGGGTATGTGCTCCATGTTGGTGGCTTTTCAAATACATCTCTTTCCTTTCCGTCTCTTCAGGCATATCGGACATGGCAATCATGATGAATTAGTTTATTGGCTCTTATTTGCCGTTTTTTAGTTTCCGGCTCTATGAGATACCACGATCATTCCTTTGCTTGTATTTAAGGCAGCTTCAGCATTCCCGGCCTGGGCTCAAATACATCCCCATCTCTTCTCATGCGGTCTATGATCTCTTCCGCTTTAGCTCTTTCTATGCCCAGCTCCACGGCTCGATCCAGGACGGCGTCCCTGGGGGCCGGGCCCTGTTGCTCACGGCTCACATCCCTTATGATGTCGATCACCGATTTAGTTCTATCTCTGGTGCTCTTGGTGGTGCCTGAGGCAATGATGTCCGCATCCAAAAAGCCAGTCTCCGGATCGACGCCAACTTTCCGCAGACATGCTTCCAGGATCTTGACTACCCGCTTGGCATCATCCAGGGTGACTTTATCGGAGAGGCGAAGGCGAGCGCTGGCCTCACCCAGGCGTATGAGAGCCTCCAGTTGCCGGGCGGTGACGGGCACCGGCTTGTTGGAGTCCTGGCCCTGGCTCCGCAGACCGACGTAGTACTTGAGGAAGTAATCTTTGGCCCCATCACTCAAGGTTGGGAATATGTTCTTTCGGGCATAGGCCACATACTTTCGCAGCATCTCCGGATCAATGACCGGCATTATCACCGTCAGGGCGTTGTCGATGTCTTCTTGAGAGATATCCGGGTTCCAGGCGGCTTGGGTGGCCAGCTCGCCCGCATAGTTGCTCTTCAGGATGTGTTGAGCGATGGCCGAATCCCTCTTGGTGTCCGGATCGTCAGTCAAAACGAAGATCAGATCGAAACGGGACATGAGTGCGGGGGTGAGGTTGATCTGGGGGGCGATGGGCTCGAACTTGTCGAAGCGGCCAAGCTTGGGATTGGCGGCGGCGAGCAGTGAGCAGCGCGACTTGAGGGTGGCCATGACACCGGCCTTGGCGACGCTGATAGTGTTATGGAGAACAAGGCCCTGGGAGATGAAGGTATGGGTGGGCTCGACGGTTACATCATAAACATAATCGGTGAAGTGCTCGCCCTGGTTAGGGACGACTTTCGCATCAATGATTTTCAGAGATCCGATCTCATTTGATTTCAATGCAGGGACGATATCTCCGGATTTTATCTGACAGGCTGGGATGCAAGCAATCCCATCTTTAGCGACATAAACGGGGTGTTCAGGGGTAACTAAGATCTCTTTGCCGTTGGAGAAGGCGATGGCAATGAAATGGTCTGGAGCCCGGTGCCTGCTCACTCGATCAACCGGCAGATCGAAGATGCGGCTCATGTCGGTGCTTTTTATTTTAACATCCTCATGGAGCGGCAGTATCTCGCAGTCCTTTCCAGGAATTATATCTAAAGGCCGGTCCGCCATCATCCGGTCTACAAACTCGCCGATACGCACCTTTCGCCCGTCGGCTAGCTGGATCTCTGTTAGAGGATGATAGCTCTGCTGCTCCATCGCCTCGTGCAGCGCGCTCTTGTCCTCGTTGTCCATCTTGTCCATCTCGTCTATGGCGGCGATGCCCTTGTCCGCCAGAACCAGTGCTCCGGCCTCGATGGTCCATCGGCCGTCGCCCAGCTCATCCTTGACCGCGGTGGCTGTCAGGCCGGCGGAGGTGGAGCTCTTGCCCGAAGTGTAGATGCCGCGAGGCGAGATCTTGATCATGTAACGCAAAAGCTGAGATTTGGCAATCCCTGGATCGCCCACCAGCAGGATGTGGATGTCGCCGCGGATGCGCGCTCCGTCTGGCAGGTGCTTTTCGAAGCCCGAGACCAGCTGCAGCGCTAACGCCTCTTTCACATCGTCGTAGCCGTAGATGGATGGAGCGATGGATCCCCTGATCTTCTCATAGATCTCCGGATCACAGGACATCTCCATGATCTGCCTCTCCTCCTCGGGATCGATCTCAATATCCTCGAACTCCTGCTCCGTCATCTCCACACTGATGCCTTTGTGAACGAGGTCGAAGTAGGTGCTCTTGCCCTGCTGAGGAGATGAGCGCTGATAGGACCGGAGTATGCCGTTGACGATAACACGGTCGCCGGGAAAGATCCTGCCGGCCAGGTCGTCCTCCAGCTCGACGTCCAGCGTCTGCGGCTGCGCTCCGCCACGCAGGTCCTCAGGGGACTCCTGCACCCTGATCTTCTGGGCATCCACGAACTTGGACTGGGCCAGCAAGAGCTTGAAGGGCCCGCCCCGGTCACAGGCCTGGTTCATGCACTTGAGGCTCTGGTCCTCAAATTTGTTGCCCGCCTGCTCCTTGAAGAAGGTGAAGCCGCACCTCTGGCACTGGAAAGCGGCAGAGATGATCTTGGGCCGGACCTCGGTGGCGGTGCGCACCAGCCCGTCGATGGCCAGCAATTTGCCGATGTGATCGCTTCTTAGCTCGCGGGTTTTGAAATGGCGGGGCAACTCGGCGATGCGCACATGGGCCCGGTCCATGTAAACATCCATGGGCAGGTCCAGCTCCAGTAGGGCAGCATGGGCCGCTTCCAGGATCTGCTCCGGGTTTTCCAGCAGCTCCTCGGCGAATTCGGAATCGAACCTGTCAATGTCTGAGAAGCGAATCTTCAGGCTGCGCTCGTCGGGGTAGGAGTCAGCCAGCTTCAGCAGCTCATCCCAGTAACGGGAGCGGAGGAACTCCGCCCATTTGGCAACAGGATCGGCGGGCATTATCAGAGAAGAGGTAAGAAGACAAAGTATCTAAAGCTATGCGGTGCGGGGCGAAGGTAATATGTGGAGCATTGGATTGGTCTTTAGCTTAACTTTCAGCCTTGATCAATAGCCATAACCTCTTGCTCCAGCCTGCCTTTGACATCTGCTCCCGACCTCGGAATTAGTCAGGAGACAGGCGGCGCGGTCCGCTCCCCACGCCACTTTACCCGCTCCCCAATATCTCCCGGATCGCCCTCTGGCTCTCCTCCGGCGTCCCCTTTGTGTTGACCTCATGCACCTTTGTTCGGGCGAAGAGCGCCTGGAAGAAGTGGCTTCGCAGCCCTCTCTTGAAGTCGCTCTTCACCAGCAAATGAGGATTATAGTAGCCGTTTGCCTCCAGTATGGCCAGCGCCTCCTGGCCGTTAAGCTCCCGCACAGTCTCCTCCTGGCCGGGATCGCGCCTCAGCAGGATCACATTCTCCAGCGTCGTCAGTGGCAGGATGCGACCCTTGCCGATTACCCAGCGTAGATCCACCACCGCCCTCCCCAACTCATCGAAGACGGCTTTATCGACCAGCCCGGAAAATTCCTTCCAGATATCGGCCAGATCGGCACGAATGTAGAAGTTCTTCTCCGATCCGTAGGCTAAGATCTCCTCCCCAAAAATTCGGGCAAAGAACCAGTCATCGGAGACGACGCGCGCTTTGGGGCTTCTCAGCAGCCCGTAGGTGTGGGTGGTCTTGCCCGCCCCAGATCCACCTAAAATGCAGACTCCCTGGCCCCGTATATCCAGACAGGCACCATGAACGGAGTAGATGCCGTGATTGTCCTCCAGGATGTCTCCGGCCACGGAGAGCGCCAGGGACTTTATCCATCCGTAATAGTCCATATTGAATAAAAAGCAGCTCTTGGAATGAGGATCGTAGTAAACCTGGTTCAAACCAACCGTTCCGTCCACCAGAACATAAAGCCGCCCGTGGGAGCGAACGTTCTGGGAGTCAAAATAAAAGCTCTCCTCCCAGGCATTCTTGACGGAAGAACTGCCCGTGAGAAGCTTGATGCAGCATCCGTAAATCTCCGACTTGATCTCGTAGAGCACCTGATTGCCGTATTGCTCAACTAACTTTTCCTTTTGTTCCATAGATATGATCTCTACTGCATAAGCCATTCCCCAACACTCCTTAAAAATTCCCTCTGCGTTCGTTCTCCGTGCGCTCTGTGACCCTGTGGTTTAATTCCGTGGTCGTAGTTTGGTTATCGCCGGAATCTCCGAAAAACCACGTTTGGTCGTTCTTATTCTTCTTTTTTCCCACCAGTTTGCAGGCTTCCCAGATATCTGCGGCAAACGATGCGCATCTGATCATCCAGCTCGTAGACCAGGGGCTTCCCCGTGGCGATCTCCACCCCCTCGATCTCCTGATCAGAGATGTTTTCCAGATGCTTGACCAGGGCGCGAATGGTGTTGCCGTGCGAGACCACCAGCACGTTCTTGCCCTTCTCCAGCTCCGGGGCAATCAGGGCCCGCCAGAAGGGCAGCACGCGCTCCTGCGTGTCCTGCAGGGACTCGGTTTTAGGCAGCAGGCTCTCCTGCACATCCCTGTAACGATTCTCCCTGCCAGGATAGCGATCGTCATCGAGGGCAACAGCCGGCGGCCTCTCCAAAAAACTTCGCCTCCAGCTCTGCACCTGCGCCATCCCATACCGCTCCTCCGTCTCCTGCTTGCTCTTGCCCTGCAGCTCTCCATAAAAGCGCTCATTGAGCCGCCAGCAGGGCAGAGCTGGAATCCACATCAGATCCATTTCATCCAGCACAATCCACAGCGTCCGGATGGCGCGCTTCAGAACTGAGGTGAAAGCGATATCGAAGGACAAACCGGAACTCTTCATGAGCCAGCCGGCCTCCCCGGCCTCCCTTCTGCCCCTCTCCGACAGATCAATATCCAGCCAGCCTGTGAACCTGCCCCCCAGGTTGAAGAGGCTCTGGCCGTGCCGCAGCAATACCAGTTTCGCCATTTTTTCGTTATTCCCTAACTAAGTCTTCCTGCATTGCTCACACTGATTCAAGATATCAGATCCTAGTGCAACGAGACAGAAAATCTTCGCGCCTTCGCGTGAAACCGGAACCTGCTGTACTAGTCACCCCGGTAGATCTTGTAGGCCTCATCCACGCCGGCATTCTCCACGGTTATAGCGTAAATGGCGTTGCACAGACGCACTGCTTCAGCCAGTGGCCTCTGGTGGATGTTTCGGCCCGTGGCATTTCCTGACGCGCCGCTGATGTGGATCTGGTCATGAAGCCTCTGCAAAAATAGTCTAGCATCGGTGCTCTCCCCTCCGGCGCAGACCACCCTGGTGCGGCCCGCCGCCAGCACTGCCTCCCGGAAAATCTGGGCAGAATCCATGCCTGCTTTCTCAGGATAGTTGACCTTGACAAAGTCGGAGCCAAGTGTGGCAGCAACACCGGCCGCACCGGCGATGAGGTGGGGATCTTTCTCGTTCTTCACAGCAATGCCACGGGGGTAGATCCAGAGCACCGTAACCAGTCCCGCCTGATGGGCCTGGAAGACCAGTTGTGCCGCCTCGCGCAACATCGCCCCTTCGTGCTCACTTCCTAAGTAGATGGTATAGCCCACGCCCAGAATGTTGAGGCGGCTGCTCTCCTTAAAATCGACAACCTGGGAAATATCGATCCACTGCGGACTGACGGGCTCAGCCTGGGCCGTCTTCACCAGATTGGTCTTGGAGTTGAGCTTCACCAGGTAAGGCACATGGGAATAGTCCATGCCAAAGCGAGCCATGAGGCCGAGTTGAGCGGCAAAAACGCCGACGTTGGCTTTGGCCGCGATGCGGAAGAGATGCTCGGGATCATTATCTTGCGGGTCTATCTTTGGCCCGAAAAAATCGTCATTGAGATGCTCTGCTTTCTGATCTCCGGCAAAGAGCATCAACCGTCCGCTGCCTTTGGTGATCTGGAGATAGTTATCCCTGTATTTGGAGCGGCATTCTTCCGGCACATCCAGAGGGACTATGATATTAACTGCCATTTTCACGCACCTTATGCCCTCTCGGAGAGTACAGTCAGCTTCACCTGTGGCACCAACCGCTCGAAATCGTCCTTTTGGGCCAGGGCCGTACCCTGATGTAGAGTGGTAGCCGTTCCGGCTGCGGCGGCATAGACCAGGCATTCCTTCAGACTCTTGCCCTGCATCAGGCCGCTTATGAAGCCTGCCACGGAGGAGTCTCCCGCTCCAATGGTGCTCTGCACATCCACATTGGGCGGCACGGCCAGATACTCATGACCTTCCGAGACCAGCAGGATGCCTTTTCCCCCCATGGATACGAGAACGATTCTTACGCCCTGCCGGTTGATCTCTCGGGCGGCAGCGCAAATCTCATCCAGCCCCTTAAGCTCTCGGCCCACCAGCTCGGACAGCTCATGAATATTGGGTTTGATGACATCAGGTCGGGCCAAAATTCCGGCGCGAAGGGCAACGCCATCCACATCCAGCACCACGGTGGACTGGCACCTCTTTACTATTGTTATTATCTTTCTGTAAATCTCAGGGGTGACGCCCAGAGGAAGGCTGCCTCCGATGGCCACCAGATCGCTGCAAGGCAGCCTTTCCAGCAGCTCCACGAACTCCATAAGCTCGGACGCCTTTATCTCCGGGCCGCGAGCATTAAAGGCCAGTTGTTTTCCCGTCTCCTTCTCGTGGATAATGATGTTGGTGCGCGTCTCGCCTGAGACATGAACAAAATCCGTCTGAATGCCCTCGTTGAGCAATCTACCCTCCAACTCCCGGCCGGCGAACCCTCCCACGAATCCTAACGCTATGTTGTCCACGCCCAGATTCTTGAGCACTTTAGAGACATCAACGCTTTTGCCTCCTGCGAAACTCTTCTCCTCCAAGATACGATTGGATACATCGTCGCGTACCTTCTGGATCCAGAGGGTGCGGTCCAGCGCCGGGTTGAGAGTAATCGTGTAGATCATGATTGACTATCTCTGCGGCAAATGTATTGACTCTTTTGCCTGATTTGAGAGCTTTTGGAACGCCAGATGCAAGAAAGACTTTTTCAGACCGATAATCTTATATTCGTTTAATGTCGTTATGATTTTAAGCAAAGGTCGAAAGATCACAATCCCTCCCAAGGATTCGACTTTTGCTCCCTCCCATTATTAACCACGTTGATCGCCTAAGGCGAAAAGCTTATATTCGTCAGGCGTCGTAACCAATATTGGCAAAAGTCAAGCATTTTATTCCCTCCTACATCATTGGCTTTTGCTGTTCCTCTTTATTCGCCAGTTTTTAATATCGCAGGCAATGTAGCCACCTTTTTAGGACGGGTCTTTTCTCCCGGCATTAGAGAGCGGAGCCTCTGGCATAGGCAGTGCCGCCAGACGGCAAAGATCCTGGAGCCGTTTCTGCCCGGCACCCTGGGGCGCGGGTTAGATCAGATGCCTGGAGATCTTGAACGGCAACGCCAATAACGCGCCCCTCAACTATGCCGCAGGCCTCGATCTTGGCCAGTACGAAGAGGTGCTGGCCGTTCTGGGCCTGAAGGGGGACCTTAAGCGCTGGTATCGCGATCAAAGCTACTGCATTGAGATCGCGGCCATAAATTTCAGCAAGAAATATCTGGCCCTTCCCTGGACGAGGGATCTAAATGCCGTAGAGGATGTGCTGGTAGAGTTCTTCTCAACTCGCACCCACATACCGGGAAAGGCGATAAGAGCGCTGGCATAGCAGCGCCCTGGATGCCTGATCCTGTGCATCACCGACACGCACATCCAGAACCTCTACCAGGAATGGGATGACATCAAAAAAGCCTCGGAAGCGGGCAATTTCGTGCTCTTCTGCATCGACCAGGCCTACAAAGATAAGCATGTGGAGGAAGCGCTGGCCAGCCTGGGCCGCGTCTACTACATCAACCGCCTGGAGGATCTTATTTCTCTGGTGGTGGATGTCACAGGACGAGCCTACTGCGGGGAAAGTTTTATCTCCTCGCAGTAGACTGCCATTGTGGCGTGCCGGGATAGGGTAGTGGTTATCCTGAGGGACTGTGGATCCCTCGAGCTGGGTTCGAATCCCGGTCCCGGCCCCTATTTTGCAAATAGATCACCACTTGGCCATCGTTTCCTGAACCACTGCGGTCTGGCCTGCCGGAAATAGAAACTCGTAACCTATTACTATTTTTAGCACCCTTATGAAGTCCGAGCACTTCATTGTAAATCCTCGAATTCGATTTTGCTTCTCATTTGCACGTCATATTTTGCCAAATATGTCGCACAAACCAATTTGTGCGTCACGGATGACGCGCAAATTCACTCCAGGCAGCAATTCTCGCCTGCCCCTCCCGCAGATCACGAAACAATGATTTGTGTCGCGTGTATGAGATGAAGATGTCTTTGTTTTGCACAGACTAACCATCTATGCGACACAAATCCTGGCCAAATAATCCCCAAACTACCCACCCTTTTCAGTGATGTCGATCAGCTCGGAGAACATGTATATTGCGGAAATTTGCCCTCGTCCTTCACGTAGCACAGTCAGGAGACCTCTATCTCTGAGCGCTTGTACTATTCTGGGGGCAGTTTTTTCCGGAATCCTGGATATCTTCGCAAAATATTTTGACTTGAATATAGGCCGAGTGAATATAGCATCCACTGCCCGGATTGAGTATTGAGAATGTAAGATCTCTGGAACTTGCAGTTTCATCCGGTTGTACAGCTCCAGGATAGCTCTTGCTTTCTTGCTGTTTTCCTCCGATTGCAGGACGAGAGCCTCCAGGAAAAACGATATCCATCCATTCCAGTCACCATCTCTGGATATTGCCAGCAGCCGCTCGTAGTAAACGTCCCGATTCCTTTCCAGGTAGGAGCTGATGTAAAACATGGGCTGGGAGAGTATTTTCTTGTGATACAGAATTATAGGCACGAGCATCCTGCCGATGCGGCCATTTCCATCCCGGAAGGGGTGGATCAATTCAAACTGGGCTTTGAGTATGGCCAACTGAACAAGTGGATCTCTTTCTGTGAAGTAGAGGTAATCTTCCCAGTTGGAAAGGGCATCCATTATTACCTCCGGAGAGGGCGGAATGAATGTTGCCTGATCAATGGGCGTTCCAGGCGACGCGATAAAATTCTGGATACGCCGGATCTCGCCGGGGTCCTTGTAGCGGCCTCTGACGCCTGTTAGTAGTATTCTATGAAGCTCTCGTATGGTATTGATGCCAAATGGCCGGCCAGCCATCTTCTCGACAGCAGTTCCCATGGCCTTCCTGTAATTGATGATCTCATGAATGTCGCGAACCTGCGGGCTGTCTGGCGGAACCTGGTTCTTTTCCGGGTCTCCAACATCGGCCTCGTACTGCAAGACCTCCTCCAGAGATGCCTGAGTTCCTTCGATTCGCGATGACAAGACTGCCTCGCGCGTGGTCTGCGGCGAGAGCAGCACCTCTGGATTGACCATGCCCAGCAGAATTCCGTCGTATCGAGCGAAGGCAGCGTTGGCCTTGCCAATGAGGGTTACGTGCCTCTCCCAGTCGATGTTCTTCAACGGCAAGGTATCAGGAATATGGGGCTTTATCATGATGCCTCCTTATCAGGAATGTTCCCTTGGGCATCGAAGTAACCCATCATCTTTCTGCAGTGAATGCTGAATTATTCTTATTTGTAGGCGTCGCTATTAGAATTCTTTTTTTTCCTCTTGCATATAACTGTGCATAATTCCCGCCCCCTCGTGGAGCCGTCCAGCTCGCGCACCCTGGCCACGGCCTCCTCACAGCCACACGAATCCGCCGCCCACACACGCGCGGGCGGGGCCGCATGGCGCCGGCATCGCTTGATTTTGGCTCATGCCTTTAGCGCCACTTCTCCCGCCGCTAGAAGCTTTGCCAGGAGCTTTCCAGCGAAAAAATCCTCCATAACATCATCCTGCTTCACCTGCTCACCGCTTTCTCGAAGGTCACATTCTCCCCCGGCCCCCGTCGCATTTTGATGTCCTGCCATTTGGCCAAGTACCGGGCCAGCTCGTCCCAGAAAACAGCCAGCCATTCCCGCCGCTCGTGATCGCTCCCGCTCTCTGCGCAGCCGCCCTGCTCGCAGGCCCTGGCCAGGGCCAGTCCTTCCATCTGCTCCAGGGGCAGGATGATCTGCACCACCAGACCGTCCCCGTTTTCATCCTCAGCCACCATCAGATCGAATTCTCTGATCCGTATGATCTGGTTGGGGGCAATTCTGGCCGCCCGGGCCTTTAATGCGGCATAAGCCAGGGCCTGGAAGACCTCATCTTGAGAGGCCTTCGCCGCCGCCTTGCTGATCAGCTCGTCCATCTCATCACTCCAGGATAGCAGGCATTTTTGTTCTCGAATTTATTGGATTTTAGAAACTAATATAAATAATAGCCGCGAATAAAGGCCATAGGACAGGGGAGACGATAGTATATGGGCTGCTTTGAAGACTACATGCAGTTTCGCGATGAAGTGGATGAGGTTAGAAAGAAGAAGAAGGAAGAAGAAATCAGCAAGACTAAAGCCAAAGTCTGAAGAAAGGTAGCTGCTTCGGCATTTTGCAGTTTATTTTCGACCGGCAAAATTGGCCCTGGCCAGGTACACTGCATCTTCTGCCGGATTCAATCCTTCTTGAGACACATTCACCCAAAGATGCAGATCCCGGTAAGAGCTGGTGAAGTTTCCTTCCTTGTAGAGCAAAAACTCCAGCTTTTGCAGGTCGCCGGTATGATTGAGAACGTAAGATACCGGCTTTTCCCAGGTCTCGTTGTGGGCAAGGGTCAGATTCATGCTCAGTATTGGATAGATGAAGAGAAAATCGTCCCTGAAATTGTCTTCAAGTGTAGTGTTATTCACAGGCGTGTTGTTCAGGGAAATGCTCATGGTGTAGTTAACCGGCGCATATTCGTGATTTACCACGCCCACAATCACAGTGCTGCTATTTCCTGCCAGAACGCTTGTCGGGTAGTCGTAGGCTTTGCCGCCCGGCCCCAGGATATAAAACTCCGTGAACTTCTCGCCCTGCTTGGGGGTCACTATCACATAAACCAGGGCGGCAATGGATAAAAATATGGTTATTATTAATATTACCGTCAGGGCTTTGTCCAGCCGGCTTTTTTCGTCTGCCAGAATTTCCGTTTTCCAGGTGCCAATCGTCTCGCGAAATTGTATGGAAAACCGCTCCCCGGCAGGCAGACTCATGCGCCGCCAGTAGGCCGCTGCCGCCATAGCGATGGTGAATATGGCCAGAGATACGACCACCGGAGTCAGCCTGATTCCCCAGGGTGTGTAGTTGAGGCCAAGGCCAATGAGCGGCACCACGGCAATGGATAGCCCAAAAGCGAGAGCCGTCCTCTCGATTCCTTCCAGATCCGCCTTCTTGGGAAAAAGGGCGGCAATGAGTGTGTAGCCCGGCACAAAAAGCACCATTACCAGGCCCAGGGGTATGCGCACCGGAAGAACGGAGAGCGGCGTCAGAGTAAAGAGCAGTGTGGCTAACGCTACAATTACGGCTGTTAACAGGTCGGACGGGATCTTCATCATCTTATCTATATCTTTCACAGCCTCAAGAGTAGCATGCCCAGTAGCCCCCCAATCCAATTTGCGACCGTGCTTAAAAAGCCGCTACCTGGATCGGGCTTTCCGGACTGTGATGAATTCTGGTTGCCGGAGAGCAGAGGAAGACCGGTCTCGCTTCCGCTCTCTTGCGGGTAAGACTGACCACCGTTTAAGATTATGTCTTTCTCTCGGCAGACATCACAGGCATCAATGGAAGGCGATGCTGACGAAGAGCCGCCACCTAGACGAATGGTCTTTACGTCTCCAGCCCCTTGTATGCGGTAATCTCCCGCCGGTATGCCCTTGGTGTCGATAGCCAGTTTATATGTGCCCGCAGAGTCTGCTTTGACCTGCGTCTGGGCCTCGATGTTTACAGGAACCTCTGTTGATCCGGGCAGAGCTTTGCCAAACATCTTCAAATTATATCTGCCGGGCGGCACATCTGCCTGGGAGAGGCGGATCGTTCCACCGCTGACCTGGAAGCTCTTGGTGATCCAGATGCCGAACTTCACACCGGCATAAAAGTCCTGCACGTTATTAGCCGATACCGTGAAGCGATTGGGTTTTTGAGGAACCAGGATCGTTGTCTCATATCCATACTCACCACCAGTAACCGGCAGATTCATAGTGAAGCTGGACTGAAAAGAGAGCTCTTCCCCTGGTTTTCCCGTTCCTGTCAAGGTCACCTCTTGACCAGGCGCCGGATTTTCCGGCGACAACTCAAAGGCCAGACCAACTGGTATGACCACATAAATAATGATAGCAATTAGAGCAAAGATCTGCTTCATGGTTTCAAATCCATCTCTTCTCTCCAACTTATTTCTCTTTTTCGGCAAAGGCATTGCACACAGGAAAAGTTTTTTATACGTTGATTGAGAAACTATATCTATGCATCTCACGAGAGAGATTGCAGTAATGATAATATGATATCTGCCAGCTAATTGCGCCTATTACTACTGGTTTAGGAGATTGGTGCACCAAGGGTCCGATCTGGCATAGGTGATGAAGGTTATGATTGTGAAATTGAGACAAAAGGGTAAGACAATCCGGCAAATATCCATTGTTCTAATAGTGGTGCTATTGATTGTCTTCCTGGCGGCTCCTGCTAGTGCGGTAACTTGTGTGCCCAAATACTCGGCATATAAAAAGGTCATTACAAACGTTGGTACCGAAACAAAAGAAACCCTGGTCCTTACCTACAGAATACCGGGAATCAAACCTGCGGTAACGCTTAGATTATATATTAAATACCAACGAACCGTCACAAAGTGGCAAATGGAGAGGACCAAGACCACATATACCTATTGCACCAAGACCAAGAAATGTGAGATAAGCGGAACCCCAACAATCCAAGTAGGAACGAAAGGTACAACGTACGGCACTTGGGTGGCAATAAGTTACAGGACCACGATTACTTGATTAAGAGATGTGATAAATAATGAGATCTCTAAGATTGATGTTATTTGCATTAGCTCTTGTGGTCAGCAATTTATCTATTTCTATTGCTTCAGATCTAGTTAAAGACGGATCGGAAATGCCCGCATATATTCCGGAATACGGACAGATACATGCCACCGAGAGTGTGCTGTTGAACACAACCATTGGCACTAATTTATCATCGTTTTCATTTATCCTGACCTGGATTAATGCCACAAGCAACCTGGAAGCGATCCTTACCTCGCCTGGTGGCGCTAAGATAGATTCGACGGCTCAACTGCCGATTATCTATGGAACGAATAAGAGCCTGATTTTCTATATCTTGCCAAATCCTGAGGCAGGAAAATGGACCGCGACAATCACAGCGAAAAATGTTCCGGACGTGGGAGAGTTTTATTGGGCCCTATTTAATACTACACCGGTGGATGAACACTCGGAACAAGTCCTAATTAATGAAGAGATGGATCTGGAGAACACTATCGGAGAGTGCGAAAACTGCATGGAACAGAGTTAAGCTTTTATATCTAGCATCTTGCTAAAGATATATGAACTCCAGGATCATATCATCGGGTTTGGTTTTCTTTTTTTCTTTATTTTTTATACTGACAGCTTCTGCAAACGAGGATATAGAGCCAGGCGTTCCAGCTTGCGGTATGCTGGCCAGTTCCGAGGCTTTGACTTACGCAGTTAATATCGGACCGGATATATCTATGGCCAGCTTTGCTCTCAAATGGAGAAATGCTGCGAGCAAAATCGATCTTAACCTTCAGACGCCAGACGGCGAATGGATGAGACCCGAGAACGATTCATTTGTAGCCTACAAAGAGAGCAATACATCCAAGACCTATTCGATAGAAAGACCCGCAGCCGGTAGATGGGTCGCCAAGGTAGGCCCTGGAAATCAACAAACGGAGCATGAAGACTATTGCATCACCGCAAATCTTGTAACCACAAAGAGCGGGGATCAATACCCAGCAAAATTTAGCGGACTTTTCAAAGACTATGCGACTGATGACGATAAAGATGGTATCGTAGACTACATAACTATTGAGGCAAGCGTCAGCGTTAAGGCGGCAGGAAACTATTCTTCAGAAGGAGTTCTCTACAACATGCAAAATGGTGAAAATATCTCCATTAACAATGCGGCATTCTTGAATTTTGGATCCCATAAGATCCGGTTCGACCTCTATGATTTGAAATCGCCCGGGCCATATCGCATCGAAAGGCTAGCTCTTTATGATGAAAATGGAGATAAGATCGACACATCGAAAGAAAAATATATAACTAGAACATATGATATTAAACCAGATATTAATATGGTGCAACGCCAGTCGGCCAAGCTCACGGGCAGCTATTCCGATTACGGGTCCGATATAAATGGCGACGGGCTCTACGAATACCTGACAGTGGATGTCGGAGTTATGGTTTACGATCCCGGGAACTATAGCGTGATCGGATATCTGTACGACGGTAACGGCAAGAATGTGGTCTGGTCCATAGGATCTGGATTGCTGCCGATAGGGTCCAGCAGATTGCATATGGATTTTGACGGCAAGACCATTGAACGGCACAGGTTCAATGGGACTTACCATCTCAAAGAGCTGGAACTGATAAGAGGGGACTCCGTCATAGAGAACCTATCGACGGAGGATCTTTTGATGGATGCAACAGTTACCCATCCCTATAATTATAGAGAATTCGTAGATCCAACATGGCCGGAGAAGAGGCTTTCAGGGGACGGGAAGGGAGAGATACTGCTTACAATCCAGGTTAATAGCATACTCCCGGTCTTCAATGGCAGATACAGCATGGATATCGTAGGAGCCAATATGCCGCCAATATCCTCTAACTGGAAGGTCACGGGAACTGAGAATGGGTACAGCTATGATCTTCCTGGAATCCATATGCCGGGCAAACCCAACGACTTTACAGTACTGGCGAGCAAAGTGAAGAACCTGAATGTGGGCGTGAAAAAGGATCCTGTGCAAGGCGGTGCTAATTTTACCAGAACCTGGATTTCAACTCGTGCCACGGCTGGCGAGGATGGAACGGCGAAAATTGAAAGCGATTTGATTTCACCAGGAAGATATCAATTCAAGATATTTGGAGAGACAATTGATAATGCCACAGAGGTCTCTCTGGAGATGAAAGTGGTCAAGAAGCTGTTGATCAACGGCAAATTTGATCTGGCCTTGAACACAAGCGGATTTCCCTCCAGCAACTATTCAATTAATGCCAAAGCGATCAACGAATCCGTTCGCTTCGACGAGATCAATCTGGAGGGGCCATCCAGCGGTTTCTAATCAATTGATATGTCTCAAATTATCTCGACCTCGCCCTGCTTTATGCCCAGCAAGCCCTTTCCTGGTGAATATATACCACCCGTCAATATATATTCACCCTTCTCCCAGGATTTATCCGGCAATAGGATAAGATCGACTCCCGGTTCTGTTGATTCCTGCAGGCCCACGGCACTGTTTGCGGGCAGAAGGGGCAGCAGATTCATGAGAAGCTCGGAGGAGATCTTAGGCGGGCCCTGTATCTGCAGAGATTTTGAGCACAGGGAAAGAGTAAGATCAAAGCTGTTTGTGGTCTTATTTTTGGCTATGCGAAGGCTTGCGTTTTCATAATCTTTTCGAGATATCATAATCGCCGCAAAGATTTTGCTCTGATTGCCTGGCACGGTTGTATTCATCTTCACCTGAATAAACGGCTCATCCGCCGTTACAATGCTTGGCATCTGCAGAACGGTTTGTCCCTCTGTTATCAGCAAAGGCATAGACATGAGCACATTTGATTTATTTTCAAAATTCAGTGAATACATGCCGCTGCTGCTACTCGATAGCTGGAATGATGTGCCATTGTTAGTCTTAGCGCATTCTTTTCCACTAAAGCCACGTGTCCCCCGATCGCCGGAGAGGTAGGATGAGAGATCAAATGGAGATATGCACACAGAGATATTAGACGCCCCCGCTTGATGGGTAAAGAGAAAAGAGCCAATAATTGATTGGTTGCGAGAATAAACAGGAATACTGTAAAAAAAATCCACCATAATATCTCCATCTGGAAAGCCCATCTTCGGCATTAATAGCGTATCATTTCCTTCAAGGCTAATTGCACCCATCCCAGGAGAGTTGCTGGAAAAGGTCAATGAAGAGTTACTTAATGCCGTCACACTAATGGGAAATATAAGGAGCAAAAGCAGAATATTTTTTCCTCTCATCGCCACAAAAGAGATTAGGAAAGTATATATGGCTTTTTATGTCTTCGACAGAGGTTTAGATATATGAGGGGAAGCTATTAAGTCTGCCAAGAGAACGAATAAGGATTAAGATGAACGCAAAGGATATTACAAGATATAACCTTGATCTTATATTTCCCGTATTTTTAATTCTTCTGGCTGAACTCCTCATCTTTCTAGGCAAACCCAATGCTGCGATGCCTATCCATGCCCTGAATTTAATTTTGCTGATCTTATCTTCAATTTATATAAATAATCGTATATATCCTGCACTTATGCTCTTGCCCCTTTTCCGGCTTTTAAATGTCGCCATGCCCGTGTTTTTCGATTTAACTCTGTACTCCTATTCCATGGTTTACGCGCCCATGTACATACCCATTTACTTTCTAGTGAAGGACGGTTTTGTGGGCCGCTCGGAAGCAGGATTAACCATTAAAGGTTTTTTGTTTTATTTTCCCCTGGCCATTTCTGTGGGCTTTGCCCTGGGTTGGGGCGAATATAATGTGATACATCCCCAACTGCTGACACCGGGCGCCAATATCAAAGATGTCTTGATCCTAGCTGTGACCATGATCTTCTTTGTAGGAATTGTGGAGGAATTCATCTTCAGATCGTCACTGCAAACTGTACTGGAAGAGAGGCTGGGTTCAATTGCGGGACTTCTGCTGGCAAGCGTAATATTCGGATTCATGCATAGCGGCTACCAATTGCCACAGGAGCTTCTTTACGTCTCTTTCGCCGGCGTCATCTTCGGGCTGCTCTTCTGGCTGACAAAGAGTCTGCCCATTATCGCTCTGGCGCACGGCGTTACTAATATCTCTTTATTTCTGGTGGTACCTCTGGAACCCGAGATCTTGATTTATTTTATCTTGGTCCCTGCCCTAATATTTGCGTCCTACGTCTACGTTTTCAAGTGGAAATCCGGCGTAGGTGGGAACTAAAAGCCGCAAAATGGAAATCGGTAGTACCAGTTTTTTAAAAACCAATTGGGAATCGGAAGCACTTATGTGCCTACAACATCTATTACTTTGTAGCTCACAATCAGGAAGAATGTGAGTACCATTGGCACAATGGCCAGATTCAACATGGTTGATAGACGCTTATTCCATTGTGATGACGCGGACAGAATTTCTGAGGCACTGAGCAGAATAATAAGGCAGATGACACTTATAACGCTGATTTCAGAAACGCCAACCGTGGCAAAAGTGGTGACAACTGATGTAGTACTGGCTGCGCTCATGGTGCTGGCCGCGCTCATGGTGCTGCTTACCGTACTCAACATGGATGATAGCATAATCGATCCCAATAATTGATATCAGATCAGTATCTAGGCTAATCCTCAATAACTTTGTTTCTATCTTCTCATCCTTCGTATTTATAGATATCCCACATGGAATTTGGATATTATTATAAATAATACCTATAAATACATATATATCTAATCATATCGATATTGGATTGATAATTGAGCTGAAAGTTAACTTGCGCAACGGGCCAATCGGAGTATGGAATGGCGCCATCTCCTTTCTTTCTCCAATTCTTGCGTCAGCATTATAGAAGGGACGGCCCCGGGCTTCCCTTGCCGCCTGGACCCATCCGCTAGTGGTAGAATTGCTTGAAAGGCTTTCTGTACTCATCTAAGAGCTCGTATTTTATTACCATCTTATCTGGCATAATTTGAATCTCTCTTACCGACTGGGTGAAAAGATACCAGATAAAGCCTCTGTCAGGAAGCCTGTACCGATCCGGCAAGGTAGTGGTAAACTCAGATTCGCCCATGATGTAAGTTCTGAGCAGCTCGCTTCCTGAGGCAAAGAGGAAGGGAAAGCTTACGTTTTCTATCTCACGCTGGCAGTAGCCCTGCAGACGCAGGCGCTGGGCCAGGAACTCCAGGTAATCTTCTTTGGTTACTACCAGCTCTTTGTACTCGCTCATTGCAATCACACGCGATAAACTGGCAGAGGGTGAGATAAAAGTTATCGTCGGTGACTACTCCCACGACTGAAGTCGCAGGCATCTAGGCTTTCGCCACAGACTGTAGTCCCAGTCGGAGAATATTTTTTGAAGCATTAAGGTCTCTGTCCATTATCAAGCCACATTTCAGGCAGTGTACGTGTTTAGCTCTCGCCTAAATTTTTAAAATTTCCATCAAAATTCATT
>JBAXWY010000043.1:0-24818 GCA_037128175.1 Methanothrix sp.
TCGACAGAGGAAACGGCAATGTGGCCTTGCAGGCAGCCAATGGCCAGTACGTCTGTGCAGAAGGCGGCGGCGGTAACGTGGTTGTGGCCAACCGCAATGCCATCGCTGCCTGGGAGACATTCAAGCTCATCGACAGAGGAAACGGCAATGTGGCCTTGCAGGCAGCCAATGGCCAGTACGTCTGCGCAGAAGGCGGCGGAGGCAACGTGGTTGTGGCCAACCGCAATGCCATTGCCGCATGGGAGACGTTCAAACTCTACACATTTAAAAATGTTTGTGCAAGCGGCTGTAAGTATTCCAGCATCCAAGCCGCGGTAGACGCTGCAAACCCTGGTGCCACCATTTATGTGGCTGCTGGAACCTACCATGAGGATGTCAACATCAATAAATGCCTAACCATTATAGGTACTGGCAATCCTACTGCCACCAGATTAACCTTAAATGCAATGCTTGGAGCAGGCTCAGGCGGAATAACTGCGCCAATAGTCTACGTGAACCCAACTGCTAGAATTCAGGATGGTGTTACTATTGCATCTTCAGGAGGGACTGTCAATGTGGCTGAAGGAACCTACCTTGAAGATGTCAATATCAACAAAGGTCTAACCCTGAAGGGACTGGGCAATCCAACTGCTAAAAGCTTCTCATTGACCAACAGTGCAATTCTGGGTGCAGAATCTGGTGGGATTACGGGACCACTAGTTACTGTGAATCCGTATTCTACGATCACGAACGGTATTCTGCTATCATCTCAGGATGTACATGTATACGGTAACGGTGGAACCTATACCTATGATGATGAACTGGATACGAGCTTGTATGGAAATGGCATAGTCATAGCAGGTTACAGCAATCCGGTAACAAGAAGCATATCAATTAACAGAGAGATAACTGAGAAGATCAGTGGCATAACAGCCAATACCGTGAACGTGAAGCCAAATGCCAAGATAATGCAAGGAATTGAGCTGGCAAATACTGGTGCAACAGTGAATGTAAATGGCATATCCGGATACACCTATAGCGATGACCTGACTCAGGACTTTTATGCAAAAACCATCACGCTAACTGGAATCGGTAATCCGATAACCAGAAGCATTTCGCTAAACCAGCATGTAGCGGGAAAGATTAGTGGCATAATATCCAATGCGGTAAACGTCTTGAATCCAAACGCCAAAATACAAGAAGGCTTAACATTTGCATATTCGGGAGGAACAGTTAATGTAGCTACGGGAACCTACCTTGAGGAGGTCAACATCAATAAATGCCTAACCATTACGGGTACTGGCAATCCGATTGCCAGCAGCTTTACCTTGAATGCAATACTTGGAACAGGTTCAGTCGGAATAACTGCGCCAATAGTTAATGTAAATCCTGCTGCAAAAATTCAGGATGGTGTTATTTTTGCGTCTTCAGGGGGGACAGTCAACGTGGCTGCGGGAACCTACCTTGAAGATGTCAATATCAACAAGGGTCTAACCCTGAAGGGACTTGGCAATCCAACTGCTAAAAGCTTCTCATTGACCAACAGTGCGATTCTAGGAGCAGAATCAGGTGGTATTACTGGACCACTAGTCACTGTGAATCCGTATTCTACGATCACGAATGGTATTCTGCTATCATCTCAGGATGTACATGTATACGGTGACGGTGGAACCTATACCTATGATGATGAACTGGATACGAGCTTGTATGGAAATGGCATAGTCATAGCAGGTTACAGCAATCCGGTAACAAGAAGCATATCAATTAACAGAGAGATAACTGAGAAGATCAGTGGCATAACAGCCAATACCGTGAACGTGAAGCCAAATGCCAAGATAATGCAAGGAATTGAGCTGGCAAATACTGGTGCAACAGTGAATGTAAATGGCATATCCGGATACACCTATAGCGATGACCTGACACAGGACTTTTATGCAAAAACCATCACGTTAACTGGGATAAATAATCCTGTAACAAACAGCTTCACGTTAAATCAGGATGTAGCGGGAATGATTAGTGGCATAACTGCCAATGCTGTAGAGGTGTATCCAAATGCCAAGATAATGCAAGGAATTGATTTGGCAAATACAGGTGCAACAATCAATGCAAATGGCGTATCAGGATACACATATAGTGATGATTTGACTCAGAACTTTTATTTAAAAGCCATCACGTTGACCGGGATCAATAATCCGATAACGAGTGGAATTTCGCTAGACAAGCCTGTGGCCGGAAAAATTAGTGGCATAACAGCTAATACAGTAAACGTTTTGAACCCTAATGCCAAGATACAGGATGGCGTTACCCTTACGTCATCCGGAGGAACAGTCAAAGTGGCTGCAGGGACCTACTTAGAGGATGCAAATATCAACAAAGACCTAACACTGAAGGTACAGGGCAATCCAACTGCTAACAGCTTCTCATTGATCAATAGTGCGATTCTGGGAGCAGGATCTGGCGGAATAACTGCACCCTTAATAACTGTGAACGCCGGTTCTAAGATCCAGGATGGAATTACTCTGGCATCCACAAACGGCAAGGTCAATGTGAATGCGGGAACCTTCGCAGACAACTTGGACCAGAGCTTCTACATAAGTGGTGTTACGCTAACTGGATTCAATAATCCTGTAACCAACAGCTTCACGCTGAATCAGGATATAGATGGAAAGATTAGCGGCATAACAGCCAATACCGTGAACGTGAATCCTAGCGCCAAAATACAGGATAGCTTTTCCCTTATTTCATCCGGAGGAACAGTTAAAGTGGCTGCGGGGACCTACATTGAGGATGTCAACATAAATAAAGACCTAACCCTGAAGGGACATGGCAATCCAACTGCTAACAGCTTCGCATTGATCAATAGTGCGATTCTGGGTGCTGGATCTGGCGGAATAACCGCACCCTTAATAACTGTGAACGCCGGTTCTAAGATCCAGGATGGAATTACTCTGGCATCCACAAACGGCAAGGTCAATGTGAATGCGGGAACCTTCGCAGACAACTTGGACCAGAGCTTCTACATAAGTGGTGTTACGCTAACTGGATTCAATAATCCTGTAACCAACAGCTTCACGCTGAATCAGGATATAGATGGAAAGATTAGCGGCATAACAGCCAATACCGTGAACGTGAATCCTAGCGCCAAAATACAGGATAGCTTTTCCCTTATTTCATCCGGAGGAACAGTTAAAGTGGCTGCGGGGACCTACATTGAGGATGTCAACATAAATAAAGACCTAACCCTGAAGGGACATGGCAATCCAACTGCTAACAGCTTCGCATTGATCAATAGTGCGATTCTGGGAGCTGGATCTGGCGGAATAACTGCACCCATAATAACTGTGAACGCCGGCTCCAAGATCCAAGATGGAATTACTCTGGCATCCACAAACGGCGAGGTCAATGTGAATGCAGGAACCTTCGCAGACAACTTGGACCAGAGCTTCTACATAAGAGGTGTTACGCTAAACGGAGTTGGAAATCCAGTAACCAACAGCTTCACGCTGAATCAGGACGTAGATGGAAAGATTCGCGGCATAACAGCCAATACCGTGAACGTGGATCCAAACGCCAAGATACAGGATGGCGTTACCCTCTCATTGTCAAGAGGGACAGTCAATGCGGCTGCAGGAACATATAAAGAGAACCCGATTATCGACAAGTCGCTGACCGTAAACGGTGCCGGAGCAGGTAGCACTACGGTGAATGGCAATAAAGCGGGCTCTATATTCACGGTGGGCAGGAATGATCCCAACATTGATGTATCCCTGTCGGGCTTGACCATTACGGGCGGTACTGGTACTTCTGCAATCGGAGGAATATTGGGCGGTGGTATCGTCAACTATGGCAGGCTGTTCGTAACAGACAGCATAATATCCGGTAACTCGGCTGAGCATGGCGGTGGAGTCTACAACTACGGCACCATGACCATGAACAGCGGCAGTATAACCGGGAACACAGGTGGCGGATTATTCAACAATGGGGGCACCGTGAACCTGGACGGTGGCAGCATAACTGGGAACGCAGGTGGCGGATTATTCAATAATGGGGGCACCGTGAACCTGGACGGAAGTAGCATAACTGGGAACACAGGCGGTGGGATTTACAACAAAGGCACCATGAACATGAACAGCGGTAGCATAACCGAGAACACAGCACAATCAGGAGGCGGGATCTTCAACTATCCCGAAGGCACCGTAAATCTGAACGGCGGCAGCATATCAGGGAACACAGCAACAGAATACGGGGGAGGGATATACTCCTCCAATTCGATGATTACATTTGAAGGCACACAAGTTGTTGTGACATCAAACAAGGCTCATTTGCCATCGCCTCCTGAACTAAGCTGGTATCAAGGATGGGGGTTATATATCCCTTCAGTTATTCCACCGACAACATCCAATGGATTTGATCCGGCAACGCAAGTAACTGGCAGTACTCAAATCTAGACGCCGGGCGAGCGGCTCATTCCGCCCGCAGCGCCTCGATGGGATCAAGCTTTGCGGCCCGGTTGGCCGGATAGACCCCGGCGATCGTCGTGGTAACCACCCCGAAGAGCAGCCCCAGCAAGAGGGACTGGGCGGTTATGGCCGACGGGAGAGAAGCCAGCGATCCTATGAGATAGGAGACCGTTACCCCCATAACAATGCCTATGATACTGGAGACCACCCCCAGCACTCCCGCCTCCAGAATATACTGCATGCGAATGTCCCTGGTGGTCGCGCCCAATGCCTTCATGACCCCGATCTCCCGAATCCTCTCTTTCACCGTGAGCATCATGACATTGGCGATGCCGATTCCCCCCACCAGGAGCGAAATGGCACCGATGCCCGCCAACGCATACTTGATCATGGACAGGACGCTCATGAGCGAGGCAAGCATATCACGAGCCGTGGTGGCATCATAGGCCTCGTTTTTGTGATACCTCAAAAGGTCATTCTTGATCTTTTCAATGATGCTTTCCACCTGCGCCGGATCGTTAACGGTTACCTGAAAGGAACCGTAGTAGTAATTGTCCTCACCCTTCAGCTCCTTCATGGCTTTATGCGTGATGTACATCTGATTGTTGCTACTCCCGCCCGGACCGCTAAAGGATGTCTGCTCCGCCTCCTTTTGCACGCCTACCACTTTGAAGTCCATGTAGCGGTCTTTAAGGTAAAGCCGGATCTTGTTTCCCGGCGTGACCTTCATGCGAAAGAGATCCTGTGAGACGCCGTTTCCAATGACGATTGACTTATAATCGGAGCCCGTAAGGAACCGGCCTTCGGCTACGTCGCCTTTGAGCGTCTCCTCTTTGTCCGGGTCCACGCCGGTGAGGCTGGCAGAGGCATTGGTGTTCCGGAAGGAGACCACCACATTGGCAGAGGTCTCTGGGGCAACATTCTTCACACCCACCACATTCTCCAGAACCTTGGTGTCCTTCTCGGTGAACTTGGCAGGCTCGGCCGGATTCCTATTCTGGTCAGCACCGGGACCGCCGAAATGGGCGCTTCCAGGCATGACGCGAATCATATCCAGATTGAGGGTGGAGAACTGAGAGGACACCCCGGAGTAAAGCCCCTCGCCCACGGATAGCATGACCACTATAGCCATAACGCCGATGATTATGCCTAGAGAAGACATGAGCGTCTTGAAGCGGTCGGCCCGAAAGCCGACGGCAATAAACTCCAGTATGTCAGGAAGATTCATCTGCCACCTATACTTTAAGATGCTCGATTTCCATTCGAGGAATTGTTGTTGCTCTTGCTGGCGAGCTTTCGCCTGCGGTACAGATATCCGCCCGCGATGAGCACAATCAGAGCGGCTGCGCCCACGGGCAGTAGGTAACTGCTCTGCGTGTTGTTATCCTTAGGCGGGGTATAAGTGGTAACGTAGGCTTGGGACAGGTGCCAGTTGTCTCCGTTCTTGAATTTGGCCGCAAAGCTCAGGTTGACCGGATTTTGAAGGATTTTTGCCGCATCTGTTGACTGTATGCCAAAGCTGATGGTGAAGACCTCATCCGGGTCCATGGTGCCGATATAATACTCATCAGGCGAAAAGACAATTCCCTTGGCAGAGGGCACAATAGTGACCGCATTGAGGGTGTTCTCTCGGGGATTGGCTACATTGAGGTTGAAGATTGATGCGGCAGCCTCAGCGCGGGCCAGGCCCACGGGTGTATCATCCACTTTGACGAGAATCTCGCGGTTGATAGTGGTCATGTCATATCCGCCCACCACCTGGAAGTCCAGGAGATACGTTCCGCTGGAGATGTTGTCCGCCGCTCGAATCTTGTAGTAGACTGTGATCTTGTCGTTGGGGCCGATCATGCCCAGATCCCGGCGATCTTCTGTGAGCACCTCGAGCTCCTGTGAGCTTTTTAAAGATGTTCTGTTAAGGGGTGTGGAGAGAAGTGCGGCCTGGGCAGAGCTGCCTGCACCTGCATCTTTTCCTACTCCGTAGGAGGCAGCGCCGTTGGCCAGCTCGATGGCCAGCACAGCCTCGTCTCCGGGCAGGAGCACGGCGGGAGTCATAGTTGTCTGTATGTTCACAGGCATGCGATACTCGTAAGCTGCTGCAAAGCCTGATGCCAGCAGGAGCAGTAATAAAATTTGAATTAATCGTAACATGTTCATGATGCGCTCTCCAGAATGCGTCCGTCTCGAAGCCTTATGACGCGACTGCAGTTCTCGGTGATTTCTGGGTTGTGGGTAACCATGATTATGGTTCTGCCCTCTTGGTTCAATTTGCTTAGAATTTTCATGACCTCATTGCTGTTTTTGAGGTCCAGGTTTCCTGTGGGCTCATCGGCGATTATTATCGTGGGATCATTGGCTAAAGCTCTGGCAATGGCCACTCTTTGCCGCTCTCCTCCGGATATGTTCTGGGGGCTGAAATCAGAGCGGTGATCAATGCCTATGTCCTGGAGCAGCTTTAAAGCACGCTCCCTTCGCTTCTGGCGCACGACTCCACGAAGCATCATGGGGAGCTCCACGTTCTTTTGCACACTGATGCGACCGATGAGGTTGAAGGTCTGGAAGATGAATCCCAGCTCTTCTCTTCTTAAGCGAGCCAGCTCATCATCCGAGGTAAGGCTGATGTCCTGGCCTAAGAGCAGGAAACGGCCGCTCGTGGGCCGGTCCAGGCAGCCCACGATGTTGAGGAGGGTGGATTTGCCGCTGCCGGATGGTCCCATGAGTGCAATGAACTCGCCATCTTCTATCTGCAGGTCAATGCCCTTGAGAACTGCATACTCGCTCTCACCGATGCGATATGTTTTCTGAATATCTTTTAGCTCGATAACTTTTGAAATGATTTTCACCTTCAAAGTCACAATCTTATTGCCGGTTTCTTAATTATTGTGCCGTCACCCAGCTGGTCTATAGCAAGCTTATCTCCAGAATTCAGGCCCAATTTAAATCTAATGTCATCCCATTCAACCTTATGCTTCCCTTTTGCCGATGGGACCTTCTTCCAGTCGCTTCCAGATGGTCAGTCCATGATTGTTCTGGGTCAAGATGAATCCCAGCCCCCTTAGCTCCAATCTGGCTTGCTGGGGGCTCAGTCCACAGGCTTGAGCTACACGCTTCAGTTCTCCGCGATCAAGGATCTGACCCCGTAAACATGGCTTATGTTTTAAGTATTCTCTGATTGCTTTCATGTTTCGATCCCCTATTATCATCAGGTCCTTTGCTGCAAACCAGCCAGGTTTAACCGTGCACGGAACGATATATAAGAACTGAGCCGAACGAACGCCCAATTTTCCGAGGAAAACCTGCCAGCAAATCCTCCGTAAATTGTTCCTTTTTGGCCCAAAAACGCTAAAATAGTTCGAATCGCCGGACGGCTGAATCATTAAGCGGTGAAACGAGGCGGCGCACCCGCGTAGCAAGCAAGAGATTTTGTGAGCAGATTACAAATTTCCATCCGATTTTATAATATCCAGGAACTCCAAAACGGAGTATGCCGACCGATTGACTCCGGCACTTCTCTTCGTGGTATCCGTTCCTACGCAGTATAGATTTTTTATTGGAGTACGCACATCCCCAAAGCCGCAATTTATGCCCCAGGATGCTTTTTCAGGTATCAATTCCTGATAATGGATCATATCGATATGCGTTTCGATATCCGGTATGTTATCGACTATTGTTTGAAATGCCTTTTTCTTTATTGTCGATGCATCATATTCGCCGGGCAGGGTAAATGCGAAACCTACCAGCTGATTTCCTTGGGGTGCCAGGCTGGAATCGTAATTTGAGGTCGGAATTACCCAGGCATATGGGTCAGAGTCAACCCACATCTCCGAGCCATAATTGTTAAAGATTTTTTTGGTCAGGCCCAGCCATATGGTGAGAGAATTGACTCTTTTAATGGACGTTAAATTCTTGGTGTATGCAAAGGGCAGGTTATCGATCAGATGGGGCAGGTCGGATGAAAATCCGGAATAAACAACGGTATCGCAATCGTAGCTGTCGTCTGTTGTTACAACCCCTTCCACTCGCTCGCCGCATTCTATCCTTTTCACGGCAACATTGGTTTTGATCTCCACGCGATCTTTGGGGAATGATTCCACAATAGAGCTTACAATGGATTGAAGACCGCCTTTGGGGTATCCCTGGTCTGTGGCGCCTTCCTTTATGAACAGGTCATATAATTTCCCTACATAGGGAACCGTTCTGGGATGATGGGTTTTATTGTCTACGAATCGAGAAATAGGAGCATTTTCTATGGATGTTCCGACCATGAAGTAACATAGCCAGTCCAGAAATCTTCGCGTCGTTATGGAGACCTTATTGGGAAGAATCTGAGAGAGTGTGATATTGGAAAAATCCTTGCCGGAATTTTTCAGATACAGGATATTGAACAACGCCCTCATCAAGAGCAATCTGTCCGTCATGGGAAGCAATCCAAACGTCAGCCAGGCATTGATGCTCCAGGGGAACGGCTTTATCTCGCTGCCTATTTTCACATAGTATTTTCCTGAGGGGATAAACTCTGGAACTATTTTGAAATATCTGTCCATCAGTTCCTTGAGCGGGCCGTTCTCCAGCCTTGTTATGATGTGGGGACCAGTATCGACACGATAGCCGTTTACATCATAAGAGCGGCAAACTCCGCCAATGTAACTCTCTTTCTCTAAAATCACTACCTTTTTGCCCTCCCTAGAAAGCGCTAGGGCGGACAATAAGCCACTGATTCCTGAACCAATTACAATGACATCATTCTTTTTCATGATATATTTCTCGAATTAGTTTCCCGAATCATTTCGCGTATTCTTTCGCTAGAATTATTAAGGCTTTTGGCTTTGCAGGGCACCATTTCAATTTAGCTGATTGACCGGCATGCTTGGGAAACACAATACCAAAAACACCCACGGGCTAAAAAACCCGGCGCTCGATCAGATGGGACGATAGGTTAGGCCGAAAAGAGCCTTTATATCTGATAAGGTGATCTTTCCGCTTTGCAGATGGTTTAATGCGTGGGATGACATGATCACCAGGGAAGATGTGGAGCACATCAGCTGGCTTGCCAGCATCAAGATCGAGGATGAGGAGAAAGATGAGTTAGTGGAGCATTTCAACACCATTCTGGAATACTTCCAACAGCTGGATGAGGTGGACACCAAGGGTGTAAAGCCCACCTACCGTGTGGTAGACCTGGCCAATATCTTTCGAGAGGATGCGGCCTGTGAATCCTTCTCCCAGGACCAGGCGCTCATGAATGCGCCGCGCACAGAAAATGGCTATTTTAAGAGCCCCAGGATTGTGTGATCATGCTCTCTGAATTAAAAGCCAGGCTAAAAGCCGAATCATGCGAGGAATATCTTTGCCGGCTCTTTGAGAAAATCGAGAAGAGTTCGCTCAATGCCTTCACCACTTTGGCCAAAGAGAGCGCATTAAAAGAGGCCAGACTGTTCGACAAAAATCCCGGAAAGGGCCTTTTGGCGGGAGTTCCTATCGCCATCAAAGGGAGCATCTCCACCAAGGGAATTGAGACCAACTGCAGTTCAAGAATACTGCGCGGCTATATCCCGCCCTATGATGCCCACGTTATCGAGCGCCTCAAGGCGGAGGGGGCCATCATCGTTGGAAAGACCAACATGGACGAGTTTGCTATGGGCACCTCCACTGAGACGAGCTGCTTTGGGCCGACAAAAAATCCCTGGGATCAGGCATGCGTTCCGGGCGGCTCCAGCGGCGGCAGCGCGGCTGTGGTGGCAGGAGGTGAAGCCCCATGCGCGTTGGGCTCGGATACGGGCGGCTCAGTTCGCTGTCCGGCATCCTTTTGCGGCATTGTGGGGCTCAAGCCCACCTACGGCCTGGTCTCGCGCTATGGCCTGGTGGCCTATGCCAACTCCCTGGAGCAGATCGGCCCGCTCACCCACACCGTCGAGGATACCGCTCTTCTCATGGAGGCCATATCTGGGCACGATGAAAGGGATTCCACCTCGGCAGAAGGGGCACGCCATAGTTATTTGCCCGGCCTAGAGGATGGCGTCGCCGGCCTTAAGATAGGTATTCCCAAGGAGTACTTCGGCGAGGGAGTGGACAAAGATGTGGAAAAGGCGGTTTGGGAGGCCATTGCCACCCTTGAGTCGTTGGGTGCATCCTGGCAGGAGATCAGCCTGCCTCATACCCGCTATGCTCTGGCCGCCTACTACGTCATCGCCATGAGCGAGGCCTCATCCAACCTGGCCCGCTTCGATGGCCTGCGCTATGGCTCACGCCAGGGAGAAGACAAGGACTGGCATACTACTTTTTCGGAAATTCGCGCCAAAGGTTTCGGCCCAGAGGTGAAGAGGCGCATAATGCTGGGAACCTATGCCCTCTCTGCCGGCTATTACGGCCGATACTACCTCAAAGCTCTCCAGGTGAGAACGCTCATCAAAGAGGACTTCCTTCGCGCCTTCAAAGATGTGGATCTTCTCGCTTCGCCAACCATGCCCATTCCCGCCTTCAAGATTGGCGAGCGCATCAACGATCCGCTCTCCCTCTACATGGCCGATGTCTTCACCGTGCCCATCAATCTGGCGGGCGTTCCCGCCATCTCGGTACCCTGCGGCTTTGCCGGACATCTGCCCGTGGGCCTGCAGCTCATCGGCCCACACTTTTGTGAAGCGGCAGTGCTGCGTGCTGCGCAGGCCTTCGAATCGGCCACACCTTTCCATGAAGCCAAGCCGGAGGGGATCTAGAAATGGATGACGTCATCATTGGTCTTGAGATACACGTGCAGCTCAACCGCCTGCAGTCCAAGATGTTCTGCAGCTGCTCCACGGCCTACCACGATTCTCTGCCCAACAGCCATACCTGCCCGGTCTGCCTGGGGCTGCCCGGCTCTCTGCCCGTGATCAACAAGAAAGCCGTAGAGTATGGCATCAAGGTGGGCCTGGCCTTGAACTGCAAAATTGAAGAGGAGACGCTCTTCTACCGCAAGAACTACTACTACCCGGACCTTCCCAAGGGCTTTCAGATCAGCCAGTACGACTATCCTCTGGCCGTACAGGGCCACATCATGATCCTGGGCGACGACGGCGCGGAACGAAATATTCGCATCAACCGGGCGCATATGGAGGAGGACCCCGGCCGGCTGGTGCATGCCGGCACCATTGACAAAGCCAAGTACACCATGGTGGACTACAACCGCTGCGGCATGCCGCTCCTGGAAGTGGTAACCGAACCGGACCTGTGCTCACCCAAAGAAGCGCGCGTCTTCCTGGACAAGCTCAAAAGCATTCTCGATTATCTGGATGTCTTCGACGGCACACAGGAAGGGTCCATGCGCATCGATGCCAACATCTCCCTCAAAGGAGGAGACCGGTCCGAGGTCAAGAACATCACCGGCTTCAAGGGCGTGGAAAAGGCCCTCTCCTACGAGATCACCCGGCAAAAGAACTTGCAGCGCAGGAACATCAAAGTAGTGCAGGAGACGCGCCACTTCGATGAGTTGCGTAACATCACCGTCTCCATCAGAAGCAAAGTGGGCGCGCACGACTACCGCTACTTCCCGGAGTGTGACCTGGCGGTCATGCGCATTGCTCCCTGGGTACCGACGATAAGAGCAGCGCTCCCGGAGCTGCCCGACATTAAACGGGAGAGGTTTGTCAAGCAGTACAACCTGGCGGATGATCATGCCAAATCCTTAACCTCAGAGATCAAGCTGGCCAACTTCTACGAAGCCGTAGCCGCACAGGCCGCACCCAAGCTGGCCGCGGTCTGGATCGCCGACGTGCTCAAGGGCGAGCTGAACTATCGCGACCTCGGTATTGAGAGCTTCCGAGAAGAGCACATGGCCGAGATTGTGCAAATGATCGAGCAGAGCAAGATCAGCGAGGACGGAGCGGTGCAGATCATACGCGAGCTGCTCGATAAGAAGGGCGGCACGCCTGGAGAAATCGTCCTGGCCCTGGGCCTATGCAAGGCGGAGGACGATGCCGTGCAAAAAGCCGTGCGTGAAGCCGTGGCGGAGAGCGCCGCGGCTGTGGCGGACTACAAAGCAGGCAGCGAGAGGGCCCTGAATTTCGTAGTGGGTTTGGTCATGAAGAAGACGCGCGGCAAGGCCGATGCTGGCGAGGTGCACCGGCTGGTAAAGGAAGAGGTGGAGAAGGCCTGAGCCCGCAGGCCCACCAGCCTGCCATCTTTTGGCCGATGGCCTTTATCACGTGGTAATCCGCTCGATGCCCGCCTCTGCCGGGCTTCGCTCGGTTTCGTTCACGTTCTGCACCACATCCCCAAATAGCACTCGTGTCCAGTCCTTGCGGTCGAATAACGGCAGCTTGGACCAGTCCGGATTGGGCAGGAGGGTCTCCTTGCGCCGGGATAATGTCGGTCACCTATCTGCCCTCAGCAAGCCAGGCCCTGCCTTTCTCGGTGAGGCGGTATTTCTGCAGGCGGCTGGTGGGCTTGTCCGGAATGGTGCGTTCCAGCAAACCATCCTGGATCAGTGGAATGAGGTAGTTGGCCTGAAATGTCTTCCAGTGGTGCAGGTTGAGATGCTCCATGATCTCCCGTGCCGTTCTTGGCCTTTGGCAGAAGATGGCGACCTGTGCGGTGACTTGTGCGATGACTTGTGCGGTCGCTCCGGGAAAGGCCCGTTTAACGTCGCTCAAGGCATACTCCCATAGCATCTTATCGCTCTCCTTGACCTTTGTGGCGATCTTTTCAGGAACTTGTGCAAAGGCTGCTTTCTTGGGCCGCCGCATTATCTGGATGAACTGCCCGTTCTCCCCCCTAAACTCGGGTACGGGCAGACCCGCTTCCGCACAAAGTCTGACCATGTCGAGAGTTCCTGTGCCGGCTCTCTCGATATAGCGGGTCAGGAATAGCGGCTCGGCGATGAGCGGGTTATGCGGGATGGAGGGATGCGGCTCGCATAATGACTGGAAGCTGAGCTGCGGTGGCAGCTCTCCCGGATTCCAGACCTCCAGCCTGTCAGAGAAAAGCATGACCTGAACCGAGGCGTTGGAGGCATAGTCGCGGTGGGCAACGGCATTGACGATGGCCTCGGCCACGGCCTGGGGCGGAAGCTCGTATGTGACCGGAGCCTGCGGACCGTGGGCACGGGTTCCCACAGCGCGGTCAATCTTCGAGAGCACGAAATCAACGGACTGGTCCACCATCTCGAAGACGGTGCCGTTGAATACCTGGTAAGAAGGAATGGGCTTGCTGATTTCCGTGCCGTGAAAGTGCAGGCACTTGACAAGTGATGTGGGCAGGAATCGCTGTGGCTCCTTGCCGAAAAGCAGGACCGCAGCGTGGGTAGGGTGCTCTCCATCGAAAAGGTTCAAGTGCGTCAACACCGTTTTGAGTGGCGTGCGCTGGCCGAGCCGGTAACCGCGCTCAGCCTTGGCACGAGCCAGGAAGTCTGCAACTCTTCGATTAGAGATATCGTTAAGACTTGCCAGCGGGCAGGCGGAAGCGTCGAATGGGCCGGAGTGGATGGCACCGATGCGCACCAGGTGGTCCACGAGGCTCGCATAAAGCCCGGCCTTCAGATCCGTCACGCTGTTGAACCGTCGACGAATGAGCTCGGCACCCGCTTTGCGGATAAGATCAAGCATCAATGGATGACGCATCTTGTCGTCCGAACCTTTTACGAATATCAAGCGGGCTCTGCCTTTAGCCTTGGCACGATCGAATTCGCGTTCCGTGGGGGAGCGACCTTTGGCATCTTCGCTGCCGTATTCGTTGCCGAATAGCCCCACATAGATGTCGCAGCGGTCCACTTCTTCGAGATAAACCTCGTCCGCCCTACGATCCGACGCAGGGAGGTTCTCGAACAAAAACACATCGAAGAACCGCCGAAGTAGTGCATCGCCCTCGACGAAATCGTGTACGGCGCGCCTTTCAGATGCCAGTTCTTTCTGCACGGAACTGACGAATATGCGATACTTTTCGATCACGATTTCACCATCATGATATCAGGGTTGGTTACGTCCTGCTTGAACTGGCGGCGATCTTCGCCCAAGGCGACGCCTGCTTTGAGTTCCTTCAGAGACATTGCGAGATAATCTCCTTCCAACAATGCATATTGCACTTACCCTCGTTTGACGCGATCCGGCTAAAAGGCGATCTCGGGATTCAAGCGGATGTCTCCCCGCGCCGGGAAGATGTCGTTCATGCTTTTCCCCCGGCAAGCCAGGCCCTGCCTTTCTCGGTGAGCCGGTATTTCTGCAAGCTGCTCCTGGGCTTGTCTGGTCTGGTCATTTCGATCAGACCATCAGCCAGCAAAGGATTGATGACTTGTTGCCGGAACTTGGTGCGGTCGCTTCGCCCAGAGATGGCCAGAAGTTCAAGCAAAGTCGCATCTGCAACGCATTTTTCCAGGATCGCAACTTGGTGCTTACTTAGTGCCAACTTGGTGCCGACTTGGGGGGTGCTCTGCCCGCTGACCGCTTTGAGAGCCAGCTCCGGCCTTCTGCGGATGATGGTGACAAAGCCGTCCGTCAGGTAGAATTCCGGTTCCAGCAGGCCGGCATTGCGGCAGCGTTCAATCATGTCCCCGACGCCAGTGCCCATGCGTTCGATGTATTTGGTGAGATAGAGCGATTCCGCAAGCAGAGGATTGCCGGGAACCGAGCCATGCGGATGCCGGAGCTTTTCCAGTGTCAGTGTAGGCGGTAAAGTGCCGGGGTTCCATACCTCCAGCCGATCGGAGAAGAGCATCACCTGAACGCTGCCGTTGCTGGTGTAGTCACGATGGGCTACCGCGTTGACGATCGCCTCTCGCACCACCTCAGGCGGCATCTCGTAAGCCACCGGTGCCTGGTTGCTCTTCTCTCGCGTGCCTACAGCCAGATTGATCTTGGAGAGCACAAAATCCACAGCCTGGTCCACCAGATCGAAGGCGGTTCCCTTGTAAACCTGGTAGAATGGAATGGGCTTTCGGACATCGGTTCCATGGAAATGAGCGCATTTGACTTCAGAAGAGATAAGAAAACGCTGTGGCTTATTGCCGAAGAGCAGAACCGCGGCGTTGGTCGGCAGTCCGTTCTTGAGCAGGTTAAGGTGCTCCAGTACATGAACGGGGAGGGTGTCTTCTGAAAGCGGAAAGCCTCGGGCGCGGCGGGCAATTCCCAGGAAGAGCCGAATTTTCTCGGAGGAGAGGTCTTCCATAGTGGCGTCTAGACAGGGGGCCGCATCGAAGGGACCGAAACGAAGCAACTCTTTAGCGGCGAGAAAGTCCACCAAACTAGCGTAAACGGAAGGCAGCAGCTCTTCGGTGGAGCGGAACCGGCGTCGAATCAATTGTGCGCCAGCTTCTGCGATCAATGCCTGCATTTTGGGATGCTTATCCGAATCGTTTGCCCCTTTGACGAAGACCAGGCGATGTTTGCCAAGGCGGGTGGCTTCGCAAAATTCGCGGTGAGTGGGAGAGATGCCATCTTTGTCCTCACTTCCGTATTCATTGCCCAGTAGGGCTACATAGATGTCAGAGGAGCCCACCTCGGCGAGGTAGACCGTGTCGGCGCGCCGGTCGACTGCGGGAAGGTCTTCGAAGAGGAAAACATCGAAGAACCGGCACAGCAATGCATCATCTCTGAGGTAAGCCTTGAGTGCTCGCCGTTCTTTCTCCATTTCCTTTTGCACGGAACTGACGAATACCTTTAGGCGAATCATCTCAGGCTACACTCCTGCCAGCGGACTGAGGCAAGGCTTGCATCGGCTCCAACGGAATATTTGCAGGCCATAGCGACAACCGTTGATCTCCCCTCCAGATGCATGAAACAATGCGATGCATGATATAAATCTTGGTTCAGGGACTTCCTTAACCTGGGACCAATGGGCGGCATCGAGGATCATCTGATTGAATAGAAATATAAACTCACAAAACTATAGACAACAATAACTCTTGACGGTCCAATATTACCGCATCCAGAATCACGACCGGTGAACGACAATGACTGAAAAAATGACGAAAATGCAGAAATCCGAAAAAATAGCCAAGCACCGGTCGCAAAAAGAGAAGCTTCCGATCGCTTCGAAAAATGCACCGCTGGAAAAAGCAGCGTTCGCACGACCAGACCCGGCTCCGCTCCTGCCGGAGAAGGGCTTTCCCATTGTCGGCATCGGCGCTTCCGCCGGGGGGCTGGCGGCCTTCGAGGCCTTCTTTTCCGGCATGCCCGCCGACATCGATCCAGGCATGGCCTTTGTCCTGGTGCAGCACCTGGCCCCGGACCACAAGAGTATCCTTACCGACCTGATACGGCGCTACACCCGCATGCAAGTCTTCGAGGTCGAGGACGGAATGACTGTCCTGCAAAACTGCGCCTACATCATTCCGCCCAATCGCGACATGGCCTTCCTGAACGGCACCCTGCAACTGATGGAACCGACTGCGCCGCGCGGCCAGCGCCTGCCCATTGACTTCTTCTTCCGGTCCCTGGCCCTGGACCAGCACGAGCGGGCCATCGGCATTGTGCTTTCGGGCACCGGCAGCGACGGAACCCTGGGGGTAAGGGCCATTAAAGGTGAAGGAGGCATGGTCATGGCCCAAAACCCGGAATCCACCGAGTACGACGGCATGCCGAGAAGCGCCATCGCCACCGGCCTGGTGGACTACGAGCTGCCGGCGGCCGAAATGGCTGCCCAGCTCATGGCCTATGCGACCCATGCCTTTGGCAAGCCGCCCGGGGCCGCTGCCGCCCCGCTGCCCAAGGTTGAGAACGCATTCAAGAAGATCTTCATAATGCTGCGCGCAAAAACGGGTCACGACTTCTCCTTGTACAAGCCGAGCACCATCCACCGCCGCATCGAACGGCGCATGGCCGTCCAACAGATCGAAACAATGGACGCATACGTCAAGTATCTGCAGCAGACGCCTGAAGAGGTGGAAGCCCTCTATCGCGACCTGTTGATCGGCGTGACCAGTTTCTTTCGCGATCCTGAGGCATTTAAGGCGCTAGAGGATCAAGTCATCCCCAAGCTCTTTGCCGGAAAGCCGGCAGGCGCTATTATTCGCGTATGGTCGCCGGGCTGCTCCACCGGTGAGGAAGCCTATTCCCTGGCCATCCTGCTCGCCGAACGCCAGGAAGCAATGAAGCAGAGTTTCAAGGTGCAGGTCTTTGCCACAGACATTGACAGCCAGGCCATTACCACAGCCCGCGCCGGCCTCTATCCAGCCAGCATCGCCACCGACATCTCGCCGGAGAGACTGGCACGTTTTTTTGCTGCGGAGCCGGACGGCAAAGCCTACCGCATCCACAAAGGCATCCGCGACATGCTGGTCTTTTCCGAGCAGGACGTGATCAGAGACCCGCCCTTCTCCAAGCTCGACCTGATCAGTTGCAGAAACCTCCTGATCTATATGGGTGGAGACTTGCAAAAGAAGATCATACCCCTCTTCCACTACTCCCTTAATCCAGGCGGTTTTCTTTTCCTGGGAACATCGGAGATCGTGGGGGATTTTATCGATATTTTTGTCGCGCTGGACAGAAAGTTGAAGCTGTATCAGCGCAAGGAGGATCCCCACAGAACAGAGCGCGCTACCCTGGGCCGGTTTATGCCGCCCATGACGGCGATAGATGCGACGCCCCGCGAGTCCGCCAGAAAGACGACCGTCGCCGGGAAACTTTCCTTGCGTGATCTGACCGAAAGGACACTGCTGCACCAGGTCGTCCCAGCAGCAGCACTCGTTAACAGCCAGGGCAATATCCTCTACCTGCACGGCCGCACCGGTCTGTTCCTGGAGCCAACCCCAGGTGAGGCAGGAATCAACAACATCCTCAAAATGGCCCGCGAAGGGTTGCAACGCATTCTGACCGCAGCCCTGCATAAAGCCGCGTCGAACAACGAGGTAGTGCGCCACTCGGGACTGCGCGTTAAAACCAATGGCGACATGACTACGGTCAACCTGACCATCTTACCAGTGGCGTCAGGCCCCGCCGCGACACCTGAGTTGCCCATGTACCTGGTCATCCTGGAGGTAGCGACGCCCAAAGAGATCGAACAGGCGCAGCAGGCCGCCGCGAGTGTGAACGTCCCAGATACGGACACAGCACTACGCATCTCGACGCTCAAGCAGGAATTACGGGCCAAGGAAGAGTACCTGCAGACCACCAATGAGGAATTGGAGACCTCCAACGAGGAACTCAAATCCACCAATGAGGAGATGCAGTCGGTCAACGAGGAGATGCAATCCACCAACGAGGAACTGGAGACCTCCAAGGAAGAGCTGCAATCGGTCAATGAAGAACTGGCCACGGTCAACGCCGAACTGCAAACCAAGGTGGCGGATCTGTCGCGAGCCAACAACGACATGAACAACCTGCTGGCCGGCACGGGCATCGGTACCATATTTGTGGACCATCAACTGCGCATACTGCGCTTCACCCCCACCGTCACCCGGATCATGAACCTGATCAATAGCGACTTGGGACGACCAGTGAGCCACCTCGTCACCAACCTGGTCGGCTACGACCGCCTGGTGGTGGACGTGAAAACGGTGCTGGAAACGCTGGTTTCCCAAGAGGTGGAAGTGCAGACCCAGGATGGCTTGTGGTACACGATGCGTATTCTGCCCTATCGCACTCAGGAAAACGTGATCGAGGGCGCAGTGATCACCTTTATCGACATCACTGAGGTGAAAAATACAAAGGAAGCGCTGCGAAAAGCCAATGACATGCTCCGTCTGGCTGTGGTGGTGCGCGATGCGCACGATGCCATCACCGTGCAGGACCTGGAGGGACGCATCCTGGCCTGGAACCCGGCAGCTGTGAGTATGTATGGTTGGAGTGAAACCGAAGCGTTGACGATGAACGTTCGCGACCGAATCCCGGAAGAGCTAAGGGAGGAATCGTTGCGCATGATTCATCAGCTCAGCCTGGCTGAAATTATAGAACCGTATCTTACAAAACGGGTCACCAAAGATGGGACGATCTTAGAGGTCTGGATGACATCCACTGCCTTGCTGAATGAGGCAGGGCAGATTTATGCGATTGCGACAACAGAACGGGCGAAAGAATTCAGGATTTGATCGGCATGAAGGGGGCCCACAATGACCATCAAGGATGACCGATCCGAACAGGCCGCACAACTACGTCAACAGGCCGAAGATATCGTCAGGGTACGGAAAATTGCGGCCTCGCCGGAAGGCCATGAATCCCTCTCGCCCCAAGAAACCCGGCAGATGCTCCACGAACTTCGTGTGCATCAGATCGAGTTGGAGATGCAAAACGAGGAATTACGTCGCACGCAGGCGGAACTGGACAGGGCGCGAGAGCGCTACTTCGACCTGTATGACCTGGCGCCGGTCGGCTATTGCACCATCAGCGAAAATGGGCAGATCCAGGAAGCCAACCTCACCGCCGCCACTCAGCTTAGCGTAACCCGCAGAGCGCTGGTCGGTCGGCCTTTTACCAGATTCATCCTCAAGGAAGACCTGGACATCTACTACCGGCATCACAAACTGCTTTGTGAGACGGGCGCGCGGCAGGTGTGCGAGCTAAGGATGGTGAAAAAGGGCGCGGCCCCATTCTGGGCACGGCTGGAGGCGACAGCAGGGCAGGATGCAGACGGAGCACAGATGTGTCGCGTCGTAATGAGCGATATCATCGAGCGCAAGCTGGCAGAAAAAGAGGTACAAGCCGTCAAAACACAGATGGAATTTATCCTCGGCGCGACCAAGACAGGGCTCGATACAATCGATGCAAAATTCAATATCCACTACATCGACCCGGAGTGGAAAAAGGTCTACGGTGATTATGCCGGGCACAAGTGCTACCAGTATTTCATGGATCGCAATACTCCGTGCCCAGACTGTGGGGTGGTGAAAGCGCTCCAGACCAGGTCCATCGTCGTCACCGAAAAAGTACTGATAAAGGAAAATTCCCGTCCTATTCAGGTTACGACAATTCCATTCCAAAATGATGCAGGTGAATGGCTCGCGGCCGAGGTCAATGTGGATATCACCGAGCGCAAGCGCGGGGAAGAGAGGCTGCGACAAGCCAATCAGGACCTGAAAAAGGCCATTGAACTGTCCAATGAATCGGCAGAGCAGGCCAGGAAGGCTAACGCCGCCAAGAGCGAATTTTTGGCCAATATGAGCCATGAGATTCGCACCCCCTTGAACGGAGTCATCGGCATGACGGGACTGCTTCTGGAAATGGATCTAAATGCAGAGCAGCATGAATATGCGCAAATTGCCCATATCAGCGGCGAGATGCTCCTCACTCTCATCAACGACATCCTGGACTTCTCCAAGATTGAAGCCCGCAAACTGGAACTGGAGACGCTGAACTTCGATCTTGGCACCATGCTGAAAAATACTGCAGATCTCCTGGCCCCCGGTGCCAAGGAAAAGGGGCTGGATCTGGTCTGCCAAGTGGAGCCAAATGTTCCTTCGTTCCTGCGCGGAGATTCGAGAAGGCTGCGCCAGATTCTGGTCAACCTGGGCAGCAATGCCGTGAAATTTACAGAGAAGGGCGAGATAGCTATCCGCGCCAGCCTGGAGAGCGAAGACGAACGAACTGCCACAATTCGCTTCTCGGTTCGCGACACGGGCATGGGCATCCCGGCAAATCTGCAGGATATTCTCTTCTCACCTTTCACTCAGTTGGACGGCTCGACAACACGCAAATACGGCGGAACCGGTCTAGGGCTGACCATCTCCAAACAGCTGGCGGAATTGATGGGAGGCAGGATCGGCGTGGAAAGCAAAGAGGGCACGGGTTCTACCTTCTGGTTCACAGCGGTGTTTGAGAAGCCTCCGGCCGGGCCCACATCGGCAGATGAAAATTTTGCTAAAATTGAAGGAGGGGGTGCTATGAATCGCACCGTCGCGAAAACCGCCCGTTCTGAAAACGATAAACGCAAGATACGCATCCTGGTAGCGGAAGACAACCCCGTAAACCAGAAAGTGGCCCAGGCCATGCTGAAAAAGATGGGGCTTTTATCGGATGTTGTGGCCAATGGTCAGGAAGCCGTCAACGCCCTGCAGACCTTTCCATACGACCTGGTGCTCATGGACTGCCAAATGCCCGAGATGGATGGTTTTGAGGCCACTCGCTGCATCCGTAATGGAGCATCAGAAGTAATCAACCCCAGCATTCCCATCATCGCCATGACCGCCGCTACTATGCAAGGAGACAAAGAAAAGTGCATTTTGGCAGGGATGAACGATTTCATTGCCAAACCCGTTCAGAAAAGAGAACTGACAGAACTAATCGATAAGATAATCTTCTAGCAGTTCAAATATCTTTGAGATCAAAAGTGAAGAAGGCCTCCAATTGACCCGCAAGGACCAACGATCTGCAGATGCCGCCCATTCGACCAGCACGGATAAGCATCTACGTGAACGCGCCGAAGAGGTCACCAGGGAAAATGCGGCCTCGCCGGAAAGCCAGGAGCCACTCTCGCCCCAAGAAACCCGGCAGACGCTCCACGAACTTCGCGTGCATCAGATAGAGCTGGAGATGCAAAACGAGGAATTGCGTCGCACGCAGGTGGAACTGGACAGGGCGCGAGAGCGCTACTTCGACCTGTACGACCTGGCGCCGGTCGGCTATTGCACCATCAGCGAAAAGGGGCTGATTAAAGAAGCCAACCTCACCGCCGCCAACTTGCTTGGCGTTGCCCGCAGTGCGCTGGTCAGGCAGCCCTTTACAAAGTTCATCCTCACGGAAGACCAGAACATCTACTACCTGCACAGCAAACCACTTTTTGAGACGGGCGCGCCGCAAGTGTACGAGCTACGGATGGTGAAAAAGGACGCCGCCCCATTCTGGGCACGGCTGGAGGCGACAGCAGGGCAGGATGCAGACGGAGCACAGATGTGTCGCGTCGTAATGAGCGATATCATCGAGCGCAAGCTGGCAGAAAAAGAGGTACAAGCCGTCAAAACACAGATGGAATTTATCCTCGGCGCGACCAAGACAGGGCTCGATACAATCGATGCAAAATTCAATATCCACTACATCGACCCGGAGTGGAAAAAGGTCTACGGTGATTATGCCGGGCACAAGTGCTACCAGTATTTCATGGATCGCAATACTCCGTGCCCAGACTGTGGGGTGGTGAAAGCGCTCCAGACCAGGTCCATCGTCGTCACCGAAAAAGTACTGATAAAGGAAAATTCCCGTCCTATTCAGGTTACGACAATTCCATTCCAAAATGATGCAGGTGAATGGCTCGCGGCCGAGGTCAATGTGGATATCACCGAGCGCAAGCGCGGGGAAGAGAGGCTGCGACAAGCCAATCAGGACCTGAAAAAGGCCATTGAACTGTCCAATGAATCGGCAGAGCAGGCCAGGAAGGCTAACGCCGCCAAGAGCGAATTTTTGGCCAATATGAGCCATGAGATTCGCACCCCCTTGAACGGAGTCATCGGCATGACGGGACTGCTTCTGGAAATGGATCTAAATGCAGAGCAGCATGAATATGCGCAAATTGCCCATATCAGCGGCGAGATGCTCCTCACTCTCATCAACGACATCCTGGACTTCTCCAAGATTGAAGCCCGCAAACTGGAACTGGAGACGCTGAACTTCGATCTTGGCACCATGCTGAAAAATACTGCAGATCTCCTGGCCCCCGGTGCCAAGGAAAAGGGGCTGGATCTGGTCTGCCAAGTGGAGCCAAATGTTCCTTCGTTCCTGCGCGGAGATTCGAGAAGGCTGCGCCAGATTCTGGTCAACCTGGGCAGCAATGCCGTGAAATTTACAGAGAAGGGCGAGATAGCTATCCGCGCCAGCCTGGAGAGCGAAGACGAACGAACTGCCACAATTCGCTTCTCGGTTCGCGACACGGGCATGGGCATCCCGGCAAATCTGCAGGATATTCTCTTCTCACCTTTCACTCAGTTGGACGGCTCGACAACACGCAAATACGGCGGAACCGGTCTAGGGCTGACCATCTCCAAACAGCTGGCGGAATTGATGGGAGGCAGGATCGGCGTGGAAAGCAAAGAGGGCACGGGTTCTACCTTCTGGTTCACAGCGGTGTTTGAGAAGCCTCCGGCCGGGCCCACATCGGCAGATGAAAATTTTGCTAAAATTGAAGGAGGGGGTGCTATGAATCGCACCGTCGCGAAAACCGCCCGTTCTGAAAACGATAAACGCAAGATACGCATCCTGGTAGCGGAAGACAACCCCGTAAACCAGAAAGTGGCCCAGGCCATGCTGAAAAAGATGGGGCTTTTATCGGATGTTGTGGCCAATGGTCAGGAAGCCGTCAACGCCCTGCAGACCTTTCCATACGACCTGGTGCTCATGGACTGCCAAATGCCCGAGATGGATGGTTTTGAGGCCACTCGCTGCATCCGTAATGGAGCATCAGAAGTAATCAACCCCAGCATTCCCATCATCGCCATGACCGCCGCTACTATGCAAGGAGACAAAGAAAAGTGCATTTTGGCAGGGATGAACGATTTCATTGCCAAACCCGTTCAGAAAAGAGAACTGACAGAACTAATCGATAAGATAATCTTCTAGCAGTTCAAATATCTTTGAGATCAAAAGTGAAGAAGGCCTCCAATTGACCCGCAAGGACCAACGATCTGCAGATGCCGCCCATTCGACCAGCACGGATAAGCATCTACGTGAACGCGCCGAAGAGGTCACCAGGGAAAATGCGGCCTCGCCGGAAAGCCAGGAGCCACTCTCGCCCCAAGAAACCCGGCAGACGCTCCACGAACTTCGCGTGCATCAGATAGAGCTGGAGATGCAAAACGAGGAATTGCGTCGCACGCAGGTGGAACTGGACAGGGCGCGAGAGCGCTACTTCGACCTGTACGACCTGGCGCCGGTCGGCTATTGCACCATCAGCGAAAAGGGGCTGATTAAAGAAGCCAACCTCACCGCCGCCAACTTGCTTGGCGTTGCCCGCAGTGCGCTGGTCAGGCAGCCCTTTACAAAGTTCATCCTCACGGAAGACCAGAACATCTACTACCTGCACAGCAAACCACTTTTTGAGACGGGCGCGCCGCAAGTGTACGAGCTACGGATGGTGAAAAAGGACGCCGCCCCATTCTGGGCGCGACTGGAGGCGAACAGAGAGCAGGACTCTGGTGGGACAACGCTGTGTCGCGTCACTGTAAGCGACATCACCGAGCGCAAACTCGCGGAGGAGAAAATTGCCTTCTCAGAAGCACTTCTGAATGCTACCCTCGATTCCATACCGGATATCATAGGAATACAAAATCCAGACCATACGATTGTACGCTATAACCACGCCGGATACAAATTTTTGAATCTTGCTCCGGAGAAGGTTCACGGGCGGCGATGCTACGAACTGATCGGGCGAAACGTTCCCTGCGAAGAATGTGCAACCGAAAAGGCGCTGGACACTAATAAGTTGGAACAGATAGAGATGCATCTGCCCGAATACGGAGTTTATCTGGACTGCCGATCTAACCCCGTATTGAATGAC
>JBAXWY010000044.1:0-24191 GCA_037128175.1 Methanothrix sp.
CAATCGATCCGGCCAGACGGGAGACCGCGCTAGGCGCTCCGGGCCGAGTTCGAGGTCGATTGGGCAACCTGCTGCCCTTGAGGGAGCGGACCCTGGAAGACGGACGAGCTGATCGACTGTGGCCGGGCTGTACGCTCTTACGGAAGATGAGATCGGGATTGTGGAAGGAAGCAACCGCAAGTAAATCATTTATTTCTTTTTATAGACCTTATCATGATGGCATAGATCTATAAAAGTCACTTTTTTCTCTATGTCGTTGATTCTAAAGGTCAAAACAAATGATTTCTCAATATGAACTCTTCTTCGTCCCTTTAAATCGTATTTTAATGGCTTATAATGATGCGGATTCTTTGCTATGTCTTCCATCTTCTTGAAAGCAGCTTCGTAGAGTTTTTTGTCTTTTTTATGGGCCTTTTCCAAAAGAGATATCAGCCCTTCTTCTAAACGGTAAACGTAAGATGACACATTCAATTCTCCTCTTTTTCAATCCGTTTCCTTAAAGAATCGATATCGGAGAATTCTTCAAATTTGCTATTTCCCTCCAGCTCGTCGAGATGGACCAAGTATTCTTCTCGAACTTCCAAGTCAGAATCACTATGCATATCGGCTAGAGCCTGAATTTGTCCTTCCATCTCCCCCACCCTATTCTTGAGAACCCTGAGGTCGTCCATTATCGAGCTGATTATGCTCATCTCTTCCGCTTCGATCATATCAATGCCCCTTCTTATTCTCGTAACATTTATATTTAAAACTTGCCGGTTCAAAGCGAAAAAGCCTTTGAATTCCACTAATGATGGTCGATTCCGCAACCCCTGCGCCCGCTCGGGTCTGCCAGCAGCTCTACGCCGAAGGCAAGCACGCCGAGATCCTGGCCCAGGTAGAAGCCTGCCCAGAGACGAGGCTGGTAATTTCATCGCAAGCCAGGAACGGTCGGATGTAGTGCACGATTAACCAGGCTTTCCTGGCGGAGAGGATGCTGGAGATGAACCCAGCTAGAAGCAAATTTGAAAAGCAGCTAGCCAAGGAGAAAACACAAGCCGAGAAATCTCTGGCCAAGCTCAAGCGTCCTTGTTCGCATGTGAGGCAGATGCAAGAAAAGAGGAGAATTAGATGCACATAACTGATCTTACGCATGCCACAGGGAGGCCCCTCTCATGAGCAGCCTCCACCTGATCGGCTTCGCTGCCGCAATGACTATGCCTTTCTCGCCCCAAAGACCTTTTTTAATAGGCCGCTTGCCTTTTTCTCCCCGGGTCTTTTTGTTTTAGCTCCCGCAGGAGACGCGGGGGGAGAGCCTGATCTTTTTTCCGCGCCCCGAGAAGCACGCGCTCCCGCTGCAGCGGCTTTCTCTTTGATCACGATCTGGGTGCTCACGCCCCCGTGTCTGGATTTCCTGGGCCGGATATCGACGGTGATGGGCCTTTCGATCTCATTACTAACCAGCATGGCCACGCCCGCCGGCAGCCTCTTGATCTCTTCCTCCAGATCACCGGTCATTCCCTCCAGCCCTTTGGAGAGCGCCTTGAGGTCATTGGGATTGGTGACCCTCATAATGATCTGAGTGTTGCACTGAGAGATGACGTTCTTGTCCACACGTGCCGGTCTCTGGCTGATGATCATCAGCCCCAAGCCAAATTTTCGGCCTTCCGCTGCAATGGTGCGCACAATGCTGGTGGAAGCGGCGTTTCCTGTGCCCCGTTCCGGGATGTAGTTGTGGGCTTCCTCTACCACCACCATTCCCGGCGAGACCAGCCTGCGCTTTCTGGCCTCAAAGACATCTGTCAAAAGCCGAGATACGATCATGGCCTGCAGTTCAGGGAGGATGCCGGTCATGTCGATAACTGCGGCCCTGCCCGGTCGCAAAAGCTCCTCTACCGGCGTCTGTGCTCCCGAGAAAAGCCCCAACTCCAGGAGCGACTCCAGTTGACCAACTAAATTCCACTTTACCTTGGAATTGCTGCGTACTACCTGTTCGATGACGTCCTCCAGGGTATAGGCATCCGTCTCCGCCCGCAGGGCACTGATGGCCTCGTAGAGCAATCCCAGCTGGCCGCTGCTGCTGCTCTCGTGGGGAATCATCTTTGCCACCTCTCGGGCAGACATGTTCATTCCGTTAAAGCGAAAAGGCCGGTCGGCTCTCGGGTTCATGGCCATATCTCCCGGTGTGTAGATGGTGGCATCATAACCGCGCGGCTTGACCTTATATTTGGAAAAGTCCCCCACTTTGTTGGGCTCCTTCATGGAGGCGTACTCGCCATGGGGATCGATGATGAGCAGAGCCACTTTTCTTTCCAGCAGCTCTTCCAAAATCACAGCAGCCGTATAGGATTTTCCTGAACCGGTCTTGGCGAGGACGCTGCAGTGCTTTTGTACCAGGGTATTGGCGTCCAGCTCCACCCGGATATCATAGCCCCGCAGCATGCCGATGTACATATCACCCTTGGCCAGGCCGAGAGTTGCCTTGATCAGTTTTTCGTCGGCTATGAAGACCGGATCTCCCGGCCGGGCAGGACTGGTGGGAAGATGCAGCTTGCCATTGCTTGTCACTCCGATAACCCTGGCCTCGGCTATCATCATCTCTCTAGAATCATAATTTCGGGCGGCATCATTGAGCTGGTTTACGCTGTAAGCGGAGTTGGACCGTTTGATGTCCTCCACCTGGGCCAGTGCCCATTCCCTCCCGTCGGCTTTGGCCTTGATGTAAGTGCCTCTGCCTACCTCTTTGTTTATAATAAACTTAAATGCCAGTGGATTGGTCTCGCCAACAATTGTACCGACCGACCCCTTTGCTATTGACATCAACGTCTATCACCGCTAAAGCGTGCCACAAGATCAGTTTTATTTTTCTTTAAATGAATACGAAGTATTGGTGCTTTTTTTCTGGCTATTATTTTGCATCGCCTTCTTGCTACATTCCCTTTTTTCAATACGTATCTTGAAGTATAAAAAGATTGGTCCAAATGCAAGATGGCCCATTGTAAAGGATATTAATTTAATATAATCGTGCACTGAGCTATAAAGCCGCAACTCTTTGCCTTATTATGCTCAACAATTAATTATGCATATTTACTTTTTGTAGTAAAATTGGGGTGATTTGTCAGGCCTGAGCGAACATTTTAAAAAATAATATTAATTATACGATAGAACAACAGCTGATATTAATATTTTGACGCCCTCATCATCGCCTGCCCGTAAACCAGTCCAACTAACAGCCCCACGATATGGGCCATATGGGCGATGTTGTCTGCCGAACCTAAGGTCAGGAAATCAATCAGGGCGAATAGCACAACGGCACCACGAATGCTCACCGGTATCACGAAGAAGAGCAGTATGCGAATCTCAGGAGCAATCATTGCAAGACAGCCCATCACACCAAATAGAGCTCCGCTCGCTCCCACCATGGAGCCGCTAGATATCATCATCTGGCCCAACGCCGCCACTATTCCTGAGAAAATGTAGATCTGCAGGAATTTATTCTCACCCACGCGCCTTTCCAGCTCCATGCCAAAGAAGAAGAGAAAGAGCATATTCCAGAAGAGGTGGTTGAAGTCGGCATGCACGAACATATGCGTTATGAGCGTCCAGGGCCTTTGCATTACATAATCTGGATTTAAAGCCAGGTAGTTGTATACAAAGTTAGGAAAAATGATGCTGATGAAGAATACTACTATGCATGCTAATAATATAAGACCCGAATAGGTTATGGGCAGCCCGGAAGGTATGTGACTTCTCCAGCCATAGACTGGTTTTTGCGATTCACCCCATTCATCCCGGTATCTGTTGTCCTCCCTTCGAGCGGCCATGGCCTGAAATGGTTCCAATTTAACTCCCTTACAATAATATTATATTTATTCCGGTACATACTGGCCGTTACGAAGAACTATGACATAATCGGCGGAGTTACGTAGAGCCACTGAGAAGCCGGGCTCCGCTCCGAAGATGATGGTCTCCTTGCCGTGCTCCATAGCTTTCATGAGCACTGGTTTTAAATCGGCATCGCGGGTGACGAGTGCCAGGGTGTCGATGACGGGATTATAGATCATATCCACACCCTCTACGGCCATTCTCACATCTACGTCGCTGGTGCAGATCACCGGCTCAAAACCCTGATTTTCCACGGCTTCAACCAGCTTCTCCGAGGCGTACTGATTTAAGAAAACCTTACCCATCTTGATGTCGCCGTAATCCTTGAGGATGTCCCGGATCTCTTCCAGATCCGTCTGGAACTCCTTTCTGAGCATATTGGGCCCATCTACGAGCAGTCCGATCTTCTTTCTCCCCTTCTCCTTCTTGGAGCCCAGGTAACTCAAGATATGCTCGAACTGTATTGGCATCCTATTCATGTTGACCCTTTCTTGGTATGTTTGGATTAGATGTTATAAATTCGTTTGGTATTATCCGCAGTTATCCGGGCGATTTCTTGCGGCTCTATGCCTCTGATCCTGGCAATGAGCCGAACAGAGTCCGTAACAAACGCGGGTTCATTTCTGCCACTCCGGGGCGAAAGGAAGGGGCTGTCGGTCTCCACCAGCAGCCGGTCCAGTGATACATTTTTAGCCAGGATCTGGTGTTGTGCGGACCGGCAGAGATTGGTGGCCAGAGATATATAAAATCCCCTATCAATGGCATCTTTCATAGTCCCGATTGTGCCGCTGTAGCAGTGGAATACGACCTTGTCCAGGTGCTTTACCATTTCCAGAGCAGGCTGCTCGGCATCGCGGGAATGAATGACCAGAGGCAAATCGAGGGATTTGGCCAGCTCAATGACCCTGCTAAAGACCTTTGCCTGGCGCTCCCTGGTTGGAGCATCTTTGCAGTGATAGTAGTCCAGCCCCGCCTCACCGATGCCCACGGCCTGGCCAGCATTGTTTTCGATCTGCTTAAAAAGCATATCGAGTTCCGGCTCTTTTATGCTCTGCAAAGTATTGGGGGAAAGCCCCAGGGTGGCGGATATGAAATCATACTTCTTGGCCAGTTCCAGGGACTTGGCGTTGGTGGAATAGTCCACACCCGAGTTGATCATGTGGACCACGCCGGATTTTCGGGCACTGTCCAGTACTGCTTCGCGATCTTTGTTGAACTGCTTGAAATCCAGGTGGCAATGCGAATCGATTACCCCTTGCAAAGGAACATTTATCGATGAGATTCCTCCAGAATCATATTTTTAGTCTCGATGGTATTATCTTTTTTGGTGTAGCTCATCTTCAGGCGCCTTCGCAAAGTGCTAGAAATCGTCCTGGCGTCGGACGCAGCCATTCGTCCAAGGGATTCTATCGCGAAGAGATATCCCGCATAAGGAATATAAGTTTGGAGACCCTGTACTATGTTATGAGCAAAATGGAGATTATCCATAGTCTTATCGAGGATATTCCGGTTCTCTTCGTATCCGGCAAGATAGATGCAGTGACTTCCAAGGACCTTGAAACTGCTTTAATTGGACTGATCGATCAAAACAAAAAATTTTTAGTTATTGATATGGAAAAGGTAGAGTTTCTCAGCAGCTCTGGTCTAAGAGTGCTCATGGCATCCCTGAATAAGCTCAAAAACAAAGACGGCGATCTGTTGCTGGCGGCCTTGCAGCCTTTTGTAAAGGATGTCTTCTTCATGACAGGAGCCAATCGATTTTTTCCCATTCATGCTAGCCGGGCTGAGGCAATCAAGAGCCTTAAAGCGTAGAGCTGATAATCCCCATGTTAGGTACACTCATCAGCAATTCCCTGGTACTGCTCCAGGCAGTAAGCGTTATCGTAGTTGCGGCCCTTTTGATCTCACGCAGCCGATATTTCGCAGAGGTTATGGATGGGCGAGCAACATGGAAAAATCAGTTGATTCTCGTTCTCTTCTTCGGGATGGTCTCAATTTACGGCTCAGTTATCGGAATCAATGTATTTGGCGCCATCATCAACGTTCGCGATCTGGGCCCTCTTGTAGGAGGTCTCGCTTGCGGGCCTGTGGTGGGGCTGGGCGCTGGACTTATCGGCGCGGCTTTTCGCTTTTCGGAAGGGGGCTTCACAGCTCTAGCCTGCAGTATAGTGGTAACTCTGGCAGGCCTTTTGGGCGGCATCGTCTACCTTCGCAAGTCCAGGTTTCCAGGTGTTGTCTTCTCCGTCATATTTGCCGTTCTCTTCGAGCTCTTGCATATGGCGCTAACGCTGGCCATCTCCCGGCCCTTTGATCTTGCCAGGGATGTGGTAGCACAGGCAATTGGACCCATGGTCCTGGCCAACGGAGCCGGCATGCTCATATTCGCTTTTATCATAGCCAATGTCATCACACACAGAGAGACAAAGAGGGAACGGGACAGCTACCAGCTAGAGCTGCAGATAAAGCAGGCGGAAATGGTGGTCGCCGCTGATATCCAGAAGAGTTTTCTTCCCAAGAATATTCCTTCACTGGAAGGATTTGATATCGCGGCAACTACCATTCCCGCCAGGGAGGTGGGTGGGGACTTTTACGACTTCACCGAGCAGGACGGCAATCTGCAGTTTGTGATCGCAGACGTGTCCGGAAAAGGTGTTCCGGCTGCATTGTTCATGGCCCTCTCCCGAATCATTGTGCGAGCGTGCGCTGCTCCTCAGAGGAGGGCGTCCGAGCGGCTCAGATGTGCCAACAAAATGATCGTGGATGATTCCGGTTCTGCAACTTCGGGCATGTTCGTTACTCTGTTTTTTGCCACGCTGAACCGGAAGGATAGAAGCCTGGTTTACGCCAATGCCGGCCATAATCCTCCTCTGCTCTTCCGGGCCGCTTCGAGCAGCATAATGGCGATGGATGTGACAGGCGTGGCTCTGGGAATGATGGCTGATATGGAATACGAGCAACGGCAGATATCCCTTGAATCCGACGATATCTTGCTCTTGTACACTGATGGCATTGTGGAGGCCATGAACGGCAAGGAGGAATTCTTCGGCGAGAAAAGGCTCAGATCTTCTCTGGCCTCAGCCACAGAGCTCTCTGCCCAGGGGACACTTGATAGCATTTTGCGTGATCTGAGGCAGTTTACTGTTGGTGCGGAGCAGTCGGACGACATAACCGCCATAGTGTTCAAGGTGGGGGACGATCCGGCGGCAGAAACCAATAAAACTATATTTGAGTAAGGAAATTCCTGAATGAGAATCCAAAATGCCCAGAAAACCCACCAACCTGATCTACGGAGTTGACGATGAGCCACCTCTTGCGACTACGCTACTCTTGGGGTTTCAGCACATTTTCATCTTATCCATTGCCTTCATCTTTCCGGTGGTGATAGTAACTGAAATCGGTGCCTCCCCTGAGGATGCGCAAAACCTCATCTGCATGGCCATGCTGGCCACAGGTTTCTCCACGGCTTTGCAGGCTTTGAAAAAAGGGCCGGTCGGTTCCGGCTACCTCTGCCCTCTGTTGAACGGCCCGGCCTTTGTGCCGGCATCGCTAATAGCTGGCAAGGCAGGGGGTCTCGCTCTCATCTTCGGAATGACGGTCGTTGCCGGCATCTTCGAGGCGCTGTTCTCACAGGTGGTAGGCAGGATGCGCAAGTTCTTCCCGCCGGAGGTGACAGGAACAGTGGTGCTCATGGTGGGGGTGGAGGTGATACCCATCGCCGTTCCCAAGTTCTTTGGGGTGGACAGTACACATCCTGGGTTTGCAGCACTGCCTTTTCTGGTGGCATTGATCACTCTGGCTGTCACGGCTGGATTCAATGTCTGGGGGAAGGGCAAGATGCGGCTCTACTCTCTCTTAATCGGCATGGTGGCGGGCTATGCGCTCTCCTTTGCCACAGGCATATTGACCTTAGACAAGGCCAGGCTGATAATCGACTCTGCCTTTTTCCGGCTTCCCGAGATGGGCAAATTCGGAATGTCGTTTAGCACAGTCATGCTCGTGCCCTTTGTTGTGGCAGCCTTCTCCTCGGCGCTCAAGACCATGGGCGATCTCACCACCTGCCAGAAGATCAACGACGCCGATTGGAAGAGAATCGAGATGCGGTCCATAAGCCGCGGCATGCTGGCCTGCGCGGCAGGAAACATAACCTCCGGGCTCTTGGGGGCCCTGGGTCAGTCGGTATCTTCGAGCAATATCGGCCTGTCCATCGCGACAGGGGCTACGAGCCGGCGCATCGGATATGCGGCAGGAGGCATTCTCATGCTGCTGGCCTTCTTTCCCAAATTGGCCGCCATCTTCGTGATCATGCCCACGCCGGTAATGGGCGCGTCTCTGATTTTTACGGTTTGCTTCATGATCATGGCTGGAATACAGATCATCATGTCCCGCATGATCGATGCAAGAAAGACCTTCGTGGTGGGGCTCTCCATCATCTTCGGGCTATCTTTTGATAGCGTACCCGGACTATATGCTAGCGTTGATCCGGTGCTGCGACCTCTGCTGTCGTCGTCTCTGGCACTGGCCACCATCTGCGCCGTGGTGCTCAATGTCTTCTTCCGCATGGGCATCAGCCAGAAGATGGAGTTTGAGATCGACCCCAGCGTGGATACTTCCGAGAAGATATTTCAGGTCATGGAAAAACAGGGCGGAACCTGGGGTGCACGACGAGAGGTCATATTCAATGCCATCGCGGCTATAAACGAGCTGCTGGACGCGGCGCCTTTCCTCGATCTGTTGGGAAAGAAGATCGCCCTGAGCGTTCAGTTCGATGAGTTCAACCTGGATGTTCGAGCCGTCTATGGGGGTAAGCCCTTTGATATTCCTACCACCATGCCCGGCATCGACACCATGCATGATGCAGATGCGAGCGCGCTGGCTCTCGCAGCGTTCACCATGAGCAGGTACGTAGATAAGATGAGCTTCTCGACCAAAGACGGCAAGACCGAGCTGCACATGCACTTTGAGCATTAGGTGGAAAAATACATGGCCGGATAAAAACGTAAGAAGGCTTGAAAGTTCAAACCTTCTTCTGTTCATCTGCGGGATTCAAGAGCATCAACCGATTGATAGCACTGACCAGGGCCTCCACGGATGCCATGACTATATCCTCGCGGGCCGATTTGGCGCTGACCCTGCGCCCCCGGTCGTCCTCTACTCCAATCACCACTTCTGCCAGGGCATCAGCCCCGCCGCTTATGGCTTCAATTCTAAAGTCGCAGATGCGAATGGATGTGTCGCACTCCAGGAGACCCTGCACGGCGTTAACAGCAGCGTCTACCGGCCCTACGCCGATATGGGCGAGAACTCTTTCTTTGCCCCGCACCAGGGCCCTTACCGTTGCCGTGGGCGTGATGATGTTGCCGGTCATGACCGAAACCTCCCGGAGCACTACGGCCTGGCTTCCTTTGGCCACCTCTCCGATCACCACGTCGGCAATGGTCTGAAGATCGATATTAGCGATCTGCTTTCCTTTGTCGCCCAGCTCCTTGACCCTTTCCAGTATCTCCTGGAGCTGCTCCTCAGTGGGCTGGTAGCCTGCCTCCTCCAGCACTTTGGCCACGGCATGCCGTCCCGTGTGCTTGCCAAGGACTATGCGCCTCTTGTGGCCTACCATCTCCGGGGTCATGATGCCGGGCTCAAAGGTCTTGCTGTTCTCAATAATTCCGTGGCTGTGAATGCCGCTCTCATGGGAGAAGGCGTTCTCGCCCACGATTGGCGCGGTTATGGGTATCTTAACTTCGGTGAGCCGCTCTACCATGCGGGCCGTCTCCACCAGGTATTCCGTCTTTATGCTGGTGCGAGCCCCATAAATGGCGTGCAGACTCATGACCGTCTCGGCCAGGTTGGCGTTGCCGGCCCTCTCGCCCAGACCATTTACGCAGACCTGCACCTCTCGGGCTCCCGCCTCCACTGCCGCCAGGCTGTTGGCTACGGCCAGGCCGAAGTCATTGTGGCAGTGCACATCGACCACCATATTGACATCATCGCAGATATCCTTGACAAAACGGTAGAAGGCAGAAGGAGCCGCTACTCCCACCGTGTCAGGGATGTTGATGATATCGCAGTGCACCTCCTGCACTGCCCGGAAGATGCGATGCAAAAACTGCGGCGAGGTGCGGGTGGCATCCATGGCAGAGAAGAGACATGTTCTGCCGTTGTCCTTGACAAACTGCACCGTCTCCATAGCTCCGGCCACAATCTCGTCGTGGCTCTTCTTAATAGTATGAGCTATCTGGATGTCGGAGGTGGGAACGAAGACGTGCACCATGCCCACATCGGCATCAAGACAGGCCTGAACATCCTTTTTCACAATGCGGGAGAGGCCGCAGACCTGAGCCCGGAGGCCCGCCCTGGCTATTTGCCGGACACTGTCAAACTCGCCCTTGGAGGATACGGGAAATCCAGCCTCGATAACATTCACACCGAGTTTATCAAGCTGCCTGGCGATCTTGAGCTTTTCGTCCTGGGTGAGAGATACGCCCGGAGTCTGCTCGCCATCCCTGAGAGTGGTGTCAAAAATGCAAACTTTTTCATCAACGAGTGAGCGAACGTCGTAGAAGACGATTCCCCACAGAGCTTTCGTGTGTCGTGTTTGTCATAAGATCAAGCATAGCATGCATAGCTATAAAACTTTTGCCGCCCAAGGGGTAGAGATATTTACCCCTTCGTTAAAGAAAGGCCCTCTATGAAACTTGCAATCACTATTATCGCGGTGCTGGCGGCGATATATGTTCTGCCGGCAATGGGAGAATCGGCACAGTTCTGGTCCGATCAGGCAAATGAGTACTTCATCTCGGGCGACTTTGAAAAATCGGCTGCAAGCTATGACAAGGCCCTGGAGCAGGAGCCGAACAACACCGTCCTGTGGAATAATAAGGGAAAAGCTCTGGCCAACTTGGGCAGAATTGGGGACGCAATATCCTGTTTCGATAAATCGCTTGCTATAGACACCTCTAATCCAGAGTCTCTGAATCTGAAAGCAATTGCGTTTTCCCAGGGATTAAATAAATATGGCGAGGCCATCGCCATCTTCGACCAGATCCTGCAGGCAAATCCCTCTTATTTTGATGCCTGGATAGGAAAGGGCATGGCTCTGGCTAATGAAGGCAGCCTTTCCGGCTCCCTGGAATGCTTTGAAAAAGCCACTCAAATCAAGCCTCAAGATCCCACCGCCTGGAATAACGAGGGTGTAGTCCTCCGGCAAATGGAAAGATATCAGGATGCTTTGACCTGCTTCAACAAAGCACTCACCATCGACTCTGCCAATGATGCTGCCCTACAGAATCGAGAGTTAACCCTGCAAGACATGGATCAGCAACCTCAGGCCGCTCCGAGCATGAGCACGCAAGATATGCTGTGATCCGGCAAAATTTATTTTTTTTTTAATTTCGTGAATTAGAGCAATAGCTTGAAATAAATGTTCGACAATCATCGATTTGAGGTGATGGATAAGTGTTCAAGCTGATCTATCTGGTGATCGCGGCAACGGTCCTGATTTTCGGGGTGCAAGGGATGCCTCTGGGCTTTGCCGAGGCCATGAACAACGCCGGCCAAAAAGATATCCTCACCGTCAAAAATTATGATACCGGCGCGTCATTGACCGAATCTTACACTGACATCGAGCACCTGGAGAGAAATACACAGGTCAATACCGGAGCTTATGGGACGCAGTCTTTTGCATCTGATGACAATGGGGCAGGTGCCGGCAGCCGCAACTTCAGCCCAGCAAGCAACCCTGCTGGCGGTCTTGAGGCCAGCATCAACTCTAATGTCATAGGCAAGGCCTACATCGCCTGGCAATCCTTCGACCCGATCAGCTCTGGCAAAGGCCGTCATCAGCTCTTAGGCCGCAGCGTGGAGGAGCTGACCGGAGTATTCTCCATTGAGAAGTTCATACAGCTTTGGTCCGGCAGCCGTCCTGGGGAGATAAGCGTGGACTGGCTGCCCTGCTCTTGAGAGAAATCTTTCATTGACTATAATTTTACTGAACTCAGGATTATCTCCACAACCAGGTCATTGTAATCACGATCCTTCAGAGCATGGAGATCCTCCCAGCGAAGTTGGCATTTGCTGGAGCCTAAAGGCAGTTTTATGACATGAGATCTCCCATCCCCATTAAGACTGCTGTCCGTGTAATATATATTTCCGTCCTGAGCCTGCAGAGCAAAGACCAGCCTCGTTTTAGCAGGAAAGTCTCCCACATCAAAGCTCTTGCCCACATTCTCCGAAATGGAATCAAAGATCAGTTTGCTCAGTGGCCCAAAGAGCCCGAAACGATTGTGGTAAGGCGTATTCTTGCTGACCAGCCTGGCCACGACATGGCTGTCCACTGCCAAAACAACATCTTCCTTAATGGTGGGCATCACCTCGATCTCCACTACGAGATCTTTGTAGATCTTCTTCTTAAGGCCTAAAGACGTCTCCCAGCGTAGTTCCCATTTGTTATAGCCAATGGGAAGCTTGCGCACGTGGCTCAAGAAGTCCGGGTTTTTCACCTGGTCGGTGTAATAGGTGTAACCGTCATCGGTCTCTAGTGCAAAGGAGATATTTGCGCCGGCAGGGAAGGCCCCCAAATCAATTCCTTTTCCTAAAGGTGTCTCTTCGCGAAGGATCAACCTGTCAACGGGGGAGCTCTGACGGAATTCTTCCAGTGTGGAGGCAAGTATAATCCTCGGCGTAACAAAGACCCTGCCGTCCTTAGGCATAACAATATCCTCCGTAATGGGACTGATGATCTCCGTCTCCATTACTACGTCGTCGTAATCCTTTTCCCCTAAACCGTAGCGATCCTCCCAGGAGAACTCCCACTTATAGATCCCGGTCTTGACCTTCTTGACATGGTCGCAAGCATCGCTATTCAGGAATTGATCGGTGTAATAGACGTGCCCGTCTGAGGTTTTGAGAGCAAAAATGAGACGGGAGCCGGATGGATATACTCCCAGATCATAGAGTTTGCCTTTCTCCGAGTCGGAAGCCCGGAAGATCAGCCTTCTCTCGGGAGAATGCAGCCAAATCTCATTCTCCAGGGTGGTGTTCTTCCCCTTGAAGCGAACGATGACCCGGCCCTGTTTGGGCATGATCAGATCGTCATCCGAGGTAAATTGCACTGCATAAAAAGCGAATATACTGCCGATACCACACTCGCCATAGCCGATCTTAAACCACCCATTCTCACCCCAGTCCACTCCCCAGCTATTCTTGCATATCCAGTATCCTTGGGCATCATTGTAGCCTACGATGCAGATGGCATGATCGGCCATATAGCCGCCATAGGCTTCTTTATAAATCCCACCATAATAGTAATAAAAATCCTCATAGACATTCATGCCGGTCATGAGAGGCCCGCGCGTGACAAGCCACTCCTTGGCCTGTGATGCGCTGAGCAGAGTCTTCCAGCTATCAATTTTGATTATTCTGTTCTCTCTATCCGGGCAGCTTCTTAATTGATCGCTGTCGTATGGAAAACAGGCCTCATCGGGAATGCCGCTTTGCTGGGCATATACCAGGGCACTGTTGTAGTACCAGCCCCGATTGCAGCAGTTGCCGCAACCCCGGAAAAATAGATCTGCCTCAGAAAGATCGGGATTGAGATTTGGATTTCGGCGGAAGATCTCTAAATTGGACTCAATGAGGGCGACGGTAGCAAAGGCAACGCATGAGCCGCACTGCTTTTGGTCTCTTATGGGTGTAGTCCAGTTCTTGCCGGAGACTTGCCTCCAATCCCACTCACCGGGATAGATGTAGACTGGCATAGGCTCAAATGTTCGAGCATTCTCCCGGGACAGGAGTTCCTGAATACTCGTTTTCTCATCTTCAGGAACAACGAGACCAAGATACAACAGTTTTTCCGGCTTTGCGAGCCGGCTAAGAGATGTCTCTCCAGCCAGCCAGGAGAGGCTCTTTTCGTTGATCATGCTACGTATTTTATTAATTTCGTCTATTGCCACGGCTTGAAAACCCCCAATACATCCTTACCGAATAGCAATATAAACTTTGTTATTTTTTATATACTATCATCAAAAAGAAAGTTATTAATAGCTCGCCGACGAACCATTGGTTTACCAGGGGGATTTTAGCTTTGGAGGTTCTGATTAAGAGATCTGCGCGACGCAAGAAGACCATCCAGGCCAGGATGGTGGGAGGAAAGATGGAGGTTTTGGCACCGGCCTCTATCTCAGATGCTGCTCTGCAGGGTCACATCGAAAAACTGCGCTCTAAACTGGAGAAGCGGGTCTATCCCAAGGATGACGTCCATCTGCATGAAAGAGCCTGCCTTCTAAACAGCAGATACTTTCAAGGGGTTTTGATCTGGAACAGCATCCAGTACTCCGGAAATCAGGAGCGCAGGCGCGGGTCGTGCAACTGTACCGCCCGGACCATTCGCATCAGCAGCAAGCTGGCCAATCTTCCCCAATGGGTTGAGGATTATGTGATTGTGCACGAGCTTGCCCACCTTCTTGAACCTAATCACGGCAAGAGGTTCAAGGCACTGGTGCGCAGATACCCCCTGGCGGAAAGAGCCATTGGATTTCTCATCGCCACCGAGATGGCATAATTCTTTCTTGTTGCAGCCATTACTTTGGCCTTAATTTTCGCCATTTATTTATATCCGGAAGACCCTGACGTTAGATGCTGCAATTGGAGGTTAGAAGATGAAAAACTTTCTTATTATTATCATTTTTGCGATCCTGCTGGCGTCTTTGGGTGGCGCGGATACGAAGGTAGGAGAGCAGAATAGAAATAACAGCTCCCTTATTTCCAGGGATCTCTTATTCGGCAATCCGGATAGAATCACCACCAGAATCTGCCCGGACGGCTCGAAGCTGGCCTTTCTGGCCCCTAAAGAGGGAGTGCTCAATGTTTGGGTGGGACAGGCAGATTCGCCGGAGACGGCAAAGCCTGTGACCAATGACACCTCTCGGGGCATCAGAAGCTATACCTGGACTCACACCAACCAGCATATCCTCTACCTGCAGGATCGAAATGGAGACGAGAACTGGCGCATTTACAGCGTCAATCTTAGCAGCGGCAAGATCCTGGATCTCACGCCTTTTGAAGGGGTTCGGGCCGAAATCCGGGCTCTCAGTCCCAAGCACCCCTATGAAGCCATAATAGGCCTCAATAAGCGTGATCCTGAGTATCATGACCTCTACCGGCTCAATATCGAGACAGGCAACATGACACTTATCCTGGAGAATAAAGAGTTCTCCGGATTTGAGATCGATGACGACTTCAAGGTGAGGCTGGCCAGCAATATGACGGCAGACGGCGGAAGCGAAGTATTCATGCCTGCAGAAAACGGCAGTTGGGAGACATTCCTGAAGATCGAGATGGAAGACACTCTCACCACCGGCTTTGCCGGATTCAATAAGAGCAATGATCTTATTTATTTGATAGATAGCCGAGGCAGAAATACGGCTGCTCTTTATGCCCTCAATCTGCATACGAAAGAAAGCACTTTTCTGGCCGAGGACCCCAAATCGGATCTCAACGGCATGATGATTCATCCTACGGAGAAGAATGTGCAGGCGGTGGCATTCTACTACGACCGGATACAGTGGAAGATCCTGGATCCGGCTATTGTGCAGGACATCGATCTGTTGCGCAGCGTGGAGGAAGGAGACATGACGGTAATAAGCCGCAGCCTGAACGACAAGGTATGGATAGTCGTTTTCACCAGGGATAACGGGCCGGCGCGCTACTACCTTTACAACCATGAGGAAAAGAGGGCCTCTTTCCTCTTCACGGACAGAGAAAAGCTGGCGGGGCTGCCGCTAGCCAGGATGATTCCGGCTGTCATAAAAACGCGTGACGGCCTGGACCTGGTATGCTATTACACCCTGCCTCTGCCAAGCGATGAGAATGGTGACGGACTGCCGGATAAGCCGCTACCAATGGTACTGTACGTGCATGGCGGTCCCTGGGGCCGCGACTACTGGGGGCTTGATTCCATGCATCAGTGGCTGGCCAACCGGGGCTACGCCGTCCTGAGCGTTAACTTCCGGGGCTCTACGGGTCTTGGCAAGAATTTCATCAATGCCGGAAATCTGGAGTGGGGCAAGAAGATGCATGATGACCTCATCGATGCTGTGAACTGGTCCGTGCAGCAAAAAATCGCCGATCCAGAAAAGATCGCTATCATGGGAGGGAGCTACGGCGGCTATGCTGCTCTGGCCGGCTTAACCTTCACTCCTGGCATTTTTGCCTGCGCTGTGGACATCGTGGGCCCCTCCAACCTGATAACGCTCCTGGAGACCATTCCGCCCTACTGGAAGCCGGAGATAGAGCAGTTCACCAAGAGGGTGGGCGACTTCCGGACGGAGGCGGGCAGAAAGCTGCTACAAGAACGCTCACCCCTCAATTACGTGGAGCTAATTGAGCGGCCCCTGCTCATCGGCCAGGGAGCCAACGATCCTCGCGTCAAGCAGAATGAGTCAGACCAGATCGTCAAAGCCATGCAGGCCAAAGGGCTTCCGGTGACCTATGTGCTTTATCCAGACGAGGGTCATGGATTTGCCCGTCCCGAGAACAGGCTTTCCTTCTACGCCATAGCCGAGGCATTTTTGGCCGAGCACCTGGGCGGCAGCTTCCAGCCCATCGGTCAGGATTTTGCAGGGTCCAACCTGACTGTGCCCGCCGGAGCAGGAGAGGTTCCTGGCCTGGCGGAAGCACTGGGGGAAGGGTCCTAAGAATTTTCTCTTTTTCTACTTGCGATTCATCCTTTTTCGGCCAGAGCCTGGAAGTATCCGCTCATGATGCATACCGCATCCTCCGGCCCGAGCTGCTCGAACTGCTCGCAGGGCGATCCCCGGTAGCAGGGCAGGTGGTGAATAGTGCAAACGGCCAGATCGCCATCGTGGCCAGCCCGGGGGGCAAGATGGGGGCATCTCTCTCCAGCGGGCTTGAGGATCATGGCTTCTTGATCTTCGGGATCGATGCTGCCGTCTGCCAGAATGCTGGCGGGGTTGACGACAAAGATATCCAGATGAAGGCAGCATTGGCCGCAGCGCAGGCAGATCATGGTCGCAATGCCGGATGGGCGTCTTTATTAATTACAATTGCGATTGGAAACACCATGAGAATTCTAGTGCCCATGGCAGAGGGCTTCGAGGAGATCGAAGCGATTTGCGTTATCGACATTTTGCGGCGAGCCGATGTGGAAGTTGTGACGGCGGGATTGAAAGAAGGACTGGTGGAAGGCTCTCACAAAATCAAGGTGATGCCGGACACCACCCTGGAAAAAATCGACTACCGGGACTTCGACGGGCTGGTCCTGCCCGGAGGCGCACCGGGTTTTATTAATCTGGGAAATGATGAACGCATCCTAAACATGGCACGGGAGATGGATCGAGCTGGAAAAATTGTCGCGGCGATATGCGCGGCTCCCTCGGTTCTCATCAAGGCCGGTGTCCTGCAGGGCCGCAAGGCCACGGTCAGCCCTTCGGGCAAGGCTCAGGTGGAGGACTGCGCATACTTTAGTGAGGAGCGAGTGGTAGTGGACGGCAACCTCATCACCAGCCGCTCGCCGGGAACGGCACTGGAGTTTGCCTTGAAACTGGTGGAGGTGCTGGTGGGAAAGGAGAAAATGCAGGAGATCAAGGCGCAGACGATGGCCGTCTGCCTTATAGGAAAATTTTAAACGGAGAGCAAAATGAAGGCCATATAATGAGAATCTCGGTAATCCTTGCCCACCCCCGTCCGGGAAGCTTCAATCATGCCATCGCCAAGGCATCAGTGCAAACGCTTATGCAAAACGGCCATCAAGTCGCTTTTCATGACCTCTACTTGGAATCCTTTGATCCCATCCTTCGCTCTGCAGAGATTGCTAAAGATGCGCCGCTTGACGACATGATCCGGGTTCACTGCCAGGAAACAGCAATGGCAGACGGGATAATAATAATTCATCCCAATTGGTGGGGCATGCCTCCTGCCATCCTCAAAGGCTGGGTGGACAGGGTCATGCGGCCAGGTATTGCCTATGAGTTCCTGGAAGGCGACAGCGGCGAGGGAACGCCTCGCGGACGGCTTTTGGCCAGGCGGGCAATCGTCTTCAACACCTCCAATACCCTTCCCGAGAGGGAGCAAAATGCTTTTGGCGATCCTCTGCAGACGATTTGGAAGAACTGCATCTTCGGGTTATGTGGCGACGCAGACTTTCACCGCAAGACCTATAACGTGGTAGTGACCAGTACTTATGAACAGCGAGCAGCCTGGTTGGATGATGTCCGGGCGATAGTTGACGAAAATTTTCCAGGATGAAACATTTGACTTTGGCCTGCAGTCCAGTCTTGTTCCGTAACCGTCATTTTCGTCTTGTCCCCCACGGCTTTGAAGTAGAACTACCTGCAAGAAAATAGATATACTAGAAGGAGATTGGCAATGAAGGCATCAAGTGGCATATACCAGGCGGCTCGGACGGCCCTAGATATCGAAACCCTGGTCCGCGGCAGATGATGATATGGCTGACAAAAACCGAAGCCCAGGCAAAAGCAAAAAAGCGATGACAAAAAAGGCAAAGCTAAAAAAGAAGGAAGTGAAATCATGAGTGAAGCTAGAGACAGGAAAATGAAACGCGAGCGCAGATTCGAAATGCAAAAGGCCGAAAAAGTCTTGCGAGCGTGCAGGAGCAGGAGAGGCTATGAGCTCTTTCAAGAGCCAGAGAAAAAAAAGCCAAAATAGGAGCGAGAGGGGCGATTTGGGCGGCTCTTCTTTTTTTTTGCTGATTACTTTCGCCTCGCATTTGTCAATTTTTAATGGCATTAGTCTTTCAGGCTCCGAAGTTCGTTAGGGACAGCCAGTGCAAGCTCAAACTGCGAGTTAGCGTTCCAAATGTCTCTGGCCGGCCTTCCGGCGCTCGCAGGCCCGCCTGGTCTGAGTAGACCAAACATCAAGGAAATATAATCGTCGATGAGATATAGACATTTTCTTCGCATGGTTTAGACCACAGCTCGTGTCTGCCGTCCGGTGGCTAGCGTCGCCGCTTGCCAGGCGGGCCCGCATGTGCACGCGCTCGCACTCGGGCGCGGGAGGCCGGTCGGGCCTGGAGTCAGGGAGAGCCGGGCCAGAGGGAACAGCTTTTCGGGCGCTGGATTTTGGTAATCGCGGCATTTCGTTATTACTATCAGCGGATAATTATAACCAGACAACTAACGATTTCACCACAAAGGCACGAAGGCACAAAGAACGCGCAAAGAGATTCGAGACCGTTCTCCTGGCTTAGCGATCCTTGCGGGGCTGTGGGTAGCAGCGCCCGTTTGCCGCTCGACTGTGGCTGCCCGGCAAGCAGGGCTGCGTTCGTGACTCGCATCACGATATCTCAATTATGCACGCTAAATCAATTGCACATTAAATGAAGAATTAGCTTTATTGTACAGTTTCTTATCCAAAGTCAATAGAGGGACTTGCTCTTTTTCTGCCAGGGCTAAAAAGAGGGAATCATAAAAGGACGCTGTAGTAACAATCGAAATATCATACGCCTTCGCCATCATATCCTGCGCTCTGACGACATCGCACGCTTCGGAGATAAAGGTCTGACATTTCTGCAGAGCATTGAGAGTTTGATCCCGGTCCTTCCCGAATAGAGTCACCTGTTTCCAGGCGACGTTTCCAACCTCAATCACTGCCAGGTCCAGAGTGATCAAATCCGGTTTGGTGACTGCGTCCAGGGCTCTTTGAGAGGCATTCTCCTTGAAAAACATAGCTGCCAGGATATTTGAATCCAAAGCTACCTTATCAAGCATCTCGATCCTCCCGTATCATCTGTGCAGCACCGATTGCATTGGGCTTTTGATGCTTCCACAGTTCCTGAGCCTCGGCCAGGAGCCTTTCTTTTTTCTTTTCCCGAACCATTCTCTCCACGGTTTGCTTGATCTCTCCCTGCCAATTGACATCAGACATCTCATCCATCATCCTGCGTACACGGTCTTCAATGCGAACGCTATAAACAGAAGTTGACATACAATGATGTTTATCCAAAAAGTATATAAGATTTTTCTGCAGCTCCCCCCCCTCTGCCCATCACCAGCACATCTTCGCCTCGGGCAGCGCTCGTTCCAGCCGCCCTTGGGCCGGGCCCGCACGCTCGCGCTCGGGGGTCGGGAGGCCGGGCGGGCCTGAAGGCCAGGAAGAGCCGGGCCGGAGTAGACAGCTTTTCGGGGGGCTGGATTTTGGTAACGGCGGCATTTCGTTATTACTATTAGCCGATAATTATAACCGAGCTACTACGGGCCACCACAAGAGGCACAGAGCGCACAGAGGACGCACAGAGACTTTTTAAAAGGATTTCTCGGCAGCCTCCAGCATCTTCATCCTTGCGGGGATGTGGGCAACAGCGCCCGGTTGCCGCTCGACTGTGGCTGCCCGGCAAGCAGGGCTGCGCTCGTGGCAGCTGCCCGTGGGCCGGGCCGTCCGGGCTTGCGGCGATGTTGTCAGGGAGGGCAGGAGGCCGGTCGGGCCTGAGGGCCAGGTGGAACTGGACTCCTGCCAAAGTGACTTCTCCGGGTAGAACCTTCTTAATGAGGTCAACGCTAACGTCTTCGCCATGGTGTGGATTGGGAATGAGCAAGAATATTCCATCCTTGCGCATGTACGGATGCTTCTTGCCGGAAAATGGTCCATCCCATCCCAGATTGTTGAGACGCCCGAGTCAGCTCGTGCCATGAAACTGGTACGAATTTAGTCTGCAAAGGCCATCGGCTCCTTCGAGACTTGTATCATATGACCTTCGAGAGACGGGACCGGGTAGCCCCACGCCAGATGCGCTGCTATCCAGTCTTCAAGGGCATCTATGAGGTTCTTTCGACATTCATCAAGAGTTTTTCCTGTTGCCCACAGTCCTTGAAGCTCAAGGACCTCGCCGTAAAATGGCTCTGCGTCATCGATGATCTCGTAAGTCGCCTTATCCATTGCAGCCTGAATATATTCAGCAAACATCAGAGAAATATAATCGTCGATGGGATATAGACTTTTTTTTCGCATGGTGTAGATCGTTGCCAGTGGGCCGGGCCGTCCGGGCTTGCTGCGATGTTGTCAGGGCGGACTGGAGGCCGGTCGGGCCTGGCATCTGGTGGAGATGATGGCGAATTAGTAGACTTCGTTGTGCGTGCCAACAGCTTCAAGCAGGATGATCTCTTCTTGAGTCTTGGGATCTCGCACGAACTCAAATACGATGCGATATTCGAAATCGACCGTAAAAGCCCAAGAACCTGCCAAGTCCCCTTTCAATTTGTGAGTATGAAGAGAGAAGTGTTGTGGATCAGTAGCGAGCAGTTTTAGTGCATGTTCAATTCTTTCTTGCAGATCAGGCCTGCGTCGTATTAAGTGCTTGAATGATCTTTTGAAGCCAGGGCTCCAGACAAGAGTATTCAATCTAACAGATCCTTCATCAGGTCTTCAAATGTGCCCCGTTTAACCTCGCCTCTTTTAAACGCACCTCTCGCATCCTGGACTTCAGCTACCAGCTCGGCCCGGCGCTTCTCTATGATGCGTTTGTTGATCAGCTCGACCAGCATGGACTGATCTTCCAGAGGCATGGACTCCACAGCTTCGATTAGATCCTGAAAACTCAATGAATGCACTGCACCGCTCATTAAAATGCACCTTTTTGGGATTCCAGATTGCTGTTTAAGGAATTTAACCTTTGGGTCTTGCTGTCCAATTCATCATCCATTGATAGCTTTGCCCGGCTTCCGGCTGCACTCGTGGCCGCCGTCGTTGGGGCCGGGCCATCCGGGGTTGCTGCGTGGTCGTCAGGGCGGGCAGGAGGCCGGTCGGGCCTGAGGGTTTATATTAATATTTTCGCCAGTTTTAATTTTATCTCTGGAAGCTCATTTTTAAGGGCATCATTCACGATCTCCCAGTCCACTCCAAAGTAATGGTGAACCAGCTTGTTTCTCATGCCGATCATCTGTCTCCATGGAATCTCTGGGTGCGCCTTTCTCAAATCATCCGAGATATTCCTGGATGCCTCTCCAATAATCTCCAAGGATTTAACACAGGCTCTGCGTAGAACTTCATCTGCCATCAACGTCTCTATGCCAACGACAGCACAATACGTTGCAATGAAATCCATCTCTTCAAGGATGTGTCCCAGTAGCTCTCCATCCTTATTCAGACCAGATCACATCCTTCTCCACGTAAGGCCGGATGCGCGGGTGAAGTCCTTTTACGGTGACCAGATCCACCTCTCTTTCCAAGAGATCTTCCAGGTAGAATGAAAGGTTCATAAAGTTTTTAAATGTGGGCTTCTCAAATTCTACCAGTATATCAACATCGCTGGAATCCTTCTGCTCACCACGGGCGAAGGATCCGAAAATACCAATTCGCCTGACGCTAAAAAGGGTCTTGATATCATTGGCGTGGCTCTTGATAAGGTCGATGATCTCCATATTCTATCCGGCATTTTATAGGCTTTACAACTCTAAAAACATTGCTATTTGCAGGACAAAAATTGCAGGTCGATCTCAACGCAGTTGTAAACGAGAGATAAGCAACTCTTCGTGAGCTTTCCGTCCGCGGGCCCAGCCTGGGCCGCGCTGTCGTCCTGGCGGGCTGGCTTGCCTGACAAGCGCTTGCGCCCGGGGCGGGAGGCCCGGTCGGGCCGAGATCACGGGTTCACGCGAAGGCGCTATAGGCGCGAAGTTCCGATGAGAAAGGATAATTTTTTCGCCAGAGCTCTCGGGCCGCGTCGGTGGAGCCGTTTCTCGGCAAAGGCCATCCGGGGACAATGGCGCCGTTAGCCAGGCGGGCCTGCATGTGCCTGCGCTCGCGCTCAGGGGCAGGGGGCCGGTCGGGCCTGAAGGCCAGGGAGAGCCGGGCCGGAGTAGACAGCTTTTCGGGTGGCTGGATTTTGGTAACGGCGGCATTTCGTTATTACTATTAGCCGATAATTATAACCATACAACTAACGATTTCACCACAGAGACACAGAGCGCACAGAGGACGCACAGAGACTTTTAAAAACAATTCCAGGCAGTCTCCAGCATCGTTATCCTTGCGGTGCTGTGTGCAGCAGCGTCCGTCAGCCGTTCGACCGTGGCTGCCTTGCCCGGCTTCCGGCTGTGCTCGTGGCATGCTGCCAGTGGGCCGGGCCGTCCGGGCTTGCTGCGATGTTGTCAGGGCGGGCTGGCTTGCCTGACAAGCGATCGTGCTGGTAGGCGGGAGGCCTGTCGGGCCTGGTGGCCAGGAAGAGTTGGCGTTCGGCTGAGACAGCATCTCCGGAGAGGATGGATGGAGAAGATAGCAGTAGCTGTTATTATTCGCAGATAATTATGACTTAATACTTTTATTTTTTCTCAATACGCACATACTTCTTATGCGCCTGTTCGATAGTTCCGAGCCATAGAATTCTTACAATCTTTTCGTCTTGGGAAACACGATAAAAAGCAGTATATGATCGGGAAATATGCAATCTATAGAGATCATCATGCTTTGAAGATCGAAGCAACTCTTTGTCGCCGCCTTTTCCGGGAAATGGGTCGCTTTCGAGAATCCGGAGCTTGGTTTTGGCTATCTCATTGCTTTTTTGGGAAGCTTATCCAGAAACTCCTGTGCATCTTCATCTATCAGCACACAAAAGTTTACCATTTCATCGCCACAAACTTGCCCCTTTTCTCAATGCGGTCCATATCCTCAAATAACCGCCGCTTTTTTTCTCTCTCAATCATCTCCGCCAAGAGGTGATCGTAAGTCTCTCCTGCACTCTTAAGACCTGACAGCTCTTCCCAGACGGCTCTTGATACGGGAATGCGGCTGGTAGCGGGCATCTTCTCGGTCACATGCATGTTTTTTGGCAGTATTTCTTGGGCAGTGCTATCTCCATGCTCCGGAACCGGCCTGACTTCAACCTCGCCACTGATTTTGGCCATAGTAGCTCTGTAAGGATTGTAAGTAGATATATTTTGTGTTTCTATTGGGCCACGGCATTTCATTCATGGAAAGACAGCAGCGCCCGGCTGCCGCTCGACTGTGGTCGCTGCCTTGCCCGATGTCCCGGCTGCGCTCGTGCCTGCCCATGTGGGCCCAGCCTAGGCGGCGATGTCGTCAGGGAGGGCAGGAGTGCCGGTCGGGCTGAGATCACGGGTTCACGCGAAGGCGCTATAGGCGCGAAGTTCCGATGAGAGAAGGACAATTTTTCGCCAGAACCCTCGGGCCGCATCGGTGGAGTCGTTTCTTGGCAAAGGCCATCCAGAGACAATGGCGCCGTCCGCCAGGCGGGCCCGCATGTGCACGCGCTCGCACTCGGGCGCGGGAGGCCGGTCGGGCCTGAGGGCCAGGAAGAGCCGGGCCGGAGTAGACAGCTTTTCGGGTGGCTGGATTTTGGTAACGGCGGC
>JBAXWY010000045.1:0-24048 GCA_037128175.1 Methanothrix sp.
AAGGGTTGAATTGTCTCCAAATGCTAACCTTGAAGCTGGCCAGCTAAACACGTACAACCCAGTAATAGTGATAGTGAGTAAACAGCAAATATAATTACCAATATTTCGTTAATATCAATTTTAGGGTTAGTGTTCCAATTCATGCCTTATCTCCATAAAGTAATATAACCTGGTGATCAATACCGACAGATTTGTTTGAGTTCAGCTTTACATATAGCTCTCTAATTTTTTGTATTGGCATGACATAGCTCTCCATATGCTTGAAGTGCCGGATATCTCAGCAGGTCTTGTTCAGGCTTATGCTTTCTCCCTTGTTTATTGGGTATTTCAGCCTTTTCATATACCAGCTAACGTGCAACCTTCTAGGGATGGGCTGGAAATCCGATATTTTGCCACTGATTTCCTATGACGACATCCACAGGTCGCCTGGCGTTTTCTGCCCAAGTCAAAACCATGGCATTCCATCAGAAATTCCACATGCTCCGCGCCATAAGATAGACGAAATGCCAGGCGTGGTCTAATCTCAAGCTATGATTTTGATATTAGGATTCTAAATACTGGTCTACTACAGTAACTCACTTAATCCAATTACAAGATATGGCAATCATACCTGCATCACCACTTGTAGGTATCACTTCAAAGGAGAATTGCTTATCAATCCAGTCATAAGTGGTTATGTAATCCAAGCTTTGGGCCGCCGGGCTGAGAAGATACTTTCCTGAGAGCATAGGTATGTGATCGATATTGAGGTCTATATATCCGCCGCCTACGGATACTCTTAGTGGTGTCTTCTTAATCTTCGTGTTCGTTCCAAAGATGTGACGACCATCTTCTGTATGAATTGCAATACCAAAAGTTATGTCTGATACATCTTCGAGGGCATAGTAGTGAATCCTCACAGTCAGTGGGTCCATCGAATTGACTCTCAATCCTTTAATTCCGAATTTATCTAAAAATTCCACATCAGTTATGGTCACCTTCTGATTGCCCCACCTTTTCGGACTACCTGACTCCTTTGTGGAATCATCAGAGCTATCCTTGCTTTCAGACCGACAATAAACATATTTATCTAATACCTCTCCCGTCTCCCCAAACGCCCTCTGCTCGCCGCCGCCCAGGAGCAGCGTCCGATCACAAAAGCGCCTAACAGCACCAAGGTCATGAGAGACTAAGAGAATCGTCACCCCCTCTTTCCGGTAGCGGTTGAATACATCAAAGCACTTTTGCTGAAACTCCATGTCTCCCACGGCCAGCACCTCGTCCACCAAGAGGACATCCGGGTCGGTCTGAATGGCAGTGGAGAAGGCCAGGCGCACCTGCATTCCTGAGGAGAGATTCTTGAGCTTGGTGTCCTCGAACTTATAGAGGCCCGCAAAATCGATCACATCATCGATACGCTCATCGATCTCTCTTCTGGATAGGCCCATGATGGTGCCGTAAACGCCAATATTTTCCCGGGCCGTCATATCGGGATTAAAGCCCACACCCAATTCCAAAAAGGGCGTCATCTTTCCTTTGACCCGGACAGTTCCCTTTGAGGCCCGCAAAATGTTGGCTATGATCTTGAGAAGCGTGCTCTTGCCTGAGCCGTTGTCCCCGATTATGCCCACACATTCGCCCGCTTCCACCTGGAAACTGATGTCCTTTAATACTGAGAATGTCTCATAATTATTGGGCCTCATCATGCCCATCAGGTTCTCAAAGAACGTGGTCCTTTTCTCATGGGGAATCTGGAAGGTCTTCCAAATGTGCTCCACCTCAACCGCCATTCCTAGATCGCCTCGGCAAATTTGGGCTCCAGTCGGTCGAAGATGAGGTAGCCTATGAAAAGCACCAGCACAGAGGATACGGCCAGGTAGACCAGACTCAAGGAATCTGGACCGATTCTGTAGAGTATGCAATCACGCATCATTGTTATTATCTGGGCCATGGGATTAATCATTACCATCTCGCGCACATTCTCAGGAAATATGGTGATAGGATAAATAATTGGCGTGGCAAAGAAGCCTATCTGCACAATCACTTTCCAGATGAATTGCACATCTCTGAAGTAGACATTCAAGGCGGCCAAGGCCAGAGATAATCCCAGGATGATGAGAAATTGGCATGCGAATATGATTGGGAAGTAGGCTACAGTCATCCCGGGCAAAACTCTGAAGACTGCCATGAATATTATGAATACTACGAACTCCAGCGCCGTCATCATGAGCGCCATGATGCAGGTGGATATGACGAGAATATCCCTGGGGAAGTAGACTTTTTGCACCAGGCTGGGCTTTCCCACAATGCCATAGATGCTTAAGGAAGTTCCTCGATCCAGGAAGTTCCAGAGGATGATTCCGAGCAACAGGAAGAGCTGGTAGTGCTCGACCTGGATGCGCATGAGGTTCGTGAATACGACATAAAGGACGACGAGCATGAGCAGCGGGTCTAAGAGCGACCAGAAGAAGCCCAGTGCCGAGTTCTTGTAGCGCAGCTTGAAGTCACTCCAGGCCAACCGCAGAATCAGATCGCGGTACCTGTAAAGCTCATGAATGTGATTTGCGGTCAGCAACTTGTACACCTTGCAATCAGATTTTCGGCTCCGAAAGTCGCCGGGAGATGCGGCCCATCTCTATCCTGCGCAGTGATAATAAACCTTTGCACTCAGTTTCGCAAAACCTTTAATATTAATAACGCAGATTTTATCCTTGGATGAAACTCAAGATCGTGATCCATGGTCCCAAGGTCCACAATGTAGGATATCGCTATTTCCTGCTTAGCAATGCTGATAATCTTGGCCTAAAGGGTTTCTCGGCGCGAAATATGAAAGCGAATGGCCAACAGGTAGTGCAAATTCTTTTAGAGGGAGATGATGGCCAGGTTTCCGAATTCCTGGAGGTCGCAAAAACCCAGCAGCCGAAAGCCGCAGAGGTCGCCGACATAGCCTTTGAGGATTATCAAGATCGCGTAGAAAGCTTATCTAAATTCTCTTTCCGATTTCAGTCTCTGCAGGTCAGCAAGGGCATTGAATCAATTCTGAGGATAGAGAAGTTGCAGGAGACCATGCTGGAGAAACAGGATCAAATGCTTGGCAAGCAGGATCAAATGCTTGGCAAGCAGGATCAAATGCTTGGCAAGCAGGATCAAATGCTCGATAAGCTGGAGAATGTTCGGCTTGATATTGTCGATGAGATCCGGACCTCCTCAGAATCCCTCATTTCTGAAATGAAGAATGCAGGGGAACGGAATGCTGTGGATTTGCGAGATTCCCATACCGACCTGAAGTGTTATCTCGATGAGAAATTGGGCAAGATTGAGGTGGATATTTCTCGCATCAAAGCCAGAATCGGCATGTGATAATTTAATCGAAAGTGATGACGGTCCTCAAGTCTTCTCGGGGTATAAACCACCCATGCTTCAGCTTTCTAGCCTTCAGCTTCTTTAGCGATGCTGCCAGCCGCTCTTGCGCTGCTGCAACTGTACCGTCGTCTTGCAGTACCTTTCCCTCCAAGAGCGCATCCACAACGAATCCCGTTTTGGCTATTACCATATCTTCCAGCTCCTCCGGGGTCATCCAAATGTCCTGAATGCGGGCAGGCTTTCGGAAGGGCGGAAACTCGAGTCTTCTTTTCAGTTCCGGCAAGTCTGAGGCTACTACAATGAGGTCCACGTCGCTGTCCCGCCGTGCCTCATCTCTGGCTACAGAACCGAAGAGAATTACACCCCTTACTTTAAAGCCGCACTCTTTCAGCTTGGCCAGATAGTCCTCAATCATCACTTCAAACATAGCCTTATTCTCTCCAGAACATCCTTGAGGTCATCTATGGCAAAGGTAGCAAAAAAGCTATACGCTGCAATTAGAACCGTTCTCGATTTGCCCATTATCTCTCTTGCTTTTTCTTCGTCATATATTTCCGAAGGCTTTATGATTCTGTCTCGGGTCTCCCATCCGTATCTAGGCATGCTTCGCTGTTTCTCTATAGACGCGGCGTTATCCGCCATAGACAGCAGAAAACCTATCTGTTCTTTGGAAAGTGTCATTTCACGAGTTGTCTCTGGATTATTTAGGACCTCTCCTACAAGAATGTCCGATGGAAAATGCGTCTTTCCATGAACCAACCCAAAGAAATATAAAACAGATTTCAAGATCTTTTCTGTACATTGCTGGGCGTGAAAAACGCTGCTTGGGTATCTTTCTTCATTCAGGTCTGAGATAGAATCAGCCCGATCATCCAAAGCCATCTCCAACCAGTCTACTGTCTTTTGTATATTTTTCATGTTGCATCTTTCCCCCTCGCCCGTTCTTGCCTAAATATATGAGGGTAATATTATATATTATCTATTGAATAGCTTTCTTCATCTTTTCCAGGAATATCGATGTATCGAAATCTGCAGCACGCTTCTTGCATGCTTCCTTATACTGCTCTGGGTCTTTGGAGATCTCCTTTATCGCTCTCACCAGCTCGTCTCTTTTCGCCTCTACCAACAGGCCCGTCCTGCCCTGCACCACTGTCTCCTTGAAGCCGCCCTCATTTACTGCTACCACTGGTTTGCCGCTGGCCATGGCCTCCAGGGGCGTCAGACCAAAGTCTTCATCCTGCGCTGTGCATATCAGGCCCTTGCACTTTTCGTACAGCTCCATCAACACCTCTTCGGAGACTTCGCCACGCATATCAACATTGCCTGGGATGTTCTTAACCAGCTTTTCATAGTATTTGGCAGAATGATCTCCCTCTGCGTATCCGCCGACAACAACCAGCCTCTCCTCAGGCAGCATTCTGAAGACCTCAAACTGCAGATCAATCCTCTTCTCAGGATAGATCCGGTTCACCGAGAGCCAGAAGTCGCCATACTCCTTGAATTGGAATCTATTGGTATCCACGGGCGGATAGATAATTTCTGAGGATCTGCTGTGAAAATCTTTGATGCGTCGCTGCACAGTCTCGCTGATCGCAACAACACGGTCCAGGTTTCGCACCGAACGCTGATCAAACCAGCTATGCGCTCTTATCCACGAAGCCGCCAGAATTCTCAGGGCCAAATTGGACTGCCTGGCGATCATGGCCTCTCTCAGATCGTAGAAGGCCCTCACTGGCGTGTAGCAGTACCACAGGTTGGGATGATGTTTTCGCGCTGCGTAATGCGACCAGTTTCCTGAAAATATAAAGAAATCGTATTCCTGGGAAAAGTCGCATGCTGCAAATAAGAGCGAGGCTGAGATCTGCTTGAAGGGCGGCAGCTTCACGGTCTTGCCGAGACTTCTTATCCGGACATCCCCGTACCCCAGCCTTTGCACAGCTTCCAAGCTGACATCGGTGGTTATGATATCAGCAGAGAGAGCACGGGCCAGCATCAGCGCCACCCGCTCGCCCCCACCAATAGCACCGATGTAGTCCAGGAAGATGGCCGCTTTCAATAAGACCCCTTGCGCTCCTTCTCAGCCAAATAATGATCAAGCTGATCTCTTATGATGTCCCTCACGGTATGCTCTTTCTTGAAGCCGAGCGCTTCTATCTTCTTCGTATCTGAAAGCAGTATGGGAACTTCTGCCGGCCGGAACCTCTCCGGGTTGAAGACGATTTGTATCTCTTTGTCTCCAGCCTGCGCCTTCACGCCTCTATCCTCGGCCGTGAACTCGAGCTCTCCACGCAGCATCATGCCGTCAACCTTCGTCTTTTCGAAATCAAGGCCGAAGATTGGTGTATTGTCGAGCTCGTTGGGCTGTACTATGACCTTCTCTTCGTTGAAGGTCTCAATCTTGCTGACCGGATAGCCCGCTTCTTCAAGGCTCATCAGCAGATAGCTCATCACGGAGTTGGTCCTCATGGATCCCTGGTTGTACACGTCTCCGTACTTGCCCTTCTCTGCCAGGAGCAGATAACCGTCTATGACATCGTCCACGTGGCTCCAGTCACGAAAAGCGTTGACATTTCCTATGGTTATGGCTTCCTGCTCTCCGAACTTAAGCTTCATAACCTGGGCTGTGGCAACCGATGTTACGAACATGTTGCCTCTGCCAGCTCCCTCGTGGTTGAATGCCCGTGAGATGAGGGTCTTGACGCCATAAGAGTACCAGTAGTTCCTCATCAGAAAATCGCCGTAAACTTTGCTTACGGCGTAAGGAGACATAGGCCGGAGCGGATTTGTCTCGGCGATGGGAACTTCCGGCATCTGCACAGGTGCAGGAAATATTGTACCATATTTCTCCAATGCCTTCTTGTATTGCTCTTCCGAGGAGAGCACCAGGCCGTACTCCTCGCTGCTTCCCGCGAAAACTACTATCGGATCCACATTCTTGATTCGGATGGCTTCCAGCAGATTCGATGTCCCCCAGCAGTTGCAGAGCATGGTCTCATTGGGGTCCTCGAAAGATCGAGGCACAAACGATTGGGCTGCCAGATGGAAGATAATATCAGGCTCGCTGGCGGTGATGGCGCTTCCTATGCTCGATATGCTCTCCAGGTCGCCTTCCACCAGACGGATCTCTTTTCCTAGACCCAAACGGAGCATGTTATGCGGCACTTTGCCATCCGCCCGGCGGCGCAGCAGGCCAAAGACATTCGCGCCCTCCTCTACCAGCCGTTTGGCCATCCGTGACCCGACGAACCCGCTAATTCCAGTTATCAAAATATTTTTATCTAATAAATCCAAGGATACCACCGCCTTATTTTGCATAGAATCTAAGAAGCTCTTTTACCCCTTCTTCCAGGTTGTATCTTGCCTTAAACCCGAGCACTTTCTCAGCCTTCGTTGTGTCTGAAAGGGTATGCTGAACATAATTCTTTATGGGATTCGCCACGTGTTGCGCTTTCATGGTCAATCCCATGTTCTTGTTTAAAATCTCTACCGTTTGGTTGAATGTGTAAGCCTTTCCTGTTCCTGCATTCAGAATGCCGTGATAATCCGACTTCATTGCCAGTTGCAGAGCACGTGTCAGGTCCTTTACATAGGTGAAATCCCTCGTCTGCAAGCCGTCTCCGAAGATCACAGGTGCCTTGCCGTCCCGCATTTCCCAGAGGAACTGAGTAACCATGTTGGCATATTGCTTCTTGGCAGTTTCCTTCGGCCCATAAACCGAGAAGAACCTCAAGCCCACGGAGTCGATGTCGTAGAGCTGCTTGTAAAGCTCTGCCATCCTCTCCATGGCCAGCCGGGCCTCAGTATAGTAGTCGGCAACCAAGATGGTCATGTCCTCACTATGAGGTGGCAAGAGGCCGTTGTAGAGTGATGAGGATGAGGCATAAACCACCCGTGCTCCGCACCTCTTCGCCAGCTCGAAGACCGCCGTAAAGCCGTTGAGCGCTTCGCCTACCAGGTAGGGATTCTTCTTGTACATGGGCGAAGAGGATGGAATGCCCAGATGGTAGATATTCTCGGGATGAATATCCATATCAGGTAGATCGTTGCAGCTCGCCCGGATCAGCTTCAGGCTGCCTTGTAGGCCCTCCAGATTGCCGGGGCTTCCCGTGTGCATATTGTCCAGGACCACTATATCTTCGCCCTCTTTCAAGAGTTCCTCAACAAGGTTAGAACCGATAAATCCCGCGCCGCCTGTAATCAGTGTGCTCATAATTATCTGTTTCTCAAAATTCGCGATCTCCTATATCAGTCTGTCGAATCCCATAGGGCGCATGCTGGATGAAAATTCAGTTGAGGATCGTCTCCGGGCCATCGCCAACTATCGGTGCCTTCACATTAGGGATATTCGATTGGACTGTTTCTCAAAGACCAGCAAAGCGGCCTGATCTTCGTAAGATCTGTTTATACCTGAATTTCTGCCAAACTTTTTATAAGATCCTGCCAAATTAACAGAAATTATTTCTCATTGTCAAAGAGGTGTTCTTTGCATGTTACATAAAGATAAAAAATCGATAAGTACAAAGGCTTCGCCCTTCTGGACCATTAAAGCATTTTCGGCAATGATGTTGCTTATCATGCTGGCCTTGCCCGCTGCGGCTCATCCACCGGCCCAGGTAAGTCTTGCCTATGACAGCCAGAATCAGAGCTTAGAGGTAACAACGACCCATACCGTATCAAATCCATCCAGCCATTATGTCTTCAAGATTGACATCCTGAAAAATGGATTGCAAGTCTTAACCAAAGAATACACAAGCCAGCCCACGTCGTCCACATTTAGCTACAACTATTCCCTAAATGCTAGCAAGGGCGACGTTCTCAAAGCTACTGCCTACTGCATCATTGCCGGTAGTAAGTCCGCCGAGATCACAGTTGAGGACGCAAAGCTGGTAGTGCAGCAGGCAGGAGCTGTGAATGCAACTTACGGGAAGCCATCGCTCCCTTTGGACCTGATCAAGCTACCACCAGGCTTTAAGATCGAGATCTATGCCGAGAATCTGACTTACGCCAGATCAATGACCTTGAGCCCCGAGGGAACGCTCTATGTAGGCACGCGCCGCCCATTTGAGACCCTTGATTCTCCCAATGGCTCCGCTCTTTATGCCATTGTAGATAAGAATAATAACCACCATGCTGAGGCAAGCGAGATCTATGTCATTGCACAAGGCCTGAACAATCCCAATGGCGTGGCCTTCAAGGATGGATCTCTTTACGTGGCACAGATCAACCGCATCATCAGATTCGATGATGTCGAGGCCCAGTTGGCCAGCCCGAAAGAGCCAGTCGTGGTTATGGAGCTACCCCAGTACCTTATGCACGGCTGGCGGTACATCGGCTTCGGCCCGGATGGAAAGCTCTACGTGGCCATGGGGGCGAACTGCAACGTCTGCCAACATGATGATGAGCTGAATGCCACCATTGTGCGCATGAACCCGGATGGCAGCGATATGGAGATCTTTGCCAAGGGCGTTAGAAACTCGGTGGGCTTTGACTGGGACCCGGCAACAGGAGAGCTATGGTTTACCGACAACGGCAGAGACCTGCTGGGCAATGATGTGCCCTCGGACGAACTGAACCATGCGCCGGTGAAGGGCCTGAACTTCGGCTTCCCCACCTGCCACTCAGGCAGCATTCCTGACCCGGATCTGGGCTCAGATAAGAATTACACCTGCAACACAATGGTTCCGCCATCCTGGATGATGGGGCCGCATGTTGCGCCTTTGGGAATGAGATTTTACACAGGCACACAGTTCCCGGAGGAGTACCGCGGCCAGATATTCATCGCCGAGCATGGCTCCTGGAACAGGGACGCACCCATCGGCTACCGTTTGGCGCTGGTTCGTCTGCAGAACAATACTGCTGTCGGCCATGAGGTATTCGCAGAAGGCTGGCTGCAAAATAAAACTGCCTGGGGAAGACCCGTTGATATGCAGACTCTAAAAGACGGATCAATGCTGGTATCCGATGATATGAACGGTGTCATCTACCGGATCAGCTACAACTCGTCTTGAAGATAAGATCCGGCACCAGTTAGGATCTTATCTTATTTTTCTTTTTTTCCGGTTTTGCTTCACATTCAGTTACTATTATCTTCTTTTTCATCAACAATAGCTGGAGGACTTCTGCCCGAGGTCCGCCAGCCGGGATAGGAAAGAGCCCATCCCTATTCTACGGAAACAGGCCTCACCCCCCAAATCCTCTGCCTTCCTGGCACTCCTGCGCTCCAGAACCAGGAGAACCAGGCAGCCCACAATGCAGAGCAGCCCGGCCAGCATGAAGGTGATGGAAAAGCCCATCTGACTAGCCACTGCTGCACCTGCTGCGCCCGTGGCCGCGGTCCCCATGCCTGTGGAAGTATGGTAAATGGACCACTGGAAGCTTTCCCTGCCCCGGTCCAGATTCACGGACCACAGGCCAAGCCAGGTGGGATAGGCCAGGCCGCTGCCCAATCCATAAACCACCTCTGCCAGGTAAATCTGATAGATGCTGTTTGCCGAGAGGTAGATTATTGGAACGCTGGCCATGAGCAGCGTTCCCAAGATCAGCCACCTCTCTTTCCCGGCATGGCTGTCCACATAATGCCCAAAGGGCAGTTGCACCAACGACTTGGTGAGCATGAAGAGGGCGCTCGCCATGCCTGCAGTAATCATCGTCCCTCCGGTCACACCGCCATCGTTAATGTAAATGGCCAATATGGGCTGGATCAGCCCAAATCCCGTCAGAACGAATATGTCCGAGAGCAGGAGCAGTTTCATTGTGCGATTCATCATAGCGAGTCACCTCCTAATTTCATAATATCTTTTTTATAATACTATTTGACGAAAATATCAATAACACGAATTCGCATATTGAAAAGATTGTCAAAGGCCAAAGCTAGAAAAATGTCCGTTCTAAACCAGATTTTAGAGTGATGCAGTAGACAGTTATGCTTAGCTTCATTAACTAGTTGTTGGGTTGAGAGCCTATATAAACCTATCTGTCAGCAGGACTATGCTAATCAGTATCATGCGATGCTCCAGGCAGCTGACCCTGAAAAATAAGGATGCTAAAGCCTCCCGGATGAAAAAATGACGGAAAGAAAGCCGAAAAGCACCGTAACAACTGCGCACGGATAAGGAATAAATATGAATCTTGGCAATAGAGAAAATTGTGTACAAACAGATAGAACAGGCCCTGGAGAAGATCGACTCATCCAGCAAGCCGAATCAAGAAAAGATCAAATCCATCTTAAAAAGATATGCGATGAACGAGATTTGCCTTGACGAGGCTTACTACGATCTTTTAGAGGATGGGCTGATCCCCATGCCCCAAAGGTGCGGCATGTCCGCCAAGATTCCCGTCACAGAAGAAGACGAGAAAAGGCTCAAAGAGAAGATCAAAAACAAGTTTCCGGATTAAGCCGGACACTGCATTTTTCAGGCAGGTAGGCAAGTAGAAAAAGAGGCTGATGATCCGTGATGGAAAAAAGTGACGCTATGAAGCAGCAGGAAAAGATGACAGAAGAAATCCTGAAGCATAGACCTAAACATGCCAGAGAAGGCGGCCCCATACAACCCATCCATGGTCTCATATTTCTGGCCTTGCTATTTGTATTGATTGTAGTAGTAGGTTATCTAATTCATGGATAGCCCATACTATTTGCATCAACAAAGAGATATAGTCGGCACGTACAACCATTTTGCATGAGCATTTTTGGCCGCATCAGCTCCATCGAGCTGAGGGATCTGCTTTTATCGCTGGTAGCTCTGGTTGTTGCCTTTTGTGTGCTGATGAACGGGAAGAGAATTCCCGGTTTGGAGACGATCCTCATCATCATGGTGGGCGTAGGCACAGGCTTTTTGCTGCACGAGATGGCACATAAGTTCGTAGCACTGCACTTTGGTTACTTTGCTGAGTACAGAGCCAACCGGATGGGGCTTATTATCGCCGTAGCCGCGTCCTTTGCCGGATTCATCTTCGCGGCACCGGGAGCAGTGATGATAAGCAAGCCCAATGCACCGCAGGAATTCTATATGCAGGATCCCTATGGCCAGGAGGAGCTGAAAAGAGAGATAAAAAAGGAGACTCTCTGGATATCGCTGGCCGGGCCCATGACCAACATCGTATTAGTGATATTCTTCTTCCTGGTGGGATTCTTTGGCCCATCAGGCGGCATTGCCGCTCAGGCAGCCAACTTCGCCCTGATTATCAACCTCACTTTAGCGGCCTTCAACTTGCTTCCCTTCGGCCCCCTGGACGGCAAGAAGATCTTTGACAGCAACCGCACCGTGTGGCTGCTGGTGGGCTTGCCTACAATTCTGCTGGCGTTGCCGGTCTATTTTGGCATGATATAATTCTTGAGGAGCAACTATATTTATTTCCTGAACAGCAACGGAATGCAAGGGATGTGAAAGACAGATGTCTAAAGAAGAAACCATGGAAGAGATAGCGGAGACACTTGCCTCCATCAACGATAGCCTGGAAGGAATCAATGCAGAGCTTGAGGATATCTGCATGTCGAGCAAGATGCTGATATTCTTCAAGATGATTGAACTCCGGCCAGAGATGAAGGAGAAGCTCGGGCCTTTGATCGATGACCTGGCTGAGTCTATGGATTTGGGCATGGGTGAAGAACCAGAAAAGGAATGAATGCCAAGGGCGGACCTTGGGGCAAAGGTCGCCTTTTATAAAAAATTTTTTTAAATCTTCTTTGCGGTTAGGTAGCAAGGAGAAGAGCAGCTAATTATCAAGCTCCGCAGCCTCCGCCACAGCCTCCTCCGCCAGCCGTCGAGGTTGTGCTGCCCCTCGACCCGGAGATGGGATACATGATGTTTGTATATCCGGCCAGGTTCTTGTTTGTCCTATCTCTGGAATAACCGGATAGATCAAGAATCTTTTTGCCGGAAGACTGGGAAGTGCCGGCGCCGGGCACCACAATTGATGGTCCGACCAGAGAAGAATTGTCCATTGAGGTACCATTAATCGAGCTGTTATTCAATGAAGAGTTATTTGTTGGTACCTGGATGGCCTGAGACCCGCCCAGGACCGGCACGGCTTTTCCGCTGGAGGCAGAAGATGCCGCCAGATTCAGATCACCCATATACACCATTCCTCCGCCCGGTGACCACTGGGCAGAGGCATTAAAGGCCAGGGCAATGAACATGACACCCAGAGCCAAGGCCGCATATTTTGCAGATAACATAAGTATTGAATCCCCTAGATTGGAATATATTCTGATTCGAAAGATGCTCTTAAAAAATAAGGGTTATGTGCCCGCTCCGGGGCACATGACTTCGCATTTCTGTCAACGGCTTTACTTCTTGGGTGGCCAGAAATCCTTCATCCAGCCGATGATGCGGCCGGAGTCTTCTGGGCCGACCATGATCTTGGTCTTGCCTGCGAAGAGGTCCTCCAGCTCGCCGGAGAACTTGGCAGCCATTCCGGGCAGAACCATTGCAGGATACTTCTGGTCCTCCCACTTGAAGGCAGCCTCGTTGAAGGAATCCAGGATCTTGGTCGGGCTCAACTGGCCGCCGGCTACAGACGCCTGCACGCCGATTCCGTCGGTATTGATGGCAATGATGTAGGCATCGATACCATTGGAGGCGATATCCGACTCTACTGTGTAGTAGGTCAGGGCAAAGTTCGTGGTCAAGAAGACCGGGGACTCAGGCCCTGGCTTGCCAACCTTGTAGATGCCGGGCTTGACCTGCACGGGCGTCCTCGGATCGGTGTAGATGTTGAAGCGCAGATGCATATCCGGCATCATGCTGTGAGCCTCAAGCGAGTGCTTGATCATGATGGCTCCGCCGCGAATGGTGAAGGCAGCGGTGAGCACAGACTCCCAGTAGGAAGCTCGAACTGGATCATCAGTGGTCAGCCAGGCGTTGATGGGCAGCACCATGACTGGATAGGCGATATCCCTCTGGGCTTCTTCAACAGCGGCTCTTCGGAGGTTAATGAAGTTGAGCAAGGTCTGCTGCAGCAATTTGCCGTTGGGTGCAGTTCCTGGGTCTAAGATGAGATTGGTGAGACCCATGCCGGCAAAGGTGACGGCCATGGACTTCAAGCCATCCAGATCGAAGGGCACGCTGAGGGTCACTGGCACCTTATAGTCAAAGGCGAGCTGTGCGACCTCCTTCCAGTTGTCCTTGTTGGCGGCGTAGATGAGGGGATTGACCTTGGCGGCGACCTCAAGTCCAGCCTTAAGAACGGCAGGATTAAAGGAGCAGAGGATGAGCGGGAAGTCCGAATTAGCCATGACTGTCTTGACGCAGGCTGCGAACTTAGCCGGGTCGTCACTCACAGAGCGGACTGCAATCATCTCTACGTTTTGCCACTTGCCGATGTAGAACTTGCGCCAGGTAGAGATCTTCTTGACGCGCTCTACAAGCTTTGCCTCTTCCATGTTGTCGGCTACATCGTAGGCAAATGGTGGCTTGTTGAAGAAGGTCATCTGGTGGCGGAACATGACGTCCTCGCCGCCGACCTTGACCTGCTTTTCTCCGACGCCGATGTATACCATCTTAAGTTCAGGAGCGACGATGCTCCTCAGAGTCTCAAGCTTCTTGGCGTACTTCTCCTCATCTACCAGTGGAGTGCACTCCTCTACCTTCCTGGTCCTGGATATCAGGCCAGCGGCATAGGCCATGCAGGTCTCCTCTCCGCACTTCTTACAGTTGGTCTGTGGAAGCTGCTTGTAAAGGTTAAGCGGGCTAGTTTCCTTCATTGTCTCTCACACCCCCATCTTGAGCCAGGCGGCAGTATCGGGCGTCTTAGCCTCAATTCTTCCCATCAGGGACTGAGTGATCTCATGCACATAGGCAACAGCCGTTGGGTGCATCATCATGAAGATGTCCACACCGGCCATGGCCAGAGAGTATCCGGTCAAAATCTCCCAGATTGGGCCTCTAAGCATGCGGTCTCCCCAGTCGGAGTCGTCCTTGTTGGGTGAGCGGACCATCCAGGACTCTCTGACACCCCAGGCGTTGGTGGTGCCGGAGGACATGGGGAAGGTCAGCTCTTCGTCGCCCTTCAGAGCGCCGAGGCGAATTCTCTCCATGTTGGAGTAGGCGAAGTCCAGGCCGTAAGCGAGCGCGGCGGTGGTTGGGTCCATGACGATGGACTCGCGGGGAACGCCGGCGACCTTCATGAGCTTCCGATTCAGCTCCTTCTGAGAGTTAATCTCAAGCTGTGTCCAGGCCAGGCACACATGTCCGTTGTCCACACAGGCCTTGCCTATCTTCTCCCAATCCATGTTCAGGTTGGCGGAGGCGATGAGAACGCGCTCGCCCTGGGCAGCTTCTGCCGCCTTGGAGAGCACTATTGGGTCCTTGGTGGGGTTGCCGGATCCGCCGATACAGATTGGCACATCCACAGCCTGAAGAACCTCTTCCACCGTCTTGACTGCCTCTTGAGCAGAGGTGTCCTTGAGGAGCGGATCAGTGCTGATCAGGTGAACGGTGACCATGTCGGCGCCGTACTTCTTGACGGCTTTCTTGGCCCATTCGCCTGGGGAGTTGATGACGTCCTCATAGTGCACCTTGACGGCCTTGGCCATGCCGATGGGCATGTCGAAGACGTCCATGGTGATCTTGGGGGCATGAGGCATGGCTGCATCCGGGAAGAAAGGCATAGCCTTCTCGCCGCCCAGCTTGACCACATGACCGCGGCTTCCGCCGTTTGCTTTGGTAGCGCCCAGTGTGACCTCCTGGATGGTGTTCCTCCAGGTCTTGTCTACGCCGACGGCAAACTTGGCGCTCGCCAAGGTTGATGCCACCCTAAAGGCCGGCACAGCCGCAGCCAGAGCTGCCAGATCCTTAGGAGCCGGAGAAATTGCCTGCGCGATAGCTACCGGCTGGAGCAGATTCTCTACGGGATAGCCTACCGCCTTGGCGAAGTTCATGAGCTGCATGGCGATCTTGGCCGCCTCTTGTCCGAAATAGTATGCAAACAGGGGGCCTACGCCGCCAGCACCTGCATCTATCTCTATCTCTACATCACCCTCGATCTTTAATCCCTCGAGGGATTGAACATTCATTTCTGCTAATGTCTTATTAAGGTCAGATAAAGAGATCTTCTCTGCCATTCAAATCACCCTCACAGGCCCAGTTTCCCGACGATCTGCGCCATTTCTTGTACTGCAGGCGATTCATCGGGAAGGCCCATCAATGGATCTCCCACTAAATCGAATTTGGCTAAGCTTTCATCATGGGGAATAGTGCCGATAACCAACAGGCCGATGCCTTTAGCATTCTCGAGAACCTTATCCTTGCTTCCCGCGGTGACCTTGTTCACGATCACATAGAGATTTTTATATTGTAGCTCAATCTCGCGGGCAGTGTCACGTATGCGCTCGCCCGTGGTAAGCCCTCTTCTGGACTCATCCGTCACCACGATAAGATCGTCGAGGTCGGGAATGGTCTTCCTGCTGAAATGCTCCAGGCCCGCCGGCGTGTCAATGATGATCAGATCGTAGCTGGCCGTGGTCTTATCCATAACGGCACGCAGAAGATTGTTGACAAAACAGTAACACCCAGATCCTTCCGGCTTGCCCATGACAAGAAGATCATAGCCCTCCTCCTCCAAGAGAATCTCGAAGAGCTTGGCCTCAAGAAGCGCCTGCTTGTCCGTATCCGGTGAAGCTGTGAACCGGGACTGCTGCACGAACTCCCTCATGTCGCCAATGGTCTTCCCCGCCTTTGCGCCCAGCGCATCAGCCAGGTTGGCGTCAGGATCGGCGTCAATTGCAAGTATTCGGTATTTTTTTCCGGAATTCTTTACAAGGTATCTAATAAGCATCGCGGTCACCGCTGTCTTGCCGGTGCCGCCCTTACCGGTTACCGCTATTACTTTCCCCAATGTCTAGCCATCCCCTATTTTTTCCTTATGATAACTTCCGCTACGTGGATGGATGCGCCTCTAAGCTCAATGGTCATTCCACCCGATGATGCTGCTGGCATAGCGAAAGCCGGAGCTGCTGCGCCTGCTGCTGCCGCAGGTGCGGCCGCGGCTGGAGCGTCTTCTTTTTTCTTAAGCTTAAGCTGCATGAATATCTCCCTCACTTTATACTTATACGATAGCATTCGCCTCGTAAAATCTGCCTCTCCCAAAAAAGGAGATAGGCAGACTCTACTTAGCGAGTACTACCTTGTCTATGCTGATCTTGGCATCCTTGAGTATCAGCTTAATGCCGCCGGCGCTGCCGGACATGGAAAAAGCTGGTGCTGCTGCCCCTGCTGCTGCAGCCGGTGCGGCTGCGGGAGCCGCGGCGGCCGGTGTCTTTGGCTTGAGTTTTAACTGCATAGATTTTCACCCTCTTTGATTATTACTCATTCGCAAATTTAGCTCACTCGAGAACGCCATCAGCCTGCAGAGCCTCAACGACCTGCATGAACTGGTTTTCGGAGAGAGCCATCTCGGACTTGACGGTATCAATGTTGATGTCTCCGCCCGTCTTCTCGATATAGGCCATGACCTTCTCTTTGATCTCGTCGGAAATATCTTCCAGAACCCAGCCCTCGGTGATCTTCTTGCCGTCTACTTTCCTGGTGACGCCGTTAACAACGGGGTGGTCGACCTTGAGCAGGAAGGACTTGAGAGCGGCGATATCCTTGGCATCGTCTTCAGTGGCGATCTTGGCCATCATGTCCTCATCGATGCCTGCCTTTACTCTTTCCTTGAGGCCCTTGGACATCCAGGCGATCCTTCTCCAGCCGCCATCGGCCTGAAGGAACTTGGGGGAGAGGTAGTAGAGAATGCCCATTCCCAGGAATCCTACAACCTGCTTGCCGCCGCCCGTCTGTCCTGCCATGGTTGAGAAGGGAAGACCGTTGGGGGTTGCGCCCTTGAAGTCACGATCGGCTAGACCGATGCCGTCAACCTCGGGCATGTAGAAGCCTATGGTCTCGAAGCAGCCACAGGAGGTGTGGGGTGCATCAAAGAACGTGTAGAGCAGCATCCTGCTGTACTCGCCGCCCGACCTCTTGGAGGCCATCTCATTGATGGCTTCATACTCGCCGGAAACTGCGTCCGTTGCCGTTCCCTTGGGTATGGGGAACTGGGGGCCCTCTGGGTCCACCTTGGCGGCAGCGCGTCCATCGAACCAGGTGATAGCTCCGCACAGAGATGGCCTGTCCGGGGTAACCACGCAGGCGCTGGTGGGTGCGAAGGCCTGACAGAGTGTGCAGCCGTAGAAGACATCTACGTCCTCATCGTGCAGTCCCTTGGCGCGCTCGTCACGAGTCTTGTAGACGGCCATGGCCTTGGCCAGCTCCGCCTTAACCTGGGCAGGGTCGGTGACAATGGTGATCTCCATCTTCTCGATGAAGGGCATCTCGGCCTTGTACAGATCGATGATGGGAGTAAAGATCTCTTTCCAGGAGGTTACACCCTTCTTGGCCAGGCTCTTGCCGACTCTCATCCAGATATCGTATCTCTGGTTGAGATGCATGAGGCCGCTGATGTAGGAGAGCAGGGCGTGGTTGCGCCTCTCGATGATGGACTCCAGATCCTTCTCGATCTTTTCGCCGCCGACCTTGAATATCATGCCGAAGGGAATGGTGGAGCCTTCCTTGATATCCTTGAGCTCAGGACCGATGACAGTAACCCTTCCATCCACAATCTCATCCATGGGTGCCGACAGGGACAGCTCGAATCCGTCTGCCTTGGGGCCGCCCAGCTCTACCCATAGATCGTCCTTTCTGATTCTCTCGCCCTCATACATAGGGGATATATCCAACTTTATGTCTGCCATTAATACACCTCTTCTGTTTGTGAGATAAACTTTATTTCTGCATTGCTGCGATTACTTCGTCCACGGCGGCGTGATAGTCGTCGGGGATGAAGGCCATGTTGCCAAAGGTCATATTCGCGTTGATGTGATAGTACCGGTCAACGGATATGCGCTTGATGTCCCGGTTGAAGTTCTTGAGAGTTGCGAACATGGCGTTGGCGAATTTGTAGAAGATGCCCATAAAGATAACGGCATCGTACTGTCCCTGTCCATCCAGGCCCTTCCAGTCGGGGAAGCGCAGGTTGTTGGTCAGGGGGTGCAGGCCGATCTGGTAGACGTTCTCCAGGTAGCCTCTGTCTACAAAGCCTTTCACGGAATGCGCCGTGGCGGCGATGGGAATGCCCATCTTGCCCATCTCGATCATCTTATCGAACATGATGGGGTCGTCAAAAAGCTCTGCCCCCACAACGAGCAGAGGCCTCTTGGCCTTCTTGATTATAGCGCCCATAACCTTCGGCATGTAGCACTTGGCCTGCTCCGGTCCGGGGACCTGGGCCATCTCAAAGGGAATGGGATTCTTGGTGGTGTCAATGCCCTTCTTAACTTCTGCTGCCATTTTCTGTCTCCTCCTTGCCCTCACTTCTTGGTCCTGATCTTGCGCGGGAGATTGGTCGGGTCGAAGCTCACATCAGCGGGCCGCAGCGGTCCGGTAAGGATCTTCTTGGCCTTCCAGTCGATCGTCCAGCCGTGCTTTGACTCCAGCTCCTTCATCATCATTTCCTTGTATGCGAGGGGGAGGTCTTTGGCGTCGCGGACGAAGATATGCCAATCGTCGGGCAGTTTGCCGCAGTACTTCATGGAGATATCACAGTAGTGGGTCAGCTTGATCGCTCGACCGATGCTGTTATCGGAAGGCCGCAGGCAGAGCTTGGCCATCTCAACCATAGCCTCTTCCTTGGTCTCGGCGATATAGAGCATGGCCTCGGGTGCGGGCTCAATCTGCTGCATCTTGCCGTCGCGAGCATCGATGACCATCCAGTCCTCGGGCTTGTCCGTCCTGCCGATGAAAGAGCGGCGGTACATGACAGAGTGAGGCTGAACTACCACGGGAATACCGAGCCTGTTGCAGCCAGTAGCGATAGAAGCGGCCTTCTGAGAGTATGCTCCCCAGGCCACGCCGCAGGCACCAACTTTGTTCAGGATGTAGTCGGCGATATCGTCGAAGTTGCCCCTGTGGTTTCGGTGGGCGAATATGGTGGCCACCTTGATGGCAGCGTCGCCGATATTGGCGTTGGAAACGCACGAGCCGGTGTTGCAGATGTTGCGACCGTCAAAGCCTCCGGGATACTGTTCCCAGATGGTCTTGCCGTCTTCATCGGTGTAGAGGGACATATCCATGGCCATGCATCCAGAAGTGACAACGATGTAGCCGCGGTCTACGAACTCCTTGGCCATATCATAGCACTCCTTGGTGCCGTTGGGATAGTTGCTGCATCCGACCAGAGCTATGACTCCAGGAATGGTGCCGAGCACAATGGGCGCACCTACAGCTCGAATCTCAGTATCGCGAGCGGGTCCGCGTCCGGATCTCATCTTGAACTTCTGATTCTTGATATATTGGCGGTTGGCATACTCGAAGAGGTCCAGAATGTTTATGCCCTGAGGGCAGGACTGCTCGCACTTGCCGCATCCTACGCAAATCTCGTAATAGTTGGAGAATGGCAACAGATCGCCCTTCACGGCATCCGCAATGAGTTTGCTGATCCTGATGTGGGGCGGGCAGACAAATGCGCACTCATTGCACTGAGTACACTTCGCTACGCTTTCCTTGAACTGCTCTTCTGTGAGCAGGTTCTGAATCTTGGCCTCAGCACGCTTGGGCTTCACGGCTATGGCAACCCGTATGCCTATTTCGCCGGCTTTTATTGGGTCCAATACGGCAACGCCCGGTATCTTGAAGCTCACCAGGTCGTCAACTATGGCATCAATCGAGTCATTGGTCCTATCCGGCAAGCCAAGCATGATCTTGTCTGTGGTGGCAATGACAGGGATCTTGCGCTTTTCGGCATCTGCAAGAACATCACAGAAGACACACTGCTCGTCCACCATGACACAGTCCATGACACCGGAGCGAATCATCTTTCTCCACCAGCCCATAGCACCAGCTACCTTGGGCTTCATGCCTATGCCGGCGGGAACCTTGGCTTCGCCCTTGCCCAGACCAATTCTGTTCAGGTCATGAGCTGTACAGCAGACGCCGCCTATGTCCACCTTGTCCCAGAGATTGTTGCTCTCGGCGTACATCATGGCTTCAGCGCCAGCTGCCAGGTTATGGCCGTAGGCGATGAGAACGCCCTTGCTCTGGTCCATGGTGCCCATGCCGATCTCAATGATGGGGGCATCAGCTGCGCCACGGGGCATATTGTAAGCCACAATCTGCAGCATGTCGCAAATCTCCATGCCAAGCAAGTCCAACATACCGGCATGCAGAGCTTTGGACTCGAAATCTATGAAAGCGCTCTCTTGACCGGTGTGGGTAGCTGCCAGAAGCTGTACGACCTCTTCCTCAAGGTAATAGAGTCCCTCATTGAAGTCCTTGAAGTTCCTGGGCTTGGTGCCCATGATGGTCTGGTACAGGGGAGAGTCTACCAGAATCTCGTCGCCCATGTCAAACTTCATGTCGCCGAACTTGTCCATGCACCAGTGGTAAAGATGTCTTCCATGGGCCGCATGCGCACAGCACCCCATCAGGCAGGCAATTAAAACAATCTTGCCGCAAGCTCCGGCCTGATCAATGCCGCAGGCTCCGCGCTTGTTGCCTGTTAGGTCGCATGGACCATAGGTACAAAGAGTGCATGTATCGTCTGCCGGGGCGTACATGATCTTGTATCTGTTAGCGATCATATGATCCCAGGATCGGAGCGTTGCCACACCGGGCTTGGGATGTGGTCCCATCTCCTGGTCCCACTCATCCGCTTCCTTAACGACAGCCCCTATGTTGATCTGGACGTTCTTCATGTCCTCAACCGAAAAGCTGCCCTCTCTTGTTGCCATCGGAATCTTAGCCTCCTCTTCCTTTGATATATGCCGCTTGAGTTCGCATAGAGTAGATAAAACACTTTCGGATACCTAGTAATATAAAATTCTTGAAATCGCTGATAGATTCATAGTAGTATTATTATATACTGATCAACAGCACACAGTGATGTTATCTAGTCACGATCGTTAATGGAAGATCTTCTGCCCACAAGCTTGAAATGCCTTCCCACAAGAAGTCCTGGCAAATCCATGATAAACCGGATACGGAAGAGCTTTGCCATGGCCGGCGCGTGCCAGCACGGCGGCCTTGTACAAGAGGCGGCATCGATCCTGGGAGCAGAGCCCTTAGACTTCTCCGCCAACATCAATCCCCTGGGCTCACCGCCCCTCAAAGAATTGTTTTTAGAAGAGCTGGAGCATATAGGCCACTATCCGGACAATAGCTACCGGAGCTTTCGTCGCGCCGCCGCAAAATTTGTAAATGTAGATATGGGATGCATCGTGCCCGGCAACGGCTCCTCGGAGCTGATCCGGCTCTTTGCCGAATGCTGCTTTGAAGAGGGCGACAGGGCCCTGGTGCCCACGCCCTCCTTTGGCGAGTACACCAACCAGTCCCTTTTGGCCGGAGCGACGGTCAAACGAGTGAACATCGGCGAAGACGGCCTACCGCTTCTGGCAAAGGGCGATCTTGCCGCGGCCAAGCTGCTCTTCCTTTGTAACCCCAACAATCCCACGGGTAGATTGCTCTTCGCAGAGCAGGTCATCGATCTGGCCGATAGATGCGAGGAGACCGAAACCTTTCTGCTGGTGGATGAGGCCTTCATTGAGCTATCCGAGCCTGAGCAGAGCGTGGTGGCACTCGCGCCGCACAGAGAGTTTCTCTTCGTCATTAGGTCGCTGACCAAGTCCTTTGGCGTGCCGGGCCTGCGCCTGGGTTTTGGGGTAACCAATGCCAGGCTTGCCGGTATTTTGAATCTGGCCAGAATTCCCTGGTCCATAGGCTCGCTCGCTGCAGCCGCGGCCACATACCTTTTGGGCTGTGAGGAGCATTTGGTGCAAAGCCGCCACGTCATAAAAGAGGAGCTGGCCTGGCTGGAGGCAGCCCTGCAAGGTTTGGGCCTGCGGCCCCTGCATAGCAGCGTCAACTTCATTCTGGTGAATATCGAGCCCTGTGGCCTGGCTTGCGATGTACTGGCGAAGAGGACCATGGCCCAGGGCGTGCTGGTGCGAGACTGCCAGTCCTTTGGCCTAGGCAAAAGCTACATCCGAGTAGCAGTGCGTAGCCGCTCTGAGAACGAGCGGCTGATAACCGCCCTGGAGAGATCTCTCAAATGCAGCGACTGAATTGCGAGAAATTTCCCTGCCACTCCCTGGAACAGGACTGCACCCTCTGCTTTTGCCCCTTTTATCCCTGCCGGGACAAGAGAACAGGCGGTAAAGAGCAGGGCGTCACCTGGTGCTGCGACTCCTGTCAAATCATCCACCGCCCCGAGGTGGCGGCAATGGTCCTGGACGCACTTATGAAGGGCGAGGCCATAGGCACCGCCTGGAAGAAGCTGGAGGCGCATCTGTGAGGAGCCGACAATGATTGCAGAAAGCCTGGCAGTATTTCTCCTGGCCGCGGCCTTTGACATCCTCTTAGGCGAGATGCCGGCTAGAGTTCATCCCGTGGTATGGATCGGGAAATTAATCGCTTTTCTGCGCGCCCATGCCCGGCCCACCCGGGCGAGCGGAATTGCTCTGGCCATAGTAGTAATAGTAGTAACCGTTCTCTCCGGCCACCTGGCTGTGAAAGCGGCAGGAATTGTTCCACTACTACCATTGCTCGTCTCCGCCTACCTTTTCAAGTCCACCTTCGCGATTCGTTGTCTTCTGCAGGTCTCCCGGGACATCGGGCAGATGATCGACAGGGACATGGACGAGGCCAAGTCGATGCTTCCTGCCCTGGTGGGCCGCGATACCAGCTCGCTCACCAAAAGTCAAGCCAGCTCGGCGGTGATAGAGTCGCTCTCCGAGAACTATGTGGACGGAATACTCTCGCCCATCTTTTACTATCTGCTCTTTGCGCCCCTGGGCTATGGCCTGGAAGCCGCGTTGGCATTCAAGGCCATCAGCACCATGGACTCCATGATCGGCTACAAGACCCGAGGTCTCAAGGAGATTGGCTTCGCGGGGGCGAAGCTCGATGATCTGGCCAACTACATTCCCGCCCGCCTATCCATTATTCTTATCGCCCTGGCCCGGCCCGCCGGGGGAGGCGCGGCCCTGCGCGCGGCGCTGCGCTATCATCACGCCACCCCCAGCCCCAACTCCGGCTGGCCCATGGCGGCTCTGGCCGGCGCTCTTAATATCCGCCTGGAGAAAACCGGCTACTATGTACTGGTGGAGGAAGGAATGCAGCCACAGACCTCTGATGTGCCGCGCGCCCTGCAACTCATGCAGACGGCAATCGCTCTCACCTTAGCAGCGGCGTTGTTAATCCTGTACTTCTGGCCCCTTAAACTATAAAATGATATAATTGCAGCACATCGTAGTGTCTCGTTGTCGGAGGAACATGGCTGAGAACACCGAAATAGTCCAAGAACCGGTTGAAATGGTTAATTCTTGTTCGGAATGCGGTTCGAAGATTAATACAAAGGAAGACACAATAGATAAAGATCCGATTGCGAAATGCCTATTGAGATTATGTGCCATAATAAATGGAACATGGAACGATATTCTAGCATCGATTCAGTCAATATCATTCTTGAGAGAAGCGGCATTATATATTGATTGTACTATTCTTGCCATCTGGAAGCGCAAAAAAACCGGCGGAAACAAAAAAAATCGCGGAGTTTGAGTTCTGTCTTTATGCCCACCATCGAAAGCGCCTAAACGGTTCCTCGCTGTTTTGCGTGGGTAATAGAATAATCGAGTCCTCTGTGAGTCCTCCGTGCGCTCTCGGGTCTCTGTGGTGG
>JBAXWY010000046.1:0-23768 GCA_037128175.1 Methanothrix sp.
ATAGCTGTTTTGGTTATTATCGCCATGGCCGTAGTAGCCACTGCCGGTGCAGCAAATTACATGTACGAAAAGGCATCGGTCAAGGGCGTTGGATACAAGAACGTAGAGATGATCATTTCCACCCAGACTGGCTTTAACGGCCAGAAGCTGGTAGAGAAAGAGTCCGGCTCCGGTAACGTCATCACCGAGAGGACTGAGCTGGAAGCCGAGAGGCAGCTCAACAGGACCTACGATCAGATCGAAGGGAATTGCCAATGGCCAACCGGCATTGCATGCCCCATGGACTACATCAACTTCACCAAGGAAGCTGAGTTCGAGTACATGCCCGTCTCATACCAGACCGGCACCTACGACCAGAAGTGGGTAGAGAAGCTGTGCGTACAGAACTACAGAATCGGCGCTGTGCTGACTGAGATGTACACCCATGCTGAGCACCTGCAGAAGACCACCGAGGTCAAGACCAGAGGCTACAGCAAGGTGTCCTACAGCGGTAATCCTAACGACGGAACTGACGGCAGCTGCCCAGCTTGCTGCACCGGTGTTCTCGAAGCTAACCTGAACAGCAACGTAATCGGTGTTGCACACATCGGCTGGATCTCCCGCGACCCCAACGCTGACAACCAGCTCAAAGGCCGCCATGCTGAGTACGGCAGATCTGTCGAGGACCTGACTGGCGTCTTCTCCATCGAGAAGTTCATCCAGCTCTGGGGCAACTCCACATGCGGCGCAATCAGCGTTGACTGGCTGCCCTGCGTGTAGATAGATTTAACCTGCAACTCTAGAATCGGGCTTCGGGCTCTAAAGCCCGGAGTTTCAATTATATTTTTGATGATATTTATCGAAAGCGCTATCAAATGGCTGTATAGTTTTGATTTCTTCGCATTGCCAAAATGCATTTTTCGCTCGATAAATTTATATGTCATTAGCCTAATTGATGCAATCTGTGCCTGAGAAACGTTTTCAATTGCCCGATCAAAAACCTGGGGCCAGGCGCCTCACGCCGGAGTGGATAGCATGCAATTCTTCCGTCAGCCGCTATAATGCAAGTTCGCAGTCCAATCGGGGTGATGCATTAAGGATCAATTGCGTTTTAATGTAGCTCTCGATCCTGATGAAAAGAGGAGGGAAAGAAATGAGAAAACTGATAGCTGTTTTGGTCATTATCGCCATGGCAATAGTCGCCACAGCCGGTGCAGCCAACTACATGTACGAGAAGGCATCGGTTAAGGGCGTTGGATACAAGAACGTAGAGATGATCATTTCCACCCAGACTGGCTTTAACGGCCAGAAGCTGGTAGAGAAAGAGTCCGGCTCCGGTAACGTCATCACCGAGAGGACTGAGCTGGAAGCCGAGAGGCAGCTCAACAGGACCTACGATCAGATCGAAGGGAATTGCCAATGGCCAACCGGCATTGCATGCCCCATGGACTACATCAACTTCACCAAGGAAGCTGAGTTCGAGTACATGCCCGTCTCATACCAGACCGGCACCTACGACCAGAAGTGGGTAGAGAAGCTGTGCGTACAGAACTACAGAATCGGCGCTGTGCTGACTGAGATGTACACCCACGCTGAGCACCTGCAGAAGACCACCGAGGTCAAGACCAGAGGCTACAGCAAAGTATCTACAGCTACTGGCCCTGACGGCGTAACTGACGGCAGCTGCCCAGCTTGCTGCACCGGTGTTCTCGAGGCTAACCTGAACAGCAACGTTATCGGTGTTGCACACATCGGCTGGATCTCTAGAGACCCCAACGCTGACAACCAGCTCAAGGGCCGCCATGCTGAGTACGGCAGATCTGTCGAGGACCTGACTGGCGTCTTCTCCATCGAGAAGTTCATCCAGCTCTGGGGCAACTCCACATGCGGCGCAATCAGCGTTGACTGGCTGCCCTGCGTGTAGATAGGCTGAAATCTGTATAACATCAAAGCCGGCTTCGGGCTCTTGGGCCCGGAGTCTAATTTGTTTTTTTTTTTGCTTTAGACTGGGTTTTTATTATTAATTGCAAAATATCTAAGATGCTGTGCTTTGCAATTGAAAAAACAAGCACCGGGCGCACATATATTGGATGACAAAATTTTCTTTTTCATGCTCGATAGGTTTATATGCCATTAACCTAATCAAAACGGTCGTGCCTGAAATCTAATCCAAATCATTGGATCAGGCGCCTCACGCTGAATAGGGTGGCATTTGACGCATTCGGCCGATGCTTTAAGGCAATGCCGAAACCATGCGGTTTCATCTTTTATGATGGAACGATCCCGTGTCTTAGGGCCAGGATTCTGCGATCCAATCAGAGTGATGTACTAATGGATCATTTGTTGCTGTCAAAAAGCAGCCTTCGATCCTCATATCGTGGAGGTGGGAAAGAAATGAGAAAATTATTAGCTGTTTTGGTTATTATCGCCATGGCCGTAGTAGCCACTGCCGGTGCAGCAAATTACATGTACGAAAAGGCATCGGTCAAGGGCGTTGGATACAAGAACGTAGAGATGATCATTTCCACCCAGACTGGCTTTAACGGCCAGAAGCTGGTAGAGAAAGAGTCCGGCTCCGGTAACGTCATCACCGAGAGGACTGAGCTGGAAGCCGAGAGGCAGCTCAACAGGACCTACGATCAGATCGAAGGGAATTGCCAATGGCCAACCGGCATTGCATGCCCCATGGACTACATCAACTTCACCAAGGAAGCTGAGTTCGAGTACATGCCCGTCTCATACCAGACCGGCACCTACGACCAGAAGTGGGTAGAGAAGCTGTGCGTACAGAACTACAGAATCGGCGCTGTGCTGACTGAGATGTACACCCACGCTGAGCACCTGCAGAAGACCACCGAGGTCAAGACCAGAGGCTACAGCAAAGTATCTACAGCTACTGGCCCTGACGGCGTAACTGACGGCAGCTGCCCAGCTTGCTGCACCGGTGTTCTCGAGGCTAACCTGAACAGCAACGTTATCGGTGTTGCACACATCGGCTGGATCTCTAGAGACCCCAACGCTGACAACCAGCTCAAGGGCCGCCATGCTGAGTACGGCAGATCTGTCGAGGACCTGACTGGCGTCTTCTCCATCGAGAAGTTCATCCAGCTCTGGGGCAACTCCACATGCGGCGCAATCAGCGTTGACTGGCTGCCCTGCGTGTAGATAGGCTGAAATCTGTATAATATTAAAGCCGGCTTCGGGCTCTTAAAGCCCGGAGTTCAAATTTTATATTCTTGTTTTCGTCGCGTTGCCAAAAAGCCGCTCTCCTTCGTTAAATTTATCTGCTATTAGCTTGATTAGTAGAACTTGTGCCTGAGAAACTTTTTCAATTGCCCTATCAAAAACATGGGGTCAGGCGTCTCACGTCGAAGTGAGTAGCAAGAGGAGGGAAATAGATGAGAAAACTGATAGCTGTTTTGGTTATTATCGCCATGACCATAGTAGCCACAGCCGGTGCAGCCAACTACATGTACGAAAAGGCATCGGTCAAAGGCGTTGGATACAAGAACGTAGAGATGATCATTTCTACCCAGACCGGCTTTAACGGCCAGAAGCTGGTCGAGAAAGAGTCCGGCTCGGGTAACGTCATCACCGAGCGAACTGAGCTTGAGGCGGAGAGGCAGCTAGAACGATATAAACATAGGACTACACAGGCGGTGCCAAAAGCGCCTACAAACGGATATGCATCTCTCGGTGATTGGGTTCCAATTGGATATCCATATAGGGGTGGCTTGGATGGAGGATGCGATTGGCCGACCGGCACTGCCTGTCCCATGGACTACATCAACTTCACCAAGGAAGCTGAGTTCGAGTACATGCCCGTCTCATACCAGACCGGCACCTACGACCAGAAGTGGGTAGAGAAGCTGTGCGTACAGAACTACAGAATCGGCGCTGTGCTGACTGAGATGTACACCCACGCTGAGCACCTGCAGAAGACCACCGAGGTCAAGACCAGGGGATACGGTAGCATTAACTTTGTTGAGGGCGACGTTATTGATAGCTGCCCCGCTTGCTGCACCGGTGTTCTCGAAGCTAACCTGAACAGCAACGTTATCGGTGTGGCCCACATCGGCTGGATCTCCAGAGATCCCAACGCTGACAACCAGCTCAAAGGCCGCCATGCTGAATACGGGCGATCGGTCGAGGACCTGACTGGCGTCTTCTCCATCGAGAAGTTCATCCAGCTCTGGGGCAACTCCACCTGCGGCGCAATCAGCGTTGACTGGCTGCCCTGCGTGTAGATCGGCTAATATTAAAGCTTGGCTTCGGGCTCTTAAGCCCGGAGTTCTAATTTTATATTCTTGTTTTCGTCGCGTTGCCAACAAGTAGTTGTCATTCGTTAACTTTATCTGCCCTTAGCCTGATTAGTAGGACTTGTGCATGAGAATTTTTTTTCAATTGCCAGATCAAAAACAGGTGCATTAGGGGTCAATTGCTTTTTAATGCAGCTCTCGATCCTTATTAAATGAGGTGGGAAATAAATGAGAAAACTGATAGCTGTTTTGGTTACTATCGCCATTGCCATAGTAGCCACAGCCGGTGCAGCCAACTACATGTACGAAAAGGCATCGGTCAAAGGCGTTGGATACAAGAACGTAGAGATGATCATTTCTACCCAGACCGGCTTTAACGGCCAGAAGCTGGTCGAGAAAGAGTCCGGCTCGGGTAACGTCATCACCGAGCGAACTGAGCTTGAGGCGGAGAGGCAGCTAGAACGATATAAACATAGGACTACACAGGCGGTGCCAAAAGCGCCTACAAACGGATATGCATCTCTCGGTGATTGGGTTCCAATTGGATATCCATATAGGGGTGGCTTGGATGGAGGATGCGATTGGCCGACCGGCACTGCCTGTCCCATGGACTACATCAACTTCACCAAGGAAGCTGAGTTCGAGTACATGCCCGTCTCATACCAGACCGGCACCTACGACCAGAAGTGGGTAGAGAAGCTGTGCGTACAGAACTACAGAATCGGCGCTGTGCTGACTGAGATGTACACCCACGCTGAGCACCTGCAGAAGACCACCGAGGTCAAGACCAGGGGATACGGTAGCATTAACTTTGTTGAGGGCGACGTTATTGATAGCTGCCCCGCTTGCTGCACCGGTGTTCTCGAAGCTAACCTGAACAGCAACGTTATCGGTGTGGCCCACATCGGCTGGATCTCCAGAGATCCCAACGCTGACAACCAGCTCAAAGGCCGCCATGCTGAATACGGGCGATCGGTCGAGGACCTGACTGGCGTCTTCTCCATCGAGAAGTTCATCCAGCTCTGGGGCAACTCCACCTGCGGCGCTATCAGTGTTGATTGGCTCCCCTGCGTGTAAATAGATCAATTACAACTTTTTTAGGAATAGCGTCTCGGATTTTCTTTCCTGGAAGCAAAATCCGGCTGGATGTAAGATACTTCTGTGCCGCCTTGAGCGCGGAATGACTTTTTCCCGTGCAAATAACAGATAGATTTATATCAAATAAAAACGTCAGAGTATAACTGTAGTTAAAAGATCGCAATTTAAGCGATAACGCATCTACATAAAGGGATAAACAATTTGTTGCATTAACATCGGGGGTGAATGTAGCATGAAGGGAGTAGTAGGAATAGTAGTACTTGCAATTGCCCTTATGGGGCTATGTGGTACTGTGATGGCCAATCCGCCCATAGTTCCGCCCGTACAGTATGAGCAGTTTTGTGAAGCACATAAGGTATCCGGAACCGGAATTATCGATGTCAGCACATCGGTAATCGACAAAAAGATCGCACTCGAGTATTTCAACACCATGAATGGCGACGGAGATCTCGAGCTGGACCAGGAGACCGCGTACTCACAGAATGCCGACAAACTGAGGAGGAATGTGTCCTCTGTAAATGGTGGAAATGAATCCGCTCTGAACCTCATCCAGACCACGAAGTTGACTTATGCGGGCGAGACGCCCTTGACCGGTGGCAAACTCCTCAACTCCAAGGCCTTCTACGGAGGCATTGGTGCCAATGTGCAGGAGCTTTTCTCTGTAAATGAGATGGAACAGGATCAGACCGCGTTCTTTGCCTCAACCACGCCCTATGAGACACCATACGGCGCACCTGAGGATCTGCCTGGCCTGCTCAAGAATGCCGGCAGAGATACCGCTGCAGTCGAGCAGCTCATGACGGCCAGCAATGGTGTATATGTTCCGTCCCATCTGGTTGGTCTCGAGACCAAGAACTCCTTCAATGGTACCTGGGGCACCGACGCAACCTGGCATAAGATATTCTACAAGGACATCAAGGCTCACGAGATGTTCACAGGTGTGTTCGAAGCCGAGAAGACCATTAAGTTCCATGAGAACCCGGTGCCCGATAGAATCCGTGCACCTTGTGAAGGCATAGACTGCTAGGCCGAGAAAGCCTGCAGTTTTTTTTCTTTTTTTTTTATAGCAATATTCGGGGGGTTCGCATGAAAAGACAAATGATTTGTATAATGATAATATTCATCCTGACGGCAGCCCCGGTAGTGGCCACAGTTGAGGACGCGGGCATGGCATCTGGTGATGTTTCGAGCAGCCCCTGGACGGGTTCCACATCGCCAACGGTGCCTACATTTTTGCCCAGCCCCTGTTCCGGTGACTATGGTAGCCTCACCGTTGCCATCGGCCTTACCGGGCCCGAGTCAGAGCCTGATAAATTCTATACAACTCCAGGCAAACCACTGGACTTCATGGTTACGGTAAGTAATGATGGTAGAACGGAGGTGGAGGCACAGGTCTGCGTCAAGCCGGAAGGCTGTCCTTTTGAATGGTTTAGCTGGACGACCACTCCCTTGACCATTCCGGCAGGAGTCTCGCGTTCTGTGGCCCTGCAAGTTTTTCCGGATACAAATGCTGTAGCCGGAGAGTACAGATTCGCGGTGGAGGCCTCGGCCAAATGCCGCAGCTCTGAGCCACGCCCTGCAAAATTCAAGGTGCAAGCATTCGATTACGCCTCAGAGACCTCTGTGAGCGGCTCTGGCCAATTTCAGATCAATAAAGACCTCAGATCCATGAACTCGGGGATCAAGTCCACCAAAAACGTGCTGTTTTCCGGTAGCGTGGATGCTCTGGTGAAGAACGAATACCTGGTGGACAAGGCATTGGGCAAGAATGCCAATTTCCAGGAACAGGATGCAGTTGACAACTACAATGCCGTCTCTCTTGGGGATGCACTTGTCGGAACGGAGACCTTCAAGAGTTCTGCGATCTTCGGAGGGGTGGGGGCCAAAGTCCGGGAAAGTTATGATGTGCAGCAGATGGAGTTCAAGAACCAGGATTTCACATTGCACCAGACGGGATCTCTAAAGAAGACTGCAGAGTTCAAGACGGCTGATAACTTCACAGGATATTATCTGATAGATGCTAAGCAGGTAATTCCCGGCCAGAAGAACCTGAAGGAGTTTGAGGAGTATTTCGGATCCTTTGAAATAAACCGGAGAATACTCTTCCGGGATGCCGCAAAATCCAAGACGCCATGCCTGGAAGGAGACTGTCTGAAAGCACCGAGCATTAAAGCACCGGCACCAAGCTTTACCAGCCCCTGCTTAAGCGGCTCATGCAACGACTTCGTGAACCGGCTGAATTCATTCGGCAAGTGAGCATGAGCGTTCTTTTTTTTGGTATTTTCCATTCATTCAGGCAGCCAAAACCTTAAAATAGCCTCCAGAGAAACTGTACCCGGGTGCTAGGGTATCAGGAGAGCGAAGGCCTGGACTTTTAAAAATGGGCCCGATTCAGGGGCAAACCAGGCGAAAGGAGGTTGTGTGGATTGAAGAGAGAATTGATTGTTTTAGCGTTTATTGTCATGGCAATAGTTGGCATGGCAGGTGCTGCCAATTACATGTACGAGAAATCGTCTGTAAAAGGGGTGGGGTATAGAAGCCTGGAGATTGTCATCTCTACACAAAACGGCTTTAATGGGCAAAAGCTGGTGGAGAAACAGTCCGGCTCAGGAAATGTGATAACTTCCAGAATTGAGCTTGAAGCTGAACGGCAACCTCTGGGCCTGTCATGTGAATGGCCGACGGGGTCGGATCCCATGGACTACATCAACTTCACCTCGGAGCAGGAGCTGGAGTACATGCCCGTCTCATATCAGACCGGCACTTATGACCAGAAATGGGTGGATAAGCTCTGCGTGCAGAACTACAAGATAGGCGCTGTGCTTACTGAGATGTACACTCATGCTGAGCATCTGCAAAAGACCACCGAGATCAAGACCAGGGGATACAACAGCAATATAGGTGGCGAAACTACCGTACCCGCTTGCTGCACAGGCGTTCTCGAAGCTAACCTGAACAGCAACGTCATCGGTGTTGCCCACATCGGATGGATCTCCAGAGATCCCAACGCAGACCCGCAGCTTAAGGGTCGCCATGCTGAGTATGGTCGATCGGTTGAGGACCTCACGGGTGTCTTCTCCATTGAGAAGTTCATCCAGCTCTGGGGCAACTCCACCTGCGGTGCCGTCAGCGTTGATTGGCTACCCTGCGTGTAAATATTAAATTGAAAAAATAGCGCCGCAGGAAAATTCGGCGCTTATTTCCTTTTTTATAACGGAATATCAATCCAACTATCCTACTCATCATTCTACAGGACAAAACTGCCAGGGAGCTAGTATTTAAGGGAATAGGTGGATATAACAGAGAGACGAGTCAAAAATAGGTGAATTTAAATGAGCAAGAAAAAAGGTGCTAAAGGAATGCCCAACGACGGGCCCGGCAAACACGATCCTGCGAAACCACAGAAGAATAAGTCAGACGCGCCACTCTTCAATAAAATGAAGGGCGGAATAACGAATGAGCGACCTCGAAAGACTCGGATCTGAGTGCGGCTCGGGCAGAAGGCCCGGCCACGTGTTCGTGTGCAGGGGGCGGGAGGCCAGGTGGGGCCGTGTTTGGATTAATCCGGTTGCCCGTTATTGAGCAAGAGCAGGCTTATGGATATCCCGGAGAAGATGGTCTGGATTCCCAAGATGGAAAATATCATCGCCATCATGGCGTTAGATGCTGCATCTAGCGTTCCGAAGCCTGTGGCCCCCCAGCTGAGCATGACTTTCAGGCCGAGAAGGCCGCCTATGGCAAGCAAAACCATGCCGATGATAAGCTCCTTTTCCAGGGAGTGGTAGCTGATCATCTTTTTTATTCTTCCTGGGCGAGAGAGGCCGTAGGATGCCCCGAAAGCCTCAAAATAAAGTCCCGCCAAGAGCATCTGGTAGCCTATGATTGCCAGCAGGCCGCCCAGGATCAGGGAATGCATCCTTGATCCACCCTGCAGATACACTCCCGCGGACAGGGTCAGCCCCAAAAAAAAGGCTAAAAGTCCGGGAACGAGAAGAAACGGCACAGGCCGGTAGAGCATCATGAAACGTACATGTCTCCAGCCATCTGTAAAGGAGTGAAGCTTGGAAAATCCTTTGCGTGGGTAGTAGGTGATCGGAACTTCTGCAACTCTCAGATCTTTGCAGACCGCCTCAATGAGCATCTCCGAGGCGAACTCCATCCCTCCCGACCGAAGATTCAGTTTTTTCAGGGCATCTTTGCTAATGGCCCGAAGGCCACAGTGGGCATCAGAAATGCGACTGGAAAATAGTGTGTTCAAAATCCAGGTGAGAACCGGATTTCCAATATAACGATGAAGTGCAGGCATAGCCCCCGGAAGAACCACTCCCTTGAGCCGCGACCCAATAACCATGTCATAATTGCCGCTTTGCAGGATGGCGATCATATCCGGAATGGCTTTGGGATCATAGGTCAGATCACCGTCCATGAGAACGATGTATTCCCCTTCCGCCTGCTCGAATCCGGCCAGGTAAGCATTTCCGTATCCCAGCTTTTGGGGCTTGATAACTTTTGCCCCGCATGATTCAGCAATTGCGGCCGTCTCGTCGCTCGAGCTGTCTGCCACCAGAATCTCTCCCAAAAGGTCCATCTCTCGGAAGACCTGCTGGGCTATTTGGATGCATTCACGAATCGTCTCTGCCTCGTTTCTGGTAGGGATGATCAGGCTTATTGGGGGCACATCTCTTAGCGTTGTGGTTTTATCTGTTAAGCTTTTCCTTCAATTTTAAAGGGTCTCCGGTTCGACCTCGTGCTTGAAAGACAGCCTGACCTTGGCCCGGAACAGCACTATCTTGCCCTCGGCAAGCTTTGTGTCCATCTCCACCACTTCCGCCATCCTCATGTTTGTCAGCTTCCCTTCTGCGTGGTCTATGGCATTGCGAACTGCCTCTTCCCAGTCTTTGCTTGAGGTCCCCACCAGTTCGATGAAATTATAGACGCTGCTGCCAATTGCGCTGTCCATATTGTCCATATGTTTAATAATGGTCGTTTCTCCTTGATATATTTTTTCAGGATCGACCATTTGGTTTAAACGGCATACAGTCATTGATCCGTCGCGAAAGAGGTAGCAACTGATGAACCGTGACGAAGTCCAAAAGTACATAGAAGAGCGATATCCAGGCTTCACGGTAAAGAGCAAAAAGACAATCCTCTGCCGAAACTCCCGGATCTTTATTCTGGATCTCTGCAAGGGGCAAATCCTGGACAAAATCGTGGTCAAGATCTCTCGTAACTATCAACCTCGCGAAGTCGATCTCGAGTTTGCCAACTTATCACGTTTTTACTATGGCTGCAAAGATGAGGCCGTTTCCTCTCCACGGCCCCTATTTGTAGATGCAGAGAGTGGAATCCTGGCCATGAACTACGTAGAGGGCGTAAATCTTGCCCATATGCTGCATGAGATCAGGCCGGTAAGCCTGCAATACCTAAGCAGCGCCGCCGATCTTTCTGGAATTGCTCTGGCAAAATTTCATACACTCTTTCGCCGGGGGGAGAATGAGCCCGTCACCATCGACACCAACGCGAAGGAGGATGACATCAACCGGTTCCTCTCCGAAAGCCAGGAGCTGATGGACCAGTGTAATCTCAAAACCATGGTTACGCCGTTCTTCGATTTCACATCCTGGAACATCATCATATCGAAAAAAAGCATGCGGCTTTATCTCATCGACTTTCCCAGGCTTGATTATGTCTGTACTCCTCATCTGGATTTAGCCCGGTTCAGATTCGGTCTGGAACTGGTCAAGCAGTTTCCACCTGCCAAGTTCTTTGGACTAAATCGTTGGGATGTAGATTCTCTCTACGATCGGTTTTTGAACGGCTATTGTCGCGAGATGCATGTTGCTTTGAGCCGGGACGACCTCTGGCTCATTGCTCGCGCCAGGAAGGCCAACATAAGACGGTCCCAGGATCTGGCGCGCAAAGGCCGGTGCGGCTGGCAGCCCAAGCTGGAGCAGGCATATCTTCAGACATTCAGCCGAGAGTGGCTGGATCAAGGAGATGTCTTTTCTAGGTGGCCGGGAATGGGCCGTGCGGAAAAAGCCTGAAAAAAGGAGATTTTATTCGGTTTTCTCCTCTTTTGGCACATCAGGTTCTTCCTTTGGTCCCTCTGGCTCTTCCTTCTTTGCTTGCTTCTTGGGTCCTTTGCCCATAGCCACCAGGGACGCCTTGGCCTGAATTCTGGCCAGTGGGTAGTCGTCTTTAGCCACTTTTTCCAGGGCCACAATGGCACGGCTGTCCTTCAGCTCTCCTACGATCCAGGCGGCTCCTGCGCGCACATCTTTATCTGCATCGGAGAGTGCCTGGATTATGCGTTCTGAAACCTGTTTTCCATAGGCGGAGATGGCCACCATGGCATTGCTCTTGACCAGATACTCGTCGTCCTTGAGGGCTTCGATGAGGGCCTCCAGAGACTCAGAGATCTCGCGCTTGGAGAGGAGAATAATGGCGTTGGAGCGCACCAGCATGTGCTTGTCCTTGGTAGCTGCGATCAGCTTCTCTGTAGACCAGCTGGGATCAGGTAGCACCGCGGGCATGGAAGGCTCCTGTGCACCACAGGTAGGACAGGCTTCCTCAACCATAGAACGGGTTACTATGGGGGCGGCCTTGTCTTCGGTTATCTTCTCTTCTGTCGATATTTCGTCTTTATTTTCAACTTCCATACGCTTCCTTTCGCTTCTATTCTACTTCAGCTTTTCCTAAGGCGAATGCTTTCTTATTCGCTTCCTGGAACCTTTGCGGCACCACAAGGGAAAGAGCCTGCAAAATTAGCTCCTCGGTGAGTGGAATATACCCGGCAAGGGCGCCCAGCATTACCACATTCATAGCCTGCGCGTTGCCAGCAATCTCTGCCAGATTCGTGGCGTCCATGGCGATAACCTTGCAGCATCGTGCTTTCAGGGGGGCGAGGATCTCTTGCATCGGCGGATACCGGGCCTTGCCGCAGGTAACGGTAGAAGGCAGAACCGGTCTGGTATTGACCAGCACGACACCCGTGGGCGAGAGGAAGTGGGCGAAGCGCAGGGCTTCCGCTGGTTCTAATGCCACCAGCACATCCGCTCCGCCTGAGGCGATCATGGGAGAAAAGCGGCATCCAATGCGAGTGTGATTGATCACGCTGCCGCCCCTCTGGGCCATGCCGTGCGTCTCAGCTCCGCATACTGGCTTTCCTGCCATTACCGCCGCCCTGCCGATCACATCCGAGATCAGTATGACACCCTGGCCGCCCACACCTACTATCACCATATCGCATTCAGAAGTCCTCATCTTGCCACCTCCCGGATGGCAGAAGTTGAGCAGATCGCGGCGCATACCCCGCATCCGGTGCATTGTGCATTTATCCTGGCCTTATCATTCTCGAATTCGATGGCCGGGCAGCTGAAGTCGAGGCAGATCTTGCATCCAATGCAGTCCTCCCCCACTTGGAAGGAGCGACGGCGTATGCCGCTGCGGCGAGCTTTGATGACACAGGGCTGCCGGGCGATGATTACGGACAGGCCCGGATAATCTTTGGCCCTCTGAAAGCTCTCAAGTGTCTCATCCAGGTGGTAGGGATCGACCGTCTCCACCAGTCCCGCGCCCAAAGCTTTGGCCAGAGCTTCGATTGATACCGAGGAAGTTACCTCTCCGCTGGCCGTCATGCCCGTGCCTGGATTGGGCTGATGTCCGGTCATGGCTGTCGTGGAGTTGTCGAGAATAGTCACGGTGATCCTGGCCTTGTTGTAGGCGGCATTGAGAAGGCCGGTCATGCCTCCATGCAGAAAGGTTGAGTCGCCAAGACTACAGCATATGCCTTCCTTCTCCCCGCCGAAGCGAATGCCGCTGGCCAGAGTGATGCTAGCTCCCATGCACAGGCACGTGTCCACAGTTCCCATGCCGATCGCCATGGTGTAGCAGCCGATATCGCTGGGGTAGATGGCATTCTTGCCGAAGACCTTTCGCATGGCGTAATAGGTGGCCCGGTGGCTGCAGCCTGCGCATAGCGAGGGGGGCCGGGGCGGCAGACAGCTCACATCCGCATTCTTCACCGCCACCCGCTCCGCCTTGCCAAGCATGCGGGCTATGGCATTTCTCACCTGCAAATAGTCCAGCTCGCCCTCGCGGGGGATGGATCCCTCCTTCCCCAGGATCTCCACATGGGGATTGACCTTTAGGGCTAACATCTTCACCTGCTCTTCTACCACCGGCTCCAGTTCTTCTATTACCATTACCCGGGAGACGTGCATAAGCATGCGGCTGATCAATTTTTTGGGAAGGGGATAGGCTCCGATGCATAGGAATGAGAGTTCTTCATCCAGATCGAAAATAGCTTCCTTCGCGTACAGTCCCGCGATTCCCGAGGCGATGATGCCTACATTGCCATGCAGATCGAGCCTGTTCCAGGGCGCGCTTTCCAGCTCCTCCTCCATGGCGGCCTGTTTGGCCAAAAGCTCGCTATGAAGCGGCCGGGCGTTGCTAGGCAGGGCCACTCGTCGCGCAGGATTCTTGATGAATTGGCCTGGTCCAGGAGCGGACTTTTCCTGGCCCATCTCTACGTCCTCTCTGGCGTGAGAGACGCGCGTAGTGGGCCTGAGCATGACCGGGATATTGAATTTCTCGGAGAGCTCAAAGGCAAAAACGGTCATCTCTTTTGCCTCTCCGGGATTCGCGGGGTCCAGGCAGGGTATGCCGGCAAACTGGGCATAACGGCGCGAGTCCTGTTCATTTTGCGAGGAATGGCAATAGGGATCATCGGCACAGATCACCACCAGTCCCGCGCCCACGCCCAGGTACGCCAGGGTCATGAAGGGATCTGCGGCCACATTCAAACCCACGTGCTTCATGGTGGCCGCGGCGCGACAGCCGGTCCAGGAGGCTCCTGCTGCCACCTCCAGAGCAACTTTCTCGTTTACGGACCATTCCACATGCGGCGGCCTCTCACTTTTGAGTTCGACCAGCGTTTCTATGATCTCCGAGGAGGGTGTGCCGGGATATCCGGCGACAAGCCCCACTCCTGCTTCCAGGAGGCCTCTGGCAATTGCTGCGTTTCCGAGAAGATATTCTCTCACAAATAACCATCCCTTTTATTGGTAGAATATGGCCTCTTCACTCTGATAACCGTTTGGATACAAATCTAATTAAGCCAACATCGCTCGTATCTACTGCAATGATAAAGTGGCAAGAAGATTCCGTGGGATCGATTTACAATTACCTCTCGCCTGGCTGCCGCATCTGCCGCCAGGGGGCGGGCCTGGTGCTCTTCGTCACCGGCAATTGTCCGCGTAGCTGTTTCTACTGTCCGCTGTCCGAGGAGCGGAGGGGCCGCGATCTGGTCTTTGCCGATGAAATGCCGGTGCAGGAAATAGCTGACATTCTGCGGGAGGCTTCTGCCATCGATGCTCTGGGCACAGGAATCACGGGCGGTGAGCCGCTTTTGAAATTGGACTATGTCCTGGAGTGCATCCGGGCTTTGAAGAATGCGCGCGGGCAGCAGCACCACATTCACCTTTATACCGGCCTTCTTCCTGGTCGCGCCGTCTTAGAAAGGCTAAAGCAGGCCGGCCTGGACGAGATCCGCTTTCATCCACCCGTCTCCGAATGGTCTCATCCCGTCGGGCTCAAGGAGACCCTTCTGCAGGCTATAGACCTGGGCCTGATAGCAGGCGTAGAAATACCCTCCATTCGGCCCGCTCCCGCCATCATCGAGGCGGTAAGGGATGCGGGTGCTTTTTTGAACGTAAACGAGCTGGAGTTTTCTGAGACCAACTATGCCGGCCTCGCCGCTGCCGGCTATTTGCCGCAGGATCTGGGCTCGGGAGCAATAGGAAGCGAAGAGGTCGCCCGGGAGCATTTCCTGCAAGATGACATAAAAGCCCACTTTTGCCCTTCTCGCTTCAAGGATGCGGTGCAGCTCAAAGAGCGATTCCTCCGCCGGGCGAATCGAACGGCGCGGCCTTTTGATTATGTGAGCGAGGAGGGCACCATAATTCACGGCATAATTGAGGGCGATCTTCAGGCAGCTTTGCAGATTCTTGTTGATCTGGCGGTTCCCGAAGATATGTACTCCTGCCGGGAGGGAAGGATAGATATCGCCGCCCCTATCCTGGAGGACATAACCAAAGAGCTAAAAAGCGTCTTATGTATTCTCAGTATAATTGAGAAGTATCCCTTTGAGGACGGACTGGTCGTAGAGAGAATACCTTTATAATCCTTAAATTCATTGCTTGAGGGCGGTGATTTTGCCGGATGGAAAGCGCTGAAGAACGAATCCAGGAGAGGCTCAGAAATTATCTTAAACGGGACGGAATAGGAATTCGAAAGGCTGTCTTAAAGCTGTTTTTGAGCGATGGAGCTTACACCACTGAGGACGTCTTTACCTACCTCGCGAAGGAGGGTTTTGACGTTAGCTATCGGGGAGTTTCGGCCATGGTGGGGCTCATGAACACTCGCCTGGGCATCCTGAGCATTGACGTTTCCGGGGACCATAACGTCTATTCCCTCAAGGGAGATCACAAGGGTGTTGTGAGGTCTGTTCTGGAAAATTATTGAAAAGATCAGTTAGGCGGCTCGCCTCTTTTCATCCTTTTCATATACTTGCTGAGCAAATGGTCCGCCATCAGGTTTATGCCCGTCAGGGCGGCGTGAACGGCTGGTCCCGCCGTCATCCTTTCTCGGTAGAGGCGGTGCAATTTCTTGAGATGCCGCAGGTTATACTCCAGGCATAATCCCACCAGCTGCCAGTGCTCGGGCAGGGCATCCTCTCTGGCAAAGCCTTTTCTTCCACCCAGCTTCGTATCGGCGATGGTGGTGAAAAAGAGGGGCAGCATGAGCCCGGTGTAATCCATGAGGGACTCCACCAGTTCAGTGGTCTTTATGACATCCTCAGCCGTCTCTTCCGGCAGACCCAGGACCAGGCTGGCCACAGGCAGCCAGGACTCCTCCGCGAAGAGACGGTAACAATCCCTTACAATTTCGGGCCAATTGTCGATCTTTGCGGGCCGCGCTTTATTCGGCATATGCATCTTTAGGATGCGGCAGCTTCCCGTTTCGATGCCGATCCAGGCCGACATGTGATTCTGATCCCTGCCCACGCCTACTATTCGCGAGACGTCGCGGAGGAGTTCCGGGTTTTGATGGACTGAGGCCAAGCTTAGGTGGGAGACATCAATGGTCTTGGGCCCGAGCTGCTTTACGTTGGACACCAGTTCCAGTATCTTCTTTTCATCGGGTTTGCCTTCGCGATAGCCGTAGGAGAAGAAATCCTCGCTGTGCAGGATGATGTCCTTCTGGCCGCTCTCCAGGTTCACCCGCACGTCACCCAAAATTTTATCCAGCGGCCGGTGGCGCAGGGTGCGCATGGCCGGCGAGCAGAAGGCGCAACCTCGCCAGCAGCCTCTACCGATCTCCACAATGCCGCCGATGGTAGCTTTGCGATTGACAGGAATGGCCTCCCCTAGGACCGCTTTCCCCCGGATGACGGGCGGGACGCTTTCCTTGCCAATGATCTTTCTGCATATCTCCGGAAAATCGCTTTCTCCTTCGCCCAGGTAAATGTGGTCCACGAACACGTCTTCGCCCATCACCTCCCAGGCGCCGTTGCCACCTACTACTACCTTTGGCCTGTGCTCTCTGATGAGCGGGTGGCGCAATAGTTCCAGAAACTTGGTGCGATTGAAGGGCGGCCCTCTGCCGATGATATCTTCGACTTCTCGCACGGCGATCTTCCCCATAGGATCGTCATGAGTTATGCCTACGATCTTTGTCTCTGGTCCGATGGCCTTGTCCAGATGATAGGGATGGGCCACCATTACCTCTTCTCGGGAGAAGCCTGCTTCCAGCAATGCCGCTTCTACCTTTCGCATGCCGCAAGGTGCGAGCTCTGCCGAGCCATCCTTTGCAGCAGGTACGGGCGGGCAGAACAATTTACGAAAAATCCAGTCAGGCAAAGTTGCCCTGGGCATTATGGCGGCAAAGCCGAGCATCACTCCACCGTGATAGCTGCTCATCATGGTGGTGTCGCTCGTGAGAACGATTCTCTTGCCGGGCATCTGTGGCATAGGCTCCTCTCCATCCCAGTTAAGGCAGATAACGTTGTTGGACCGGAAAAGCCCAACAAGTTTTTATCGGATTGCCTACTTTTGGGGAATTCGTGCAAGAGAAGTCGTTAGCGGAGATCAACGAACGCATTCGCGACGGGAGCGCCCGCGTCGTAACGGCAGAGGAGATGCCTGACATCGTGGACGAGCTGGGCCTTGACGGAGCCGTGCGCGAGGTGGATGTAGTAACCACTGGGACTTTTGGAGCCATGTGCTCCTCTGGAGTATTTCTCAATCTGGGCCATAGCGACCCGCCCATAAAAATTTCCAAAGCTCTGCTCAATAAAGTAGAAGCCTACGGTGGAGTCGCCGCGGTGGATCTATTCTTAGGCGCGACGCAGCCCTCCGAGGACCGGGGAATAGAGTACGGTGGGGCGCATGTCATGGAAGATCTCATTTCGGGAAAGCAGATAGAGGTGGACGCATATGGTGCGGGCACAGACTGCTATCCTCAGATGGAGCTGGAGACCTGTCTGCGTCTTGAGGATTTCAATCAGGCCATCATGGTCAATCCCCGCAACGCTTACCAGCGCTACAATGCGGCCACCAATTCCGCCGACCGTACCATGCATACCTACATGGGCACACTGCTTCCTCGCTTTGGCAATATTCACTACAGCGGATCGGGTGTTCTCTCCCCGCTATCCAATGATCCCAACTTCGATTACATTGGAATAGGTACGCGCATCTTTCTGGCCGGAGCCCAGGGCTACGTTATGGGGGCCGGCACGCAGCATAATCCCCAGAATAACTTCTCCACGCTCATGGTCACGGGCGACATGAAAAAGATGAATAATCGCTTTCTCAGAGCGGCGACATTTTATAAATACGGCCCCAGTCTCTACCTGGGAATAGGCATTCCTATACCAATCCTTAATGAGAAGCTGGCCAAGAGCACAGCAGTGCGGGATAGGGACATCACCGTTCCTGTAGTGGACTACGGCATTGCTCGCCGGGATCGCCCCTCTTTGAAGATGGTAAGCTATGAGGATCTGAAGTCGGGAATGATCGAGATTAATGGGAAAGAGGTCTCCACCTCCTCACTCTCCAGTTTCCATGTGGCCAGGGAAGTGGCACTCACTTTAAAGCAGCAGGTGGAGAAGGGCGAGTTTCTGCTAAGCTCTGCCGTGGAGCCACTATCACGCGTTGGCAGTGCCCGGCCCATGAAGCAGACCAAGGAATCGCCAAATGTGGGGGACGTCATGAGTCGCGACGTGGTCACGGTTCATGAGGACATCGGGGTAGAAGAAGCGGCCCGGCTGATTGTGAGCGGCAGCTTCGATCACCTGCCTGTGATCTCCCGGGATGGACGGCTGATGGGCATAATCACCGCCTGGGATATCTCCAAGGCAGTGGCTGGTGGCAAATCCTCTCGCATTGGAGATATCATGACGAGAAGGGTTTATTCTGTTAAAGCGGATGAGCCCATTGAACTCGCAGCCCGCACCTTTGATACGCACAGCATCTCGGCAATGCCGGTGGTAGACCGGGACAATAAGGTAATTGGAATGATCACCAGCAATCACCTTTCCCGGCTCTTCGCGCGGAGGCGATAGAAAATGAAACTCATGCTGCATGTAGCTCCCGGCATTGTGCGTTATCCTCTCATAGCTTCAGTCATCCTGGAGACGGGCGCTCTGGTGAACATAGAGAGAGCCAGCATCGATGCTGTGAGCGGAGAGATTGTCCTGGAAGTGCCCCAGGACAAGTGTTTGATGGTAAAGGAGGCATTCGAGAGGCGCGGGGTAAAGGTCGTGCCTCTGGAGATTCCCGTCATCAGAGATGAGAATGAGTGCGTGCATTGCGGGGCGTGTATTTCCATCTGCCCGACGGGCACATTCCGTTTTGAGGATTGGCGGGTCGTGGCCGATTCTGGCAAGTGCATTCAGTGCGGAGCCTGCATCATGGGCTGTCCTCAGCGTGCTTTGAAGTTGGTCTTGAAGTAGCTCTTAGTATTAAATTTTTTTTGTTGGCCATGATTAAGTACTTATTATTGATCAATACGTATATAACATAATAATTATATGTAACACGTAGTTTCTGGTCGTTCTTGATATAGACAAACAACGATAATTTATATTAATATTATTAATACGTATTTATTCGCCTAACCCTGCCACGCTCAATAAATCGTCATATTTAAATAGTTTTAAATATATTTTTTTTGAAAGCCGCGATTCGATATGACATGTTATTTTGAGATTTTTCAGATAGCAATCTTTGCGCACACTTATAAATAAATATACAATTAGTTTTTTCGTGAAATATTCATGTTTGTATAGATTACGATTTGCGCGCGCTGCTGTCTATATTTTTAATCAAAAAATTTTAATTAATATAATTTTTAAATTGAAAAGAAATAATGTAATTTGTATTCCAAATTTGTGGCAAATTTATTAAAATATTTATTAATCTAATTCAGTTATTAATTTAACAATCAAAAGAAATGGTAACTTATATATGTTGGGACAGTTAATACTCAGAATATAGGTTAGTGGTGTATATTTTAGCGGTTGTAGAGGGAGATATGATATTTGATACTGATCCGCTATGTGATATGGAAAAGCAATTATTAATTCAATCCTTTTTACATATTTTATTTATTAGTTCTGTTACTACAGGTGGACAAGATGACAGATGACTGCAACGTTTTCTCTTTAGACATCCTGGCCGAGGCCCTTTGCCAGCCGGGAGGCTACGAGCCAATGCGGCTGCGCGTCCTCTCTCGCCAGGGGCCTGATCTAGTTTCCACCTTCATTGAGGCCATACTCACCTCCAATGAGGATCAGATGCAAAAGAGGCTCGCCGGGCTGGCAGATTCACTCTCCGGCAATAGCAGCTCTGCAGCCTGGTTTAATCTGGGTCGGCTGGCTGCCAGCCTCTTCTTTCGCCGCGCCGCCGAGGAGTATTTTGAGATGAGTGCCTGTCTGGCCCAGGCAGAGGGAGACGATAAGGGTGAGGCGCAGGCTTGGTTATCTTTGGGCAGCCTCTACCGTGATGATGAGGACTGGATTCGAGCCTGCCGGTTCTATGAAAAAGCCTTGCAAGCCCTTGATAAGGGCAAGAGCCTGCCTCTTATGTGCACCGTCCTGATAAATTTAGGCAGGGCCCTTCGTCAGCAGGGAGATATCTCCAAATCGGAGCAGTGCTATTCCAGGGCTTTATGTTTGCTCGATGGCAATGATCATTCAGGCCGGGCCGATGTTCTCGACTGCCAAGGAGAGCTTTGCCAGATAAGGGGTAACTATGCCGGGGCGGAGGAATGCTATCAAAAGAGCCTCTCTCTGTGGGAAAAGGCCCAGGACCGAGGGGCAATGGCGGCATCGCTCGCTGCGCTCGCCGGCGTCTATCAGCTCACCGGGGCGGCAAATAAGGTGGAAAGCTGCCTGGAAAAAGCCCGGCACCATCTGCAAGATATCGGCGACGAGTTGGCCGCAGCCAGGATGCGTTTTCAACTGGCGGATTTCTTTTTCCTGGAAGGCCTGCACAATGAGGCGGTAGACCATTATGAAAAGAGCCTGCCTGCATTAGAAGACGGCGACCCAATCCTTGCCGCCCGCGCTCAAAGTCGCATGGGGCAATGCTTCCAGGAATTGGGCAACTACGTCCTTGCAGAGGTTCATTTAGAGCGGGCCAGAGAGATCATGCAAGGTCAGGGCGACCTATGCGGCGTTGCTGATCTGCTCATAATGCTTGCCGGCAATTATCGCAGGCAGAATCGGCTTGATGAGGCTTTGCAATGCTCCCTGCAATGCCTGGAGATCAGAGAGCAGCAAAATGACCACCATGCGATTGCCGATGCATATAGCTGCATGGGACTGATTCATGCCGACCGACGCGAATACCGCCTGGGAAAAGTTTGCTTTCAAAGGGCAGTAGATCTCTTTATGCAGAACGGCAAATGCTTGCCCGCGGCTGAGGCGCTCTCCAATTTGGGAAGCTTATGCCATCTGTTTGGGGAGCCTCTGGATGCCTTAAACTGCTATCTTCGCTCTTTAGAGATCTTCCAGGAACTGGGCAATGAACAGGGTCAGTCCCAGACCGAGGCAAATTTAGGCCTGATCTACCAGAGCAAAGGGGAGTTCTCTCTTGCCGAAGATTATTTTCAAAAGAGCCTGGCGGCCAGAGATGGGGCAGATGTGGCCGGCGCCTCCGCCATCAAGCTCTCCCTGGGCCTGACAGCTCAGCGTAGGGGCGACTGGGGTAATGCCCTGGATTATTTTATGCAGGCCGCCAAGGATTTTGAAGATCTGGGTGATCTGCATGGTTTTTCTCTGGCACAAAACAATCTGGGAAATCTTCACTCGGATAGGGGGGACATTCAGAAGGCTATTTTATGCTATAACTTGAGTCTGGATGCCAAGCGTGCTCAAAATGACCGGCACGGCATGGCCACAACTCTTGCCAATCTGGCGGCTGCCTATTTTCAGGATGACGAGCTGGAAACGGCGGAGGAGATGTACCTGCAGAGTCTGGAGATCTTCCAAGAGATGGGCGACCAGAGGGGCGAGGGACAGTCGCTCCTCGGCCTGGCAGGGGTAAGGGTCGAGAAGGGGGAGCTAAAGGAAGCTATGAAGAATTTTCAGGACTGCCTCATGCAGGGGATGGAACGGCAAGACTCCCTGGCCATGACAGCATCTTTGAATGGCCGGGTTATGGTATCTCTCCGGCTTGGTCTATGGCAAGAGGCAGAGACCTGCTATGTTCAGGTATTGGATGCCCTTCGCACCATGGGCGATTCGGGGGCAACGGCGGCAGTATTATGCTCATGGGGAAATCTGCAAGCTGATCTGGGTGAGTGGGATCATGCCATTGAGAACTATAGAGCGAGCCTGGTCATCCTGGAGCGGCTAGGAGACGATTATTCCATGGCTGTGGCCCAAAACAACCTGGCCAATATCTTTTACCGGCGTGGCGATTGGAAAGAGGCTCTAGAGAATTACCACCAGAGCCAAGAAGGCTTTGCAAAGGCTGGTGATGATAAAAGCCAGGCATCCGTCTTGAGCAATATGGCCAGCCTCTGCTACAAGAGAGGCGAATGGTCCCAGGCATTAGAATGCTACCAGGAGAGCCTGGATCTCTTCGAGAGGCTGGAGGATATGGATGGTGCGGCGCAGGTGCTGGGCAATTTGGGCAACTTCTACCACCGCAGAGGCGAGCAGAGCTTAGCCAAAGAGCATTTCTTAAGGGGCCTGGAAATTTTAAAGCGTCTGGGAGACCGGCAGGGCGCCCTGGAGATGCAAGCCAATATCGACATGTTAAGGCCTGGCCGGGGCGACATTCCTGAAAATCTCGATGATTACTATAAGCAGCTTGGCGAGTTGAAAGCACAAGGAGACCTCTCCGGTCAGGCAGAGGTGCTCGGTGCACTGGCGGGCTCTTTTGCGGACCGCTGCCAGTGGGAGTCTGCCCTCTCCTGCTACCAAGAGAGCCTGCAGCTTTTTGCGGCCGTAGGGGAGATCTACAATCAGGCTCAGATTCGCTTCAATATGGCCCTGGTTTATAAGGACAAGGGCGATTTAGCTGGAGCCGTCACGCTTTTTGGCGAGGCCCTGGAGATATTTCAGAGGCTTGACGCCGCTCCTTGCATCGCCCAGGCCAGGCAGAATATGGGCATCATCCTTGGTCTGAGGGGCCAGGCGAAAGAGGCCGAAGATCACTTTAGCCAGGCCATCCGCATGCAAGAGGAGCTAGAAGCTCCGAAAGATCTGTGCGAAGGATATCTGGCCAGGGCGCAGTTCCTGGTTCGGGAGGGGCGGCTGGTTGAAGCAGAATTCTATCTCAGCCGGGCAGAGATGCTCATATCTCGCACCGATTGTCCGATCCTTAATATCCTGCTCTACAATACAAAAGGGGAGCTTCGTCAGTTGGAAGGTCGCCTCCCAGAGGCAATGAGCTGTTTTGAGAGGGCTTTATCTCAGGCAAGAATGCTCTCCAACCCCTACGAAGAGGCCAAAGCCATAGCCAACCTGGGAAGGCTGGCTTTGCAGGTCAAGGACTATCCTGATGCCCTGGTCAAGTTGCAGCAGGCGCTGGCAGCCATGAATCGCCTGGGGGCAATGCATGATTCCCTGGCCCTTTACCAAGATCTTCACCGTCTCTTCCTGGCTCAGGGGGATTATGCGCGAGCGGAGGAGATGGCAGCACTTCGGGAGCGGGAGACCGGCAGGCTCGGATACATGGAGCTGCAATTATCCGGTCATGAGGAAGGCCGTAGTAACGTAACTTTCCATGCGAAGAGGGAAAAAGAAAATTCTGAAAAGCAGTCTGATCCTTCGCCCCATCATTTGCAGCACAGCACGATATGCTAGTACAGCTGGGCTTAAATAAGCCTAATTTTAGGCTGTAAGTGCCCTCCCTC
>JBAXWY010000047.1:0-23448 GCA_037128175.1 Methanothrix sp.
ATCTCTGCCAATCAACGGCTAGAAGCCCCGTCCTTCAGGGCGGGGAGAAGTCACTTAATGTATCTGAAAGTGCTAGTGCAGTCTTATGTTACTCCTGGGAGCAGACGAAGCCGGAAAAGGCCCCGTCATCGGCTCCATGTTCGTGGCCGGCCTGGTAATCGAGGAGGATAGGCTCTTCGATCTGGCCGGCTTTGGGGTCAAGGACTCCAAGCTTCTCGCGCCGGCAAAAAGGGAGATACTGGCCAGAAAGATCTTTGGGATTGCCACCGACCAATATATCCTGGAGGTGAAGGCCCAGGTCATCGATGAGCTTCGACTTGTTATGACCATGAACGATATCATGGTGAGAAGCTTCTCAACGGTTGTGGCAAAGCTGCATGCCGACCGGGCTATTCTCGATGCTGCCGATGTAAATGCAGAACGGTTCAGAGATCGAGTGAAGGCCGCGAGCAAAACCACCATGGATCTTGTGGCCGAGCACAAAGCCGACCAGCGTCACCAAGTCGTCTCGGCTGCTTCCATCCTGGCCAAAGTGCGGCGGGATGCATCCATGCGGGAGCTGGAGGAAGCCATGCACTGCAAGATTGGCAGCGGCTATCCCCACGATCAGGATACCATAAATTTCTTGAACGAATGGGTGAAGGAAAACCGGTGTCTCCCGCCCTGCGCCAGGCATAGCTGGGCAACAGCGCAGCGTATAAAAGCTAGTTTTATATAGGCTGCCTGAAACTAAAGGCGAAAAGAAGAAGGGATCTCATGGATATAGAGGATACTTTGCTCATGATTCCAGGGCCGGTCAAGGTCGCGCCTCGCGTTCTACGCGCCCTGTCCAAGCCTATGATCAGCCACCGGAGCGGTGACTTTAGCGTGATTTACAGCGACTGCTGCAAACTTCTCAAGCAGTTCTTCGAGACCAAGAACGAGATAGTAGTAATGACCGGTAGCGGCACAGTGGGCATGGACGCCGCTGTTGCCGGCCTCATCGGCCATGAAGACAAGATCGTAACCATATCCAATGGCAAGTTCGGGGAGCGGTTCACCGAGATTGGCGAACGATATGGCAAAGCCATTCCCGTGAAGTTCGAATGGGGCACTCCTTTCGACCTGGACAGAATAGAGGCCGCGCTGGAAGGGGGCGCCAAGGCCGTGGCCATGGTTCACAATGAGACCTCGGTGGGCCTCACCAACCCTGCCAAAGAGGTAGGCAAGCTGGCCCGGAAGCATGATGCAGTCTTTATCGTAGACGGCATATCCTCCATCGGCGGCAACGAGTTCTTCACAGACGAGTGGGGCATAGACATTGCCATCACCGGCTCGCAGAAGGCTCTGGCCGTGCCGCCCGGCTTGGCTGTGGTTTCCACCTCTCCAAAGGCGGAGGAGCGTTTCTTGCCCAAGAGCGCTAGCTACTACTCCGACCTGAAGGCGCACCTGAAGAGCGTGCGAAAGAGCCAGCCCCAGACGCCCTTTACCCCGGCGGTGTCGCTGTTCTTCGCCATGCAGGAGTCCCTGCACATGGCAGCCGAGGAGGGCTTTGCCGCCCGCCGGGCCAGAACTGCAAAGCAGGCGGAATCAGTCCGCTCCGCGGCTAAGGCGCTGGGAATCGAGCTGTTCCCCCAGGTGAATGAGCACTCCCACTACTCCAATACCGTCACGGCCATGAAGATGCCCGAGGGAGTAACGGACGACAAGCTACGAGGCGGCATGAAAAAACAGGGCGTAATCGTATCCGGCGGGCAGGATCTGCTCAAGGGCAAGATCTTTCGCATCGGCACCATGGGCATGTGCTCTTCCAGCGACATCCTGCGAACCATTCAGACTTTGGAGCTGATCCTGGTCAAGGAAGGGAAGATCGCTTCATGCGGCGCGGGAGTCGAGGCAGCGAGCACTGTGCTGGAAAGTTGATCTGCCGATAAATAGCATTCATTCTTCTTTTTTTGGGCCAAGAACTGGGCATTTTCAGCAGATGATATCACAGTCTTAATTTGGTGAGAATACGCCATCCCAAAAGGGCAAAAAGACTTTATAAGTAGGTATGCATGCAGTAGAATATATTCTTGATTTCATGGGGGTCGAAGCTGTTGAGTGGATTAAAGGCAGAAATGCGCACTGAATTATCAAATCGGGGCTTATCACTATGCAAGAAAGTAGGAAGAGAGCAACTTAATCTCACATTATTGCTAGTATTAGTAAGCATAATTTCTGCTTTATCCCTTGCCGCACCATGTGCGGCCCAGAGCGGCTATGAAATCAGAAGCGCCATAGTTACTCCGGAATATGGCTATGAGGATTTCACCTACTCCGCCCAGGTATGGATGAGCGAGGAGGCAGCCAGCAAATTAGGCGTCATTGCCGTCACCAAATTTAGCCTGAAAATGAATATCTACGACCAAAATCAGTTGGTTTACTCAGAATCCTCTCCCAGCCAAACGGGCATGAGTAAAACCTCTTTCGTCTTCGGGCCCTACAGCTTCAAGGATAGATTCGGCATAAACCGCACCAGTAATGCTACCTTTGAATTGATCTTCTATGCCGGCGGGCAGCAGGTCGCAAAAACTGCCAGAATAAAAGGGCCTATCGTCCAGCCGCCCACATTAACCGGCTCCCCCAGCTTTGAGAAGAAACCTTATTTCTTCCAGGGGATTGCAGTCTCAGCCGGTTTCAAAGACATGGACGGGTTAAACCCCAAGCCCACATGCCATCTGGAGATCACAGGCCCGCTGGACCGCGCAGAATCCAGGAGCTGGACCACAGCCGACGTTTCTTGCCAGGCAACGGGGAAGAGCACATATTCCTGCACTGTGGCTGAGGATCTATCCAGCTACAGAAATGGAGGAGAGTTCACTTTCAAGCTGGTCTACAACAACCTTAAGCTTGACCCCCTGACCTATGGACCCTACAATATATCTCTTCAGCCCTACAATCCCGTGGTCGAAAAATTAGCTGTTGCCAAGCTATTGGATTATACCAACTTCACCATTCAAGCTTACGTCAAGGACGCCGGGGCCAAGATGGTAGGAGGCACGCCGGACGGCAGCGTGGCCAGCCTGGTAATCAGCCATCCCCAGAAAGGCGAAATGACTTATACCTCATCTGAGCCCGCTGTGCGGGGCAGCAGCCTGGTCTACGAGTGGACCAATGATAATATCCCTGCCCTCTTCAACCGGAGCGATGTGCAGCTCGCTAAGAATGCGCCCTTCCAGGCCAAAGTGGTGTACAAGAACGAAAACTGGGATTACCAAGCTGAAAAGTCCAATATCACCTTCAAAGTAGTGGAAGAGATCCCCAAACTGGAACTGCAATATCCCTCAACCGTTTATGTAAGGGCTGGCGAGAGCACCACCCAGGATATAATTGCCACAGTTACCTTTTCCAAGGGTTTGGGAGATATGAATTTCATGCTGTCGGGCCCGGATCAGGACCAGAACTCTACGGAAAAGGCAGTACCCTTGGGGGGAGGCAGGTACCAGTTCAAGAGACAGGTCGCTTTCGACGACCGGCATATCAATAACAACTACACTCTCGCATTATCCTTTGTCCACCCTACGCTTGAAGGCGGCAGGTATGCCTTTGAGGATAAAATCATTAGAGTCGTACCGCTTTCAGTGCAGTTTTCCCAAGGACTTGTGTCCCCAACTACGGGTCTGTGGAACGAAAGCTACACCTATTCCCTGAAGATCGATACTACCATTGTACCTCTCGAAGTTCGTATCCAGACTTACGACCCCTGCAGCAGCGAATGGACGGACAAGGGGGCCCAGAAAGCGACGGCTGAATCGTCATTGTTAAATTGGACTCTCTCGCCTTTTGGCTATGAATGCAAAGAGATGCAGCAGGAAGGAGCCAAGTATCGTTTCAAGGCCAGCTTTGCAGGAAATGATTACTCCTCAAAGCCCTACCAGGGCCCGACTTTCAAAGGAGCAAGACCCGTCCTCATCTCCCTGGACAGCGATCCCGTGGTCTATGTCTCCGAGGGCAGCGAATCTTCCAGCAGCATTCAGGCTGTAGTGGAATATGGAGCCGGCCAGGGCCAGGCCGTTCTCAGGCTAAATGGGCCGGAAAAGAGTATCGAGGAGACAAGCCAGGGAATAGCTCTGGGTGGCAATCGGTATCGGTACGATTGGAGCCTGCCCTTTGAAGAGACAGATATAAACAAGAGTTTCAATTATACCATCAGCTACAAGCACACAAGCCTTGCCGCAGAGTTCCTGCTGGCAGAAAAGTCAATTGATGTCAAAGCAATATCAATCAACTTTGGCGATGCGACCGTGTCGCCTGCAAAAGGCAAATGGAATGATACCTATACCTACTCGGTGCCAGTGAAGAGCAGCGTGGCGATGAAGGTGGCACTGGAGGTCTATAATCCCTGCAGCAAGGAGTGGGTGGAGCGAGCCTTTGGCACTGCTTTGCCCGGAGAGACTGTTGTCAATCTCACGGCCAGGCCCTTCAAGTACAAATGCGCCGAAGCGGAAGGAAAACAGGTTAGCTACCGCTTTGTGGCCGGATTTGCAGGAGCGAGATTCGAATCCGAGGTATATTCGGGACCGTTTATCAGTGGAGGCAAACCGGAACTGGTATCACTGGACTATACACCGATAATTTATGTGACTGAGGAGGTTCCCGTTTATCAGGTGGTAAAGGCAATAGTGGACAGTCCCCTGGGACCGGGCGCTGTGGCCTTGAGCGTCAACGGCCCGGAGATGAACTTTACCGAGGAGGTCAAAGGGACCTTCTTGAGCGGGCAGAGGTACGCTTACACCTGGTCCATTCCCTTTAGCGTCGATAACGCCGGAAACCATACCTTATCGCTGCGCTACCTGCATCCTGAGATCGCAGGCGGCGAGATCTCTTTCCCGGAGCAGAGCATGAGGGTTAAAACGGAAGTAATAAAGAAAGAAGAACTAATTAAATTTGATCAGGCATCTGTTACACCCGCCAACGGCTCGATCTTCACCGGATTCGCTTATTGTGTGAATGTGACATCCAATCAGGAAAATTATGATGTGGAGCTTTTCACGCAGGAGCCCGGCTCAACCAAATGGATCTCGCAGGGTACTATTCCCTACAACGGCACATCTCAAGTCCTCTGCTGGCCGGAGGTCGTGATTGATGGATCGCATTACGGAACGGCAAAGTACAGATTTAGCAGTGGATTGTCGGCCTCGCAGATCTTCGAAGGCCCGAGCATTGAGCCGGTAAGCTTCATGAACGCCACAATAAGCCCGACCCACGGCCCTCTTTACATAACAAACCCGCTCCTGGGCGAGATATCCCGGGTATACATGTACACCATCAGCGTGCAGTTCATGAAGCCCCTGGCAGGCAACATGAAAGAGGTAAAGCTGGAGGTCTACGATCCGTCCTCTGAATCATGGCTCTATGCCGGCAGCCAGACTTATGATACCTCCAAGACCAAGATTGTATTCAAGGTCAATTTTGCAGGTCTGCCATTCCAGGAGCCCTTCCTGGGAGAGACAAAGTACAGACTGCTGGCTTACAGCGAGAATCTGGGCGAATTTGCCGGGCCGACCATTGATGTGAACCTGAGAAATGAGCAAGCAATCGCACAGGGCAAGAATTACACCTATCAGCTTGAGGTGAGGTCAAGTCTGCCCAAGGTCAATGTTGCTCTGGCTTATACCAAGAACAATGTCAATTGGCTGAAAGGAGACAAGAGGACCTATGAATCCTCTAACCAGGAATGGAAAGCCCTGAAGTGGGAGAAGTATCCCAAGCACTATGCTTACGAGTTTGAGGTAGACTATGTTTAGGCGGCTGATTACTGCCATCCTGGCATTACTGCTCATTGCAGGCATATCTCAAGCCGGAGAGGTCTTGGGCGGAGGCGATTCTAGCGGTGGAGGCGACAGCGGAACGGCTTCCGTCTCATCGAGTGGCGGCGGGGGTGGCAGCAGGCAAATCGATATTGATAGATTGATTACAACAGTGAAGGACGGAAAGAAAAGCAAGCCTGCCAAGTTCGAGGAGCTCCGGACCTTATTGTGGAAGGATCCGATCACAAGCGAAGAATACCAAATGCCAGTCGTGCTGATGTATTACAAAGGAAACAATACCACAGTCAGCCGGAATCAGCCCCTTGAGATCATAACGGTTGCCACCAATAACAATCCCCTGGAGATGCGCCGTATGCTTGACCTTTATCTGGAGGTAAAAGAGCCGGGTTCGAGTAAGTACGAGCGCATCAACTCCTGGCCGGAGAAGATTCAGACCAACGAGTATAGCGAAAAGACTAACACCACCTTGAGAATCTGGGGCATGCTGCCTTCATTTTCTAACCTCAAGAATGTGGGTGTTGTGAAGGTGCGCGCCAATGTGAGCGACGGCGTCAATAAATGGAGCACGGCAAGCTACTCCGGGTTGAAACCGCCTTACTACTCGGAATTGGTCTTCAATGTAACGAACAGCCTGCCGGTCATGAGCGACTTCGATGTAATCCCAGGGGGCCTTGTAAGGTATAATGATCCCATCGAGTACAAGGCTGATATTGCCGATGTAGATGGAGATTTGCTCAATGTGACGCTGCACATCCTTGATGAGAATGGTGTCGAGCTGAAGAATGAAACACTGAACTTGAAGCCAGGTCCTGTCAGCTTCAAGGCCAATGAATATGGATTCTTTAAAGAGGCTGACGCAGGCAGGAACTTTACCTACTACTACAGCTATGATGATGGCATTGATTTCATCAGCAAAGATCCTGCAGATCCATTAAAAGGACCCAATATCCGCAAGGGTCCAAAGCTCTCCGTGGATAAGCTGGGCTTTTCCACTACCAGCGAGAATTATTACTGGTGGGAGAAGTACGGATTCAATCTGAGAGTAAAGAATCTGAACCCTGAAACGTACGACGTAGCCTTTACCCTGAGCACCAGGACCGGTAACAATGAATGGAATACAGTGGAGACGAAGACGGTCAGAATAGGACCCGATCCCGTCGAGGTGAACTTCAATAACACCAAACCCTTCCAGGTTACCGATGCCGGGCAGACTTTTTATTACAGAGTGAAGTACTCGGAGTACGATCAGAGCGGCAAGGACGCCATGGAGCAGACGGGTGTTCAGATCAACGGCAAGATCGTGCCCTACAGTATCTATAATCCGGTAATGGTCCTGAATTTAGTACCGATGCTTTTCCTTATACTAATGGGTAGCTTTTTCATAGAAAGAAAGCTTAAAAAAGGAATTGAGTCTCATGAAAGCGCATCAGGCAAAGCAGGGGACAGGAAGAGCAATAAACAAGAACGCAAGGGCAAATCTGGTGGAAGCTTTGCTGGCAAAGTTCTCAAAATGTTGAGGAGGGACTAGGAATGCCCATCGATATCTCAACTGCAATGAATAGCCTATTTCCAGCAGGCACATTGCTCCTGGCATTATTGCTGATTTTTGCAGCAATTTTGCACATTAATAATCTAAATCGTGTCCACAAGCTTATGTCCATCCTGCAGCATAAAAAAGATGTCTCTAAGGCACTTCTTTATAAAGAGATGACTGTTTCACAGGGCTCAAACTTCACAGCTTTAGCCCTGGCATCATGGATAATGCTCTTTGTGGCCGTAGCCTATCTTTACCTGCTGGTTCCGACCATCCTTCCCTATAGCTACATGAATATCGCCGAATTGGCCTCCTGTAACTGGGGATTTGGCATCTTCGGCATTCTGGCAGCCGGTTTTGTGGCGGCGATTATTCTCTTACTAGATAAGCTTCCTGAAGATCGCAGAGAATTAAAGCTAATGGAATTGTATAGCTTTTATTCCATCTCCAAAGTCGTGAAGAAAATGATCGGCATGGCGGTCATTGCCTTATGCATCTCCGTAATGCTATCTGCCTATATCGGAACCATTTATCCGGCCCATTCGCAGCCTGCCGAAATTTTGAGCCTGATGCTTATGGTTGTATCGGCCGGAGTACTTGTCATGCCTATTTATAGAGAGGCCTGGGAGGCGAGAAGATGAGACTATGCATTGTTGGCATTGGCGGAGCCGGTGGAAAAATAACCCAGGAGTTTTTGGGAAATGAGGATCTGGATTTCAGGCTTCTCTCTCACATAACAGGAGCTGAGTATCTTTCTCCCGGCAAGATGCAGGGAATATGGCTGGAAGCTGATAAGAATGATGCTAAGAATATCCAGCATTTCTTCGGGGACATGGAGGAAGGATGCTATCCCTGCTTTTACATCCCTCATGACGCGGTGGCTGATGGCTGTGCGGTTCATGTCGCTGTCAAGGAAAAATATGGATATGATGTAAAGAAGCAAGGCTTTGTTAGAGATGCCCAGTATCTTAAGGCCGTATTTGAAATCTTTGATACGGATAAAGAGATCCAGGCCCTCGTTGCCCAAACCATGAATAAAGAGATGGTTGAATCAATGGGTGGAAATGCCAACCAGGCCCCCAATCCCATATTCGACAGTGCCTGGAACGCCATAAGAGACTTCACAACTCTGGGAAAAGGAGAGTGCGATGGCATCCTCTTTGTGGTCTCCTTTGGCGGAGGAACAGGAACTGGATTTATTAATCCTATTATTAACCATATCAGAAATGAAGGCAAGGCGGATTACCCTGTTTTTGCACTGGGCATATTGACCGAACCTGGTGACTATGCAGACAAGGCTCAGTTTTCAAAGAGCGCAAGAAGGAACCTGGCGGCGATAAGCGCCATTTACGATCTTCTCACCAAGGGTGGCGGGGCCAATGGGGTCATCATCGTCGATAATGAGATTCTATTGGAAAGATATGGAAATGATTACGTTGCAGCCAACAAATTCATTCATAAGATGATGCAGCCCCTTGTGGCGGCACGTGACTATCCCGGAGAGATCCCCCCCAGCCAGGCTGTAGCTCAGCACTCATCCGGCGGCCTCTCCCGGCCACCTATATTTGTGCCCCTCTTCGCATCTCTGCCGAGGTGCGCCGATCCTGAGGAGGCCCTTATCAAGAAAGCGCTGAGCGACGAGGGAAAGCTCTTTGGCTGCTCTCCGGAAAAGGCGGACTTTGCCATGGTCTTCTGTCGAGGTTTCATAGATTCGGAGAAGATAAGAGAGATTCTCTCCAGGGAGACGGGCATCGCGCCGGAAAGCATATGGCCGTCCAGGAAGATGGGTGAGGGAAATAATGAGATATTGATTCTGCTGAGAAATCCCTATGGGGGCGATCCCAAGGCCTACCTGAAGGTGGGCACGCTGGAAAATAGATTTTGCATGGTGATCTCTCAGGCTTTGCAGTACATGAGCCAGCAGCCGGAAGATCTGTTTTATGAAGGCAAACAAGCAGAAAAGGGCAAAAAAGATGGTAAGCCGGCCGAGCAGGTCAGGCTGACGGAGGCCTCCAAGGAGGCTCTTAAGATGTTCTTCTTTGGGCCGGAGGGAATGGGCAAAGACGGTTTTGGCAATACGAGCGGTTTTGCCTTTGAGCTGAAGGAAGCTAGAAGAAGGCTGAGGGACGGAGAGAAGCCCTTCTTCCACAATCCGTTGAGGATATTTTATAAGGAAGCCAAGACGGAAGGTGATTTCAAAAGCAAGGGCCCCGAACCGGATAAGGATGATATCGCCAGAGCTGTCGATAAGAGGATTAGAGAGCTGATCGAACAGGGACTGCTAAAGGGGCCGTGAGGGTAGAAGATTTGGACGAGGCCGAAGTCTTAAGGCCTCGTCTTCCATCATTCCTTCTTTTTTTTGAATATTTTCGCCCAAAAACAATAAATATGATCATCACATCCATATACCTGTTAATGTTTCTATGCTGTGGGTGCAAGAGGCCGGAAGCAGGCGCAATTTTTCTATGGTCTTATCGATCTTTGGCCGAACTGGATTCACAAGGTCCCTAAATGAGTTCTCAGGCCAATTAAAGACAAGCTCTAAATATTTAGCCGATGAAAAGAGCAGATGATATTTCGGGGGTTAAAATCATGCAGAGTGAGTTCAAGAATTTCGCATTATTGGTATTGGCGGCAATGGCGGTTTTTGGGACGGCAAGCATTGCCCAATCCCTGGATTGGAACAGCTACAGTCTGGAGCATGCCGTAGGCTCAGGAGATGATGATTGGTGGACTACATATCCCGACCAGCATGAAAACTCCGGCTCGGCGGTAAAACATCCGGACTGGGTTCTGAAGGCTCTCAAGGAGAAGCCTCTGATCATCCTGATTCATAGCAGCAACTGCGTGCCCTGCCTGACCCAGATGCCAAGAATTAAAGCGGCTGCAGAGAGCTTTAGCGGCGATCTCGAATACTACGATATTCTGGCGGAAGGAAGCGGCTACGATAAGGCCATTGGCATCCTGGATGTCTATAATCCGGCAGGTGGAGCCCAGTATGTTCCAACGACAATCTTCATCACCCTCGCCAAAGGCCCGGATGGGACCGTGGATGTAGCCTGGCATAGTGAAATTGATGCCATGAGCCCGGAAAGGATTGATGCTTATGTGAAGGACTCCATCTACTACTACAAGCAGAATAGTGCCGCCTGGATCTGAGAGTGATACTATAATTGCCAAACCTAGCAAAAAGAAGCTGCATTCAGCAGCTTTTATCCTCCTTTTCGCCCTGGCTTGCCTTTCTGTCTTTTCCAGCCCCGTCTTTGCAGCCGATGCCATAAAGGCCCCACAGTTCACGGCAACAGGAGTGGACGGCAAGAACTTCTCTCTTTCCGATTTTTTGGGTGCGCCCCTTATCCTGCATATCACCAACATCGAGATTCCGCTCTGCGTGGAATGTGAAGAGTCCCTGAAGGGACAGGTAGAGGAGCTGGCAAAGCTCAAGGCCTTGCACCCCGCCGTCCAGATAGTCACAATAAACATGCGGAAGAATTCCTACTCGCGTGACGGCAAATCTCTGGCTGAGAAGTGGTGGAAGGTCAATATCACCTGGCCCTGGGCTGAGGATATTGAGCCTTACAATATCGCCCGAAAATATCTCGACTACTGGAATGTGAGGGGCGGCTCTTCCAACCCCACTCTCCTACTGATCGACAAAGAGGGCAATATCGCCGCAGTCTATCACGTCTACCGGGTGGGCGAAGGCGTGTTGGAGGGCGTGCAGAGCGCCGAGAAGCTCTACCAGAAGCTGCAAGATGTGGGCGGAGGAGAGTGGAAGGGCCTGGAGGGAGAGGTCTTCCGGCAAGAGGTGTCGGCATTCGGCATGTTCTTGCTGGGCATACTGACATCGCTTGCCCCCTGCTCCATTGCTCTTATGATCGCCGTATTCTCCTATGTCATGACCATAAGAAAGAAGGATGAATATCTGAGAAAGAGCGTCTCCACCTCAAGAGAGGGCTTCATGATAGGCATTGCCTTCACATTGGGTATGGGCGCCGTCTTCTTTGTGCTGGGGCTGTTCATCTCTCAGGTGGGCCTGTTCATAAGAGACTCCAGGGTCTTCGACCTGATGGCCGGCCTGATCATGATCACGCTTGGCATCAGCAACATCAAGCCCCTGGATGAGATCCTGGAGCCCGTGACCTCTCGAATCAGGCGCTATCGAGGAGAAGGAGAGTACTGTGATACCCACAAAAGCCTGCTGCAAAGGTCGGTTGAGGCCTCCATTTCGCTATTCAAGCACTCCTCTTTCATTGGCGCCTTCACGCTCGGCATATTCTTTGCCCTGGGCTGGGCACCCTGTGCTCTCTCCATGGTTCTGCCGGTATTGATCTGGCTGGCCTCGCAAAATATCACCCCCCTGGCGGGAGGCATGATGCTCTTCATCTTCGGAATTGGCCACGGCGTGCCCATCATTCCCATTGCCACCTTCTCTCGGGCGGTGGGGGGAAGGATCGGAGAGAAATATGTCTCCATCGGGGCCTGGACCACCAAATTCTTCGGGCTGCTGGTGATAGTGGTGGGCGTGGTGTACGCAGCGAGGTATGCCGGGTTCTTGCTGTGGTGAGAAATCTCGTTACTGGTACTGGCAAATCGGAAGACTGCTTTGCCAGCCACCAGTTTCACGCGAAGGCGCGAAGTCAAAACATTGGTTTATTTCGGCTCTGAAATCCAACGCAGACAATCCCTTTTGTGATGAGCACCTGCAATAAACGGAAGCGCACCGCAGAACTTACAGGGGTATTTGCGACTCAGTTCAGATTCATAAGCCATCTGCGATTGATATCTACGACAATCTTCTTTGTGATGTGGCCCCTCTGAGATTGGCCAAACACCACAATACTTGCAAGAGTCATCATATTGGAACGGATTCGCCTGCATTGAAATTTCCTCCGATTGAAGTACTGCAATTTTCTTGATATAGATGTTTCTGTGTGCTTAATTGTAGTCGAAAGGTTTGGAGAATATCAGATCTGATAAATGGGAAGCCGACCGGGCAGATGGCGACGGCAGGGAGGCTGCCCAAAGGGCCCGGCCCACATGCGGGCGAGCTAACGAGCACAGCCGGGACCGGGCAGCGCGGGAGTGCGGTCGAGAGATCTAAATGGTTTTCTTTGTCGTTCGTTTCCGAAGCCACGCTTTTCGGAACTCGTCCGCCAGCAGAAGCGACGGCGTCCAGGCAAAGAGGAAAATCCAATTGCTGAGGGGAAAAGCGGTCGTCCCAAAAGCCCACTGGAGCTGGGGGGCGTAGATTATGGCGCAAACTATTATCAGCTCTACAGCTATTCCTACCCAGATGAGTGGATTGGAAAACATCCCGACTTTAAGAAAAGACCGAACTTCAGTCCTCTGGGCAAATAGGTTGCCTATCTGAGTGGTTACGATGGCCGCCAGGGTCATGGATGTTGCAGCCAGGTAAAGCTGGCCGCTGGCAGGCAGGTCCAAAAACTGGCCCCAGTAGCCGTTAGTCCAGAACATGAAGTAAAAGGCAGACATGGCAGCCAGGCTCTGTATTGTTCCCAGGAATAGGTAGGATCTGGCCAGCATGCGGGCAGTTATGATGTGTTCTTGTCGGCCTCGGGGCGGACTATTCATCAGGCCGGGCTCGGGAAGCTCGGCACCCAAGGCCAGTGCGGGTATGATATCTGTGCCCAGGTCCACGGACAGGATCTGCATGACGTTTAGAGCCAAAGGTATTCGCCCGCCGCTGAAGGCATACAGGATAAATGGCACTGCTTCTGGAGTATTGCTGGTGAATATATAAGAGGTGAATCTCTTGATATTGGCATAGACAGCCCTGCCTTCCTCTACGGCGTTTACGATGGACGCAAAGTTGTCGTCCGTCAGAATCATATCTGCAGCTTCTTTGGCAACGTCCGTCCCGCTTCCCATGGCAACTCCAATGTCCGCCTTCCGAAGGGCAGGAGCATCGTTAACTCCATCTCCCGTGACTGCCACTACCTGTCCCAATTCTTGCAGAACCCTGACCACCCGAAGCTTATGCTCGGCAGTGACTCTGGCCAGTATCAACTCGCCTGCCAGGCATTCTTTCAAGGCCGGGTCACTCATGGCATCCAGATCCTGGCCGGTCAAGACCAGTGGATTGGATTTGACGATGCCTATGCGCCGGGCTATGCTTTCTGCAGTCAGTCCATAGTCGCCGGTGATCATGATGATCCGAATTCCAGCGGTGTGGCACTTTTCTACAGCATCCTTCACCTCAGGCCGGGGTGGATCCATCATGGCCGCCAGGCCAAGGAAGGTCAGATCCTTTTCTACAGCCTCAGCAGTCCGATTATTCTCCTCTGGAAGACCACTAAGAAAACGCATGGCCACAGCCAGGACCCTCAGCCCGCTTTTTGCAAGCTCATCGTTCGCTGCCAGTATCCTGGCCTGGCTGGCATCATCCAGTTGAATTCGGACACCTTTTGTCAACGTGTATTTGCACAGCTTTAGAGTCTCCACCAGGGAGCCTTTGGTATAGGCCACAAGGTCATTATTCAGGCCACCATTTGGGCCATCTTTTAGCCGATGAACTGTGGTCATGCGCTTACGCAAAGGATCGAAGTGCAGCTCGAAAAGCCGGGGAGACCCTAGCGCCTGCTCATGAATATCTATCCCGGCCTTAGCTGCTGCCACTAAAAGCGCTGCCTCGGTAGGATCTCCCAGGACAACCCACTGGCCGGACTTCAGTTCCAGGCGGGCATTGTTGCACAGCCCTGCTGCCACTAGCAAATAATGCAGCTCACTCTTCACAGTCTCGGATCCGATTATCTCTCCTTCCGATGTGTATCCGGTGCCGGTAACCGCGATCCTTACTCCATCCACCCATAGATCGCTGACGGTCATCTGGTTCTGAGTTAAGGTTCCCGTTTTATCTGTGCAGATTACTGTGGTCGAGCCTAAAGTCTCTACCACGGAGAGCTTCTTGATCAGAGCGTTCCTTTTTGCCATGCGTTGAACACCCAAGGCCAGGGCCAGGGTGACTGTGGGAAGCAGCCCCTCCGGTACAAAGGCCACGATCATGCCTATCGCAAAGATGAAACCATCGGCAGTTCTCATTCCTGCCATCAGAACTGCCACTAAAAAGAACACCAGGCCGATGCCAACTGCGATCAGGGTAACCATCCGGGTTACTCTTTCCATCTCCTTTTGCAGAGGGCTCAGCTCCCGGCCCATTGTCTGGGTCAGGGAAGCTATATTGCCAAATTCGGTCTGCATGCCCGTGGCAAAGACCACCGCCACTGCAGAGCCGCCGGTCACACTGGTTCCGGCGAATACAATGTTCGATGATTCAGCCGCTGCGCCGTTCGATGAGGATTTCCGGACCGGTCTGGACTCGCCGGTCAGAGTGGACTGATCTATGCGAAGATCACTGTCCCGGATGAGACGAGCGTCTGCGGAGACGCGATCGCCCTCTTCTATGATGATGAGATCCCCCGGCACCAGCTCCTCTGCCAGTATTTGATGTTCCTGGCCGCTTCGCAGAACCCTGGAATAGGCGGGCAGCATACTGGCCAGGGCCAGTGTGGCCTTCTCCGCTTTGCGCTCCTGCCAGTAGCTGAAAATACCGTTGATCAGATTGACCAGCCAAACGGCTATGCCAAGCTGGGGCAGCCCTGCTACAAACGCTATCAGGCCCGCGGCCCAGAGCAGCAGAGCCATGAGATGAGTGAAGTTGGCAGCCAGGGCCGCAAAGCGATTCTCCGGGATCCTGGTGATGGCATTTCTTCCGTAATGTGCCAGCCTCTTTTGGGCTTCTTCTTGGCGGAGTCCCTCTGGCCCGGTTTCCAGTGTCCCGTAGACTTCCGGCTGAGACAACATCTGCATCTTCTTTCTTGTGCTGTCGGAAGTCAGTTGAGCCATAACGTAATTAATTTAAAAAAATATTTTGGGTTTACTTCCTCGCCGACATCTCCAGCACCCGTGCCGCCTGCGCTCCTGCCTCCAGAATATCCAGGTTCTTGGTTATGAGCTTGGGCTTCTTGGCAAAGGTGACACGGAAAGCGTTCCCGTAAGCCTCATGGGGCAGGCCCAGATTCCCTGCCTGCATCAAGGCCCCGAACATGGCCGTATTGGCCGCCTGCGCGGCTCCCCGCTCCGTGGCGATTCCCGTGGCCGGGACGGATATGGCTCTCACGCCCTCCGGTGCCTGGAATTGTCCGGCTAAGGAGTCGTAGAGAATCACCCCGCCCTTCTTGACGGTGGGCGCAAACTTCTCCAGAGACGGGCGGTTGAAGGCCACCAGCACATCGGGATGGTCCACCACCGGCGAGCCGATGGGCTGGCCGGAAATGATCACAGTACAATTCGAGGTTCCGCCTCTCTGCTCCGGGCCGTAGTCCGGATAATATGAAACATAGCGCCCGCTGCCAAAGCCCGCCTGGGCCAGGGTCAGGCCCATGCTCAGCACCCCCTGTCCACCAAAGCCGGCTATCTTCACGCCCTTGGCCACAAACTCCGGGTCATCCTGGAACTGAATGCATATCCCGCTCTCGCAGCCGAAGATCTTATCCAGTGCTCCTTGGGAAAAGTCGCTCTCGGGCCTGGTTATGGGCGCCGCTTCGGCGGACTTGTCGCGGAATCGCTTTAATGGAAACTCCTTTTCCATCTGCTCATTGATGAACCTGGTAATGGCCTTTGCATCCATCCTCAGGATAGTAGGACAGGGGGAAAGCAACTCCACGAAGGCGTAGCCTTTTTTGTCCCTCTGAATCTCCAGAGCCTTCTTTACTGCCCGGCGCGCTTTTCTGACATGCTCGATGTCTGAAAGCGATGCCCGCTCTATGAATACCGGCGCTTTTAGCGTATCCAGCAGTTCGCAGATGTGGATGGGATAGCCCTGCTCCTCTGCATTGCGCCCGCCCGGCGTTGTGGCTGTGACCTCTCCAATCAGGGTAGTAGGCGCCATCTGGCCACCGGTCATGCCGTAGACGCTGTTGTTGACGAAGAATACTGCCAGCTTCTCGCCCCGGTTGGCGGCCTGGATGGTCTCGTTCAGGCCAATGGAAGCCAGATCGCCGTCTCCCTGATAGGAGATGACGACGGCGTTGTCCTCGGCCCGGGATATGCCTGTGGCGACTGCCGGAGCGCGCCCATGAGCGGCCTGCACATGACCGCTGTCCAGATAGTAGTAAGCGAAAACAGCGCAGCCTACCGGACTGATCACGACGCACCGATCCTGGATGCCTAGATCTGCCATGGCCTCGCCTATGAGCTTATGCAAAATGCCGTGTCCACAGCCGGCACAGTAATGGGTGGCAGTGATAGCAGTTCCGCCTTTCCTGGGAAACTGTGCATAAATGCCCGGATGCCCGCCGATCACTTTTTCAATTGCTGCCATTTTTAAGCCACCTCCCTGATCTTCTCCAAGATTGAATCCAGCCTGATCAAATTTCCTCCGTAGCGGCAGACCAGCTCTACCGGCCTGCAGCCACTGGCCAGGCGAATGTCTTCACGCATCTGTCCGTTGCTCATCTCCACACAGATGAACTTAGAGCCCTTCTCCGCCAGGGCGCGAACGGCCTTTTCCGGGAAGGGGAAGAGCGTGATGGGCCGGAAGAGACCGGCCTTGATCCCCTCCTTTCGAGCGGCATCTACGGCAGACCTTGCGATCCTGCTGCTGATGCCGTAGGAGACCAGCACAACACTGGCATCCTCCAGCCGATAGCCCTCCCATGCCACTTCATTCTCTTTTATGAGTTCATACTTCTCTTGCAGCTTGTAGTTGTGCTTCTCTAAATCATCGAAGTTGAGCATAATTGAGGTTACCAGATTTCCTCTGGTCTCGGCCCGACCATTCACAGCCCAGGTGGTGTCGATCTTAGGTGCAAGCGCCTCTTCTGGAAACTCCAGAGGCTCAACCATATGCCCCAGCACTCCGTCCGCCAAAATCACGACGGGATTTCTGTACTTAAAGGCCAGGTCGAAACCCTTCCGGGTTAAGTCGCACATCTCCTGCACGCTTGCCGGGGCTAAAACGATGTTGTGATAGCAGCCATGCCCGCCGCTCTTGCAGGCCTGATTGTAGTCCGACTGCTCGGGCCCGATGTTGCCCAGACCCGGCCCCGCCCGGCAGATATCGACAATAACGCAGGGTAGCTCTGCACCCGCAATGTAGGTTATCCCCTCCTGCTTCAGGCTCATGCCCGGGCCGGAAGAGGCCGCAAGCACGCGGTGTCCTGCGGCTGCCGCCCCGTAGACCATGTTGATTGCTGCTTCTTCCGATTCCGCCTGCACGAACTTGCGGTCAACCATCGGGAAATAGCGAGAGGCTTCGTGCAATATCTCGCTGGCAGGAGTAATGGGGTAGCCAAAGAAGCAGTCACATCCTGCATAAAGAGCGCCAACGATAACGGCGCTATTTCCAGCCACTAATTGAGACGCCATTTATTCAGTTCTCCTCTGTTTTCTCTTTCTGGGGCACATGAACCTCAACGGCCAGCGGCTCAGGGCAGGTGTAATAGCATGCTGCGCAGCCAATGCAGCCGTCCCCGGAATAGAGCACATAGTGATAGCCACGGGAATTGAGCTCTTCGCCCATCTTCAATACATCCACAGGACAGGCCTCAATACACCGCTCGCATGCTTTGCATTCCAGGGCATTTATTATTGGATAGGGCTTGTCTTTGTCCCTGATCTCCACCCGCCGGATCTTCCCGCTTATGGTCTTGGGCAGCTCCTCTACGAACTCGATGATCCTCGGATACTTGTAGGGCGCAGTGACCAACTTTACGTGGTCTTGCAGCTCCTTTTTCAGCTCCTCGGTGGCGGCATAACCGCGGGCGAGAACAATGGTTGCCTTCACTACCTGTCCCCGAATGGAGTCAGGCACACCGGTAATTGCCACCTCCATCACAGAAGGGTGAGACATGAGGGCGCTTTCCACCTCGAATGGGCCTACCCGGTAGCCGGAACTCTTGATCATGTCGTCCGTTCGGCCTATGAACCAGAAGAATCCGTCCTCGTCTTGCCAGGCGGTGTCTCCGGTATGGTAGTAATCGTCATGCCAGGTGCTCTTGGTCTTGTCCGGATCGGAATGGTAATCGGTGAAAAGGCCGACGGGCTTTCCCTTGTCCGTCTTGATCACAATCTCGCCCTCTTCGCCCACCTCGCATAATTTATCGTTCTTGCCCACCAGTACTATCTCGAATCCCGGTGCGGGCTTGCCCATGGAGCCGGGCTTGGGATTCATCCAGGGATAGTTGGCAATGCAGACCACAGTCTCCGTCTGGCCGAATCCTTCCATGAGCCTTAGACCCGTGGTCGCGAGGAAGCTCTCATAAACAGATGCATTGAGCGGCTCACCTGCCGTGACCGCGTATTTAAGCCGGGAGAAGTCGTATCTGGACATGTCGCTCTTGATCATGAACCTGAAGATGGTCGGCGGAGCGCAGAAGGTCGTCACTCCATATTTGCCCATCTCGTCCATCATCTTCCCGGCGTCAAATCGATCATAATCGTAGACGAAGACCGCCGAGCCGGCCAGCCATTGGCCATAGATCTTGCCCCAGGCGCATTTGGCCCATCCCGTATCCGCCACGGTGTAATGAAGCCCGTCGTCATCCACATTCTGCCAGTACTTGGCAGTGAGGATATGGCCCAGGGGATAAGTCTGATCGTGTTTGACCAGTTTTGGATATCCGGTAGTTCCAGATGTAAAGTAGCCGAGGAGGATGTCCTCATTTCTCGTCGCCTGCTCTCCTGTCGGGCGAACGAATTCTGCCGATGCCTCCTCTAGCTCCTTATTGAAATTGATCCAGTCCTCGCGCACATTGTCAGCACTTCCTGCAACGGCTTTGACCAGAGAAATATTGCCCAGACCCTTTTGGGCCGCATCGAACTCGTCCGGCACCCCGTTCTCTGCTATGCAAATGATCATCTTCAGATCTGCCTTCTTGATGCGATAGACAAAGTCCTTGGCCTTGAGCATATGCGTGGAGGGAATGGAGACGGCCCCAATCTTGTTTAAGCCCACCATGCAGACCCAGAACTCCCAGCGGCTCTTGAGGGTAAGCATGACAGTATCCCCTTTTTGCAGTCCATATTTAGAAAAGAGATTGGCGGCCCGATCACTCAGGATCTTCAGATCTTTGAAGGTGATGATCAACTCTTCACCGTGATCATTGCACCAGACTAGGGCGCGCTTATCAGGATTTTCTGCGGCATAGGCATCAACTACATCGTAAGCAAAATTGAAGTTCTCGGGAACCAGGATCTTCAGATTTTCTTTAAAATCCTCGTATGATTTGTAATCGACCCGAGAGACGAACTTGGACAGTAATGACGACATTTTACCCTTCCTCTCTCCTACCTACATGACCACAGCCAGCAGCTTCACCGGCTTGTCGTTTAGGGCTTGCATGAAGTGATCATAAGACGAATCAAAGAATATGGAGTCTCCAACGTTTAGCACTACATCGTTGTCATGAATAGTGATCTTTAGAGTCCCCTCTAGCACATATTCAAACTCCTGGCCCGGATGACTGTAGAATGATGGGCTGCCCTTGCGAGGATCGATAGTGACTATAAACGGCTCAGCTTTTTTATGAGCGAACTTTCTGGCCAGGCTCTGGTAGTGGTATTGCTTTCTGCGCTCCACTTCCACCGCCTCGCCCTTTCGGGTAATGGTGAATATGCTCATCTTGGACTCTTCACCAGTGAGCAGCAGGCCGGTGTCTACGTTGAGTTTTCGCGCAATGCCGATGAGAATGCTGGCGGGAATGTCCAGCTTTCCATCTTCATAGCAGTTGTATGTCCCCACAGGCACATTAAGATGCTCTGCCATCTCCTCGGACGATACCAGATTTAGCTCCCTCAGCTCACGAAGACGTGAACCTATTTCATCAAGCCTCTCCTTCATACTCATTCCTCAGCGCATTGTGACTGCCTCACATGCATATTTTAATCTATCCATGAGCGATTTCATGCCGGGATTGCTGAAATTCAAAATATTGAAGAATTGAAACGCCAGGATCACAGAAAAAACAGGGTAAACCAGCTTCGCGGCAAAAATAGAATGTGTTAATTGCAGAGACTAATCAAGCCTCAGGAGGTCCAGTCGTCCTCATCAAGCCAGTTTTGGGCTTTTTTCTTTGAGCTTACCGGGCTTTTTATCTGAGATTGTCCTGAAAAATTGAGCGATGCGGATCGGTAGCCGGAATTTCCTCGCATCAGATTGTAGGCAATCTCCGGATCAAGCCCGTGCTTATTCAAATATGCATCGCGGGAGAGATGCTCCCCCATTCCGGAAATGTATATCGGATCGCCGATAATTGGGGTAATTTTTCCAGCGGGCAAAATCCATTCGAAACCCTGAGGAAGTGCACATTGCAGCCAATCGCTATTGCTTTCCAGATCTTCTTTGGATGCCTGATTTACAACTCCGCAGTTTCTACAGATGAACTTCTTCATATCAGTTTAATAAGTCCATAACAGTATATATAATTTACTTAACAAATATTTTAATTGCGGCACCATCATTTTTTATATAGGAATACTGATTATGATATTATTGAGCATAAATGATTTATCTCGTTGGGGCAGATTAATGTGATGAAAAAAGGTGTTTTTAAATGAGATCAAGCTATTTACTTCTCGGTTTAATGGCGCTAGCTTGCCTTCTGGTTCAAGCCTGTGCGCTGGGACAGACCCCGGAGCTGGATCAAAACAAAGTGGATCAAATGAATACGCAGATCCTTGGTGAGAAAAAGACAGAAACAAACAGCTATAAGGGCCAGCCCTGGGCAACTTCATCGCTTAATGATTCCAATAAGAAAACCTCATCGGTAGAATCTATCTCTGCCGTCCAGGTCTCTTTGGTACAAGGCCAGTCATCCGACTACCTGGGTTCGGCCGATTCCTTCCTTAAGGCGGCAACGAACAATGGTTTCTATCTCCTGAGCGTTGCACAGTTCCTTAACAAATCCGGCACGGATAAGAACTGGGCCATTGTGGACGTTAGGCCGGCACAGCTATACCTAGGCGGCCACATTCCAGATGCATTGAACATCCCCTTGGAAAATCTGATATCACAGATGGGCATGATTCCTGCCGGCCAGAAGGTTGCCGTCTATTGCGCGATTGATACCAATGCAGCATTTGCCGTTCAGACGCTGAGAGTCTATGGCGGTCGCGATGCATTTGTCCTCTCGGGCGGAATTGCTACCTGGCAGGCGGCGGGGATGCCTGTAGTCACTTAGATTAATTCCAGAGCATTACCAGATGTTTGGGTTTATCACTCAATAAATTTTTTTTCGATCGTAAATGTTATAAACTTTAAAAAATATCTGTTTATGTATGAAGGACTTTGCAGGATCGAGCATGACTTACTACGGTCTGGCTCGCGAAAGATTGATGAATAAATATCCCAGGCTGCTCAGTGTTCTCGTGATACTATCTTTGATCTGCATGACCGGCCTGGCCTTATTTATCATATCCGATCTCGTCTCTTTTGCCTCGAATTCGGATCGTAATGGCGTTCTAGTCGACCTTGATCTCAAGGGTCCGGAAAACGGCAACATATCTATGACGAACGGTAAGGAGAAGAGCGAAAATATTAGCGCCAATTCTGAGAACCTGAGCCGTCAGACCAAGGGACAAAACTTTGCCAACCTATCTGCAAGCAAATCATCGAGCAGCAGCTCCCGGAATTCTGTTGATGAAAAGAGCGGCAACTCTCCCGTTATAAAACATCATAGTTCATCCTCATCGTCTTCCTCTTCGTCGTCTTCTGCAAAGTCGGCAAAAAAAAGCAACGACAAGAATAACCTTACAAATCAATCGATGAACAATTCTCAAGGAAACGAATCGGGATTCGTAAATGCTACCAGCAGTGTGGATCTTCCACTGATAGATGCTGCAAAGAGCGCGATCGCAAACAGCGGTAATATTTCCAACGAGGGGCAAAGTAGCGTCCTATCCGATCAAGAACGTGCAAATTCTCAAATATCCAATGACTCCGAGGTCGCGCCCACCGCAATTCTTGCATCCTCGCCATCGGTTGCCGTCAGCAGTATCGCCAATCCATCCAAGGACACCCCTGCAAGAGAGCCTGTATCAATAATCAAGTTCAAAACAAAAGCGACTCTTAGCCCGAAATCTGATCAAGGCCAAAATCCGGATAACGGGGGAAATACCGCTAGCGCGACTGTCTCAGGTAATAGTAATAAAGCTCAAAGTTCAAAAAATGTAGGAACGAAGAGCGTTTCTTCGCAAAAGAGCAAAGTGACAGCCTCCAGCCAAGTCAAGAAAACACAGGAAGCCAGAGCTAAGCAGAAATCCAATAGAGATCAGATTGTGGCGAACATGAAGAAGAAAGCGGCTCAATCGCGGGCCAAAGCTAGCAAAAAATAGCCTTGACAAGAAACTGCCTGCTCCTAGATCCAACTCTGCAAAGAATCCTCGGCAAGGCGGATCTGCATTAAAGGAATGCATCCGCTTTTTTTCAAATTTATTGCTTGGAGATCCTCATGATGCATCCGTCTTGTGTATGCTCTACATCGAGCTTCATCTTCAGGTCGGAGAATACCTTTCGCCAGTGGCTTTCCACACAGGTCTTGCAGTGCTCCTTGGCGATCAGGCTGGCCCCCACGCGAGCAAAGGATTTGGCACCTTCCATCAAGCCGCAACGGCTGCGTTTGATCTCCACAAAGCCATCTTTCTGTGTAACCACCACCACGCTTCCGAAGAGGTTCTTGTCGTTGGTTGCCATGGCCATGGCCACATCTTCTGGCTTCTCCAGGCCCAATTGCTTGAAGGTGGCCGCCACCTGGCGAGCGCCATTGCCCTGAAACTCGCGCAGACCATTTTTTCCCAGCTTGCGGGCTACGTATCCGCTGCTGCCATAGAAGCTGCCCATCCACATGGCCACTACACGTTGCTGAATCTGTTCCAGGGGAATATCAGGGACGTCTGTCATGCTGTTTTAACTTCGCGGGAGGGCATTATAATACTTTTGCGTCCCATCGTTGCTCATATTAATTAGATCCTTACATCACTTCATAATGCAATTAAGAATACCCATTTCATAGATACTTAGAGGATCATCATGAATATATTTCATTCTCTTGAGGATTCCTATAAACCTGCCCAATTATTAATATGCAAAAGTATATATAGTAT
>JBAXWY010000048.1:0-22176 GCA_037128175.1 Methanothrix sp.
ATACTGCCAGTGATGACGATAAGGCATCAGCGTCCGGAGTCACTCTTACTCTGACGGTCACGAGAACCATGCCTTGCACGGGGACGGCTTTCGATTCACTCATTCTGACATTCCAGGCTGCACCCACTGTTGATGTAGGTGCGGACAAGGTTGACTGCAAGACATCGGTTGATGCTATCGATGTTAGCGGAACCGTCGCAAACGCCGCCAGCGTCTTGTGGACTACATCTGGAACAGGCACGTTTGCCGCTCCAACATCAGCCGTAACGACCTATACTGCCAGTGATGCCGATAAGGCAGCAGCGTCCGGAGTCACTCTTACTCTGACTGCCATAGGAACCATGCCTTGCACGGGAACGGCAGAAGACTCGCTAGTCCTCATGTTCGAAGAATGCGAACAGCTAGGTGTCACAGTTGCAAATGTAGCAATATGCCCAGGCACCGCTGCCTCCTTAACTGCAATAGTAACCGGATGCATTGTAACATCGTACCAGTGGTACATCGGTGATTCGCCCTCAGGTGAAATGATCCCCGATACAAACTCACCAACTTATCAGACCACTAACGAGGGATCTTACACTTGTGAGGTCACATGCGATGATGAGAGAAAATCCTACGGATTTGGAACGGTATCCCTCAAGGAATGCGAGATCGTCGTAGGATCCATCTCCGGCACGAAGTTCGAAGATGAAAATGGCAACGCATTATGGGATGAAGGCGAGACAGGCCTCGGTGAATGGATAATTAATCTGTTGAGCCAAGATGGTGAGGTATTTAAGACTGCGACAACATCCTCCGATCAAGCGACATTGGGCTCTTACAGTATTGACAACATACCGCCTGGTACTTACACGCTGGAAGAGGTCCCATCCTTTTCGTCAGACTGGACTCAGACCTATCCTGCGGACAATATTTACACGGTGGTGGTTTCTGAAACCGGTCAGGTTACAGTGACCAGGTCCGACCAGACTGTGGTTGCATCGACCGATGCAAACTTCGGAAACGAATATACAGGTGGGGGCGGACAAAAGACACCATTAGAGGTCACGAAGGCGACTCCCGCCGAAATCCTAAATCCGAACACGCAGGCCACCTTCACCATCACGGTAAAGAATATTGGAAAAATAGAAATCCATGATATTAGTATCGTTGACGAGCTAAGTCCAATGCTGGAATTTATTCCCTATGCGTATTCCGGAAATACATTAATCCAGCACACCATTGATGGTAGCAACCTGATCTTTGATCTGGGACCTCTCGGCTCTCTGCAACCAGGGGATTCTTGGACAATCACTTACAATGTTAAATTGAGTCCAGAAGCCTGCAGTGCAGCTTCGACCTTAACCACCTTGCCTCCCGTCATAACTGCTGAGGAGACGAAGCTGAAAGTCATGGCGGCAGGAAGCGAACCTGTCAACATGCTGCAGATGATTGATTCTCTCTCCAGAAATAAGACCAAGCTGGAGGCCAAGCTGGAAAGCATCAAGAAGCAGCGAGATATATTCGATAAGGCCAACGCAACTCTGGAATCAGGCACACAGAGCATCGCTGGGATGAACTACACACTGAACAACTACACGAATATCTCGACAGGAGAGACTCTGAACGAGGAGCTTAATGCCACAACAGGATTCCTGGTACTGTCTGAGTACACCAGACCGGACAAGTACGACCTTCTAGTCACGACATACGGTACGAAAGGCGAGGTGCTCTCGGACTTCTATAACTTCCTGCCGACCAAGGAGACTCTAAAGATCGAGTACGATAAGCCGGAAAAAGGCTATAAAACCTATACAGTAAGGTACTATGCCACAGGAGACACCCTGATTATGACGGTTGACTCCTATGGCAACGTAGTCAGCCGAGAGTACAGAAGAACTCCTGGATTGGCAGAGCCGCAATATCTCACGAATTGTGCCACGTCGTATGGAAACATGGGCGAACAAGACGAATCGGTAGAGAGCAATAGGGCCTGCGTTGATTTGGCATGGAGCTGCCAGTCTGGTCAGCCTGTGCTAGGTCTCAGAGTCTTCAAGGAGGCGGACCGGGAGGTCGCCCGAGAAGGAGACACTATCAAGTACAAGTACACGGTGGAGAACACCGGCACCATAGTGCTCGACTTCCTGACCCTCAACGATGACAAGCTGGGCATTATTGTGCTCAATGATCCTGACCCGTTAGATCCGGGCGAGTCACGCACCTACTATGCATACTACATAGTGAAAAACGGAGACGGGCCGATATTGAAGAATACCGTTGTGGCCTCAGCATTGGATCCAGATGGACTGGAAGTGGTTTCGCCTCCTGCCCGAGAAGAGGTGAAGATTCTTACAGGTTGCGGCCTAACTAAGACTGCATCGCCAAAAGTTGTTAAGCCAGGGGACTATGTGACATATAACATTACATGGGATGGGAGTACATCAGGAGATCAGATTGTGGATGACTACCCAAGAGGCGTATCTTTCATATCTGCGTCTCCAACACCAATTGACGACGGCAATAACAACAGATGGAATATAGACGGCATGGTTCCTGGAACCATTATTATCTTAATGCAGGTTGCGCAGGACATCGGCAACACCTCCTTTGATATGGGCCAGGGCGTGACTGGGACGGGATTCGTGAATGTGCACAATGACATTCGCACTAATCCTGTCATCCTAACGAATAAGGCAACATTGTTCGAGGGGAAGATATTAAAATGCACAGCGTTTGCCGATGTCAACATCGGCCCGCCCCAGACTTATGTCGCTCTCAAGGAGCACGGTAGCGGTGACTACGCCAGTGAGGACGTGATCAAGTACCAAAACTCCAATCGCTCCATTGAGTGGAACAAGAGCCTGACTGCAACGCATAAGCCAACCACATTCTCCCTGCCCAATAATCGGGATATCGATTTCAAGAGCAAGTGGATCGAGAAGGCCAAGTCCAAGAACTATGCCACGGGAGCTTCCACTAACGAGGAGTACACCTACGCCAACCGCATCAACCGCAACAGCTCCCTGAAGCTGGACGAGAACGGCAGCACAATGAAGACTGAAACCGACTTCGAGGGCGTGGGCCACATTGGCCTCCTGAAGAAAGATGCTGATGCGAATAGAACGTGGAACGCCAGCACGGTCTTCGAGGCTTCGGAGGACTATGTGGGCAGCTTCAAGATCAACGAGAAGTTCGATGAATACGGCAAGAATGCGGAGTATGAGAAATCCGTGACCGGTACGGGCTATGTGTCTGCAAATAGAGATCTAGGCAAAGCTCAGTCTTCTTACGAGTCGGGCACGGGCAAATACCAGAGTGAAGAGAGGATCAGTACGGTCGTCAACTACATCGCCAAGGATATCAACCTCACATACTTGCCGACCAGCTACTCTTACACGCCCACCTTCTCCACATCCAGCGACCTAAAGTGGAATGAGGGCATGTGGTCCAAGACCCCCACCAGCATGATCAGCGAGCAATTTTCCTCCGCAACGGACCTGAATTTGCAGTCAACTGCCCGAGGTCTAAACGAGATGGTGACCGAGGCCAATGTGACCGGCCAGGCCGATTTCCGGACGGTTTACAAGGACAATTCTCATAATAATAGTGCCGGTGAGATCGATCAGGATGAGACATATGTCGGGCAATTCGATATCCAGAGAAAGACCACCCTGGGGGGCGTGGCCAAGTACGACCGCCCGCATCTCTCGTTGAGTAAGGCGGCCCGGGTAGATATGCTTAACACAACCTTTGCCGACTATCGGATCACCATCGAGAACAACGGCAACCAGGCTTTAGGGCCGGTCTATGTGAAGGACGTCTTCCCGACGGGAACCGAGTACATCACCTCATCCCTTCGGCCTGCCGAGCTGACGACAAGCTACGCCAACTGGTCGCTGCCTTTCATGGGTATAGGCAGCAAGGTGATCATCGATTTGCGGCTGAACATCACCGAGGAGCCATCCAATCTGGTCAACCGGGTGGAGGCGGCAGGCAAGTATCGCGAGAGCTGGACGCTGGCCAGGAACTTCTCCGTAGTCCGCCTGAACTGGCTGACCTGCTGCCCGCCTCAGATCTCCGCTACCAAGACCGCCAAGGTCGATGCTTTGGACCCGAATGTGGTCTGGTACAGCCTGTCCCTCAAGAATCGGGAGAAGTACACCATGGTAGCTTTCTTAATGGACCAGCTACCTCTGCCCATGCAGCTTCTTAACTCATCTCTTGAGCCTTCTGAGAATAGGTCCAATCTCATCACCTGGACATTCCTCGATCTGGCTCCTGGAGAGAGCAGGGCCATCGTATACAGGGCTCGGGCTCTGAAGGATGGCGTCTATGTTAACGTGGCCCATATCGAGGCCTTCTCCGTGGACGGACCGGATGGGGCCGTGGCAGATGTTGAGGCGCGCGTCGATCTTGGCAAAGGAGGAGCATTGCCGTCTTCCATATCTTCCGACTGGCAGCCACCGACGTGCTTCGGCCTCAACTGCAGCGGGCAGATCTACAGCGAGGACTGGGTTCCCTGCTATACCTGCGGGACTGGGGAACCGGGGAACGCAGTAGTACTGCCGTCCTGTGCCTCGTGCATGAGCACTGGTGACGACAGTCTGCCTTGAAAGGTGAGCTAGATACATGCGATACTCTTATAAGTGTAAAAGATACTTATAATGTTTTAAAAATTATTGCATGGAGTTGATGAGAATGGGGCAAAGGGGAGCATACGATGCGCTAATATATATCGACGGGTCGGAAATTGTGGCTGAAGATAGCAGTGGTTTCGAAATAACATCGGGCCGCGTATTTGACGCAGTGATTGCCATTGTGTATGGCTTGCATAAAAATGTACATATCTCGCGCGGCACATATACAGCAGAAACGGACATCATACTTCCTGCAGGTGGTAGCTTAACAGCTGAACCAGGAACTTTAATCATTTTCACTAATGGTAAGAATAACATATGCCTGGCGAACCAATACACAATGATTCAGGGCTTCCGAGTAAACGTCGGTGGCATACTCATTACTTCCAGTCACACGCTGTGCAGGGACATAGTTGTCTCTGCTGATGGAGCGGTTGCATATAACCTAGGCGGCGCGTTTAAGGTACATGTCGAGCCGTATACCCTTCTAGAAGATCATGTTTTTGAGAACTGCACAGCAATAGATTGTGGCAGGCATGGGTTTCTGAACGAGGGCGACCACGTCGGATCCGCAAAAATCATAAAGAACCAGCGGTACATAAATTGCCAGGCAATCAGGTGCGGCGCAATTGCGACCAACGACGATTGGTATGTCGGATTCGACTTGAACGAATGTCCCACAAACATCATGGCAATCCGAGATGTCCAGCTAGTCAATTGCCATGCAGAAGGATGCCTGGAAAGTGGGTTTCATTTAGAGCAGTCCCCATATGTCTACAATGTGCAATTCGTGAATTGCACGGCTAGAAACAATGGCCTGATCAAGACAGATAACCTTGTCTATGGTAGTGGTTTCTTTGTCAGGAACGGCTGCAAACTTGTTAACTGTGAAGCCACTGGAAACTATCAAGGAATCTTCGTTGCAAGAGGGACTGCAAACAACAATGAGCCTGTCATCGTCCGAGGATGTCTGACAAAGGGGAATAACGCCAACACCTCGTACAATGTAGGAACACCTGGGAAAGATCAAGGCTGGGGTCTAACTATTCAGGAATGGTGTAACAACGCTGAGATTCATGTCAGCATGTTCCAGGATGCGGGCATATTACTTGGCGGAAACATATACAATTTACATCTAAAAGCCAACATAACCGAAGCGCAGAAAGGATATAGTTTCATCCATACCGGAACCAACAAGGTAGTCTACGACTCAGATATCGAGATTGTAGATATCAATCCATCAGGTTCCCTAGGAAGCTACACAGGTAGTGCAGGCTATCTCAAAGGGTTCCAAGATTCTAGGCTATTCATCACTTGTCGGCATGATACAGGAGGGCTTGCCGATCTAGTTGAACTTCTAAACCTAACTAGATGCAATGTTATCTTGGATATGCACTCCGCTGCAGCAACCGGCATCTTGGCGAAGATCGGCGGGGTCTTTAAGGATGTCACCATCTCGGGAGAATTTTCCGGCGGTCTGACTTGCTTACAAACTTTTGCTGCACCAACGGGATTAAGCGGAAATTGTACAGTCAAAGACGCGACATTTCGAAATTCCAAGAATGGCGTCCTTGTAACTAATGATGTAGCAAACATCGCCAACTCTCTGATAATCAACAAAAAGACATCCGTCATAGAGGGCACGGTCACAAATCCAATCTCAGATGTTGGTGTCAAGGCCTACATCATGGGCACACCATACCAAGCAGTATTTAGAAACTGCAAAGCCGCGTCACCAAATGCGATTCACGCCGCGATACAAGATCTTTCAGGAACACACACCGATGTCAATAGCCCGGACCATCCAAGATGCATCACCCTTACTCAGGCAGGAAGCGGAGTGCCCACGGCGGGAACGGTGACGATCCGGGGTGTTTTGGCAAATGGTGATGCGGGATCTGAAGTCATAGGCATACCCGCTCGTAACGCTCTTATCGCAGGATTAAAGGCTTTTGCTAAAGTCACCTCCATTGTGGGGTTCAAAGTTAACGCAGGACAAACGTTGAGCGTCGGTATGAATGACGTATTTGGTTTGCCGTCATCAATATTTGGGGGGGGATCGGTCTATAAATTCCAGAAAGCACAGACCGACCAGACACTTCCTGCAGTAGATGTCGCAAATGCAACCGTCAATCTGGCTACTATCACGAATGGAGATGACTGCACCATATGGTATAAGGCATGATATTAGAGAGCCGATTATGGATCAAGAAACCTCATCTTGATCCTCCTTCTTTCATCCAGCTACCCCTTGCGCAATCTAATTAAGCCAGCATTAATAAATGGAACGTCGAGCCGTAGCAGGGCTTCAAAGTGAGCAAAATGAATCCCCTTGATCAGTTAAGTATATTGATATTTAAGATATTAATCAAATACAGCGACCCTCATCTGAGGACACTGGTGGCGCGTCGATGTGGCGCCAAGATCGGGAAAGGGTGCAAGATCTTCTCAGTCAACTTTGGCACTGAGCCCTATCTCGTGTCCATAGGGGATCGATCCGAGGTGGCATCCAATGTGGCTTTCCTGACTCACGACGGCGGCATATGGGTCCTGGAAAATCAAAAAAGATTTGAGGGCACGAAATTCGGACCCATAATAATCCATGACAACTGCTACATAGGGTACAACTCGATAATATTACCTAATGTAGAGATTGGGCCTAACAGCATAGTAGGTGCCGGCTCAGTTGTGACAAAGAGCGTGCCGCCAAACACTGTTTATGCCGGAAATCCGGCAAAGCTGATCTCCACTCTCGATCAATATCTGGATAAGTGTAATACAAAAAATACAGGTCATATAGAATACGAGGACAAAAAAATGGTCTTGGGAGAGATGTTTAAGGATCGGTTTAGGCTCTGAGGCCCCTTCAAAATGAACTCATTTGGCGCGCCTCAAGGATGACAGGCTGGACTCTAAAAGCTCCCTGGCCTTTCTGACGAGTATCAAGTCTTCTCGGTCAAGGCTCTTTGTAATAATGATCAAGATGACGTGAGTCGATGCCGCTAAAATAAATCCGCCAGCCAGTTCCAAAAGTCCATTCCCCGGTGGATGCTGCGATATCAGATAAACGGGAGCTGCTGCGATGAAGGATGTAGCTATGATTTTTATGTACTCTGGAGTCAGTGGATGCATCCCGGTATGCCTGTAAAGACCTACTAAGAGAGCTATGCCTCCAATGGCTATGGAGAGTGCGGATGCTATTGCAGCTCCGGTTATTCCCATCTGTTGTATGAGGACTGCATTCAGTACAATATTCGCGATGCAGCTTAAGAGGTAAGCTCTGGTTATCGTGCCAGTCTTTCCCATGGCTATAAGAGCATAAAAGCTGGGGCCGCTTATTGTGCACAACATAATTCCCAGGGTCATGATCTGCAGTACCGGAGCGGCGCCTATGTATCTGGGTCCGTATAGTAAGTCCAACACGACCTCTGGCAGAAGGATGAAGATGATGGCCAGAGGAAGTGTCCCTATGAAACACCATTTAGTTGATGTAGCATATATTTTTTTCAGATCATTTAGTCTGTTTTGACTATATAATTTAGATGCAATGGGCACATATAAGGCGCCGAGCGATGTTAAAAAGAGCGTGTTCATATAGGCTAACGGAGGTGCGACGTTGTAAAGTCCTACCAATTCAGGCGTTTTAAAGTAGCCTATCATCAAGGTATCGGTCCATGTGAGTATGGACATGAGCATATTGACGGCCAGAAGTGGAATTGAGAAAGACAGCAGGTCAAAGCACATAGGTCTTATATTGATCAACTCCATCCTGGCCATGGCCATGGGCAATTTCTTCCCAAAATATATGGAAAAGGCGATGCACGTCACCAGGACAGAGAGTATATTGGCCAGGATCGCCCCGTTTATAGATGAACCTGAGACGAAATAGGCTATCAGAAGGATCAATAAGCCCAGCGACTTCATCACAGAAAAATATGCGCTTGGCATAATCTTATCGAAACCCCTGAATATAGCTATATATATAGTTATGAGCACCGAAAATGGTATGGAGATGGCCAGCAACCTGAGTGGCGTCAGAAGCTCCGGGTTTTTGAAGATGCCATTCGAGATTATTGGAGCGATCAGAATGGATAAGACCAGGAAGAACGAGCCAGAAATAAGGGCAATTTGCACTGATGACGTAATAGTATCTTTTATTTTGTTTATCTCTTCGGTTCCCCGGAAATAGGCAATATATCTCGTTACTCCCTCACCAAGCCCAAGAGAAGATACCAATATTATGATGCTTATGATGGTGGTGGCAAGAGAGTAGGTCCCAAATTCAGATTGGGTTGTGATCCTGACCACTAGGATCACGCTTATGAAGCCCAATAGCATGACTATAATGCTGGACATATAAATAGTCCCTGTGGCTCTGGCCAACTTCATCAGCTCTGAGCCGGTATTATCGATCATATAATCACAAGACCTGCCCCTTCTGGCAAATCAAGCCCTTATGCACCTTGAGCCGCCATCATCGTAGATCAGTTTCATCTTTTCTAACTGCATCTGGTAGTTCGTAATATTATGCCATATCCTATTGGAGTCCAGCAATCTTCCATTGACGGCTCCGCAGTATCTTAAATAAATATTGCCAATGTCCGGAGCAGAATGTTTCACTATCAGGTCTTCCATATATATTGGGTATTGAATGCTGCCTTGGCTGGTCAACCGGTTTGTTCCTAAGAAGTCCGAATATATGTCAGTCCATTCCTCAGACTCTTCTTTTATCCATCTGGCTGCATAAGTCTCCTGGTCATGGATGTACAGTTCTTCAAACATCTGGCCATGAGAGTTCAAAGTTATCACCTTGTCGATGCCAAAGATCTGATGCATCGTCCCGGTGTTGCACAGGAGGTATGGTATTAGAACTATCAGCAAAGGCAGATGAGAGCGCCTTATATGCATGCATCTAGCGATTACCGTCGATCCGATGACAAAAAAGGGGGATGATATCACCATCATTTGTATATACAATCTATCAATCCCATAAGCTCTGCCGATATAGGGTAGGGCCAAGGATGCCGCTAATATGCAAAAAGATGCTATTGCTAGAATGAAGAACTCTGGATCAGGCCTCTTTGCTGAAAAGAGGGTTTTGAAGCCCAGCTGGTCTGCGATCATTGAAAACACACCCACACTGAGAAAGATCACGGTCAGCCAGGTGAATGCCACCGTCATGACCTGAGGGACTTGTTTCAAATCGAGTCCGACTCCAAAGGCCTGTGCAATGCCTACTCCTTTGGATTCCAGGCTAAAAAATTGGGGCAGGCTGTTATAGGTCTCCAGGACGAACTCTTTCAAGGAATAAAATGGTCCACCGGTCACTACCACATACCAGAAGATTATCATTGTCAGAAAGAGCAGCAGCATGAGCGAACTTATTCTACGATTTTGTTCGGTATCTGTGAGGTGATTCCTGCAGCCATCTGCAAATTTTATACTTTGGAGTTTTGCATATATAGATCTTGACTGCATGACCATCCATGTGAAAAAGATGATTAAAAAAAATATATATGTAGTAGAATAATGAGTGAGAATGCAAGAATAGGAGAAGATGATGAACAAAATGTCTCTGGCAACTTTATCTATTTGGGGATGAAATATCACCATCATGGAAAGGGCGAAAAATAGGACCGCCGTGCTGGTGCGCGGGTTGTACGATGCCCATATAAATCCCAGTTGGGACATGAAGAAGATCGATGCCAGCATAGCTGGAAAGCTCTCCAAAAGCCTCTTGCTGGTGATGTAGACGATCAAAGGAGATATTGAAAATATTACAGGATATAAAATTTTAAACAATAGTTCAGGATCGATGTTCAATATTGATTGATATACCGCAGGCAATATGGAGACGCTCAGGCAGGCGTCCAAAAGCCTGAATACTGAATCGCCGGAATGGGTCTGTTGCCAGATCCCACTGTCTATCGTCCTCAAGAAGATGTAATACTCATTGTGGATATCAACTCCAATGAGATGATTTGACCTTAGAGCCAAAACCAGCACTATGGAGATGCTGATGAGAAATATGACTGCAGGATAAACTCTCTCTCTAACCGAGTCATGAACATAACTCAGAAGGATAACATAGGCAGAGACGGATAAGAAGAGCATCATCAGAAGACTGTTATCGGCCTTTGCATTCATCATATGCGATCCCAGGATGCTCAATGATGTAAATATGATTGGTGGGATCAAAAGGGCCTTCTCTCTGGCATCCAGCTTGGGAATAGATAATTCAAAAGGCTTTGAACCATCCTTTAGGTAGGAGATGGTTGCGAGGGCCACTAGAGACAGGCTCATGGTGATGACCAAGGAGTTGATCGAAAAGGGCCTATTAAATACCAAGCGAGGATAAATATAATTTATGAGCAAGCCCGAGAATATGATGTAAGAAAATGACAGCCCAGTGACCAATATCAGCTTGTCCAATACGGGTATAGATCGATTTAATCTCAACATCCCCAGAAGCAGAGCTCCTGGTAAGATGGTCAGATAAATAAATCCCAGAATCTGCCTGAGAAAAGGAATATCTAACCATATTGCCAGGTCCGTCAATATCACCATCGCCACGGTCAAGGCGAGGGTGTTATTGCACCTCTTGATAATGTTTAGCAGTATCCGTCTCATTGGGTTCCAATCGCCACCGGCTCCTTTCATCAAGTCCAAGGAAATTCCCTATGCCCGTGACGCAGGCTTAGCCTTCGATGCTCTCAAGGGCGCTTTGCCAGTTCCCCACAGCAACCTCGTAGCTGAACTCTTTCTCTACCAGACATCTCGCGTTCCTGGCAATCCTGTCCAGTTCCGGGCTTTCCAGGGCACGAACGGCATTCTCTATTATGCACCCAGGTGAGTTGTCCTCCATTAGGAAGCCAGTCTCTCCGTCTTTTATATAATTACTTATCGCTCCCACGGGGGTCGCCAGAACGACTGCGCCGCAGGCCATTGCCTCTAGCATGATGTTGGGAAGTCCCTCGGTATATGAAGGCAATATAAGCAATCTGAGATCTTTCAGATATCTCGGCAGATCCTGATGGTTGATCCATCCGGGCATCTTTACTCTTGCCAGGTTGTCTTTGCCTATTGCTTCGACCATCTTCTCAGCCAGAGGTCCACTGCCGCCAATCAGGATACGATCCTGGCTGAAATGCTTCAACAATTCGGGTATGGACCTGGCCAGGTTCATAGCACCCTTCTCGGCTCCAAAGCGTCCTATGTATCCCAGCAAGTGCTCTCTTTTCATGCTATCTTTGCCAAACCCAAACTCCTCCAGATCCAGAAAATGGTTGTGAGCTATGGCTATCTTGGCCCGGTACTTCTCCAGGTGCCAGTCTTTGATAAGCAGGGCAGAGAAGAGCACAATCTTGTGCGATAACCTGTAGTTGCAGAGCTCCAGAAATTTCATCATCTTGAAGACCAGAGATGGTTTTTTTTCAGCATCGACCCAGTTGGGAACTGATGCCGCCAGGCTCAGCACTGTGGGCTTTCCTGTGATCCTGGCGGCTAATATCGGCAGTAAAAGGCATTCTCCTTCGAAGAATATGAACATATCTACTTTATTGATAATGGAGAGCACGTGATATGATATACTCATCTGTATAAATATATATTGAATTATCTCCCGTATCATGTTGCTTTGTGCTTTGCTCGTCAGGGAGCAGCCGCAAATATATTCCCTCTTTTTTAGCACTTCTCCTGCATCGTTTCCAGTTATGACATAAAGATAGCTGGATAGTGAATACAGCACATCTACCAGGTTGGATAGTGGAATGATGCCGGCTTTCGGCCTAGGAGTGGTGATTATGCAAATGCGTGGCCTTTCCTTATCAGCTTGCTTCAATGCACTCATTTCCCCTGGAATGTATTTAGTCTCCATATCAGCTAGATGCAGTTTGTTTATGGGTGTTGATTATCTCTTTATAAACATCTATGTGCCTCTTGGCTATGACATCCCAGGAGAGCCCCAGGCGCATCTTAAGAATATTCGTCCTCATCTTATCTCTGAGATCATCATCCTTTAGGAGCTGTATGATGGCCTGCGCCAGGGAGATGGGATCTTGGGGTGGCACTAGGCGTCCCGTTTCTTTATCCAACAGAGCTTCGCTGAAACCCCCTACGTTACTTGATACCACCGGCTTCCCAAATGCATAGGCAATCTTTAACACACCGCTCTCCCCGCTCATGCTGGCATAGGGGAGCACAACCAGGGTGGCTCTCTGAAACAGCCCGGAAACCTGTTCATCTGAGAGGTATTCGTTGTGTATCTCCAGAGTTGATGAGTCGCATTTGCGAATGAGGTCCTGGTAGGGCGAGAGATCACCTTCTCCGGCGATGATGGTCAACACGTCGCTCACCTCTTTATTGATCAGAGGTACTGCTTGGAGCAGGTATTCCATGCCTTTATATTTTTTTATATATCCAAAGAACAGGATGCACTTCTTACCAGGAGGGTTGCCCGCTGACAGTTCTTCCTGATCGCAGGTTTTGAATAGGTCGTAGATCCCGTGCGGAATTACTGCCAGCCGATTCTCACTAATTTTTCCTGATTTGATCCATTCTATCTTATCATTCTGGGTATGAACTATTATCTTATCGCAGTTGATAAGCCCTTCAAAGAGATTGACTCCCACTTCCGCAAGGGATTCCAGGCAAAGCCCGGAAAGCAGGCGGAGGTGGTGCTTGGTGTGTGCTATTGGATATCTGGAATTCAATCCATAGAGCCGCATGAAGATGGGAATTGTGGGAAATAATGGAGTGGTGAAATGGATGATATCTGGCCGTATCTCGTCAATTATTTTTATTTCTTTGAAGGAGAGAAACCCAGATATACAATTCAGAGAGAGGGCCTTTTTCAGATCTTTCACTGAGAAGCTTAATTTGCCGAATATCTTTATGAGTTCAACATCATCAGAGAAGTAGCCTGCCCTGATTCCCTTGCTCCCCAGGACCACCACATCTTCGTACTTGGATACTGCGTTTGCCAGCTCTGATGTATAGTGAGGCAAACCCCCCCAATCATAGGGAATAAGATAGAGAACCTTCATCTAGTACAACCACCCTAAGACAAAGGTTTGAGGAAGGAGAAGACTTCATGTTTCATGCTGGGTTTCAAAGCGTCTAAACATATTTCAATCTTGCGAGGAGATTGCTGCAGCATGCTTGGAGACGGAATAATGTCGTGCTATCCCCGCGAAGATCATGCCTGCCCCAACCAGGATCAGCATGGTTATCGACAGCGCTTCAGCTGGTTGCGTGTTTCCTCCCTGCATGAGCACATTCAGCGAATGCAGCCCTCCTACAAATCCTGCTCCAACAAATGCCATCCCTGGAAATGCGAAATATTGTAGCGGCTTTCTCTCTTTGAGCATTCTCATAAGGTACATGATGACATTCAAGCCATGGGTAACTGGATCTTGTTTTGAGGTATTTTCTAAATCATAATTGCAGCAGATAGCTACCTCTTTGATTCTGAGGTTGTTCTCATTTATCTGAAGAAGGATCTCTGAGCCAGCGGACATTCCATTCCCGCTGATCTGCATGGCCTCTATTGCACGACGACTGTAGGCCCGAAACCCGCATTGGCTATCGCTGACTTCGGTCTCACCTATGAAGTTGGTTATAGCATCAAGTACTTTCATGCCAGCCTTACGGTAAAGTGGCATCTTTTCGGCCTTTTTGGTGATGAATCTGGACCCGATCACAATATCATATCCTCTACTGATGGGCTCCAGCAACTTGGGTATATCTTCTGAGTCGTGCTGACCGTCTGAGTCAATGATTACCATTCTATCAGCGCTCATTATTCTTGCTTCTTCAAAGCAACTCCTCAGAGCAGCACCATAGCCCATATTTCTAGGATGACGTACTACATGCGCATTTAGAGATAGGGCTATCTGGGCAGTAGCGTCGATGCTACCATCATCAACAACAACGACCTTGTCTACATACCTCTGGCAACCTCTGATTACATCGGCGATTGACATTTCTTCATTATAGGCTGGCATTGATGCGATGGTTAACGTCATGAGTGATTACCCCTTCATGCGGTGCCATGCCATAATTGCTGCAAATTCGCAGTGGCTCTGCACCATGATTCGATTTCCTCAAGCTGTTCCGATGCAAGACATTTCGTCCGCATTGCAAACTTGCACAACTCCAGAAATAACATCAGGAAAATTGTTTTATTCATTCGGGCCACCCCTACCTAATAAGTAATATTTATACGCGCATATCTAGACGATTGCGTACAAATAATCGGTGATCTTCATCATTTGAAAGATTATTTGTAAATATTTTGAAAATTTTGAATTATAGGGCCTAGATTTACGATTTAGATTATTTGGAGGATTAAACAGCAAATAGATACCGATTTATGTATCAAAAAAACAAAAGACTTCTATTTAGGATACGATAATTGGTGTTCAGATGGATGCGAATATGGTTGCTTACTTTCAAAGTTTATATGCTTTTTTTGACCACTAACTGTTTATAATATTTTCAAAGTAAATATCCGATATTTGTTTTAGAATACCAATTTTTGTAAATATATTTGATACAATTTTTTGTCTAATGTGGAATAAATTAACCCTTTGATTGAATCGAGAGTTAACAAAATTATTACATCAAATTTAGATTTTTTTGCTATGATCGTGCAATTTGTCCACACATCTGTCCAAGTCTCTGCCTCATTATTGTATGCACCATTAATTATTAACAATATTTCGTCGTAGTTGTTTAAACATAAAATTTTAATAAAAATATTTACTCTGCGTTATGCAACTTCATTCTCGCCCAAATTCGCATCGCTAACATGAGGGGCCATTCCAGATCAATTGAAAAAAAGCCTACCCTAAGCCTGCACCCAAGTGGATCGCCTTCCAATTTATGGGTGCTACAGAGTCTATGGTCTGGATCGTTTCACTTAATTAGCCCCAATATTTCCTGGAGAATCGATTTGGCTTTTGCTGCGGATGCTTCTATGCCAGATGTTCTGCAATATGATAAAGCGGATATGGGTACCATAATTGCAAAATAAAAAATACATTGAGATATATATTGGGCCTTAGTGGGCGAACAAATTTTTAAAAAAAACAGCCTATCCTTTAATCTAAAATGGCCTGTCTCCCCCAATAGAGCTTTTCGTTCGGTCATATTGCTCATTAGCTCGTTTCTCGACCTTGCGACTTTGTGCCAAATCTTAGAATCTGGTACACAGACCACTTTAAAGTTCTCTCTTCTTGCACGAGTACAGAACTCGTGATCTTCATAGCCAAATGGGAATCTAGTGTCAAATAGTGATATAATATTAAATACTGTATTTTTTATAATCATGGCGCAACCTGAGACACTATCAACTTCTTCTACTCTGCAAGTCTCAATTTCTTTGATTTCCCCGGTCCACCAATTTATCTTTGTACCCTTTGCCCAGATCATATCGGGTTTATCATAATAGTAACACGTTGATCCTGCAATACCTACTTCCATATCATTTTCTATGGCATCGACCAAAATATCTAAGAAATCATGGGCAACTATTGTGTCGTTGTTTAATATAAATATATATTCGGTACCATTGTTAAGAGCAAATTCGATTCCAATATTATTTCCTTGCGCGAATCCATAATTTTTTTTATTTTTAATGATAATTAGCCTTCTATTAGGAGGTAGATCCTCACTTATAATGTCAGTTATATCACTTTTGATTTCCATTTCATCTTTTGTATATTCATCAATACTTATTGGCTTGTTTTCGCGATTGAATGAAATAAAATTGGACTCAACAATCATCCCCCCTTCACAGTATTTTCTAATCATTTCAATCGAATTATCTTTAGAGCCATTATCTACTACAATAACCTCATAGTTCGGATAAGTAATCTGGTATAAGGACTCCAGGCATTCGATAGTATCTTCCCAGCCATTCCAATTTAAGATTATTATTCCGACTCTTGGTTTCATTCTTTACACCTTATACGTATCGATATTGATTTCTAAACCCATCTGTCGTGCCATACCCAGAAATATCGCTATCCACTCTCGCCGCTAAGCCGTTGTGTCAACTGCGGCAAAAACCCCTCAATACCAGCCAAACGAAATTGCTCAGGCATATAAATATCTATGCCCATTCGCAAATTGAAGATGCCAATGGTTTAAAAATAGGATTATGACGAGATATCAATCAGGTAATCCTCTACCTCGCCATCGTTAGCCCGTCCTTCAAAGGATAAGCCACCCATAATGTTGAACCTGAATCTGGAATATGTCGATCCTGCAGCCGCATTGGAAGGCACGTAGAAGGTGAGTGCATTAAGACCGGCCGCAAGACCTTCATTCTTGAAAATTTGTTCGTTTGCGTCAGCCCAGTCTCCGTCGCCATTGAAGTCGATCCATGCATTCAGTTTTCCTGCAACAGAAGCATTGACTTGGACAGTAGCAGCGGATCCCTGGCTCAGATTTGTGATGAATACTACGCCATCTTCATCAGCAATGTTGTTCTTATCATCACCATCTGCTCTTGGAGTAGGTATGCCATCCGGTTCAGCGTCTATTAGCAGTCCTAGATGAACTCCATCCACAATCTCATGTCTTGCTCCATTAGTTGCCAGCAGTGTGTGGTATGAATCAGGGGCGTCACCAAAATCCTCTGCCGACACAAATGGGCTACATGTTGATATGGATTGTAAGTGAACTCTGTTATCCTTCATGTTGCTGGAGAGGCGATTGTTTTCAATATAATTGTCCTGGTTGGGGGTAGTGATGAATAATCCATAGTTCCCGTTATAGCTCCCGTTATTCCACTTGAGGGTGTTCATACCCGAGTTATTGATGGATATTCCATGGACTCTGTTATTGTTCGCGGTGTTATTTGTGATGATATTGTTCCATGATTCCACTACGGCCAGGCCCGATTTCAGGCTATTACGGACAGTGTTGCCTATGATGGTGTTCTTATCAGAGCTATAGCCTATTAATATGCCATTATCCAGGCTCACATTCACCTTATTATTCATGATGTAATTGCAGTTGGAGCGCAAAAGGACTATGCCCCCCTCATTCCTCTCGAACTTATTATTTTCTATCCTCGAGTTGATGGTGTTGTCGAAGAGCACCCCCATATCCGTGTTATTAAATATCAGGTTCTTTATGATGATGTGGCTGCAGTTGATGCAGTAGACTGCTCCCGCTCTGGAATTCTCATCAAGGATGATATTTGATTTTCCAACCAGGTAGTATATCAGCCTTCCATCTATGAGGTTGCTGGTGTCGATATCATTATGGCCATCGGCATCGAAGTTCCATTTGCTGCCCGATATCAGGTTGCCTCGCAGGATATTATTTTGGCCCTTCCACAGGTTGAGCCCGGTTATTGAGTTATTCTTTAGGATATTCCTGGTGACCATACAGCCATAGGAACTCTCGATGAATATGCCCGTTTTTGTGTTGTTGATGACCTGATTGCCTTCTATCTGGCTCTCATTTGAATCCAGGAGATATATGCCAACAGCATTATGGCGCAATACGTTATTCTTGATGATGTTGACCTTGGAGTTATAGAAGCTTATGGCATCCAGTGTGTTATCCTCGATGATATTATCCCTTATCTCGTTATAGCTGGAATTATAGAAGATGAGGCCAACCCCGATATTTTTGGAATTTTCGGGAATGACATAGAAGTTGCTGTAAATGCGGTTGTTTGATATAATATTGTGGACGGAGTCATCGAGTTCCATGCCTGCATGATGATTATATCCTAAATCGTTATTTATAAGAATATTATTTCTTGAATTGTAAGCATAAATGCCAAACTTGTTTTTGCTGGCCTTGTTGCCGATTATGGTATTATTGCTGGAAGCGATCTCTATCCCAGATCCGTTCAAGGAGTTGGTCATCATGAGTCCCTCCAGAAGAACCCCGTCAACTGTAAGCGTTATAGCGCTTCCCTTGCCACCGGCGTCTATGGTAGGCATGCTGGAACCATTGAATATGCCACGTATTTTGAGTGCTTTGTATACGAAGACGTTTTCCTGATAGGTGCCACTGTACACCTCTATATTATCTCCCGGTTCTGCTGCATCTATTGCTCTCTGTATGCTACTAAAAGATGCATTTGTGCCGCCAACGCCAATTGTAGCAGATTGGGCCACCCCCAAGGAGAGAATTATTAATACAAGGATTATCAATCTAACGAGTATCATTACAGCTAGCCCCTATATCGCACTTTGAATTTAATTCCACCTAAGTCGCAATCATTCGATTTTCTGAGCATTAATATTACATGATTTAGTTTGAGTTCTATCTTCGAACATATAAGCTTTTGGCAAAACCTAATATAATACCAGGGAGGATTTCTAAAACCATATTTAATCTATATCATTAACAATTAATATTGGAGAAATTGAAACCTTTATATGGTAATCTTGGTAATATATCAATACAATAACGAATCACCAGGGAGAATACCAGATTATCATGGGCAATAGTGTGGATCTTGACGAAGTGGATCGGGCCATTCTTCGCAGTCTTCGGGAGAATGCGCGCATGAGCCTGCAAGAGATGTCAAGAAAATCCGGCATCTCCGATGCGACCATACAGTTCCGGCTCAAACGCATGAAGGCTAATGGGGTCATAGAGCGATTCACCATTATAGCCAATCCGGCAGCTACAGGCTATGCAGTGACCGCGATAATGCTTGTGCAGACCGACAACGAAAGACAGGACCAGGCAGTCGAGGCTTTAGCGAAGATACCTGAAATAACCGAGGTCTATGGGATACTGGGTGAGTACGACCTTTTCGTTAAGGTATGGTCTAAAAGCCTCGATGAGCTGAATACCCTCATAAACGATCGCATAAGGTCGATTGACGGCATTGAAGACCTGCATGAGATCATAGTAGTAGAGCGAGCAAAAGAAGAGACATCTCCGGTTTAGAGGTTAACATGGCTACATTCAGGAGCATAACGGAGAAGGCAAAGGGTTTGGGCCCACAGCGGGCAAACGACTTGAGCCAAAGCACGGGAAGAGACATCTTAGAACTCGCTGCCCACCCGCTGCCGATGGCAAGCGAAAAGCCACTGGAACGGCCCAAGATCACGATAATTGATTATGATGAGCAACATTATCACGAGGCAGAGGTCAAGGAGGTAGAAGAGTGTTTCAGGTTCAAAGATCAGCCCACTGTAACCTGGATAAACATTGACGGCCTCCATCAGATGGATGTCTTAGAGAAACTTGGCTCATGCTATGGAATTCATCCTCTGGTTCTGGAAGATATTCTGACCGATCAGCGTCCTAAAATCGAGGATTATGATGATTATATATTCATCGTGCTAAAGATGCTCTACTACGATGAAGAGGGTGGTAAAAAAGCAGAAGGCGAAGATGATGAAGGTGATCTGGGTGACACCAACTTAGATATGGATCAGGTCAGCATGATCCTGGGACCAAATTTTATAATATCCTTCAAAGAAAAAGAGGTTGATGTATTCAACCCCCTGCGAGATCGTCTCCGGATGGCCAAGGGCAAAATAAGAAAGCAAGGTGCAGACTACCTGGCCTACTCCATGATTGACGCCATAGTGGACCACTATTTTTTGATCATGGAAAAACTGGGGGATCATTTCGAGGAGCTGGAGGATTCGGTTGTGTCAGACCCGCAGCCCGGCGTTCTTCCTGCCATCTACAATCTGAAGCGAGATATGTTGTTCCTACGAAAGTCGGTCTGGCCTTTGAGAGAAGCCATCAGCAAGATGCAAAGGAGTGATTCACCCCTCGTCTCGGAACCGATCAAGATCTACCTGAGGGATGTTTACGACCACACCATACAGGTGATCGAGAACATCGAGACCTTCCGCGATATGTCCACATCGCTTTTGGAAACATATCTCTCCAGCCTGAGCAATAAGCTCAACGAGGTGATCAAGCTCTTGACCATCATCTCTACCATATTCATTCCTCTCACCTTCCTGGCGGGGCTGTATGGGATGAACTTCAGATTCATGCCGGAGCTGGAGTCTCCTTTGGGCTACCCGGCCGTTTTGATATTAATGCTTCTGGTAGTTGTGGTAATGATGGTCTATTTCCGGCGGAAAGAATGGATTTAACTTGATGGACCGAAGGATCTACTGTTGGGCCTAACCTGTGGATTACGATTACGTCTTCCTGCCCAGGATCTTTTCGTAGCGTTGCACAATTCTTTCCAGAATATCCATGTCGTAGGGCTGGTGGGCGGGTACCAGGATATCTGCTTTTATTCCTGCAGAGTCGGGCGCAACCGTTAGGCCCCCTTCCAGTACAGGCAGGCGCAGGTCGCGGGCCATCTCTTCTATCATGGGGGTGAGTGGCTTGATTGCCCGTGCGGTTTTCGCTCTCTGCCGGAATCTTTTGAGCAGCGAGTCCACCTCGGCGGCTAAGGGCTCGACATCCCCGCAGCCAGACTCCTGGCAGATTCTCTCCGCGCTCTCCTTGAGCTGGGAAAGGGTGGCAACGCCCGCTTCCAGCATCTGGCCGGAATAGTGTTGCTTGACTCTTTCTGTGTAGCCGGGAGCGAGCACCAACAGCTCGATCTCTTTCAGGCGTTCCAGATCCTCCTCCTCAGGCTTATAGGGATTTACTACTATGTAGTCTAGGGCGAGACGCAAAGCCAGGCTCTCGTACATGGGCGAGACGCCCACTAGCCTCTTGTCTTTGAGAAGGGCTCTTCTAATTGCCTGGGGATCGGCAGAGCTGATGCCGAAGTAATCGGCAAAGCCGCGCGTGGTGGTAAGAAGCTTGGTGCGGCTGAACTTCTCCGCATTGATGAGGCCCCTTTCCTCCAGCTCTTTCACGTGATCGTAGCTCTTGTTGCCCCGGATCTCCACCAGATGGCTTTGCTTGATGGGCTGCTTGTAGGCGATGATGGCTAAAGTTCTGATGAGTGGGGCCTCGATCTCTTTGGGGGCGAAGGAGAGGACCCGTCCGGCCAGGCCGAAGCGAACCTGCATGGAGTAGCCCTCGCCAATGTTTTTGATCTCAATGCCAGAGTCGCGGGCGGCGTACTCCTTTGTCAGGTCGTCGGCGAGAGCGCGTGCCCGTTCCTCGGAGAGGGCGGAGAGATCGGCCAGCTCTCGTGGAGTGAGGGTTCTACCCGAGGCGAAGAGTGCGGCTTCGATGACGGCTTTGGCATAGGAATCTGCGGTCAAGATAATCCTGGAAGCTGTCCTCATCAAAATGGTTTAAGGTTACGCTTAGGGGGGTGTGGGAAGGAGTGGAATGAGGCGCTTATCATTGAGCCAAAAGACATCATTTTCGATCTGATTTCGCGCATCATAGTTTCGATTGCGATCGTCGAAAGTAGGATCTTCTGGATTATTTCCCTGGCAGAGCGTGCTTCTTCAGACGTAACCCTCATAATTCTCCCGCGAAGCTGATCGCTATAGGTTAATGCTTCCAGTGCGGTTGATATGCATAGCTATCAGGAATATTTTAATATAATAATATTATTTAAAATCCTGTCGCTTGACCCCCCTCTTTTTTGGTGCGCTAGCTTTAAATACCCATCATCTATTAGAGTTGAAGGCCGATG
>JBAXWY010000049.1:0-20076 GCA_037128175.1 Methanothrix sp.
TCTCTACCTTGGCTACCTTCTCTACCTTGGCTACCTTCTCTACCTTGGCTACCTTCTCTACCTTGGCTACCTTGGCTACCTTCGCTTTCCAGCACCTGCCGGATCTCCCGGCGCATGCGTCCTACCTCCTGGGCCACAGCAAAGGGAACGGGAATCTCCTCTCCCGTCCAGCTGGGAATCTCACCGCTTCGGTGGATGGGCACCACCTTGATCTCATTATCTCCAATCTCGGTGATCTCCCAGATTTCGCCCTTGGTGACGAACGTGGCTCCTGGCTCGGCAAAGCTGATGACAAAGGCCTCGTCCAAAGTTCCCACAGAGCGGCGGCCCACAATATCGTAGACGTTATACCTCTTCTCATCCGGGATCATGGAGAGGTTCTCGATGTAGTACTCCCGCGCTTTGCGAGTCCTTTGCAAGAGGTCGCCGTCCAGCCACACCAGCCGATGCTCTTCCATTTGAGTGATGACGCCGTCCATCTCCTCTCTGGAGAGCAGCCGGAAGGGATAAGCTCTGGTGATGATTCTGTGTGCCTTTTCCCGGTCTATCTCCCCGAAATCCATCTCCAGTCCCACAATCTGGTTAGCTAACACATCAGTGGGCTTCTCATGAATCAGGATAGCTTCCAGCTCGCCGGCTGCCGCCCCGCGGGCAATGGCACAGCCCTCTGCCACATCATCGGCACAGGTGGCGATGATGGTCCCGGAAGAGATGAGGCCGATCTTGTGCCCGGCACGGCCTACCCGCTGCAAAAGGCGCGATACCTCACGTGGCGAGCTGTACTGGATGACGTGGTCCACATCGCCGATATCAATTCCTAGCTCCATAGAGGAAGTACAGATCAGGCCGCGTAATTCGCCGGCCTTGAAGGCCTCCTCTGCTTCCACTCGCGCCTCCACCGAGAGGCTGCCGTGGTGCACGCCAATGGACTCGCCAAGCTGGCGAAACCGAGAGCCTAAGACCTCCGCCGCCTGCCGGGTGTTGACGAAGATGAGGCACTTTTTGTTGTGCACCGTCTCCCTGATGAAGCGAATCTGCGCCGCCAAACGGGGATCGCACTCCAGGGTGCCGGCCATAGTATAGTCAGCCCGCGTGGGCTGAGGACTTACTACCTGAAAATCGCTGGCCCTCTCCACATCCGTCTGGATGATTCGAAAGCTGCGTTCTGTTCCCACGAGCAGCCTGGCCACGGCCTCTGGCGAGCCCACCGTTGCAGAAAGCCCAATCCTTTGAAAGTCGCCGGCAAGCTCCGCCAGCCTCTCCAGGAGCACGGCCAGCTGCGAGCCGCGCTTGGAAGAGGCCATCTCGTGCACCTCATCCACCACGACGACCTTGACCGTGGAGAGATTTTGGCGCAGGAGCTTTCCGGTCAGCATTATCTGCAGCGTCTCCGGGGTGGTGATCAGCAGGTCCGGCGGCTTTAATGCCTGTTTTCTCCGATCCGCCTGGCTGGTGTCGCCGTGCCGAACGGCAACGGTTATGTGCAGCTTCTCCCCCCATTCTTGAAACCGGCGCAGCATATCCCGGTTCAGGGCACGTAGCGGCGTGATGTAGACGGCCTTTGTCCCCTGGCGCTCGCCTGAAAGAATCTTATGAAAGATGGGCAGGCTGGCCGCTTCCGTCTTTCCTGTGCCGGTGGGCGCGATGAGCAGCACATTTTCTCCGGAGAGGATGAAAGGAATGGCCTCTTCTTGCGGCTTTGTCGGCTCGAAGATGGACTCTTCCACTAGCTTTGCTCTGATCTGATCATGAAGCAGGCCGAAAACGTTCACAATTTATCCATTTGCTGATCCGGTATATGAAAACCTTGCGAGGGGACACAAAAACTCAAAATGATTACCTTTGTGCATGAGAAGATCACGAAAGCATCTGATAAAATCAAATGTGGCCGATGCCCGGGCTCTGCAGCTGGAGACGGCAAAACAGATCTTAGCCGAGGTTTTCCATACACGGCTTTGCGATGTAGAAGATATGATTACGAAGAGGATTGAGGAGAAGTGCCGGCCTGAGGAGAAGAGCAGGATAGAGGATAATAGAAGCGCTGCAAAGTGGGGGACGTGGCCGGAGATGTTCCTGACAGAGGGTGAGATAAATATTTAAAATATTTAATTTAATATATCATAATCAAATAGGATAAAGAAGATACTACTGGCAAGGTTATGTTATCATTTACTTTTAGAGGTAGCGACTCAATAATCGTTGCCAACACTACTACAAAAATTGTTGCTGGTACCGGCATCGCGAACAAGGCAAATATTGCCCCAGCCGCAAATCCTATCGTGCCTTCAAAGGTTTTGTTTCTATTCCATGGCAATTTATGTCTTCCATATCGAGTACCGATGTATGTTGCAAAACCATCCCCGAGAGCCAGTATGAGTATTACAGATATTGCTGCGGCAGAGTCGTTTCTCAGCATACTGAGGGCAAAGAGAATGCCAAGCGCGTTGTACAACGCCCCCTCGCCAGGAATTTCCCCTTCCCTTCCGACATTTCTTAGCCATTCCTCAATCCCAGGTATTTTCATTCCGATTAATTTTAGATGTATTAATATAATTCCTGTGCAAGTTCCTAGAAGAACAAAGTATGATGTCGTTTGGATACCCAGGATCCATATCAATAGACATGCCGACAGGTTTGAGATTATGTGTGCAGCTTTTCTGGCTCTCTCATCTATCCTATTAATTGCGTTTTTTTGTCTAAAGACAATTGCCTCAGCTATTGCATATCCAAGACCTGCTATGGCAATGCCTTCTCCGAGATCCAACCAGCAATTCAGTCCTCCAGACACCTGATACCAGCCGACCAACAGCCCAATAAAGTAGAATAAAGGAAATGCCACATGCCCCATAAGGGGAAACACAAATGAGAATGCTCCACTGATGGGTTCAAGGTGGCAGCAATTTGCAGGTTCAGGAAGGCACTTTAGAGATGTGGCTATTAATACGGCAATGATGAGACTGAAAAACAGGAGCTTAATGCGTTCCATCGATGTAGGATTGAGAGCCGACAAGAAATCACCTAAAGGGTCAAGCGATCTCAAGCAATTAATCTACGAGTATATAAATAGATGCAAATTCATCTGTTTTGCGATAGCAGGGGCATGAGACAATGCTCAATGAAAAACCTAAATCTAATTTGAATTTCATATCCTGCAAACACCAATTAGAAATATATAAAAATTATAAAATATATAGTTCCGTTCTCCTCCTTGTAATAACTTACGGTACGCTTTTTATCTTTTGGGATTTGCTGACACAATACGATACTGCTCTTTTTCTCGAAATCTGCGAAGATAGAATTCCTGCTATCGAATCTTTTTTTGTTCTATGGACAAATGGAGGGGCTTCTCTTTTTATATGTTTTATAATTATATTTCTATGGCTAAAAGGAGAAAAAAGACCGGCGATTTATCTAGCATTGGGATTGATAGTAGATACGATTCTGGTTTATACCCTCAAGACAATGATCCACCGGCCCAGGCCATATGAAGTCCTATCCATAATGCCACTTGAACTGGTAGATAATTTTAGAAGCTTACCATCTGGACATACTTCGACAGCTTTTTTATCTGCCATGATATTATCAAAATTTTATAGCAAATATATGGTTGTTTTTTTTGTCATTGCAGCATCTATAGGTTTCTCGAGAGTATACATAGGTGTTCATTATCCACTTGACGTGATAGTTGGGGCAATAACCGGCAGTTTGGTGGGCATTTTGATGGTAGATCTCTTGGATCGCTTCGATTACTCAAGGAAATGATGCGTTAGTTGTGTAACATCGCGGTATCGGACCACGCCCACCATTTTGTCATCCTTATCAGTAACCGGCAGCGCCCTGAAGTCATATCTTGAGAACATAGCCGAGGCTTCTCCCAATGTGTTTTCTTCCTTCAAGGTTATGACGCTCTTGACCATGATATCCTTTAATAAGGCTTTATCATCGCCTCTGAGCAAATCCTTCACATCGATCACACCTAGCAGCTTATCCCTCCCATCGACGACAAAGAGATACATCACTTCATCTTTGTCCTTGGCAATTCTAGGATATCTGTTCTGCGCAGTCTCAACGATTTCATCAGGCGAAACTCGTATATATTTTTCAGTAATGATATTGATAATAGTGTCTTGCAGCTTATCCAAAATGGACTTTATCTTGTCGATGTTATCTTCATCCATCAAGTTCATTATGGCTTTCCGGTCTTCGAAAGCCAGGACTGATAGCACATCTGCAGCCTGTCCCGGCGTCATCTTGTCTAGCAGCTGTGCCACCTTTTCTTTCTTTAGAGAGGAGATTATCTCCCTTTGCATGTTCGGGCCGATCTCTTCTAGTGTATCCGAAGCTTGCTCAGTATCGAGCTGATTTATAACTGCCACTCTTTGCTCATGATCCAGATCTTCTAAGATTTCCACGAGATCAACTGGCGGAAGGTCATTCAGCTTTTCTTTCAGTATCTTGAGCTTTACGTTGCCTGTGAAACTTCCGAGGTCAGCGGGCAATGGTTGAACGTAGAGCCATGGTATCAGCTTATCCTCGCTTCTATCGATCTCCTTATGAAATAGATCTGCAAGCCAGCTTAGGCCCAGCCTCCTCAAACGCGCATAGCTGGCAGGATCGACATCGGTAACGTACAGCTTATTTTTCTTCATCACCATCTTTATGTCGTAGACCAATTCCACATCGTTATCCTCCATATCGAGGATCTTCTTGTCCATGATATGGTCCCTTAGCAGAACAAATCCTTCGGGAATTTTGCATGCAAATTTTTCTGCATCGTCAATATCGATGGCGACTTCCTTTGAATCAAACAACCTGACCTTTTCCCAGGGGACCATTAGTGAAGGATAACCAAAGGGTCGAGTGACAACTAAATGCGTAACTTCTGCCGCTTTTTCTTTGTCCAGGACTGTAAGATCCGAGAGCTTGCCTACCTTCTTGCCACCGATTGTGACTTTCGCATTAAGCACATCACTCAAAAAATAGGTGCTCTCCGGCAAATAGATTGTCCCAAAACTAATATTAGTCTTATCAAAGCCGATCATCGCACCACCAAATAAAATTTATAAACTAATATCATGACCAATATGATCAAATAGATTCTCAAAGCCAGAAGAGATGCTTTGACCAGGGGCGTCATGTGCAAGCGGGGCTGGCTGTACTTATGGTTGATCTCTTTCACCTTGCCAATCCACTCTTGGACCATATTTTTCCCCACATGTCCCTCACTTTTTTCGTTTGCACTGGTCACTAGAAGACCTCCGGGAACAGCACGCTCAGAGCGTATAGTGTGGAAAGGATGATTATCATGAGGATAATCGAAAAGCCCAAAACATTCTGAAACAGCGTATTCTTGTATTTCCCCATAAGCTCTTCGCTGTTCAGCAGCACTATTAGGAAGACCAGGGCAGCAGGGAGGAGCGTGACGGCAATTACCTGCACAAATAGAGTTATGAGGACTAATGGCGCTCCTGGAAGCAGCACGATTATACCGGCACCAAGTAAGCTCAGGAAATAGAATGCATAGAACATGGGTGCTTCCGAAAGCTTGTTGTTAATAGAGTGCGCCCATCCAAGCACCTCACCCATCGCCCACGAACTTGCTAAGGAGATGCATATAGCACCCAGCAATCCTGCATCGAATAGCCCTATGGCCAGGGCCGTGCCGACTAGTGGTTGGCTTCCAATGATTGCTCGGGCGGCATCTGCCGCGCTTTCTATATCGGTTCCACCCGGTTTGAATAACAAAGATCCTGTGAGAATTATGCAGAACACTGCCACCAGGATGGTGAAAAGGGCTCCTATGGCAGTGTCGAGCTTCCCAAACGGAATATCTTTTTCAGTCATGCCTTTATCCACGACGGAACTCTGCTGGAAGAAGATCATCCAGGGAGCTATGGTCGTTCCGATGTTGGCCATCAAGAAAAAGAAGACCTCACCATTAAATCCATAAGGGAATGCTGGCATCAATCCGCCCATAACCTGGTTGTAATCCGGTCTTACGATAAGTGCGGCAGGAATGTAGATCAGGTTCAAAGTACAGAATAGAAGAACTATCTTTTCCCAGGTCCAGTACCGACCATACATAACGATGGCGATCATCAGGGCTGAAACGCTGATCACCGTTAACAATGGGGGGACACCGAATATATTCAGTGCCGCAGTCATTCCGATGAATTCTGTGACCAGAGTAAGAAAATTCACAATACCAAGGTCGATCAGAGAGAACCAGCCCCAAAATGGCCCGAAAGCATCGAATATGGCCTCAGCATGCCCCCTCTTGGTGACAGCACCGAGCCTCACGGTCATCTCCTGAACCACATAAGCTATTGGGCCTAACAATATTACAAACCAGATAAAACTAAAACCGAACTTGGCCCCGGTGGCAGCATAGGTTGTAATTCCGCCGGCATCATTGTCGGCAATCATCACGATTATGCCCGGACCGGCAAGCGCTAGGTAAAGGCTTAACCATTTTATTAGTCTGCGATATTTATAGAAAAGACTGGCCCAAAACTCCAATGTCATCTCTCCGGGTTGTCTAATGCAGATCTCATGCTTTATCAAGATTTCGGTGTATATCCATCTTCTAATCAATTATGTTGGCAAACTACCAATCAAATGCATAAATACCAAGCAAATACCTGAATAGATAAGCTTTTATATAGTATCTTGGTACAACATTGATAAATGCCATAATTTAGGAGAAAATCAGATAAACATGGGCAATAGATCTGTGTTGGATGAAATCGATTCCAATATTCTTAAACTTCTCAAGCAAAATTCTCGAATGAGTTATCTAGAGATGTCTCGCCGCATGAACATATCAGATGCAACGGTACAATTCAGAATTAAACGGCTGAAAGAGCATGGAATCATAAAAAAGTTTACAATAACAGTAGACCCTGCGTCAATCGGCTATGTAGTGGCGGTTATAATGCTCGTACAGATAGATGCTGATAAACATGACGCCGCTAAAAATGAGCTTTCAAAGATCCCCCAAATCTCGGAAATCTATAGTGTGCTAGGAGAATACGACCTATTTCTCAAAGTCTATGCCAGAAGCCTTGAAGAACTCAATGAATTGATTAACGATAAGATAAGATCTATCGAGGGTATTGAGGATCTTCTCGAGATTGTTATCGTTGAGAGGGTAAAAGAAGAGTCATTCTCTAATTGTAGCTGATTTTACCAGTTCGTATAATGCCTCGTTTACGGGAACCTCTATCTTATGCTTTTTCGCCCGGCGAATGATGTAGCCGTTTATGGAATCAATCTCAGTCATCCTACCCTTTAACACATCCTGGAGCATGCTGGAGGTATTGCCGGATGTCTTTTCGGCTACGGAATAAACCATTTTCCTAACGCTCATCTCATCCCTCTTTATGCCTTCCTTTGCGGCAACGTTCACGGCTTCCTTGACCGCGCCCTGCACAGTGTTTTTGAGGAAAGAGGATAAAACAATTCCGTTCTCCCGGCGAGTTAATGCCGTTATAGGGTTAATCACGGAGTTGACGAAGAGCTTGCTGTATTGATGCTCCTTAAAATCCGGGGCATATTCCAACTCAAAGCCCTTCTCCAAGAACCTATCCATCATAAATTTTTTCTTATCCTCGCCGATTTTATCCTCTAGAATGGTTTTTCCCTTTCCTTTAAGCTCCACCGTGCCGTCCTCTGAGAGCTTGACTCCCAGAGCGGTGATGCCTTCCAATACTTGAGAATCGGGCAGATCAAGCTCATTAAAGACTTCCCTATTTCCCATGCCGTTCATCAACAATATGAAGTGGGCGTTCTTCAGCCGCCCTTGCAAGAGGCCAGACTTTCTCAATTCATCGCAGACACCGGGCAGAGAGTATGTCTTAACGCATACTAATACGATCTCCGGACAAAAATCGGATGCTTTCAGGTCATCAAGGCCTGTAAAGCAGTGTTTGAACTTCAAAAGCTTTCTCTCTTCGGGAAGATATATCTGCAGGCCGATATCTTTTATTCCATTTATATGGCTCTTTCTTCCCAGGAGAGCCACGTTTTCGATTTTAATTCCATTTAAATCGCAAGGGTCTGAGAGAAGATATCCCATGAATGAGCCAATGGCTCCCGCCCCATAAATCAAGACATCTGCCATTTTCACATCAATCATTTCTTCCTATAAAAATCTCTTCCGGCGTAGAACTGATAATTCTGCAAAAAAATAAAAAAAGGATTAAGCGGCCAGGCCTACACATTGAGCTGGTAGGCGTAACCGGCCTGGAAGTTCTTGTAATCCGAGAACGTGAACCCGCTGCCATCTATGGCGATGTTGTGATACTCATTTCCCGGAACATTGATTGTCACTGTACCGTCGGGCTCTCCCGTCATTCCCTCGGTGGCCTGATAGCTGCCATCGACATAGACATTATACCCTCGCAGCCAGGCTGAGCTGATGGTGACTGCCGCGAAATTGTAGACGGGCTGGGCAGGAGGCTGGTAGGGCACTACATCTATTACTATCACGTTGCTGGGCTGTCCGGCAATATTGAAGAACAACTGATGCTGCCCCACCTCATCAGCATAAAATCCTATCTGGTTGTAGGGATTGAAGTAGTAGCTGTTCATATCCAGATTTCCGTCCGGATAAATCTCATAGAGATAGCCATAACCTCCGGCTGAAGATGTGGTAATCATGTTCAGCATAGAGCCCAAAGGAACCATGGCATACTGAGTCCAGCTGGAGGGGCCTGATATCCAGAGAGAGTTTATGCCGGTGCTAAGAGCATAGGTCTGATACTGGGCGTAGGACACCGCTTTTTGCGTGGAGCCGAAGTAGAGCATGGCAGGCTCCACCCCCTTCAAATCGATTTTAGTAGGAGCGGTGAGCTGATCTACTGGAGCCTCGGAGGTAGAACGATAGTACTTAGAGAACTTCTGCAAAGCAACCTGACTGGAAGCTGTGCTTGAATCCTGGCCGGTTGCCAGACCGGATACTTGGCCTAATGACTGGCCGGCGCTCTGGTCTATTGCGGGATTGGACAAGAGCGGCAGGCCGCTAACCCCGGTTGTCCGCGTTTCGGACTGCAATTTTGCAGACTTCACCAGCTCGCTTGAGCTGAGGGGCTTTTCGCTCCAGGATGCAGATTTTCCTCCTTTTGAGCCTGCATTTTCCAATCCAGATTGCAATCCAGAAGATGAAGAATCCTGCAAAGCGGCACTTCCCGTTACCGTGATCGTCCCTTGCATGCCGGGGTGAATGCTGCAGTGATAGCCGTAGCTGCCGGGAGTTTTGAAAGTGAAGTCGAACTTCTTTCCTGGATTTAGCACACCTGAATCGAATAAGCCTTTAATATCACTGGTAACAGAATGCTGTACACCATCCTGATTATGCCACTCTACTTTCGTTCCAACAGGCATGGTCAAAGTGGATGGCTGAAATAAGCTGTCCTTGATATTTATCGTGGTTGCAGAGCCGGATGGATCGTCAACCTGATTGAGTTTCACACCACCGAAATTGTACCCAACCTGGCTGTCGAGCTTTTTTTCGGACACAGCGCCCGATAAGCTGATCAGCATTATCAGGATCAATATTGATAGACACCTTTTCATAGACTAAACCCCCATTTCTTCTTAGATACGCATCTATAAGAATATATATTTTTTGTGGGAAAAATGTTATATAACGCTACAAAAATACTATGAGCCGCAACACATAGCACCGGCTCATCGTCCTTTAGAATAATAGCTTCACTCTTCCGGCTCATCCCGGAAGATGGTCTGCTCCCTTCCCGGCCCCACCGAGACGGCAGAAATGCAGTTATCCAGCGGCTCAATATAGAGTAGCTCCTCCAGCCGCTCAACATAAGCACGGGCATTGGCCGGCAGATCATCATACTCTTTGACTTCGGTTATATCCTCAGTCCAACCAGGCATGTCCTCATAAATGGGCTTGCATCTGGCCAGGTCCAATGTGCTCTCCGGAGGATAGCCGAGCTCCTCGCCATCGAGCGTATAGCCGACGCAAATTTTTATGGGATTAATGCCTGTGAGCACATCCAGTTTGGTTAGAGCCAGCTCCGTGTAGCCGTTCAGGTGTACGGACTTCAGGCCCAGGACAGCATCAAACCAGCCGCAGCGTCTGGCCCTGCCCGTTGTCGTACCATACTCTGCACCCTTCTCTCGCATCATCACGCCCAGAGCATCTTTTAGCTCCGTGGGCATGGGACCTTCTCCGACGCGGGTGATGTAGGCCTTGATCACGCCGACCACGTTGTCCACCATTACCGGGCCAACGCCTAAGTTGGCGCAGGCGCTTCCCGCGGTAGTGAAGCTGGAGGTCACGAACTTCTGCGTGCCGTGGATGACATCCAGGAATGCTCCCTGAGCGCCTTCGGCCAGAACGCACTTGTCCTCGATGAGAGCTATGTTGATCTCACGCGAGACATCCGTCACCTTGTCCTTCAGGCGTTTTCCGATCTCCAGATACTCATCGATGTAGGGCGCATACCTGACCACCGTGGGGTCGCCGCCCATGTCGGCAATGGCTTTCTCCTTGGCCGGACCGATCTCTTTGAGCTTGGCCTCCAGCAGAGCCGGGTCGGTGAGGTCTCCCATCTGCACCTCCTCGCGAGCGACCTTATCCACGTAGGCAAACCCAATGCCACGGTTGGTGGTGCCGATCTTCTCCGTCCTGGCCTTCTCACGTAGCCCGTCGAGCTCAATGTGATAGGGCATGATGATGGTCGTCTTGGCGTCGATGCCGATATCGACCTTGATGCCCTCCGATTCCAGGGACTGAATCTCGCTCCACAGGACACGGGGGTTGAGCACCACGCCCGGACCGATGAGCAGCCTTCTGCCAAAGATGGCGCCGCTGGGAACCAGATGCAGCTTGTATTTCTTGCCGCCTACTACCACGGTATGGCCGGCGTTGTCGCCGCCCTGGAAGCGAACCACAACATCGTAATTTTCGGCCAGCAAATCAATAACCTTGCCTTTGCCTTCATCACCAAACTGTGCACCGGTGAGTATTGTAAACATGGAGCTAAGGTTAGCGACCACGTAGATAACAATTTTGATGCACATGGCTTGCGATAGCTGCCGTCACATCCACGCCCAGGGCTTCGAAGATGCCCTTTCCCGAAGGCGTTCCATTCACCTCGATGACGGTGAGGCCGCGCTCCGTCTCCAGGAGATCCACGCCGCAGTAGACGGTGCCCACCGCCTTGGCCGCCTTGGCCGCCAACTCCTCCAGCTCCTTCGTTACAGGACAGGCTACCGCTCGTCCGCCCCGGGCCAGGTTGCTGATCCACTGGCCGGGAGGGGCGAGGCGATGAATGGCGCCCAAAACTCTGCCGTCCACCACAAAGGCCCGGATGTCGCGGGGAGTAACGAGGGCGATGAACTCCTGCAGGTAGACCTGCCCCTGTTTTTCCAGTATGCTTTCCAGCCGGGCCTGGTCCAAATCACTGCCGTCCTCCAGAAGGATGATGTCTCTGCCCTTGTAGCCGAAGAGGGGCTTGGAGACTGCCTTTTTAAAATCGTGCACGGCTCTCTTGGCCTCTTTGAAGCTGGTGGTGACAGCAGTCCTGGGAGTGGCGACCCCGGCATCCTGCAAAGCTCGGGAGGTGGCGAACTTGTTGGCCGCTCTAGCTATGGCCTGGGGCGGATTGATGACGGTGATTCCCTTTTCCTGGAGGGCCTGCAAGACCTCAAAGCGGAAGGCTACGTCGCTCGCACCCCTTCGGCCCAGGTCCCGCACCACTATGGCGTCCAGATTGAGGAGATCGATTCCGGCGCAGCTAAAAGATTGAATGCTGTTGATGCTGGCCAGGAGGTCCGAGAAGTTCAGGAAAAATGCGTCCATGCCTTTTGCAGAGAAGGAGGCGAGGAGAGCCTGGGCTGTCCAATCCAGGGGGTCTGAAACAATGATGGCAACGCGCATGAGCTGGTTTTGGGCGAGCGGATATATCACGATTGCCTCTCAGTGGTTGCCGATAAGCTGCCGATGTATTGCCGATAAAATGCCGATAACGAGTAAGCCCGCCCCCGCCGGGATGGGTCGGCCACCTCCAGCCAGCCGTCACCCACCCAGTATTTGAGAAGGTTTCGGACCATGCGCTCAGAAAGGCCCAGCTCGGCAGCTACCTCAGGAGCAGTGATGCGATCCTGACTTGCAAAGAGGCACAGCACTACCCGCGCCCGGTGGTCCAGGCGGCGCAGAGCTTCGGGCTTCGCCGGGTGGCCCTCGGCCCCGCATCTTTCCGCCTTAAGTCGAACTGCCTCGAAGATGGCGTTCTGGCCCTCCCGGTAAGGTGTGGGCCTGGCTCTGGGGCCATATTCTACCAGAGCATGCAGCCTCTTGATCAGCTCCTCGGTGAGGGGCTTTTTCTTCCTGGCCCACTCCTCCACGCAGAGGAGAGCATTCCAGTAATTGCGAACCTCGGAGACATCCCTCTTTCTGCCTTCGATCTCGGTTTTTTCGTCGTTGATGACGGCTTTTGCCTCCTCAAGAGTCAAGCGGTTGCCCTCGATAAAGGTGGAGAAGTGGGAGGATCGCACACGAGCGCGAGCACGTAGCGCGGCCTCAGCCGAAGGCGAGAGCGGCATGCGGTCCACTAAAGCACGCGCCGCCTCGATCTGCATCAGGCCGCGGGCGATGGCAAGGGTGAGGGTGAAGCGGGGGGACCAGATGGGGGATGGCATTTCGAATTAGTTCCTTGATCCATTTCAAGAAAGGATCAGTGTTTCAAAAAGAGTTAAAGATATCTTTTGATTTTGAAATAAAATCTCGAATCTCTTCTTGGCAAGCTGGTTGCTCTCTTCCTCTATCTCGCGCTCTGCCTTCTCGTGATCAATGCCCTTCGCCTTTTCTATGGCCTCTTCCAGAAGAGACCGCAGTTTGATCTTTTCAATCACAAAGACAACTCCACTTGGCGAATCTAGCCGAGATCTTATCTCCCAAACCTCAGCACACATCTCCCCTCTCCCCGGCAGATCCTCTCCTCCCTCTCGAATCCGATCTCCCCACCCTCACCAGAAAACTCGCTCGCCCACACCGAGTTTTCCACCCGGCAGATCAGATCGCTCACCTTCTCCGAAAGATCCCCGCGCCCTGACTTTATCATCAAGTCATGCCAGGGGCACCTCTTGACGATCACGACAAAGCCCTCACTATGCGGCTCTATCTCATACTCGAAGCCCTCCAGGTCCAGGCGGGCACAGAGCGCAGGCTCCAGCCCCGCAAGGCCCCCTGGCAAATGCATCATGCCCTTCAGGGCGCGGGCCTGAATCTTGGGCAGAACCTTCCAGACGGCCTCGTCCAGCCGCAAGGCCTCATCAAAGCCCAGCCTCTCCTCGACCTTCATAAACCACAGCCCGTCCACAGCCGTGTAGGACCGCCGGAAGTACTCCGCCTTCTGCTCCTCTGTCAAGCGGGTCATGCTCCCGGCCTCCCATCCGGCCTTTCCTGCGGCGCTGCCGCTCCAGCCTTTCGCCCCGCCTTGAAGATGGCCTTGCACGACTGCATGGAGCGGTGGCATTTTTCCGCCTGTTCTCGCATCTCATGGGCGCCCGGATGGCCCTCTCTCTCCAGCTCTTCCGCCCTGGCCCTGTAGATCTTAAAGGCCTTCTTGTAAGCCTTGAGCGCCTTTTTGCTGCACTCCTCTTTATCCAACACCTCCGAAAAAGTGACATAAGCAAAGGCCAAATCCCTGAGAATATCGGCGTGCTCCAGGGGGGCCGTTTCCAGCGTGTAATACTGCATGGCCCGCTCGCAGGCATCGATGGCTTTTTGGCAGTTTTCCGCCTTGTCCTCCATTTCAGCCAACGTGATGAAGCTGTAGCCCAGATTTTTGAGAGCATCGGCGTGCTCTGCCGGGCTCGTTCTTTCATAAATTCTGATGGCGGACTGGCAGGCCTGTATTGCCCGCCGGCAGTTCTCCTTTTTTTCCTCGACCTCAGCCAGAGCCGAATAAGCCGCCCAGAGCAAGATCTGCGCCTCAGCATGCTCCTCTGGGTAATTGGGAACATCATAGATCTGCAAAGCCTCAAAAGCCGCAGATATGGCCTTCTTGCAGTCCTCGGCTTTGGCCTCTGCCGATATTTCCATATCTGCCAGCATTATGGCCGTCATGGCCAGATCCTTGCAGCAGGAAGCGATTTGCAGCGGCTGGGCGGCCCAGATCCTGTAAGAATACAGCCGATCCTCGCATGCCTGCAGAGCCAGAGCGCAGTTCTCGGCCCGGTACTCGATATCGGCTAAGGTAAGATAGGCCAGCCAGAGACTGCCTTTGGCTTCGCCATAATCCTCGGGTGAGTCTTCCAGAGAAAAGACAGAGAGAGCCTTTTGCGCCGCCATGATGGCCTTCATGCAATTGCTGGTTTTATCCACTCTCTGCCCCTGAGTAAGATAGACATTGGCCAGATTATTTTGAACCGTTGCATAGAGCCTGGGGAACTCTTCCAGAGAATAGATCTGCAGAGCATTGCTGTAAGCTTCCAGTGCAAGCCGGCAGTTCTCCAGGCACCCTTGCTCGCCCCCTTCTTCTGAAACTTCATCTTCTTCGGCCAAAGCGAGGTAAGCATTACCCAGATTGTTCTCTAAGGCGGCGTAGGCTTGCGGCTGCTCTTCCTTTGTTCTGTAGAGCAGTGCCTCTCTGCAGGCAGCAAGAGCCAGCCGGCAGTTTCCGGCCTTGTCCTCGGTCTCGGAAAGGGAGAGATAGGCTATGGCCAGATTATTTTTCATAGCTGCATATTGCATGGGACTACGGTCCGGAGAATAAACGAGGATGGCTTCCTGATAAGCTAGAATGGCTTTTTTGCAGCTTCTTGCATGATCGGCAGCATTTGCAGCCTGGGCCAGCGTCAGATGGCAGCTTCCCAGGTTGGCCATCGTTGCCGCAAATTGCAGGGGGCTATCTTTAAGATTGAAAACGCGTAGCGCAGCTATGCAGGCCTCTACTGCCCTTTTGCCGTTTTCTGGCCGGCTCTCCAGCTCCGCCAGTTTTCGGTAGGCACCGCCTAGATCTTTTTGAATGGAAGCATGCTCTTCCGGAAAGGCGGTTAAAGAAAAGAAGGGCAGGGATTCTTCCCAGTAAAGGGTAGACTGCTTGAGGTTTTTGGCTCGATTTGCGATGTCCGCCAGAGCGGCATAGGCGAAGCCCAGGCCTCTCATGACTTTGGCGCGAGGAATTGGGTAGCGCTCCAGAGTATAAACGAGCAGAGCTTTTTCATAGGCTGCAATGGCGCATTCGCAGATCAACAAATCATTTTTTTGCTTGATTATTTCCAGGCAATTGTCGCCCATCTTTCTTTGTATGTTGCTCTGCTGCACATGGTCCATCTCGAAGGCCAGCATCTTCTCGTATACGATCAGGGCCTTTTCATATTCTGAATTGAGATGCGTTTTTTTGCTCTGCAATGGCCAATTCGCCTCCTTTTGTTTTTCCCGGTGGATACAGATCCAGATGGATATCGCCGCTACTTCTAATCTTCGCCCACTAACTTATTTAAAATACCGAAAGTGTTAAATCCGATGAGATTAGATAGTGTAGTAGAAAAGATTATTATCATTAACGATGATGTTGATAAGAGTTCTGCCAAAACCGGAGAGTTCAGGTCCTAAACCTCCTTCCTGAACCTCTCCCACCTCATTATATTCCTTTATTGATTTTTGATTTTACACTTCATTTTAAAAATTGATGACCTCGTGAATATATTACGCAAAATTTTAAAAATCATCTAATTACCACGACATCCAGGAGGAGCAAGATAGCTCCCAAAAAACCTACTATGGTGATTATCGTCTCAGTATTTATCTCTGGGTTATGCACGGGCCATGCGCTAAGCAGATCTAGGATATATAGGTTTCCGGAGACGAGGGCTTTTCAGGCACCTAACAGATCTCCCACCCAAAGCATTCGGTTCCTCTGGGGACTATTGCCAAAGGCCTGGAAGACCTTGCCGTCGGCAGTGACCAAGTGGCCATCCAGCGCCTCGGCCAGAGCCAGGTAAAGACAATCGTAGACGCTGCGTTTGGTCCCGATAGCCATATGAAATGCTTCCTCTCGGAAATTCTGAGATGGATAAGACCGGATAGGAAATGCGATTATTTTATTATGGAGATATCATCGCTCCCTGTCCTCGCGGATAAGCTCTACCGAATCGAGAAACGCCATGCCTTTCAGTCTCTCTGCTCGGCAGACGAGGCGAAAGCCTTTAAATCACTACGAAATTAAGAGAGTAGGTAAGAAACTGTTGCTTGTTGACGGCTATGGCGATCATCGTCTGAATTGAGGTTATGATAAGAGGGATGAATGGATAGCTGCAGCTTTAGATATTCTTTTTTAATGTAACGGGTTTACGAGTTTCACCACAAAGCACAATAGTCGTCTCCGTTCGTTCGTCCTCCGTGCGCTCAGTGTCTGCGGTGGTGGTAGTCCGTAAACCATTGGTTATAACCAGTGGCTAACGACGTTTTCACCACAGAGACACCACAGTTCACAGAGAACGCACAGAGCGACTAACTAACAACTGGATAAACATAGTAACCTGAGGTTAGCAATTGGAAATAGCGAAGAGCCATAAGTATCTTAGGTAAACACCATCTCCCTCGCACAATGGCTCTTTTTAAGCGCCAAGAGTATAATCTTTGAGCCCTAACGCATATTGGGATCATTATGCAAATTAGAGCAATATATGAGCATGAGGTCTTGAAGCCACTGGGAAAGCTGGATCTGAAGGATGGCGAAGAAGTGGAACTAACGCTAACGAAAAAGATATCAGAGAGGACTTTTGGTTTAATCACGCTGGATCATGATATCATTGAAGAGATCATTGAGGATACAGAATATGGATCCTGGTAATCTTCGGAATAGTCGAATAAATAGCATAGCAACAAATGACCGAGATTTTTTCATAATTCGTAGCCAACCATGGTTTGATTATCCAGCTACTATTATTAACCGCAGAGGACCATAGGATTATAATATGTTAGCAGAATACATTAACGCTGCTTTAGAGCGGGCCGAATATGAGATCCTGGAAGATGATGAGCCTAAGCCTTACTATGCCCATGTGCAAGAACTTCCCGGAGTATGGGCAACTGGTAAGACCCTTGAGGATTGCCGCAATGAGCTTATTTCGGTTATAGAGGGATGGATCGCTTTGAGGCTGAAGTTAGGAGATCCAATACCTACTATCGGCAGCCATACGATAAGATGAAAATATCATACGATCCCAAGATGGAATTATTATTATGTCTCCTGATGAGGGCAAGAAAGTCGCACCAAACATTGCAGAAAGAACCTATGGCTTAATTAAGCTCGACGCCAGGTCGATAGATGAGATTATAGAAGATACAAAATATGGGTCACAAAGTGAGTTAGACGATCTCATTAAAGAGGAAGAGGTAGCCAACTGGGTGATATTTGAAAGAGCCGTGGAGGATCTGGATCTAACTGATGAGGATCTTCTGGCTTTGGAGAAAGTACGGGAGACTGTGTGGAAAGAAGAAAAGAAGAACCTGGGATTATAGCACCCCAGAGTGTAATAATCATACCACGGGTGATCAAAACGGACGCGAATGAGAGTGCATTTAATCCCATAAAAGAAGTAGAAAAGAAAAGCGCCGTTGATAAATTTTATGGAATGATGAAAATACCAAGAAAGCTTGCCGATGAGATAATTGACATGGAGATGTGGGATTGATTTTATCTCAAATATCTCGTCTCGAAAAACATGAATTTAGGATTAAGTAGAGGAGTCAAGAAATGGCAAGGCCGACTAAACTTGGATTGGTATTTGAGGGTGCTGAAGCTGAAGAATTCCTCAAGAACGAAAACGGCATAGTTTTTACATCCGCTCAACTGGCTTTTTTCAGGAAAGCGAGGAGAATTTACAGGGCTAATCGCAATAAATTCTGATGGCAGCATTAAGCTTAACAGAAAACGCAACCTCAGCATACAATTCATCGGAGATCTCCAACTCATGAAAAAGAAATTCAGTGTTTTGGTTGAAAAGGACGAGGACGGCTACTTGGTAGCGAAAGTTCCAACCCTTCCCGGATGCCACACACAAGCAAGAAGCATGGACGATCTCCTGGAAAGAGCAAAAGAAGCGATCGAGGCTTATCTCGAAGCTTATACTGGATCAACAAAGGATCAGGGGATAGCAGAAAATCCACCAATTGGTGACAGAATGAAGATTCTGGAGAGCTACGTAGGCATAGTAAAGCTGAAGAAACCATTTACTCTTGAGGAGATCTTAGAGCTGGAGGAAGACAACTGGCTGTACTGATTGATACCAAGATTTCAAGCAAATAGTCGCCTCCGTCCGCTCCTCCGCCGCGAGCTTCTCGTGTCTGTAGTGGTGAATCGTTCGCAAAACACCAGTAGTCCCGTCCGTGGACAGCACGCCCAGATTAGCAGAGATCGCATCTTCGAACTCTCCAGGGTCGGGCGCGAGTGGAGCAGCGTTAGGGAGGTACGGCGCATCTGAAATCTCCGGGGAGCCGGATGCGAGGCGAAAGCCATTTAAATCACTACCGAAATTAAGAAAGTACGTAAGAAATCAGTTGCTTGTTGACGGCTATGTCGGTCATCGTCTGAATTGAGGCCATGATAAGAGGGGATGACTGGATAGCCGTGGCTGTAGATGTTCCTTTTTGATATAACTATAAATATCAATTACTGAGACAACGAGTTTGAGCATACATGAGCCTGAGAGATTTAAACCTGGGGTTTACGATTTTAACCACAAAGCGCACAAAGACGATTTAGCCGATTCGAAAACCCGAGTTTTAATTATCAAGCTACTATAATTAACCGCAGAGACGTGAAATTTACCATATTATGCATATCTCCCTAATTCAACCAAAAAAAAAGCATGCGTGTGATCACAACCCATAATTTTCGTTTTTTTTTTTCTCTGTGCGTCCTCCGTGCGCTCTGCGACTCTGCGGTTAAATTACCGTAAACTACCGGTATCCCTCCAACGGCTAACACGCCCGATTAACCGAGATTGCATTTACCGCCACCAGTCCGCGGATGCCTCCTCTTGCAGGATCTGGAAGTTGCTGCTGCCGGAGACGCAAACGCCAGCGTGAGGACGAGGGCACGGGGGAATGCATCCAGTATCTTTATTAAGCTAAAGGCAATTTAATACCATGATGAGTGCCATATCGGCAGATGATGCCGTCCCTATTGTCCGAAGGTCCCTGCAAAGAGAGATCGGCCTACTGGAAACGAAAAAAAGGCTGACACAAAAGGAGATCAAGGAATTCGAGCGCAAATACGGCAGGACTTCTGTAGAGTTCATGAGTGAGTTTGAGCAGGGAGAGCTTGGCGATTCACAGGATTGCTTCGAGTGGTGGGGACTACTGCGGGGAATGAGAGCGATTGAAGAAGAAATAATGAAAGCAAAAGCGGTGCTCTCCTCTTGATTTTTGAATACTTCAAGGAAGTTGAACTACGACTAAAAAATGTAGAGATAATAGCCGATAAAAGCATCGATCTTAGAGAGTTTGGTGCAAAGGAAGGCATGCTCCGCGGAAGGCTGCTCTTTGTAGATGGATCGATGCTTGAGTTTATGGAGTATCTGCAGGAAGAGAACCGATTGAAGTACAGATTTCATCTAATGGATAAGGAAGGCAATATGGTCTTTAGATATGATAATGCGCCCCACCACAAAGATGTTTCGACTTTTCCGCATCACAAACATCTCCCAGGTAATGTCGCGGAATCGGATGATAAAGGCATTATGGATGTTTTAGATGAGATAGAAATATTGATGAGTAATGCCATAACGGCAAATAAAAAAACCTAACACTCGAAAAGAAGAGCATATTTGCCTCCTGGATAATAGTTCGTCTCCGTTCGTTCATCCTCCGCGAGCTCTGCGGTTATATTACCGTAAACCACTGGATTGCACCCATCCCTAACACGCCCATCTTAACAGAGAGTGCATACGATAAATCAGAAACTTTTATAAGTACTCAAGATCCCCACACTGAAGCAATAAACTAATGGTGTGAGAATCCTTGACAGAAATCAATCAGGCGATAGCTACCGAGCGCCAGGAGAATGATATCTCCGGGAAGATCATTGGCGC
>JBAXWY010000050.1:0-19400 GCA_037128175.1 Methanothrix sp.
GAGTTTCGATCGACTGCAAAACACCGTTTTTGCCTTTGATTCCTAAGTCGATGTCATATTCATTCCGGCGGGGGAGAAACACTGGCATGGTGCCGCTAAAGATTGCACCTTCTCGCATATTTATGTCATGTCACCGGATCTGAAAATAACGCAAATTGAGGATTAAGATATTCGCGAACAAGTTCCACCTGGGCTTTGGTATTACGGCGGTTCGCTATTTACCACCCTGCCGTCACAATGTGCAGGTATCCTCCTGCACCGTCCAGTTATCCAACCTCAGTGCCATTTTGAGCTCCAACCCCTTCGATTATCAAAAAAGTAATGGAATGGCTTACTGCACCACCTTGGTGATAACAAGCCTCCATTCCTCACCATGAAGCCCTGCCGTTGTCCAGTAGCACTCCTTGTTCACTACCGTTTTATTGTCTCCAATGACTTCGAAATAGCTATAATTCCCATGCCCTGACCTCTCGGCCACAATCCTATGCTCCACCAATTCTAGGAGGTCAGGGAACGGCTTGTATAGCGGATCTTCGAATAGATTCTTGCCTATCTGGCTCGTATCCTCGTCGTAGAGGAGTAGGCCATCACGATCCATTACCCAGAAAGTGTAATCGGCAATGCCGCTCCGATTGTTCATGTCACCATCGAGCAGAGGAGCTACAAGCTCATTGAGCAACTTATCAGGTTCAATGATTTCAGTGATCCCTCCCAGGAACTCGCCTTGTGGGGAAAATATTGGATATGCTAGGGCTGTTCCGCTATATCCTTGAACCAGCAGGAACTGTTTGCTAAACACAGGAGTTTTGGTCTGCAATAAGCTGGCAATATGTTCTTGCCTACTTATATCAGCCCCTTCGGCGCTCTCGCTTCCTTTGCCTTCTGCTATAATGATACTCCCCTCCTTTCCAACTATGGATGTTTCAACCAGGTTTGAGTTAGTTTCCAACAGCTTGATCAGGACTTCGCGAGCAGCTGTTCCTTCTAATCCCGTTGTTGAGAGATTTTGAGATGTATCTGCTACATCCAAATCCAGATCATCCAGGCTGCCCTGCACGTCAGCCTGAAACTGGAGTAGCTTAAAGAGCATAGCTGCCTCGGATTCTGTCGCATTAAGACTGCTGTTAGGTACAGCCTGGCCGAAAGCAGCGATTGAGCAGAGAAGCAGAATAGCTGCAATCGCCGCCGCCGACGCAAAGCTGAATACCACTATTCCAGAATTTTTCTTCGGATTCATGCATCATCACTCCATATTTGCCAGAATTAATCCCAATATTCACCTAAACTCAATCAGTTTGCTTCCTCATCATTAGCGTAGATCCCAGAGCCCAGGAACCAGGTGCCTTCTACGTCCACTACATAACTAAGCTTTAGCTTCTCGGTCATGTTTCTGGTTGGATCGGGATAGATGTAATATGTGAAACCATTCCCTATTTTGGCAACGTCGATGAGCTGGCGGATCAAATAGACTCCATTGGGATCTTGATCATCGATTCCGTTTGTACCAATAATCTCTGGCTGGTAAGGAAGGGCCAAACTCTGTCCATTGTAGTCACGGGCAAATATATAGCGTCCATCTCTTGTGAAAGTTCCGTTTATATCGTTGAAAACCGGCAGAGACTCTTCCTCGCCATTCTCTTTCGCAAACTGTAATGCTTCATTCACATAGGCAGCAAGTTCATCTCTCGCCTCCTTATCGAATGAAGCGGATATATTGGAGAGGTATATCCCAGAGCCTAAGAACCAGTTATCATCTACTTTCATCACATAAGCGATTTTAAGTTCACTCTTATTATCGTGAGCAGGATTTGGGAAGATGAGGTAGTGAAATCCTGCTCCTTCTTTTGCGGCATTGATCCCCTCCCTCACGTACAAAACGCCGTTGGAATCCGATTCGTTCAGCTTGCTCTCGCCTATCCAATCGGTTTTGAACGGATGTGCAATGCAAGTTCCATTGAAATCGTATGCAAATAAGTAAAGCTCTCCATTGATAAACGAGCCAGTCTTATTGCTGAATTCCTTGAGTGACATCTCTTTGCCATGTTCATGCGCATAAGCCACAGCGGACTCGACAAAGGAGACGAGTTGTGTCTCGTTAAGTGAGGCACTTATCGATGCTCTTGCTATGCCTGATTTTTCTGCCAAAGCCGATTGAGTGCCGAAAACAATTGCACTCAACAGCAAAATGGCAGCCAATAGCATATTCCAATTCTTCATATCCAATGTTGTTAGTTTATTCGATCAAAAGCCTTCGGTCAATCATGCCTTCGCACTGACAGAATTGAGTAATTGATCAAAGCCATCCTTGTCTCCTGGAGTCCTGCCATCTCGGCAGCATCATTCAATAGCCTCTGGATCTGCTTAGTGGAGATATGTCCCTTGATCTCTGCCCGCGAAGATAATATCCATGGGCCATTCTTTCCATTATTCCTATCGCAGTTATGTCCTACTCAGAGCGCGCCAGGAAGATAGGATGCCAAGGACTTTCATGGAGACCAGGACGTGGAATATCCAAGCTCGGTCAAATCTTCCATCAGATGTATAAATCAGAACGTTCTTTAGTGATATTCGTGGGCAATGACATATTCTACCAACTGCTGCGAGATGATCGATCATGAGACCCTGGTTTTCGTCATTCTGCTCCTCATCGGCATGCTCACTCATTTGGGGCTGGGACTGTGTAGCAGTCGGTTCAAGAGCCAGCCTGTCTAACTTCCATTTGAAATTTTGATGTATTTATGCGCTCTCTGGACGGCGACTTATTTCCTGGATATCTCCAGCGACAGCCTCCTCATTTTGTCTCTTGCCACAAATTTCAAATATCTATTGCATATCTATTTATCACGAATTTAACGAGTCAAAAAGGAAGTGATGAGAAATATGAAGATTAGTACTTATTTGGTCCTATCTGTTGTAGCCCTTTTTTGTATACCATCATTGGCAATGGCATTTGTTCCTAATGTAGATCCTCTGCCTTCTTGGAACGAGGGATCTGCAAAAAATGCCATCCTCAGTTTTGTAGCAAATGTTACTAACAAGAGCAATCCGGACTATGTAGAAACTGAAGAGCGAATCGCCACCTTTGACAACGATGGCACTCTATGGTGCGAGTATCCGGATTACGTCCAGTCTCGCTTCATGTTCGATCGAGTTAAGGATATGGCTCCGGAGCACCCTGAATGGAATGATACACAACCTTTCAGTTCTATCCTTTCCGGTGAACGATTCTACGCCAGCAACTTCAGTACCAAAGAGGTAATGCAAATCTATGTCACCACCAGTTCGAATTTAACTGCTGACGAATATATGAGTTTGGCAAGAAACTGGATCAATAGGTCCAAGAACCCTCACTTCGGGCTCTACTATACCAAGTGCATCTATAAACCCATGTTAGAGTTGTTGAGCTATCTGCGATACGAGGGCTTCAAGACCTACATAGTAACGGGAGGAGACGAGGACTTCGTGCGTGCTTTCTCTGATGAGGTATATGGAATCCCTCCTGAACAGGTGATCGGTTCGGCCATTAAGCTACAGTTCATTGAAAATAACAGTAGCTGCTCGGTCATGAAGCTTCCTGAAATCCTGGTCATTGATGACGGTCAGGAGAAGGCTAAGGAAATTCAGCTGAACATTGGGCGTCGTCCAATATTTGCCTACGGCAACTCGGATGGTGATATTCCTATGCTTCAATTCACCACTGGAGGCAATAGGCAAAGCATGGGTTTACTGAATCGCCACGACGATACTATCCGCGAGTACGCCTATGGTAATGAATCCGCTGTGGGAAGACTGGATAAAGGGCTTGAGCTCGCCGGTGAATGGGGCTGGCAGGTAGTCAGCATGAAAAACGACTGGAAATATATTTTTTAGATACAGTACCATTCATTTTTTTTCTCAAAATAAGCCGTGTTCATATTTTTGTTGGAGCTTCGTCGAGATATTCGCCTTCAATTTGCGGCTCCATCGCAGAACCTGGGTCCTGCCCCCGTCCGTGTTCCCGAGCACGAGCGCACTCACGCACGTGCCCGCGAGCGCCTCCTCCCAAGAGCTCGCCGGACGCTCCAATTGCATTTTCAGGAGATGTTTTTCATCCCCCGCACTCCCCGCCGGACTCGTACGCCTCCCGGAGCTGATCGGCCACGCTCTCCGAAAGCATCTGCCCGGCCACGGTGAAGAAGACCTCGGCAAAATCGGGATTAAGGCAGCCGGTACTCTCCGTTCCTTCTATTACCAGGTCGGCCAGATAGCGCATATCCTCGACGGACAATTTTTTCAAGCGCTGCTCGAATTCCTGCACGCTTCTCGAGTGGTGATTGGCCACCGGGGGCAGAATGTTCAGGTACTCAATCTCTATTCCCTTCTTCTGCAGCACTTCCAGCTCTGGAACCAGCTTTATTAAAATCTGCAGGTCTCTCTCATTCAGATCTCGGGCCATGCAGGCAATAGTGCTCTGCAATAATATAGCGTTAACCGACAGATTGAGCTCTTCCATCCCTTTTCGGAACGGCTCGAATAAAGCATTTCGAAAAAGGTCTTTGAGTATCGAGCTGCAAGTCAAAGCCTTTATTAATGCGCAGCTTATCGAGTGATGATCGGTGCAAATTACATAAACGAATAGCGCTATTTGGGGCTTGAATGGTATCTGTAGACAAGATTGCCGAAAATGATCGACATTTAGCAGATACAGATTCTGCTGATGTTTATTCTGTAACCGAGCTATCCCAGAACCTAAAGCGGTTTTTGTCGGAAACTCCATCGTTCAATAACGTCCGCTTAAAAGGAGAGATCTCCAACTTTGTCAGGGCCGCATCAGGTCACATTTACTTTGATTTAACGGAAGATGACTACGTTATCGCATGCGCATTCTTTAAACACCAGCAATTCGTCGGTTGCAGTGACCTTGGCAATGGGATCCAGGTCTTGGCATCAGGCACTGTAACAGTCTATGAGAAGAAAAGCCAGTATCGGCTCATAATCAGTAAGATCACAACAATCGGGGATGGCGTCTCTTCCTCGGAATTTAAGCGCCGAAAGGATAAGCTTGAGAGAGAAGGCCTGTTCAGACAGGATCGGAAGAAGCCCATACCTCGTCTTCCCAGGAAGATCGGCGTTATCACCTCTAAGGATAGCACCGCCATTAAGGACATCCGGACTGTGGTTGATGCGCGATTTCCAAAGATGGACCTGGTGCTGGCCTATGCAACTATTCAAGGAGAAGGAGCACCGGGCAGCATAATCCAGGCACTAATCGCTCTTGCTAAGATCAGTGATGTGGATGCCATCATACTGGCAAGAGGCGGCGGCCCATCGGAAGATTTTATGGTTCTCAACGATGAGCAGCTAGTGCGGGTCATTGCTTCGAGCACCAAGCCCATAATCACGGGCATAGGTCACGAGAGAGATACGTGCCTGGTTGATTTGGCTGCGGACTTTAGAGCCTCTACGCCTTCTACTGCTGCCCAGGCAGTGATCCCGGATATCCAGGTGCTTAGAAATGACCTGAGTTCATTGAGGAAAAACTTGGATCGATCTAATCAATCCTACGAAGAGATAAATAAGGTTTCTAGGTACAAAGCCATTATTGCGGTACTGATTGTACTTTTATTGCTTGTCATACTGATATTTATGGTGAAATGAGGATCTTATGGGTGACATTAAATATTTTTACAATATTCAAAGAATCAACGAGATTATATCACAGCTTGATGAGGGAAAGCTGCCTGCTCAAGAGGCAAAGAAGCAATTCAAAATAGCTAAGGGACTGGCTGATGAATGCGAAGAAATTCTAAATCGCTATTCTGGAACCGTTGAACAGATAAGCATCATTTCTGCAGGGCATTGATTGCCTCGCAACCTCCTGATTGGGCCTGAGCAATTTCTAACTTAATTATAAACAAAATATTTTAAGCAAAAATTTTTTTAGGTCGCTTTAAAACGTATTCGTTGTCGTCTCTTGATGCAAAAATTATAAATATTACTAGCTAAAATTATTATACTAGATTTGAGGTGGATACTAGATGGCTACAGGCTTTAACTGGGCGGGGAACGCAATTGTCAGAGATACGGTTATGTGGGACAAAAGAGCGGTCATCGGCAACCTGGGCCTCTACATTCCCACCGACATTCGGGCCTGGCTCTCTTCCACGAATAGCGAGGTTATCCAGAGAGCTTTGCAGGATATCGGTCTTCCCTCGGTTCGCGAGGCCGGCACATTTGACCCGCGGGTCTGGAAGATCTGGGATTATGTGGCTACTTCAGTGCAATATGTCACGGACAAAAGCTCCTTCGGCCTGGAGGACTTCTGGCTCTTTCCCGAGGAGACGCTCGTCTTGCACAAGGGCGACTGCGAGGATTCCTCTTTCCTGCTGGCTGCTCTTCTTCTGGCCAGCGGCATCTCTGAGCACTGTGTGCGCGTGGTTTTGGGCACGGTCACCACACCGGACGGATCCTTTGGCCATGCCTGGGTGGTCTACCAGAATGAGTCCGGCCGCTGGTGCCTGCTGGAGTCCACCCTGGATGCCGTCCCCTCCCAGCTGACGCCGGCTGATCCGTTTATAGTGCCTGGAAATGAATATAATTACAGGCCTCTGTTCTGCCTGAACGGTTCTCACCTCTGGTCGATGGGGGCGGCAAATGCGCAGATGGCCGATTACCTGAAAACGAGGGGCAAGATCCAGGTGAGGCAGAAGGCCTCAAAAAAGAGGGTACTCTGAGCCGGATCACTGGGCTTCAGATCCACCAAAAAGCGCTGCACATCTCTTCTCCAGGCATCCGCAACTATTTATCGATTGATCTCGGACACTTCCCACATGAAGAAGGCGATGAGCAATGTGGACGTCGCCGCCATGGCTGCGGAGCTATCCGACAGGATCCTGGGCGGCTTTATGGGCAAGGCCTACCAGCAGTCCTCGGACAAGATCTGGCTGTCTATCCAGTCTCCGGCGGAAGGCAGGCTGGATCTGCTCCTCGTGGCCGGCAAGAGGGTCAATATCACCAAAGGGCTGCGGCCTGCCTCCAAAACGCCTCCCCAATTTCCCACCATGCTCCGGAACCGTATAACCGGGGGCAGGATTGTCGAGATTTTGCAGCACGACCTGGACCGGGTTCTGGAGATCGCAGTAGAACGCAGCGGCTCTCGCCATTATCTCGTTATCGAGCTGTTTCCCAAAGGCAGCATGATTCTGCTCGATGAGAACCGGCAGATCCTCTCCATGCTCAAAAAGATGGTCTACCGGGGCAGCAAAATGGCCGCCGGTGAGACGTACCTCTACCATCCCGGCCAGCTTGACCCCAGAACCATTTCTCTGGAAGAGCTCTCAGCCTGGCTGGCCAGCGCCGGCCAGGATCTGGTCCGGTCCATTGTGCGAGGACTGAACATGGGCGGAACCTACGGCGAGGAGGTTTGCCTCGTGGCGGGAGTGGATAAGAATAAGCCCGCAGCAGATCTGGACCCAGGCGAGATTGAAAAGGTCCATCAGGCCTTAAGAGAGGTCTTTTTGAATGACTCTCTCGATCCGCACATCGTTCTCGATAATGGCGAGCCGGTTGATGTCCTCTCCCGGCCTCTCAAGATCTACGAGGGTCTTGAGAAAAAGCGCTTTGCCACTTTCAGCGAGGCCCTTGATGCATTCTTCGTGGAAAAAGAGGGGGATGAAGAGAGGAAGAAAAACCCCCTGGATCGCCGCATCGAAGTGCAGCAAAAAGCGATTGAAGAGTTCGAGGCCCAGGAGAAGACATTCGTTGGCAAGGGCGAATTGGTCTACCAGATTTACGGCAGCGTGGAGCAGATTTTGTGCGTGGTGGCCGAGGCCAAAGCCAAGGGTTTTTCTTACAATCAAATCTGGGAGAGAATCAGCGGCTCGGGCCTGCCTCAGGCCAAGACCATTCTCTCTTTGGACGGGCAGGGGGAGATGCGCGTCCTGCTGGAGGGGGTGGAGCTGGAGCTACATGCCGGTCTCACCGTTCCCCAAAATGCGCAAAGGTATTACGAGAAGGCTAAGGAGATGGCCAGAAAAGGGAGCGGCGCAAAAGAAGCCCTGATCGTCACGAAGCAGCTAAGGGCAGGAAAGGCCGCTGCTCCAAAGAAGGCCCGTCCGGTCTCCTTCTACAGGAGGCGAAAGCCCAAGTGGTATGAGAGGTTCCGCTGGTTTTTCTCCTCGGACGGATTTATGGTGCTGGGGGGAAGAGATGCGGACGGCAACGAGGAGATATACACCAAATATATGGAACGGCGTGACCTCGCTCTTCATACGGACGCTCCCGGCGCACCACTTACGGTGATCAAGACCGAGGGAGAGCCTGTACCCGAGAGCACTCTGCTGGAAGCTGCCCAGTTTGCCGTGAGCTACTCCTCGGTCTGGAAGGGCGGACTTGTGGCTGCCGATTGCTACATGATTAAGGGCGATCAGGTCAGCAAGACTCCGGAATCGGGTGAATTCTTAAAGAAGGGTGCTTTTGTCATCCGCGGGGAGCGTACTTACTTTAAAGATACGCCTCTGGGACTGGCCCTGGGCATAGCCGATGGTGTTCTGGTGGGCGGGCCGGTCTCAGCAGTCAAGCCCAAAGCCGATCCCGTAGTGGAGATCGAGCCGGGGGAGCTGAATGCCGAAGATCTGGCCAAGAAGATTTACAGACAGTTTTCCGATAAAGTGGAGGACCGAGCATTCCTGAAGTCAGTCGCCTCAGTAGATCAGATGGTGCAGTTCCTGCCTCCGGGCGGATCGAAGATAAAAGAGAATACCGTCTGAAGATTTGCACCTTTTTTCGCGCTCCGTCGTCAGCCAGGCCCGAAAGATCCTGGCTGCTTGAAAAGGAATGAGGATGATGCCGGAGATTATCATTTTCCTTTGATATGCCTTATCTCCACGGCCACGCCCCGGCGCGAGGCCACCATTTCCCAGCCGGACATCTTCGCCTTCCCCACGCCGAAGGCCTTCTCTCCTATCACTATTACCTCGTCTCCTGGCCGGATCTGCTCGTCTGCATCAACAACGCCAGGCGCCAGCAAGGAGCCTTTGGGCAGGAAATCGCCGATCTTGACAATGTAGCGCCCCAGTGGCTCCAGCCGGGCTGCGCCAGCCAGGGAAAGAGCGATCATGCCGCTGGGCGTGGTCGCCGCCAGGGACCTCTTCTTCTCGTCCTGAATCTCCCGGCCCTTCACTATGATCTTTCCTGCCAGCAGGGCGTCTCCTGCTCTCTCTCCAAAGTAGTAATCGGCATGGGCCCGGTAGCGCAGGAGGCGCAGATCGGGCAGGCGCGCCGCTCCATGGCAGGCTTCGCTTACCGCCGCGCTGAGCCGGTCCAGAGCCGGGCCTTTGCTGCCGCCCCCGGTAAATGTGGCATCAATGCCGCTCTCTTTTACCGCCTGCTCCAGCTCGCCATCGAGATGGGCTACGATCCTGGCGTACTTGTTCTTCTTGAGGTAGGCTTGCAAACAGCTCGTCAGCCACGCTCTTTCTTCTCTGTCCCAGCGGCCGGTGACGGGAACGTCGTAGCTGGCCGCAGGATAGGCTTCCTCCAGCTCGCGTGGCACAAGGGCCAGGGGCGAGGTCAAAATCAGCTCGTGCAGATAGCGGCGGTGGCCTCCCACCGACTCCGCGAAGAGCCGGTGCGATCGGGATAAGGAGTAGGGCTTTTTTGCCGAGCAGGGCAGGAGCAGCAAGACATCGCTTTCTGGAGCCTTGTAGCGGTTGATCACCCTCTCAGCAAAGCGAGTGACTTCCACCCGCTGCAAGGATTCGGCGCAATTGGCATAAAAGGTGCTGCGCCGGCTCTGGGGCGTCCTCTTCTCCAGGTACTGGTGCTCGCCGTCCAGCAGGCGCAGGGCCGCCGTTTGTTCCGGCGTTACCCGCACCTGCCGCTCGATGTATTCGCGTATGGTCTCGGAGCGAATAGCCTCACGAACGGCGAGCAGCTCTTCTTCCAGCTTATGCAGATTGTGGGCAATAAGTAGCTGTGCCTTTCTTCCGCTGGCGGCCATCTCCCGGCAATTTTCGCAGCGGCAAGGCAACTCCACTAGCTCCGACGCCTTCCAAACGCCATCGCGGGTGTGGTAACGGCCCAGCAGGCCGTCCGCTACGACGCGCGTCCCGTCCAGCATATCGATGCCCAGATACACAAGCAAGGCCAGGTTGGCAGGTGTGGCCAGGGCGGGGGCATAAAGAGCTGTGTCCGGGGCGACCTTCTCTCGCACACTTACAATGGCCGCCACCAGATCTCTAGGATTTTTCAACGCCCCGCTGCTGCCCAGCACATAGACATCGGCTTTTTCCGGCTCCGTTGCGCTAAAGGGATGGACCATCACGCCCTTGGGGCCCGCCAATTCAAGGGGCGGCAGCTCCAGGGCCGGCTCGGAGCGAAGAGCTGCGGGCACGTAGGGCAGTATGGCCAGCTTCTTTTGCTCCCGCAAAGCCTCGGCGGCATTTATGGCATCCTGAAGAGATGTGTAGCTGTAGACGCTGCCCGCCGAGACGTAATCGTCCTTGGTGATCAGGGCGGGGGTGCTGATCTGCGGCTCTGTAAGCAGCTTTCCCATGCGGGCCGGGCCGTCGCGGCGGACTACCTCGAAGTACTTGGTCATGCCTTTTGTGCCTCTCTTCTTATCGATGCAAGTGATCTTGGATTTAGAGCGGTGGACTTCAACATATCACCGCCAATTACTATCTAATCGTATAAATAGGAGATTTGAGTCTATACGTTCAACTCTTAAAAGCGGCTTAATATAACAATTAGGGTATTCAATGGTTGTCTTCTTTGCGCCAATCAAGGCTTCGCGTGAGGTTTCAGTGGCTGCGCTAGTACAGCCGGGCCTAATTAAAGCCATCTTAACGTGAGATTCAACAGGGTCCGGTTTCACGCGAAGGCGCGAAGCCGCGAAGTTAAAACATTGATTTTTGCGGCTTCATGTCCATGCGCCCACTCAGGATTGCTGGCGTCATAGGCTCTCGTTGCCGGGTGTCAGGCTCTTGCGGGGGTTGAGCCCTGTTTTCGCGCATCTTAACTGCGGGGAGTATGTGCAACATGTGAAGATCTTCTCTTTTTTCCATTCTTTTTTTGACAAGACCAAAATCACTCTTGACGATCTGACTTTTCCATACTTGTGGAATGAATTTTCGACAATTGCCAGCTATAGATTAATTGCCACCAGCGAGATCAAAATTGTGCTGTGGTATCCGTAGCGCAACATGAGAGGGTTTGAGCCTAGAAAGATGCTTATACTAATCTGCTAGGGCTTTCTTTTCCCTTTTCAGACCGTCCATGGGCCTCCTCCTGGCAGGATAGGTAGTATATGTAACTTACAGGCCTGGTATGTATTCTACTAGAGAAAAGTTCTATGGCATTTTTACTAGGATCTGGCTAAATGTCCTAGAATAGAACTAAATTGAGGCTTAGGACCTGACCAGCTTAGGACTCTTTCCCATTAAGCCTTAAGAAAGGTAATAATCAGAAAGTGGTTCAATTATATAAATTTTATAAAACTGTAGATGAATAGTAGGAACGGAGCATATCTCGATACGTGACCTCTACAGGTGACAATACAACGTGAGCATACCCAAGTCGATTGCCAGAAGGTGTATCTACTCAAACGACTCCAATGGAAGGATAATGAAATTAGCTGCCTTGGTCATGTTGCTGGCTGTATTCGCAATGCCTGTTGTAGCAGATGATGTGGACAGGTGGATTCAGGATCTCAAAGATCCAATTCCGGCTGTACGAGAAGCTGCTGCAGTGGCTTTTATAGGACATAGTGATACACGAGCAGTCGATCCACTGATCCAGGCTCTCGAAGATAAGGATCCACGGGTCCGAATGTATGCTGCATTTGCCCTTGGCAAACTCAATGATACTATTCAGGCTCTCGACGATTCTGATTGGCCGGTCCGAGGGCATGCTGCTGAGGCTCTCGGCTATCTTGGTGACACTAGAGCTGTTGGACCGTTGATTCAGATTCTCAAGGATGAGGAACCTCGGGTCCGAGGGAGTGCTGCATTTGCCCTCGGCAAACTCAATAACACCAGAGCAGTAGGACCGCTGATAGTGTTGCTCAATGATGAGGCCTCGGTGGTCCGATTGAATGCTGCTGAGGCTCTCGGTAAACTTAATGATACCAGAGCTTTAATGCCATTGGTTCAGGCTACCAAGGATGATGACCAGTATGTCCGAGAGCATGCTAAAGAAGCTATCTACCATATGTATATAGCCTATCCTGATCTTTAGGCCCATGATGGTTTTATAAACACCTGCTCCTGGTTTATAGACTAAGTGCGTGGAATGAGAACCCCGCATGCCTTAGTATTTAATCGAATTCGAGATATGTTCCGTGAACATTCAATTCCAATTTTGAAAAACAGATGTTGTCTTTCAAATTTATACGCTCAAATTTAGCATATACGATATCACCTTTCTCCAAGTAGAAGGTCTTATCAAAAAAACACGGGGAATTGGCCCCTACATTTGTCCAAGGCTCACCAATAGGATGCCATTCAGGATTTCCATTTTTTGGAATCAATATACCAATTGTTATTTTTCCCGAATGGCTGCTAAAATTTATAACTGTGAGAGACTCGATCTTGACAATCCCTTCAGCAGGTTCGGTATACAGTTCCATTTCAGTTGCGCCAACGGATTTAGAAGAGATACTCCTAAATATTCGCGTCCCTTGGTTTTTGGTCCTAAAAAGAGCATAATTGACTGCATGCGATCTGCTGCCAAATCGCTTCTTATTTTCTATATTTTGATCAACCCAAGCTAGGAGATCCTCGTCTATTGTTAGATTCGTGTTCTTCTGTGTGGACGTATTTATCACCGTGTAGTTAATACACACTTTACTTATATATCTCTTGCTCTGGATCAGTCATGTTTCCCTCGCATCCTTCACCTTTATCGTGGCTTGGTGCAATCGCACAATTTCATATTATAGATCTAATCCGAAATTGGCAGGCATATTTAGAGGCCAACAAGCATATCTTCGTTAAGCACTTCCTCGATCCTATGAGATTGATTCATGTCGTTTTCATCCTTATTCTGGCATTGATAACATCTGCACAATGTCAGATGACTGCAGAAGATTGGGTCAATAAAGTATTATATCACCAAAATCAGGATAAATACGATGAGGTCATCAAAGCCTATGATGAGAGCATCAAGGATTGGGAGAACGTCATCAGTATAAGTCCCAGTGATCTTAGCAAATGGGTCATCAAAGGTCCTGGATACGATTATATCAGGCATGATAATGCCATCAAAGCTTATGAAGATGCCATAAAGGCTTACGACGAAGCTATTCGACTAAATCCCAACGATGTCGTAGCTTGGTACAACAAAGGCATTGCTCTAAAAACACTTTGCAACTACGATAATGCCATCAAATGTTTTGACGAGACCATCAGGCTAGATCCCAACAATGCTGGTGCCTGGAATGGCAAAGGCGTTGCTCTTTATTACCAGGGGATAGATGATGATGCCATCAAATGTTTCGACGAGGTCATCCGACTAGATCCCAACAATTCCGAAGCATGGAGCAACAAAGGTGCTGCTCTTCGTTTCCAGGGGAAGTACGATGAGACCATTCAAGCTTTGGACAAGGCAATTGGACTAGATCCCTGCATTGTCGAGGCTTGGATCATAAAAGGTGATACATTCCTTGAATTAAACAAATTCAAAGAATCAGGTTTGGCATATGAAAATGCTATTAGATTAAATTCGGTAGATAAATGGGAGTGGCACAGCCTAGGATTAGGCTTTGATGGCCTTGCAGAGCATTACGAAGATGTGGGAGATCATGCGAAAGCTATCGAGTATTATCGAAAATCAAATGGATGCTATGAACGTACCATCGAATTAAACGGAGGAGATATAACTAATCCCAGCGGGGTAGATCTAGAACATAATATAGTTTATGTTCGGAAGAAACTTCAGCTTCTAATCGGCTCACAGGGATAAATGATGCAATTCAAAGAATCTGTTAGACGAAAATCCATGTGTTGACAACGGATTCGCTTCCGAAACACTTGATCGCAAAGCTGATTCAGATGCAGCCTTCGCCAAGGCCAGAGAGTTGGGATATGCGGGAAAGTCTCAGTCTAGAGCAGTATGTGTAACCTGCAATCCATTTCCTCTTTTTTCCATATGCATTAAACCACAGGATATTATTATATAAAAGGACTCTTCTCGGCTCAAACTCCCTTCGGTTGCATGGCGGATTATAGCTTTGCTTTTTGCGTTTAATGCTCTCGATAAATAGTTATCCGTGAATTGTAAACATGGCGTTCCATTAACTATGGAATTACGAGATAGACTGAAGTGGATTTAGATCGATTTGAGATAGTTATATAATCTACTATGGATAACTCGCGAGTTCGATGAGCCAGTCCAATCTCTTGGTAATGCCATAAAATTGCCATGATGATATGATGACGTGATACTACTGAGACGCAAATGGCCTGTGGCCAATTTATTTATACAAAGCTCGCCATGCATCATCTATGGCTGGGACCGTGAAAGAGACTGCTATGCCTGTTCGCGGAGAGACCGAAGAGGAAATCAAAGCTCTCCTGATGGGTACGGATGTAGCTTGGACGCAGTATAAGCGAGATCATGGAACACGAGTTACTAGCGCCAAGGAACTAGATGCTTTTCTCGACGGCCTTTGAGCATTTTTCGTATGGTCCGAAAAAGAAGTATTAGCAATCCAGGGCCAGATCAGGGCACAACAGAGAACCCATATAGTCTGTTCTTTCCTGATGAGATCAAGAATCAACTATCACGCATTAAAAGGAAAGACAAAGTGCTGTTCGAACAGCTTAGGAAGCGTTTTGAAAAGCTTCGCACAAATCCGGAATGCGGAGAGGTCTTAAGTCATGACAAAGCCGGACATCGGGAAGTCCATGTCAAGGATCACTGGGTTGTCATTTACAGGACGGATTACAGCGTTCAAACCATCGTCATAGTCAAAATTGGATCTCATGAAAAAGTATTGGGTAGATGAGAAAAACGATATGAACGAGCAGTTCATACGCCGGGACGTGGAATGGGGTCTCTACGGCGATGACTGATGTGGCATTGAACTCCGCACCGCTTATTCACCTTGAATGGCACCTGCAATCGTTTGCTCTCTCTTTAATAGCTCTTCCATCTCCCTATTTTTCAGCCGGAAGCGAAACTTCGCCCCCGGATTGGCTCTGATCATATCCTCTGTGATCTTCAGGGCCTGCTTCACTGCCGCCTCATCTGCCTCCTCCGGCACCTCGGCATTGAAGGGATAGGTCTCGGACAGCTCCACCGGATAGGGGCCGAAGGGCGGCTTGAAGTGCAGCACGTGCGCAAAGCCGGACGTGTCCGCCTGGGAATCGTCGGTGATCAAGACATTGCCCTGCAAACTGATGCGGTCAATCCTTCGCGCATAGCGCATTACCTCCGGGCGGCTGGCGCACTCCGGGCTCAGGTAAAAGAAGGTGGACTTGCTGGCCGAGTCGAGGCTCTCCAGCCACGGGCCCTGCCGGGCGAGGCTCTTCAGGCCGTCCAGCATGCGCGGATGCGAGCGGCAGCGTGTCTCCAGCAGGTCCCAGAGAGAGCCCTCGCGAATGCTCTCCTTAACCTGTTTCATCTCCTGTAGTGAGACGTAGAGATTGTGCTGGGCCAGGAGCCTGGTCTTTTGCGGGCTTTCTATCAGTTCCTTTAAGGTATGCTCCTGGCAGACGGGGCAGCAGCAGGGAAGGTAGCTCATCTCCTCCAGCTTGCCGGTTCCCTGCACAGTCAGATAACGATCTTGCCTGGCGTAGAGGGCGTATGCTGCCGAGTCGAAGAGATCGCAGCCCATGGCTGCCGCCAGGGCAAAGATCATGGGATGTCCGGCGCCAAAGAGATGCACGGGCTGGCCAGAGCCCAGGCCCTTTTTGGCGGCCGTTACCACATCAACCAGATCGCGATACCGGTAAGCTTCCATGAGGGGGACCACGCCGCCCACAGGATAGACATCAAAGGGAAGATCTCTGGCGAACCGGCCCGCTTTCTCTCTCAGATCAGGGTAGGTTGAGCCCTGAATGGGGCAGGCGAGAAGGCCGGATCTTTCCAGGGAGGCCGCCTGCACCAGTCGCTCCTCTGTTATTGCCAGTTCCGATTCTGCCCGCTCTCTGCTGACGTCTGGAGGAGTTGGTATGTCCAGGGGTACAGCGATGTCCGATTTTATGGCGAATTGAAAGTTCAAAATCTCCAGGGGAGTAACATCGATATCTCCATACACGGAGAGCTGGAAGGCGCCCGAGTCCGTCATAATCGGCCCGGAAAAGCCCAGGAGATCATGCAGCCCGCGCTCCATTGCCTTTACTCTCAGGTCCGAGTCCTGGTGAATGATGTAGCTGTTGGTGATGATCATATCTGCGCCCATCTTTTCCATCTCATTTGGCGGGATGAGCGGGAGATGAGGATTGACTACAGGCATGAGCGCGGGAGTCTCGATGGTGCCGTGCAGAGTGGAAAGCCGGCCGATCCTTCCGGCCAGATCTTTATGCAGTATTTCGAAGCGGTCCGGCATAAGTTCTCCCTTACCAATAAGGAATAAATAGGTTGGGACAGATTTCCAGCAGAGGATAATTAATATGAAAACAATTGTTGTACTAATCGCATTGACCTGCCTCTTGGGCCTGGCCGGTGCCCAGACCATTGGTATGGGTGAGGGCTACAGCAGCACTCAGCTTGCATTCTTCAATTCACCCAGTTCATCTACCTTTGAACCCAATGTCCAGACGTACTGGGGCAACTATATCGCCAACCAGCAAAATCTGAGCACCAGGAGTGCGACTTCTAACATGGACATCTGGATGAACACCTTCCCCCTGAGGTTTGATACTCCCCTGCAGTTCAAGGCCACGAGCTTTGCCGCAAATGCTGCCGCTCCTATTCTTACCGCCACGGAGAGAAACAGCCAGTTTCTAACCAGAAATGTGAACAGTCAGTTCGGTGTCAATCAGATCTGGTCATATCCCCAGACAAGTGGAAGCTTAATGGTATCCAATAGCACAGGCACGCCCAGCAAGGATGCAAAAGGACAAATGATGTCGCAAAATATCATGGTCCTCTTTAACAACTAAAAAGATAGAAAAGATCTATTTTTCTTTTTTTGCTCCTTTGCTTGCCTGTACTGTGTAAGGCAATAGTCCCCCTGCCAGCAGTATGTCTCTTTGCCTTTTGGAGAGGTTCATATTCAGGGTGATCGGCTTGTTTCCAGCCAGGGCCATAATATTCTCTTTGCCAGTCTCCAGTGCCTTACGAATGCCTGGTATTCGAACCTCGGTTTTTTCCGGCAAGCTGTCCCAATCCGATTCCTGGGCAAAGCTGAAGGGTACTATGCCGAAGTTCACCAGATTGGCAGCATGTATCCTCTCTATGGATTTGGCGATCACCCCTTTCACTCCCAGGTACATGGGGCAAAGGGCGGCATGCTCGCGAGAGGAGCCCTGGCCGTAGCTAAGGCCTGCCACGATCAGGTTATGCACGCCCTGGCCCCGCAGGGCGGATGCGCGGATGCTAAAATCTTTATCCAGCGGCTCAAAGACGAATTCTGAGTATTTGGGGACATTGGACCTATATTTGAGGCGAGAGCCGGCAGGCATGATGTGGTCCGTTGTCACCAGATCTTCTACTCTTATGGTTACCTGTCCTGAGATATCTTCCGGCATCGGTCCGTTGACGGGAGGCTCTCCTATATTCGGTCCGCGGCAGATCTCTATTTTCGTTCGTTCAGCAGTCGGGAGTGGTGCAATGATCATGCTATCATCGATCTCAAAATGCTCAGGCATATCTATTCTGGGATAATCCCATCCCAGTTCTCTCGGGTCCGTTAGCTTGCCGGTGAGAGCTGAGGCGGCGGCGACTAAGGGGCTGGTCAGATAGACACTTGCGCTGGGCGTGCCGGATCGACCTAAGAAATTGCGGTTGCTGGTGCGCACGGAAACGGATTCTGTGCATGGTGACATGCTGTTGCCGATACAAAAGCCGCAGGAAGACTCCAGGATTCTGGCGCCAAAGGCGATCAGGTCGCTCAGGGCGCCGTTTCTGGCCAGGGCGGCCAGCACCTGTCGCGAGCCTGGTGCAACGCCTAAAGAAATGCCAGCTGGAAGATGTTTGCCTTTTAGCATTGCCGCTACGGTCATGAGATCTACATAAGATGAGTTGGTGCATGAGCCGATCATCACCTGATCTATGGACAGATTGAGGTCTTTGATCCTGGCTATGTTTCCCGGGCTGTGGGGCGCGCTGGCGAGGGGCTCGATTTTAGATAGGTCTATCTCAAGGGTGCGATCATAGACGGCATCTTTGTCTGCTGCCAGGGCTACCCAATGCTCTTCTCTTCCCTGCGCTTGTAGAAATCGCTTCGTCTGCCAATCGCTGGGGAAGATGGATGTGGTGACGCCAGTCTCGGCACCCATATTGGTTATGGTTGCTCTCTCCGGCACAGTCAGCTCGGCAATGCCAACTCCCGTGTATTCGCAGACGCAGCCGACATTTCCTTTCGTGCTCAAGATGGAGAGGACTTTAAGGGCCACGTCTTTGGCTGTGGCCCATGGCTCCAGCCGGCCTGTAAGGTGGACATTGATCACACGTGGGGTGGTGAGGTAGTATGCACCGCCGCCCATGGCAACGGCTACATCAAGTCCGCCTGCGCCCATAGCCAGGGAGCCCACGCCTCCTGCGGTGGGCGTGTGGCTGTCGGACCCCAGCAAGGTTTTGCCGGGCCCTGCGAATCTCTCCAGATGGACCTGATGGCAAATGCCGTTTCCTGGTCGAGAGAAGTAGATGCCATACTTCTTCGCGATGGACTCCAGGTAGGCGTGATCATCTGCGTTTTCGAATCCTACCTGTATGGTGTTGTGATCTACGTAGCTGACGGAAAGCTCGGTGGCAATATCAAAAAGCTCCATGGATTCAAATTGGAGATAGGCCATGGTGCCCGTTGCGTCCTGAGTAAGGGTTTGATCTATCTTTATGCCGATCTCTTTGCCGGGCTCGTAGAAGCCATCCGCGAGGTGCTGCCTCAGGATTTTCTCAGTCAATGTATAACCCATAAAAGACCTCCAGCAGGCGTATTAATCCTGGATTGATATTCCTGGACCCTTGGTTACGATCATATTAAACTCTAGCGATGGCGTGAATCAATTGGGCACAAAGGTTATATATGTCTGAGTTATTGGATGAGTTCGGCCCGCCTGAAAGGGTGGGGCAACGGGTCCTGTAGATAATGATTATGGGGCCTGAGTATGACATCGGCTTAAGGGCGCCTGGGTCTTTTCTCAACTTCTCATAAATGGGGTTGGGGGAAATGCTTAAATACCTCGGCTGACAACCTTAATGGGCCGATGAGGCGTCGCAACCCACGAGCCAGACCTGATTTGATCAAAAGGTCC
>JBAXWY010000051.1:0-18944 GCA_037128175.1 Methanothrix sp.
CTTCCATCTGGGCGATCTCAGCCTCGTGGTGAGGGAAGATCAGGTCCATAGCTCCGCCATGGATATCGTACTGCGCTCCGAAGTAGGTCTCGGTAATAGCCGTATCCTCGATATGCCATCCGGGCCGACCTTTGCCCCAGGGCGAGTCCCAGGTCACCTCAACTCCATCTTGCCGCTTCTTCCAGAGCGAGAAGTCTCCCGGATTTTTCTTGGTCGGGTCCGGCTCAATTCTGTGCTTCATTAGATCCTCAACACTCTGATGCGACAGCTTGCCAAAATCCTGGAAACGAGACTCATCGAAATAGATGCCGCTCTGTGTCTCATAAGCAAAGCCCTTCTCGATCAATCTCTCGATCTGGCTGATGATCTCTGGGACATGCTCGGTGGCGCGAGCATAATAGTTGACGTTTGTGACGCCCAGCGCATGCATGTCCTCCAGGTATCTCTGCTCGAACCTCCTGGCCAGCGACCGGGGCGATGCACCCGCCTCTGCAGCTCTCTGGATGATCTTGTCGTCTACATCGGTGATATTCTGCAGGTAGAAGACGCTAAAGCCCTTGTATTTGAGATAGCGTGCCACCACATCAAAGGCGATGTAGGTTCTGGCATGACCTATATGCGAATTGTCATAGACAGTGGGACCGCAGACAAATAAATTGATGCGATTATTATGTATGGGCTGGAAATTCTCTTTATTTCCAGTCATGGTACTTTGGATTTTCATGAGGCCGGGGTCGGGAGTCGAACCCAATTCTCGCGGTCTGCAGCCGCGCACTTAGCCGGTCAGTCACCCCGGCACCTCTGCTTCTCATCTATTGCATAAGATGCACTAATACTTACGGATTGCGGCAATGAACCCCCCTGGCAAAAAGTCGTCTCCGTTCGTTCGTCCTTCGTGCGCTCTCGCCTCTGCGGTTGTATTCCGTAACCGCCTTGGTTTAATTATTCAGCTACGAATGCATTCGCCTTATTTTTCTCTATAATTGTACACGGTATAAATTTCCTGCACCCTAGCCGCCCAACTTTCGAGGTGTGACTGTCTTTTCCTGCCCGACGGTGCTGTTAATTTTTCCCAGAACCACGTTGGCGTTTGTGCCATTGACTGAGGCTACCCGAATGTCAGAAGACTTCTTTTTCATAAGCTCATCTATCTGCTGATCTATCTCGGAGATAAGAGAGAAAACCGCATCCATAGAGCTGTCAAAGGAATCCTCAGAGGCATGCTTGCCGTCTCTGGCCAAAACCCGGATTTTGTAGTCTCCTGGAGCCAGATCCCGAGAGGACCATTTCCAGCTTGCAAGCTCTGACCATCTGCCCATATCCCTGCCATTGAGCTGGAATTTGTAGAGGATTTTGTCGCCTTCCGGATCCTGAGCCTTTGCCTTCCAGATCACTGTCGCACCCTGGACCTGTGGACTGGCAATATCCGGCACAAGGGACTTCAAGACCGGCGGCTGATTGGAGTCTACAATAGTAATAGCGATGATCGCGTCTTTGAAGCTGTCAAATGAATCCTCAGGGGCATGCCTGCCATCCCTGGCCTGAACTATAATCCTATATTCACCGGGCGTGACGGAAGATGTATCCCATACCCAGGAATTCGATGACGACCATTCCCTGACTTCTTTGTCATTGGCCAGGAATTTGTAGGAGATCTCGTCACCATCAGGATCAACGGCAATCGCGGTCCAGGTTATGACGCTGCCTCTGGCCTGAGGACTGGACCGGTCCACTTTTAGCGCTGTGACTTCCGGGATATTATTGGGCAGCAGCAGAGTAAATGTGCCATCCATAGAGCTGTCAAAGGCATCCTTCGATGCGTGGAAATCGTCCTTAGCCAATACGGCAATCCTATAGTCTCCAGGCTTTTCCAAAGAGGTATCCCAGACCCAGGAGTTGGACGTTGACCAGCCGGTCACACCTTCGTCGTTCTTCATAAACTTATAGTAAATCGTGTCGTTATCCGGATCGTTGGCGCTGGCCGTCCAGGTTATCATGACGCCTTTGCTCTGAGGACTGGCCTTGTCCGATTTGAGCTGCTGTAGAACTGGAGCCTGGTTGGGGCGACTTAAGGTGAAGCTCACGTTTATAATGCTATCAAATGAATCCAAAGAGGCGTGCTTGCCATCTATTGCTAGAACTGTGATCTGATAGTCTCCCGCCGGCAAGCCTTGAGATAGCCAGCTCCAGCTATTGGTCTTGGACCATTTCCTCACTTCCTGGCCATCCAGGAAAAACCTGTAAAGGATTTTATCGCCCTCTTCATCTGTTGCCTCTGCCTTCCAGAAGATTGCCGCCCCCTGTTGCTGGGGGCTGGCTCTATCAGGCACCAGGGCCTTCAGGACAGGGAGCCGATTGGAATTGGCAATTCCTTGCCCTTGAGACTCATCAATCTTTATAACGGATTGTTTGACGGCGCGAGATAGGTTGGATTCACTAGATTTAGACGATTTATTAGACATGATAGGCGGCTTGGATGCAACTAATTTCGAAGAGGTATTTGCGTCTAACGAGGGAGCTCTCACTGGCGCTGCAGAAGCTTGTACATATGTCAAGTTCTCTGCAGTAGCAGCTTTAGTCTTCTCTTGCGTGCCGGACCTATTTAGAGTCAGATTATCCTTCAAAACATCTTTTCCGGCAATTGAGGTGTTGTTCTGCACTTTGCTGATTGCTGTGCTGACTGCTGCGCTGGTCGCATTTGGAGGAGAACTTGCCGTTTTTACGGGCTGCAAAGCCTTCTTAGATGCGGGCTTTTTAGCTGCAGTTTGACTACTATCCGATGAGCTGCCGCCCCCATTACCGATTACCTTGCTTTTAGCTTCAAAAATTACGGAAGAATTGTTCTTATTGGTATTGATCTTTGTGGAGTTTATATTGAATATTGTAGAATTGATACCAGTTGAGTTCACGACTTTAGATTTACTGCTTGACGGATCGGAATTATTTAAGGAGTAATTCAGTGGCTTTTTTTCATAATTTATTATCCTTGTCTTGGTGAATAGCTTTTTTCCTTCCTCTAAATATGAAGATAGAGGGCTTAATGCTTCTTGGGGCCATGTGACCTCAAGCTTTGTGGTCGCTTCGCCGGAAGAACTCTGATATGAGACAAAGGCAAAAGCCAGGGCAGCTATTAAACATACCGCCAACAGGAGGATTACCAGTGCGGCACGCCTGCTCCTGATGTTTGCCCAGTAAATGCGGGGAAAGGCCCGCGCCGATCCTAGTCCCCTCTTTGGCAAAAGAAGAAATCTTCTCTTGCGGGGCAGATTCGACCAGCGGCCATAGGCCACCGCCGCCAGTAATATGGCCAGAAGAGAGATAATTGTGGCTAAAGACGAAACCTGCAGTCCTCGGGGAGTAGCCGTCAAAATGAAGCTGAATAGCCCGGCTAGCATTGCAGAAAAGGCCAGACAGAGAAATATGCGCCTGTGCCCACATAGGTCGCTTTTGCCGGGAAATAACGATAGTGTGGCAAGATATCCGGAAATGAGGAGCACGAAAATAAGGGCGGGGAGCGATAGGATGCCCTGCAAGGATGAGGGCGACAAATGGACTAGGGCCAAAGCTATTAACGGGATCAACACAGAAATAATTAGATGCCAGGGCGGTGGCCAGGCCAGCCTCATATTCCTTATCCTTCCTCAATTACTGATAAAACCTTTTTCCTACGATCTTTTGTCGATCTCGATCTCAATGCCCACCGGACAGTGATCGGCGCCTGTGACATCTTTAAGGATAAACGCCGACGAGACGGCACCTCCCAGATTTTCACTCACGAAGAAGTAGTCGATCCTCCAGCCCACGTTTCTCTCGCGAGCTCTTGTCTTCAGATCCCACCAGGAGTAGTTCTCACCCTTTGCATGAAAGATACGAAATGTGTCTAAAAAGCCCTTTCCTACCAGCAGGTCCATCCAGGCCCTCTCCTCCGGCAAGAATCCTGAGATCTTCTCGTTGGCCTTGGGCCGGGCCAGATCGATCTCCTTGTGGGCAGTATTGATGTCCCCGCAAATCACAATCCTCCTACCATCGGCCTTGAGCCTATCGATGTGCTCTAAAAAAAGATCATAGAACTTCAGCTTGTACTCCAGCCGCTCCGGGGAGGCTTTGCCGTTGGGAAAGTAAACATTGAAGAGCAAGAACAGTCCATAATCGGCCACAATAGCTCGATGTTCGTCATCAAAGCCTTCGAAACCCAGAGTGTATTTTACGCTCAGGGGCTCTGTTTTAGAGAAGAGAGCCACTCCGTCCCGCCCTTTTCTCTCCCCCGTGCCGAAGTAGGAAAAGTAGCCCTGCATGCATTTTAACTCAGCAGGAACCTGATCGGCAGCCACCTTGGTCTCTTGCAGGCAGAGCACATCAGGCAGATCTCTTCTAAGCCAATCAACAAAGCCCTTTTTATAAATGGCTCTCAGACCGTTCACATTCCAGGAGAGAAGTCGCAAGGTTGGCATTGCATCTAGGAAATGTTGACTGGGAATATCTTTCTCTCTTCTACGGTGCTGTTCTTCCAGGGCTGGAGCAAGAGCATGATAACATCCGTGCTGCCGGACTTTTTGGCGCTGAATACAAAGAGCTTTTTGCCGGGCACACCAACCCACCCCGGCAATGCATTGCCAGACTGTTCGGATGCGTCAACAAGGCTCAGGTACTCGGCATCGAACTGGTTCCACCATTCAAAGCCTGTTGAGCCGGCGTTGGACTCCAACTCGATGGTAAAATTCTCTCCAACCGTGACATTGACCGCATCTTCGCAGGGGGCATTGTCGCAGATGCTGCCGGCAGAAGTTGTGGCCAAGGCTAATAAGACGGCTGCGACAACAGCCAGAAATATGCTCGCTAGTCTCTTCATGTTATATGCCTCAAGTCTAATAGGAAATACGGAATACTTGTATGCAAACATTATATTTAGATCTATTGAGTGCAGAGCGAAAGTAATCATCTCTTTACTCGCAGTATCCGTATTCATTGCATGGCTCAGAGCAGCATTTGTCTTTGCAGGAATACTGCCACGATAAACATGTTTCTGGTGGGGTGCAGATATTCCTATAATTAGGCATCAATTGTATGGATTTAAATACATCAATAAGCATCTGGGCATCCATATCGAATTGATCCGCTGGGGCAAAGATCCCGGCGACAAATTCCACGGTTGTACCATAACCCATCAGCTCATTTGTTACAACTGTAAAAGAGCCTCTTGCGGGGATGCCGTTAACTGCGAACGAACAGCTCATTGACTTTCCAGAAGCCATAAAGCCGGTATACGAAGCAAACGCATTTGCTAAATCCTGATTATCTTCGTATCCGATGATTCTCATGTCTGTTACCCGGCTTTCGCCGAGACTGAAATCCTGTGGCATATAATTCTCCAAGTAAGTCTTTGGAGTGGTATACGCCGGTAGCATATTGAAGCCTTGATGTAAACGGTTCAGGGCAATTATCCCCCTTGCCGGGTTAGTAGAATCTGATGCAGATATCCCGCAGCATCCCACGCCAACAATGCTCCAGCCCTCCGGCGCAGAAATGGTATAATATACCTCTCCCATGGGACAATCTATGTCTCCAATGCATGTGCCCGCCGTCGCCATCAGAAGCATCAATGATAATAAATATTTCAAGGGTCTATCCTCCTATTATTGCCTGTGGATTTCATATATGCGATTACGTGCGAGGGATGAGAACCCCGCACGCTAAAGGATGTTATGCAACTGTTTTCTTACAGGAGTAGGCCGTTCACCAGTCGGCTATCCATGTTCCGCTCCAGGTGGCGCCATTCCAGTTCCAGGTGACACTGCCACCCACATGGTTGCCTGTCAGTACGCCTTCATATCTGGCTGTCAATCCTGCGGATGACCCTGCTATGTCCTGGCGAGTAATTACTACGGCATTGTTATCGAACTGCTCAACATTCAAAGTTGCCTCTGCCCCATTATCCCAGACCGCATTGATCTGGCTTCCTTGCACAGTCCACGTACCGCAGATCTCAGATGTATACGTCTCGCATTCTTGCAGGCTATTGGGAACCGAAATGCTTGGTTTGGATTGAACGGTATTAGAAAAGTCGTCAACTTTATCATTTCCTTCGGGGCTGACGTATGTCGAACCTCCTGTTGTCTGGCCGATCGTCGTTATCGGTCCTATTCCGTTTGAGCTTACCCCTACTTGCTGACCGCTGCCAAGGGTGAAAGGTGCCTGGTTAGCAGGCTGTACGAGGAGCGAGTTTTGATATGCAGTCACAAAACTCGTATCGCTGTCCGGATCGTAGGCGACCCCGAAGGTGTTCCGACCCTCTGATCGAACGGTTGTCGTTGGAGTGTTTACATCCAAGGAGACTTGATCGTTTACCACTTCTGCGCGAAGAGGGCCTTGTTGCAGCTCTATTTTCATTTCGACAGGAGAGCGTGTGCTGGTGAGTACGCCGTCGAAATCTGCAACTTTTCCTAGATAATTCTCGCTAAGCAATTCAGAGCAACCGAGGTTTTTCATGGCGACCAGCAAGGATAGTACGTGAAATTGGACGCCTACATCCAAATAATAGAAATCACTATAAGCTAGTCTAATCAGATCCAGCTTAGCAGCTAAATTATCACATTTTGCCCTGATTTCCGCCTGCCCACCGGATTGAAGGGTAACTTTTGTCTTGTCTCCTAGCTTCGCAGACGTGGTGCCCTGCATAGTCGCCACTTCGATCCGACCTGAGGATTCGCCGCTAGTCCCGGATTCGCTCGTGATAGGCACACAATTCAGGCCATTCGAATCGAATTCGTAACCTTTTTCGCAGACGCAATTGCAGTAGGGATATTCATCCTTTCCGTTCCATATAGCATTGCGGGCCTTGCATTCAGCTGGGCAATATTGGGCAGCATTAGCAGAAGTGTTTAGGTTCTCGGGTTTTGTCGCCATATCTTTGCAGTTGAACTCGCCTAAGCTACTGTCTTTGGTCTTTCCGCTTGCAGCAGCACAAACCTCTCTGGGGGTATTAAATGATCCCAGGGCTTGGTCAATGCTATAAGTGAAAGTTCCGCCCATGCCATCTGGAAGTTCTATGAACCCATTTTTAGGTTGATTTGAATGCAAGAACCACCAGTCGTCGCTACGGGGACCGTCCATTGTGCCGTGCCCTGTAGCATGAAGCAAGTATTGCGGCGAGCTGAAAGGCTTGTCCCAGATAGAATTCTCATCGGCTGGTTGCGAGCCTGCAAGCTGCAACAATATCAGAGACGTAACAAAGAAGATTATGAAGATAAGCATCGCATTGTTTCCCAATAATCGGCGCTTATTAAAGCAAAACTTCAGTTTGCCTAACAGATTCTCAATAACCCTGTTCATACCGGTCAACCCCAACGAGAATGTCTTTGACTTGCATAGCCCCTTCTAGTGGACTATAATCCTAATAGTAGTCATATGTATTTAAATCGACCTCCTGTTCGAATTATGATTTAGGAAATCTATATTTTTTGATCACCAAATATAAATATTCCGCCGTCCTGTTCATATTGAGTTTTATGAGGCAGTTTGCAAAGCCGAAGGTAGTTATCAGCAAGTGCATCGAGTTTGACCATTGCCGATATGATGGCAGCATGATCCCCAGTGATTTCGTCAACGCTCTCAAGCCCTATGTGGATTTCCTTCCGGTTTGCGCCGAAATGGAAACGGGTCTAGCAGTTCCCAGAGATACGGTGAGGATAGTATCGGTTGATGGTGAGATTCGGCTCATGCAGCCGGCCACAAACCTGGATGTGACAGACAAAATGAGGGACTTTTCCAGCCGCTTCCTGGCCTCTTTGCCAGAGGTGGATGGATTCATTCTCAAGTATCGCTCGCCCTCTTGCGGCATGAAGGATATCAAGGTCTATTCTTCCGCAACCGGAGCGGGAGCTATATCGAAAGCATCAGGATTCTTTGGAGGTGCAGTGGTAAGTTCATTTCCCGATCTTGCCATTGAAGACGAAGGCAGGCTGAGAAATTTTAACATCAGGGATTCGCAATGCGAATGGGCGGGAGAAGAGCTCTTCTTAGGTCGAGGGATATAAAGAAGGAAAAATGCATATTTGCTGATAACATAATTGACTAATAGGAGGAAATTGCTTTGGATAATTTTTCGCTCTACATAGCTCTTTATCTTGTCGGCTTTGCAGCCTTGCACAGCCTTCTGGTCAGCCTGCCGGCAAAGAAGATGGCAAGAAGGCACTTCGGCCCCAAGGTGGACCCCTGGTACCCTGTGCTCTTCAGCACGATTGCAGTTATTACTATAATTCCTCTTGTGATTATGCTAATACAGTCTCCCGGCCCGGTGCTTTATGCGGTCCCCCATCCATGGATTTGGCTTTTCTTTCTGGCCCAGTTCCTCATGGGAATTGCCACCCTGAGGGCTTTCCTGGACGCACCTCACCGATTCCTGATTCGTGCCCAGCTTGCCAAACCTCAGAGTCCGGACGCATTGGCTATGGGGATAAAAGGGATCTATTGCTGGGTTCGTGATCCTTTCCTGCTGTCCGGCCTTATCCTCATCTGGTTCACACCCTTTATGACCGAGAACTTATTGTTAGTTTACTTTATCGCCTCAGTCTATCTATTCCTGGGATCGCTTCATTGGGAGAGCAGGCTTCTCTTTCAGTTCGGCGAGGATTACATCGCTTACCAGAATGAAGTTCCTCGCATGATCCCCCACAGGAACAAAAAGTGGCACGGGTGTAGCAGTACCAAAAAATAGCACCAGTATAAACAGATACATTAACTTTAAATCGTTTAAGCTCGTAATTATATGATAGGTAGGTGGAAAAAATGGCGAGTACAATAGATGAATATAAAAGGCTCTTTCGAGAGGCTCACGTCTCAGACCAGATGAAACTGTTCCAGCTTCACATAGCAATCTATCTGGTAGTGAACATTATTTGGCTGGCCCTTAACATGATGGGCACAATAAAGATTGAGCCATCCTGGGCAATGTACTACTCCCCAGTTGGATGGGGTCTGCTGGTAATTGTACACTACTGGTTCTATGTACGCGGCGCAGAGAACCTGTGCAAACTCAGGGAAGAGATGGTGGAGGCAAAGATCAGATAGATCTGAAAATTGACTCTACCAATTATTATATTTTTCAGCGTGTTTGACGGCATTACAGGGCCACTAAACCAGAAGCAATCACACTACCCCTAAGGCATAGGGCAATATATCCAGCGAAGTTAAGGCGATTATGGCTGCCATCCAGTAAAGAGGCCTGTTGAAATACCATGTTCTACTTCCGCGAGCATAAATGTAGACAATATAGGGGAGAAGCGGTACAAAGGATATCAAAGGATGGGGCTCAACCTTCAAGATGAAAGAGAAGATATAACCCTGGCAAAGGAGACAGACAACAGTTACCAGCCCAACTTTGGCTTGGTTGTTAATTCTCATAACGCCTAGCTTCCCTTTCCCCATTAATAAGCCTTTCATGACTCTTCCTTTAGTGCTTCAGCTCAGATAATAGCTCCTTTAGGGACAGGGCATTGAGCACATCCTTCTTTTCCAGCCAGGCCCGCCTGGCTACATTCACGCCGTACTTCATAGTCAAGAGCTGCTCTGCATCATGAGCATCGGAGTTGATGCTTATTTTTACACCCATCTCCCGGGCGGCTTTGGCATTGATATCGTTCAGGTCCAGGCGGCTGGGATGTGAATTTATTTCCAGGGCCGTATTCGTCCTGGCTGCCGTCTCCAGGATTGCCTGCATATCCACTTCATAGGGCTCGCGCTGATCGATGATCCTTCCTGTGGGGTGGCCGATGATATCCACATTCTCGTTTTCAATGGCCGTGATTAGTCTTCCTGTTATGGCCCGCTCCGTTTGCTGCTGGCTCATGTGCACGGATGCCACCACCACGTCGCATCTGGCCAGGAGATCATCGGCATAGTCCAGTCTGCCGTCCGCCTTGATGTCCACCTCCGTTCCTGCCAGAACGGTGATGCCCATGCCCTCCAGCTCCTCATTGACAGCAGCTATGGCCTCGATCTTCTGCACCAGCCTCTCAGGCGTCAGGCCCCCGGCTATGCCAATCGATGGGGAATGGTCGCATAGAGCGATGTACTCGTAGCCCAGAGCCAGAGCGGCATGAGCCATCTCCCGGATGGAAGCCCTTCCGTCCGACCAGTCGCTGTGAACATGCAGATCGCCACGCACATCTTTCTGCTCCACCAGTCTGGGCAGATTGCCCTGCAAGGCCGCCTCGATCTCGCCGCGGTCCTCTCTCATCTCGGGAGGGATGTAGGGCAGCCCCAAAGCGGCGTAGACCTCTTCCTCTCGATCGAAGAACAGGTCCCGGCTGTCTGCCAGGCGGGTGAGAGAGTACTCACTCAGAGAGTAGCCGCGACCCAGAGCCAACTGGCGCAGCCGGACGTTATGCTCCTTGGAGCCGGTAAAATACTGCAGCACGGTGCCGAAAGATTGGTGCTCTACGATTCTCAGATCCACCTGAATTGTCTCTTTCACTATGACGCTGGCCTTGGTGGGTCCAAGGGCCAGCACCTCCTCCACCAGGGGCATGCGTACGAAGGCGGCAACGATCTCCTCCGGCCTGCCGGCGGTAGCCAGAATATCGATGTCGCCTACGGTTTCCCGCGCCCGGCGAAAGCTGCCCGCCGCGGTGATGTGCTCCAGGCCTTCCATGCCTCGCAGATAGGCCAGAATATCGTTTACAATGGGCTCGGCTGTGCTGAAGAGAATGCGAGTGCTGCGCTTTTTGTACCTTTCAATGGATTTTAAAATATTGGTCTCGCGCGTCGGCCCCATTCTGGGAAGCCTTCTGATGCGATGTTCTTTGGCCGCATTCTCCAGCTCCTCCAGGTTGGTTATGTTCAGCTTTTCGTGCAGCATAAAAACGGTCTTGGGACCCAGCCCCGATATCTGAAGAAGCTTTACCAGGCCGGGAGGTGTTTTTGCCAAAAGCTCCTCATGGGCCAGAATCTGTCCGGTTCTAAGGTATTCTTCCACCTTCTGGGCGATGGCTTTTCCCACCCCGGGAATGGACTGCAGTCTCTTCTCCCGGCAGACTTTTGAGATGTCTTCCGGCAGAGATTCAATGGCCCGGGCGGCTTTGCTGAAGGCTATGATCTTGAAGCGGTTCTCGGCATGCAGCTCCAATAGCTCTGCCATCTCGTAAAGAAGGCCGGCAACCTCGCGGTTTTTCACAGGGAAGAATAAGATCGTATAGGTAATAATAATTTCTCGTCAACATCTCATGACATCTTGCGCGCTGCCGGTGAGCGTAATCTTCCCCTTCTCCAGAAGGGAGGCCCGATCTCCGATGCAGGCCACATCTCTCAGGTCATGGGTCACGATGATGCAGGGAACGCAGGCGGAATGAATCATCTCTCGCAGCTCTTTTCTCATGTGGGCTTGCCTATGAACATCCAGTGCAGACAGCGGCTCGTCCAATAGCAGAAGCACCGGGTCGATGATGAGAGCTCGGGCCAGCGCTATCCGCTGCTTCTGGCCGCCTGAGACATCAACGGCTTTGGCTTTCCGAATCTCCCATAGGCCTGCGGCTTCTAGATGATCTTTCACCATGAGCAGGATGTCGCTCTCTGGGAGCCTTCGGGTGCATAGTCCAAAGGCCACATTATCGTAGACGCTCATATGAGGAAAGAGGGCGTAGCTTTGAAAGACATATCCGATATTCCTTGTCTCGGGAGGGATGTTCACCTTCAAGGCTGAATCATAGAGCACTCTGCCGTCCAGAGCGATCCTGCCGGCATCGGGATCTTGCAGACCGGCCACCAGATTAAGCAGTGTGGTCTTTCCGCAGCCGTTATCTCCCACCAGCATGAGAATTTCACCCCTGGCCACATTCAGCTTCACCTCCAGGCTAAAGTCTCGCAGCCTCTTTCTGATATCAATTTCTAACATTTTTATACACCCGCCGGGTCAGGATCTTCACCAGGACTATGACCACAAAGGAGATGGCCACCAGAATTATGGCCAGGCATAGCGATACATCCAGATCTCCTTGCATAGCGGTATAGATGGCCAGGGGCATGGTCTGGGTGCGGCCCTGGAAGTTTCCAGCAAACATGATGGTAGCTCCAAATTCTCCCAGCGAGCGGGCAAAGGCCATAATGGCACCGGAGATGAGGCCGTTCATGGCTATGGGCAGGATAACATGAAAGAAGGTGTAGACACGAGAGGCACCTAAAGTACGGGCAGCATTCTCATAGGCCAGATCCACATCCTCAAAGCTCGTCCTGGCCTGGCGAATGTAAAATGGCGAGGAGACGAAGACCTGAGCGATGATAACCGCCAGAGTGGTAAATGCTATGCTTATTCCCAGGGCGTTCAGGTGTTGTCCCACAATCCCCATCCTGCCGAAGGCCATGAGCAGGGCAATGCCGGCCACGGCAGGAGGCATGATCACCGGCAGATCGATAAGAGAGTCGGCCAGCTCTTTTCCAAAAAAATTGAAGCGAGCGCTGACGTAGGCTATGGGTGTGCCCATGACTACGACTATGATGGTGGTTATGGTCGAGGTCGTCAGGCTGAGCCGGAGTGCATCCATCACCACGGGATCGTGCAGAGATCTGAGGATAGTTTCCGGGGGGCTCTTGAGGAAGAGCGCGACTACGGGCAATGCGATAAAGGTCATGGCCAGTGTCAGCAGAAGGGCCAGACCGGCTTTAAGAGCCACTTCTCGGGTCCGGGAGGAGAGGCCGATGGTTTCGTTCTCTTTATTCACCAGCTCAGCTATGCTTCTTTTACACAAACGGCCAGTATCAGCTTGATTGGATGCCATCGATCACTCTATTATCTGCAATTCTTCAGGCAAAAAGGTTTTGGAGCCAGGGCCTTTTTATTCCACCCCCCTGCCCAAAAGAAAGACCTTTCGGTTAAGCTGCAGCTTTTGCTGTTGGAGCGGTAGCAGTTCCTTCGGATTTGGCAGGCTCGCTCTCCACGGCAGCAAAGCCGTATTTTTCCAGAATGGCCTTACCCTCATCCGACAATACCAGATCCATGAACTCCCTACTCTCGGCCGGATACTTGGATTCCAGCAATATTCCCAGGGGGTACTCGGCGATGATATTGTATTCATCCGGGATGTTTATCCTATCCACTTTGCTTGCCAGATTCTCGGTGATATCGGAGACATAGGCAAATCCGACATCCGCCTCTCCCAGAGCCACCTTGGTCACAACGTAATTGACATTTGTCTCTTGAGAGATGACATTGGCCAGCACCTTTGTCTTATATTCCGGACCGTATGAGGAATTGTTGCAAAGATTGCTTATGATCTGCAGGGCATAGTCTCCCACCGGCACATCCTTCGTTCCCATGACGATTTTGAGGCCAGGCTTGGCTAGGTCTGAAAGGCTGCTGATATTGGCGGGGTTATCCTTGGGAACGATGAGCGAGAGCTTGTTTTTTGTGAAGATGACGACGCTGCTGTTGTTCATCAGCCCGTCATTCTTTAAGGCATTCATCTGCTTCTTGTTGGCAGAGGCGAAGAGATCAGCGTAAGCTCCGTTCTCGATCTGGGTGCGAAGCGCCTGCGAGCCGTCGAAGTTTATGACTACATCAATGCCGGTTTCATTCTCATACATCTGTCCTATCTCGCCAAAAGCGCCTGTTAGCGAAGCTGCTGCAAAGACGGTGATCTCTTTTTGCTCTTTCGCCAATCCTGCAGACGAGGCCAAAACCAGGACTGCAATCAAGGCTAACAATACATGTTTATCGATCATTGCTGTTTCTTCCCTCTGGATTATCGCTTATCATATTGTCGGTTATATTCGGGACTACGTAAGCACATGTGATTACTATTATCGAATATGTGAGCATTTATGGAAAACTTATTAAACTTTGCGCTCTGCCAAATGGAAGGCCCATGTCCTCCTTTTAGACCCTTGGTCGCAAGCCCATACGGACACGCTCTTACGTGGCGAAGTTGCCGACAGCTCTTGCCCACGGGCACCGGACCTCCGAGCGCGAGCCCGAAGCGAGGATGCGGCACGGTCGATGGACTGCCGGGCACGTCTAGCCCACCGCTCACAAAGATCGCAAAGCTGGAGACTACCTTGAAGTCTACCAAAACGTCTCTGTGCACTTCGCTCACCTCTGCGTTTTTCTTCTGAGCAATAGGCTTCTCCGTCCGTTCGTCCTCTGCGTGCTCTGCGCCTCTGGTGGTTATATTCGTAATTGTTCGGCTATAATTATCAGCTAATAATATAGCAAGCTGCCATCGTCTCCAAAAATCCAATCCCAGGAAAAGCTTCCTTCGTTGAACTCCATCCTCTCCTGGCCCTCAGGCCCGACCGGCCCCCAGGCTTTATCCCCACGCGGGAACGCGCGCGCCCATGCGGGAGTCCGCCCGCACGAGCACTCGCCCGGAAGACGACGAAACTGCCCGAACGGCCCAGCCCACAGGCAGCACCCAAGGAGCCAGGGTAAGTATGCGGCACGGTCGATGGACTGCCGGGCGCGGCTGGGCCACAGCCCGCAAAAATCGCAACGTTGGAGGACCGCCACGAATCTCTTTGTGCGTCCTTTGTGCCTTCGTGCCTTTGTGGTTGGCAGTAGCTGCTTGGTTATAATTATCTGCTAATAGTAAGAGAGAAATGACGCGGTTTCCAAAATCTAGCGCCCGGAAAGCTACCTATCCCAAAGGCAAGCGCCCCCTGACCGCAGGCCAGACCGGCCCCGCAGGCAGCAGGCCCACATGCGGGCAAGCGCGCTCCCGCTTGGGTGCGAGGCATGCCACGTGCTGCCCGACGGGCCTGCTGCCAGCTCTTCAAACCCCTGGCAATCTACTGGCCACCCAAACCTAGCGCCTTTATAAACTGAGCAAATTCATCACGTCCAACGCCCATCCTCTGCAAGACAGAAAGCAGCTTTCCATCCTCGATCAAGCGCACTATCAGTCCTTCCATAGCCCGGTAGGCTCTGTCGTGATGGTCAATTTCTACAAAGATGACAAGGTCCTTGAAAATAATATACACCACAACAAAATGATCGGAGATATGCAAACTACGAAGACCTTTTAATTTATGTGTTTTGGGCACGCCAATCTCCGGATTCAAAGCTATGCCTTTGATCTTTTTAGCGGCCTGAGCCTTAAAAACTGCATTTTTCCGGGTTAGTTTGGAGAATTGCTTATCGAAATGGTTGGAAGTAATCGGAAAAAATGCCATACTGAATCAGAAAAATATGCAACTACAGGCTTAGCAAATATTCTTCCAGCTCATCAGCATCCTTGAAGCACCTGCAACGTCCCTCAAGAAAGTCTTCTAGACCTTCAGTTATTCCGGAGATGAAATCCTTATCCTCCGGTGATTCCTTTGAAGGCATTACAGCCTTTAATTCACAGTCAGAACATGCCATGCTAACGCCTTTCCGTTCTACATTTAACAGTGCACTCATAATTATTTAAATCTTGCTTCTCCGCACCCATCAACTCCATCCCCCATCACCTTCAATCGGCCCTCGGGCAACAACTCCAGGAACGAAAGCTGTGGACACGAGGACGAGGAAGACGCAAGAAAACGACTGCCTGAGACAGGCTGACCTACCGCCCGCAAATCCACTTATTCCGGCCTGGCTCTTCCTGGCCACAGGCCCGACCGGCCTCCTGCACACGAATACGATCGCTTGTCCGGCAAGCCAGCCCGCCCTGATGACATCGCAGCAAGCCCGGACGGCCCGGCCCACAGGCTACAGGCACAAACACAGCCGAGAGCCGGGCAAGGCAGCCACAGTCGAGGGGCTGCCGGGCGCTGCTGCCGTAAGTCGTCGGATCGCAAAGATGGAGACTGCAATGAGTGTTCTTTTTTGGTCGTTTGGTTTATGATTGCTAAATCATTTCTATCAAGGTATCCTCTGAAATCCCATTCCAGATGGATACCTGAGACAAAATGTCGTTTAATGTACCCTTCGCCAGCTCGTCATGCAATGGAACAGTGATATTATGATCTCCTGCGGCAGTTAGCTTTCTCAGCCTAACGTGACTTCCTCTCTGGCGAATGATTTCATAGCCCAGTCGAACGAGCACTTTGAGAAGCTTCTCGCCGCTAACAACCGGACGCTTTCGCAAGAGGCTGCACCTCAAATTCAGAAATCGATAAGATCTTCAGCTCTTCACCAGATTCAAGAATATCTTCAAAATGCAGACTAGTAGCCTCTTTTATATTTTCAGTTAGCTCATCAAGGGTTTTTCCTTGTGTGAATATACCGACACTTATTCCACGAGCGCACCAGTTCTCTCCATCAAAGTAAACCTCAAACTTCACAAGCAACCAAACCACCGCTTCCTTCTGCTAAGATTATTGCTACTGCTTAATATTTGTATGGTCCGGGGACCGGATTTGATGGACCGTAGAATTCCGGTAAGCTCGACTCCAACTCATCCTGACATCAGGCCCAACCGGCCTCCCGGACCCCAGGCCTCAACCCCACGCATGCCCGCGCGCCCATGCGAGAGCTCGCACGCGCCCCGCGTGGCGGCTCAGCTATAATGCAAACTTTTAAGACATCAGGCGGAATGAGCATGACGGCAGGGATGATATGCTGGGAGCAATGATAGCATTTGGCGCAAACCGTCGGCGACAAAGGCCCGATCGTCTTTCTCTCAGACTGAATACTCGCCACTTACTTTAGGAGGATTTGAATTGTCTACCAAATTAGTGCCTTCTCTTTGCCCCTATTGTGCAGTAGGTTGCGGTATGTACCTTGCTGTAGAGAAGGGCATTGCTACCGGCATTGAGTATATGACCGACCACCCCGCCTGTGAGGGCGCCCTCTGCCCCAAGGGCAATGCCGTCCTGGAGGTCTTGAATCATGAGGAGAGGCTCAAGTATCCCCTGAAAAGAGTAGGCGAGAAATTTGTGAGGATCTCCTGGGAGGAAGCCCTGGATCTGGTAGCCTGTGGCCTGTCCCGCAATATCAAGAAGCACGGGCCTAAATCCCTGGGCTTTTTGGCCTCATCCCGCTGCAATAACGAAGAGAACTACCTGATGCAAAAGCTCTCCCGCCTTCTCGGCTCGCCCCATGTGGACAACTGCGCCCGCCTCTGCCATTCGCCTACTGTGGTAGGTCTTGGTGCGGTCCTGGGAACGGGAGCTATGACCAACAATCTCAATGACCTGCAAAACTCCAAATGCATCTTTGCCATAGGCACAAACTTCGCCGAGGCTCACCCCATCGTCTCCCGCTGGGTGCAAGAAGCCAAAGACAACGGAGCAACTGTGATTGTAGCCGATCCGCGCATCACCTCCACCACCTGGATGGCGGATCTGCACCTGCAGATCAATCCCGGCAGCGACATAGATCTGCAAAGAGGCATGATGAAGGTGATAGTGGATGAAGGGCTGACCGATAAGAAGTTCATCAAGGAGAGAACGGAGGGCTTTGCAGAGCTCCTGGCTAACCTTTGCGATTTTTCCCTGGAGAAGGCGGCAGAACTGACAGGGGTCCCGGCAGGGCTGATCGTCCGGGCGGCGCGTGCCTATGCCCGGTCCCCTGCATCCTCTTTGCTCTACTCCATGGGCATAACTCAGCATGTCTGCGGTACAGATAATGTGAAGACCTGCGCCACCATAGCTTTGATCTGCGGCCAAATAGGCAGACCGGGCGCTGGAGTGTGGCCCATGCGCGGACAGAACAACGTCCAGGGAAATTGCGATATGGGAGGCATGGTTGAGTATTATCCCGGCTACAGGAGTGCCTCAGATCCGAAGTCCGTGGAGTTTTTCAAGGCAGCCTGGCATGCCGATGATCTGCCCCTGGGACCTGGTCTGACCTCCACAGAGATGACACAGGCAGCGCTGGAAGGCGCCATAAAGGCAATGTACATCATCGGAGAAGATCCCGTCGTCTGCGATGCCAATACCAATAAGACCAAAGCTGCCCTGGACAGCCTGGATTTTCTCGTGGTGCAGGAGATCTTCATGACGGACACGGCCAAGATGGCCGATCTCGTCCTGCCCGCAGCCGCCTGGGCAGAGAAGGACGGCAGCTACACCTCCATGGAGAGGCGGGTGCAGTGGATCGACCGGGCTGTTCCCCCGGTGGGCGAAGCTCGGGAGGGGGTGTGGATCATCAATGAGATCGGTAAGAGGATGGGGCTCAATCTCAATGGTGGCAGCGCCGCAGATGTGCTGGAGGAGATCAACCGGACTGTGCCGCAGTATGGTGGTATGACCCGGGAGAGGATCGCCAAGATCGGAGGCCTGCGCTGGCCCTGCCCGGATGATAGGCATCCAGGAACGGACATTTTGCACCGGGAGAGATTCTCCACCCCCAGCGGAAAGGCAAATATCGCCTCTGTAGAGAACAGGCCGGCAGGCGAGCAGACCAGCCCGGAATATCCCCTACTGCTCAGCACCGGTAGGATTGCGGTTCACTACAACAGCGGCTCCATGACGCGTCGCTGTCCTTCGCTGCTGGAAAGAGACTTTGAGCTTTACGTTGAGATCAATCCCGAGAACGCAGCCCTGCTGAAGGTGCGCCACGGAGATCTGGTAAAGGTGAAAACGCTTCGTGGAGAGACACAGGCCCGGGCAAGGGTGACGGAGAAGGTAAAGCTTGGCATGGTCTTCATGCCCTTCCACTGGCAGGGGACCAACATCATCACCTCCGATGCCCTGGATCCCGTGGCCAAGATCCCGGAGTACAAGATGGCAGCCTGCCGGATAGAAGCGATGGGGTGAAAGCAGGCAAGGTTCATAAAAAGTTTATTTGTGCAAGCAACTCTTGCACAAATTCTTACATATTCCACTTGACGCTATCGCCCTTGACCTTTATTATTCCCTTCTTCTCCAGCGACCTGGGCCAGCTCCTCCGCCGCTCTCCTGCCATTTATCTCCAGAACATGAGAAAGAAATACGCCTCGCATGCTTAAGAAGGTTTTTGGTTCCTCGCTATTTCGCATGGGTAATAGAATAATCGAGTCCTCTGTGAGTCCTCCGTGCGCTCTGTGTCTCTG
>JBAXWY010000052.1:0-18927 GCA_037128175.1 Methanothrix sp.
GGACGTCCTGAGCATCTTTCCATGAGAGCTTCACAGAATTGACTCCAATAGAGGAACCGCGAACATTTATTGGCTTGTTGGCAACTATGGCATTGAATTCAACCTTGATGTTGTGGAGATTATCTGAGTTATCAACGTCTCCAAATGTCCAGGTTATGGTGACGGGAACAGTTCCATCGTTTGGAGTTGATACTATCTCGGACACAGGCAAAGATCCTGGTTGGACGGGAGTTATCACCCTTGAGCCAGGAACATAGATCAGGCCTGCGGGTAGTGTATCAGTGATGACTACCTGTCTGGCTATGGCTTTTGGCAGGGTGGTCTGGACGGTGTAACTCACAATATCGCCGATAGTATGGTCATTGCTATCGCTGCGGGCCTTGGTCACCACGCTGCTTGTATCCAGGTTCACATTGTGTGTGGTGGTTCCAGTGTAAGATCTCTCATCTGGGTTTGTGCCTGATGTGCTGGTCCAGTCCACCTCGGCGTTATTGGTTAAAGTCTCTCCAGAGGTGGCTCCCGGCCCAACCTGAGCATTATAGGTGATGGTTTGCGTTGCTCCCGGAGCCAGGCTCGGGATGTGCCAGGTAAGTTTTCTCGTGATAGAGTCATAAGATGCATCTGGATTTGAGTTCTCGTAAACAAGATGTAGCGGGAGAACATCAGTTAATACCAATTCATAAGCAGTTGAACGGGTGGCTCCAGATGCTGCATGGATGGTCAATGTATAGGGAACTGTGCTTCCAACAGACAGAGGACCTGACGGATTGGCAGCCTTGGTGAGTGTCAGTGAGGGCTCCGTCAGAATGACCTGGGCAGTGGCTGTTCTCTGGTAATGCTGGCCTCCTGCATCATGTGAGGCCTCTACGCTGTTGGTCAGCGTCACGCCTGCTAAGTTCCCAGGGATATTTTCCACTACGGTGTGGACCTTAATGCTCACGGTCTTGGATGAAGAAAACGTCCCCAGATTCCAGGTTATGATATTGCTTCCACCTGGGCCTGGTGCCTGGGTGGGAGTACCTATGCACTGGCCGCTATCTGGGGGATTGCACTCATAAGATACGTATCTTAAGCCCTTTGGCAATGTATCAACTATTATGGCATTGTCATAGGTGTCCGACCCCCAAAACTCCGAAACTATGGTGAAATCCTCGGGATCGCCTATAGTCTTAGGGGACTGAGATGTTTTTGTCAAAGCCAACCTCGATGCAGATGCGCCTTTGCTGTCCTGACTGTATATGCATCCGGTTACTACGCAGGTTCCTGTGACAGTCAACTGGTTGGTCAAAGCTCCAGTTGCCATTGGATTGGCGGTAATCACCTTGGACCAGCTGTTTGACCCAGCCAAATTGGATATAGATACCCCAGTCCATGTAATGGTGTTTACCGACTTGCTGCCGGTTCCTGCCTGGCCGGTTCTGTCCTGGACGGTTATTGAGTTGGTATCGAATCCCGCACCCAGGACATCTGCTATATCTACATTGTTGGCAGTACCTGTGCCAGTGTTATTGACATATATGATCCAGCTAGCTGTTCCGCCCGAACTTACTGGTTGCGTGAGCGGTACAACGTTGGCCACGAGCGTTGCCAGCGTCGGAAGGACGCTGGGGCTCAGGGTTATGGGCGTGGCAGCAGCTCCGCATGAGCTGTCATAATTATAAGATACCAATTCGCTAGATAGCGATGATATGCCACATTGGCCAGCGGAGTTCACAATGTCGAAGGTGAGAGTAATGGTCTCGCCAGGATTGACCTTATCTATGTTCAAAAGTCCCCAGACCAGTGTAGCTAGTACTGCGTCGTATGTAGGCACCGGATCTAGCGCGGGACTGTGTGTGCTGGTACCTGTTATTGTTGCGGATCCCGTTTTGAAGACAAAATTCGTTGGCAGAGTATATGTCAACTCATCTCCAGAAATAGGTGCATAAGCTGTAGCACCTGTGTTTCTTATGGTTATGGTCCTCGTTCCTCCGCATGTACTGAACTGCGCAGGATTTAATGATAACGAAATATGAGGCAAAGTAACCAGCGTTGCCGTCGATGTGGAGGTCTCCTTGACGCAGCATCCCCATTCGACTGTTGCACTGTTCTGGGTATCTGCAGCGCAGCTGGTAACATGGGCATTCAATGTTATAGTCCTGCTCTCGCCAGCTGGAATATCTACCAGGTCCCATACCAGTGGACTGGCAACTGGATACTGTGGCACCGGGTTGGCAAAGTCATAAGCCACATTGACCGGAAGAGTGTCCTTTACGACCACGTTCTTGGCAATGTAGTCGCCGGTGTTGGTTACGGTTATGGTCCAGAATATTGGATTGGAGTTCTCCGTTATGCTGGATGCTGGTGTTTTGGATATGGTCAAATGGGGATTATACTTTATCACCTGGACCGGGCTTTCTGCAGACTGAAGAGTCGTTCCGCATGGTAGCTCGAAGGTGGCCCTTGCCCTGGCCACGGGATTTGATACCGCAGCAAATGCGCCACAGTCAGTTACCTTGGCCTTAAAGCTGATTGTAGCTGTGGTTCCTGGTGCCCATGGATCTGCGAAGCTCCAGGTGAGCGAGTTGCCGCTGTAGGTTGGGCTGGGTGCAGCGCCAGTATACCCTGTAATGGTTGCTGCTCCCGAGATCACGACCCCGGCCGGCAGAAGCTCATTGATCCGGACGTTATAGGCTGTGGCATCTCCGGCGTTGGCCATCTGTATCACGAAATTCCCAGACTCATCACCACATGGATCCAGCCTTGGTGCAGTATGGCTCCCGAACTGGAGCGTCGTCTGGATCTGTTCGACTGTGGATGAGCCATGAACTTCCTGGCAAGGTGATCCCAGACAGCCCCATTTTCCAATTACGTCGTTGGTCAGTCCAGAGCACCCTGTTATTTTCGCCCCGAGCTCTATGACATGCCTGGCATTGGGGTCCATGTCCGATATGGCCCAGGTCAGAACCTGGCCGGCAACGACAGGCTCCTGTGGCACATTATCGACCTTTCCAGTACCTGCGGAATAGGTCAGACCTGCTCCCAGGGTATCGACTACAGATACGCTATAGGCTGTTCCGCTGCCGGTGTTGGTAATATATACCTTCCAGAAGACCTCCTTCTGGTTGGCAAAGATCAACTCGGGCGTCTTAAGGATATTCAGGTGGGCTTTATCCAAGAGCAGAGGCGCGCCATTGAACGTGCCCTGAGGCTGTTGAACGCCGCAGTTGTCCTTATAATCGAGGGTCGCACCTATAGGCTTATCCTGAGAACAGGTCTTTTGGACCTGGAACGATATCACCCCGGTATGACCAGCACCCGGACAGTTGACATTAGTGCCCAGGTTCCAGGTCAGTTTGTGGTCGTTGGGTGCAGAGCCCCTGGTGGGCTCAAATGGTGTAGATGGTATTGCAGTTCCGGCGTTGCTGATTCCAGATACGGATGAAGTGCCTGCAATGTATGCGAAGTTGGTGTCGTCATAAGTGATCTGCATGTCGTAGCCGTTGTAAGGCCCATTCTGGTGGAGGTTGAGCTTGAAGGTGTATGTTCCGCAGGAGTTCATCTTGTTGTCATAGGTCATATCCAGGGAGAAATCAGACTTTCCCACATCCACAAGTACTCCCTCGCGGTAGATATTATCTCCTAAACAGCTTTCGTAACCTGCTGCGCCTGTTATGCGGAGTTCTGACCAATCCACAAACATTCCGATAGTTGACGTCGGCGTTAAGCTCAATGTATAGGTGATATCCAACTTCACTGGCTTTGCCGGCATCGTCCCCAAGAAACTGAGCGACATAGGAACCCCCAAGGTAATCGGTGCAGTCTGAGGAATACCTTCATTTATGATGAATGTTGCAAGTCCCGTTCCGGTTGTCGTTTGACTGTTATCACCAAACTCTGTAAAACTCAGCTGATCCCAGCTAGTTATTGGGCTATCCACCGGAAACTCGTATGTTGTCTTATAGTTGATACTCGTGCAACTCTCCACAGAACTACTGGCTTCCTTGGCGGACGTGAACATTGAAGGATTATCACAACTCATCAATGTTAACTTGGATGCACTTCCTGAAAGTGTACAACCGCAGCAATCGTTTGGCGCACTGACGCTGAGCATGTTAGTGGCGCTTTGGCCGCAAAGACAGGGGCTGGTTGATGGCGCCTTGAGTTGTATTGTCCTGGTCCATGCCGTCCCACTGGTCAGGCTCTGGCTTGGCCAGGTTATAGTGTAGACTCCGGGTAGTGTGCTTACGGTCCCGCCGGCGGCGTCCACAACTTCGAAGCCTGCTGGATAGGTATCTACGATATTGGCTGAGATGGGATCATTGGTGCAGCTTCCCTTGTTGTAGGTCACGCTTAGTGAGTAGGTTCCAGTCTCTCCCAGGTGCAATACATCCGGCCCGGTCTTGCTCACTGCTATGCCCGGCTTGGTGGCCTGATCAAGGGTGTATGCCATCAAAGTGGTTGGTGGAGCCCACTCATCGCCGCATTGGTCCTGGTAGTTGGGGGTAAAGGAGATTATTCCGCTTGATGCGTCGCAGGCCCCCGAACTCTTCATGCCGAATTTGAAAGAGATTGTTCCAGAGGGGATTGGCGCAATATCGCCTATGGTTATGATCTGCGTGCCAGCATCGTAACTGGCCCCTGGAAAGTTTGTAACGGCGAGATCGGTTATCTGGTACTGAGCGGGCATATTTTGGATGTGGATATGCATATTGATGGCTGTGCCATCGCCGGTATTGGAATATGGTATGGACACCGTAGTATCGCCGCAATAGGGGACGGTTATGCTTGAGGGCGGAGTGTAGGTGAATAGAGGCTCTTTTGGTAGCAGCTTGATGCTGGCTTTGGCATAGGGCAGCGGAGTCTGGCAGGTTTGACTAAGGGCATTGCACCCCCAGGTGGCGGTAACCTCATTGAAGAGGTTCTCGCATCCGACCACTCTGGCCTGCATATGGACCACCTTCTCCTGGCCTACAGCGATGCCTGTGGGATATTCCCAGTTAAATGTGCCACCAGGAGTTACAGGAACAGGTATCAGTGCATCATTGCTTACCATCTGTAGCCCGTTTTGAAGCACGTCCTCGACCTTGACGTAGGTGGCAGGTCCGGTGCCTATATTTTTTATAGTGATTACCCAGTTGACCGTCTCTCCAACGCTCTTCTCAACAACAGTAGATCCTGACGGCATTTCGCCTACATCAGTCAATTTAGTGACCTTGAGGAGCCCTTTATTGACTGTTATGGTGGACTGAGTTGAGCCTGAAATCTGGGTCTGGGATGTGCCTCCAATTTTGTAGTTCACGGTATATTGCACGTTTTGGCCGCTTTGGGCTAGACAGGATGGGACCAGGTGGAAGTTTACTTGTAACTGGTCTCCTGGATTTAGGTTCGTTGCCAGATTCCAGGTCAAGATGTTATCGTTGGGCGGTACTCCTATTGTGGGCTCTGCAGAAGTCGGGCCAATCGGACTGCCGCCGTTAGGGATCACGGTAAAGCTTCCGGTGCCTGCTTTGTAACTGAACCCAGCGGGCATATTAATGCTGGCTACCAGGTTTGTGGCCTGCCCGGCCCCCGCATTAGTCAAGCTAAGAGTGACTGCACCCTCCGCACAGTTATCGATACTTGTGGGGGCTGCAATCCCCGCGCTGAGAGCTGCAGAAGTCACAGATACGGTCAAGATTATGAGCATGATCAATAGCAACGCCTTGCGTAATATAGACGCTAAATTGAATTGCTCTAGAAAAACTCGAAAGACATTATTGGCATCGTGGGCATAAGATATTGAACTAACGCCCGTCTTATCTTGATACTTGGTCCCCATTTCCTCGCGCCCCTTTATGTATGAATCATTATAATTCGCCTCAAGGTCAAGCGTAATGTACGACCAGGGGCGAAACTTGCGGCCAATTGTTTATTAATACATAACTGTATTTAAATTTTTCGATTAGATATGTGTCTCGGGAGAATTATTTTTTTAAATTTTTAAAACAGACGTTCAAATCGATAGTTATTAATATAGTATTTACAAAATAAAAACCCACCTCGCTATCAATTTATAGCTCTTGAAATTAGGAATATGATAGAAGAAAATGGGCCTATATAATTAGAGCCCATTGCCCCTATTTCTGCTCAATAGTACAGCCTTTTCACACCGGAACGGGCAAAGGCCTAACTCAAGTCCGGTGATCTAGTTCTGGTCAGAGGATATCTTTATGTGATTGTCAGCTTGCCCTATGCCATTAGCATATGCGGTCTGGCTCATTAACTGTATCCTGTCTAAATTGAACTTGGAGCAGCACTTGTCAGAATCCTGGTTTTTCAGCACTTCTATATTGTTGGCTGCAGAGGCATGGTTAAAGCTTTGGGCTTTTTGCTTGCCTATATCTAAGCGATCGGTATTCTGACCCTTGGCAGGACAACATTTAAGCACATTGATACCCTGACGGTCTTCGCCACTGACCGGATATCCAGTGGGAGGCGTGCCAATGATATTGGCCAGATTTGTCAGCTTTCCGGAAGCGCAATCTTCCACTTTGGTCATGATATTAATTTCTGTGGCCGCTCCGATGTCCAAAGGACCCACATTCTCCCAGGTGATCTCGTTACCTGCTGCATGCCCATTCCTGTCATCCGATAAATAAGACAAGCACTCGGGCAGGGTATCCACGACTTTTACTGGGTTAAGGATTGTATCTCCTTCGTTGGTGACCTTGATATTGAAAACTGGTTTATCACCGGGCTTTACATTGGGCATATTTGTGCTAATTTCCGCAGAAGCCGTCGCAATGAAAATGCCGCTTAATAATACGACTGCAGTCAGCAGAATCCCTGCTATTATATTGGCCTTATACCTCATAGTGAATGAACTCATTGTATCCTTCCCCAGATATTTTATGTTGTGTCATATCACAAATGGTTCAATACCATTTTCTCATGTATTTCATAATATCTTAATGAACTTACGAATCTCATAGTATTAAAATTCTTTGACACATATCCTCGATAAAATATACGATATATAAATACTCCTGAGCTTGTTGCATCTGTATGTAGATTCGCTTAAAAATAATATGAATGGGCCCAAATCAGCTCGACGCTCAAACCAGCCCATGTTTTCGCTACTTAATCTGCTCGATTTTAACCGAATTGATAAATCGTTCTGTGGCTTCCTGACGATAGGTGGAGAGAATCAATCCTACTGCCGTGGATGCCAGAACACCGCCCGGTCGATCCAGGTGATATTCTACAGGATAGACCGCAATGTAGACCGGCTCATTCGTTGGACACTTCAGGCCGCGGGCAAATATCCCCGACCGACCGTCTATCACTCTCTTTGTTACATTGATATCTTTGCATACTTTGGATTTGGTGAGGGTACCGTTGACAAGGGCCATCAAGCTGGATTGGTTGATTAGAGATGCATCGCCCTTGGAGTACATTATGACCGATACCTTCAAAATTTTGGTCTTATCGGACGGCGACACCAGATTCAATGCATCTGTCGCGATGGAAGTTTTTCCCAAAGTGCTGTCTCCATGCGACACGCTGCTTTTGTACTCGTCCATCTCCGACCAGTTGAAGGCAACCTTCCACTTGCCGCAGTCCTCGGAGACGGAAGTGACGGACAATTCATCCATCATCGAACCATATACCTGCATGGTAAGAAAGAGTGCCAGACAAAGCGCCAGGCCAAGCAAAAAAGGAGTTGAGGAGTATCTGTCTTTTGCCAATATCACTATTATCACCTACAGTGGAGCCATCCTGGGCAATATGTCGGGATTGATTCCCTTTGCCAGCTTTGTAACATCCTTGAATCTGCTCTCGCTCTTCGCGAAAGCAGTCTTTTCGCTCTCTTCGCTGGCATTAGACTCATTCTTCAGCTCTGTGCTCGCTTGCTGCGTCTCGACGACAGGCAAAGGAGCTGTTGTGACCACGGCTGGGGTGTAGCCGGATGTATCCGGGCTGATCAATGTAGCAGTGAAATCGCCCCGGCTGGCTTTTCCGTTGCTGTCCGATCGGATGAAAAATCCCGACATGCTGTCGCCTTCCAAGATAGCGCTTATGTAGATGGCTGCCAGCGCTTCGCCCTCCAAGAGAGCCAGAGAGAAGGAGACGGCATTTGCAGAAAGAGATCCCGCCAGGGCAGCATTCCAGGGATTTTCGCCCTCGAATTTGGCCAGGCCATAGACGGATTGGTCTGATTGGTTCACGGCCAACACGATCTCCTTTTCTCCTAAAGTGGCTTTCCATATGCCCTGCGCGCCGGCCGAAGCCGTGGACATGTCCTCTTTTGTCGTCGCATTATTTTCCATTGATGTGGAATCTTGAGCCGGTACCAAAGATATGGACAGAGAGAGTGTCAAAAGAAGAATTGCCATTAAACCAAAATTTCGGATCATAAAGCCCCAAACCTCCATTATTGTCATTTGAGCCAGGTCTAATTGAGCCCTTATCATATTAATATAGATTGCCGAAGCGACCCCCCACAAGCTAAATATATGAATTGAACTTATTGGAGAATGATGGACATACTTCAAGCCCAGATAGGCGGAGAATTCGCCAGTACTCTGATCAATAATATCTGGTTTCTCTTATTCATATTTCTCTTTCTGGTTCCCATGGTGCAGAGGTACTACTTGCAGACGGCAAGAAAGAGCGTTCTGGCAAAGCTGGGCAAGGCACGGGGCACGCAGGTCATAACCCTCATCCATCGCCAGGAGACCATCAGCTTTCTTGGCATCCCTTTGGCCCGCTACATTGATATTGATGACAGCGAGCGGGTTTTAAGGGCCATTCGCGCGGCGCAAAAGGATGTGCCCATCGACATCATCCTGCATACTCCAGGGGGGCTGGCTCTGGCAGCCACGCAAATTGCCATGGCGCTAAAGGCCCATCCCGCCAAAAAGACGGTAATTGTGCCTCACTACGCCATGAGCGGCGGAACTCTCATCGCTTTTGCCGCCGACAAAATAATCATGGACCCGCACGCGGCCCTGGGGCCCGTGGACCCGCAACTGGGAGATATGCAGGGCAGCTACCCAGCGACATCGCTCCTGGCGGTCGTCGGCAAGAAGAAGATCGATGAGATAGATGACAGGACTCTTATCTTCGCCGAAGAGGCGCGAAAAGCCATGAATCAGATGAGAAATCTCTTGAAAAAAATCATGGAGGGGAAGTGCGACGGCGAAAAGATGGAGGGCATCATCGAGGAGTTCGTCTCGGGAAAATATACTCACGACCATCCCTTTATGGCCGAGCAGGCCCAATCACTCCTGGGCGAATGCGTACAGACTGATGTCCCGGAAGAGGTCTATGCCCTGATGGACCTATACCGCATGGAAGCGGGAAGGAGCCGCCCGGGCGTCGAGTATGTGCCATTAATGAAGCATTAATTCGCGATGATATTTGCCGACTGGGACATGATATCTACATCGGCCAGCCGCCCTTCTACTTCCATGGAATCCCCGAATATGCCTTCCATAAGCACCTTGCCATTGTGGGCCATGAGCCTGACTACGCCTTCCATTGCCCTTTCGCGAGAGTTGCCTTTCAAAAGGTAAACCGTAAGTTCGCACATAAATCCTCCTAAAATAATAATAGTAATAATAAGGCGGGCCCGGCGGGATTCGAACCCGCGACCCCCGGGTTAGAAGCCCGGTGCTATATCCTGGCTAAGCCACGGGCCCGCAAATGGATTTTAGCCGCCCTTGGGCGGCATTTGACCTAATGACATTTTAAGCTGCTCTTGAAGCTGAGTGAACCGGCCCTGAATGCGCTCTTCCTGATTGGCCATGTTCTTTTTCCGGATTTCATTCATATCCTTTCTCTCTTTCAGCTCATCAATCAGCTTTAGCTTATCAGCTTTAAAGAGAAGTTCCCCGACGCCCTTGTATATAACTGCATCGTCTGCGCTCTTCTCCAGTTCTTTCAACGCCGCTTCAGTCTCCCTGATCAGACCTTCGATCTGGCCCTTCTGAGCCATGACAGCCTGAGCTTGCTGCTGGAGCTGCTGGAGCTGAGCCAACTGATTTTGTATCTGCGGAGGCAATTCGCCACTCATAAACTCACCATCTCAAATGCGATCTTAACCAACCTGATCCAGGTATTTAAAGCTGCCCGGAGAGAGACTGTATCCTCGCCCCGGATCTCCAATCGAATAGAACCGTCTTCCAGGCCCAGTAATACATTAGACCTATGCAGCTCATCCCCAAGTTCGGGCAGAAGTGCCTGATAGATCACTCCGGCATGAGGGCTATCAAACACGAACTGTGCACAACCCTTCATACTTTCAGCCTGAATTTGGCCAGACCTTCATCTATGAAATCGATATTACCAGGTGCAACCCAGATTATGCGCCCCTGAGCCGGAACGGCCTCACAAAGCCACTCCAGCTCAAAGAACTGTGCAATTGATTGAGCAACCATGCCTTTGCCGGCAACCTTCGGCACGCTCATCTTGAGCCGTCTTGCTTCCGTTTCTCCTGAGAGCCGGAAGCTCAATTGCTCCTCTTTTTCCGAGGAGCGCTTGACCAGACCTGCCGGATTACCGTGGTCCTCTATCACCACCAGCCAGGTTTCGTCCTCTCCAGTCTTTTGCTTTCCCCGATTCACATAAGGCAGAGACAGGAACGAGGCCATGGCTCTAGCAAACCTTCTCGCCTTGCTGGAAGGATCGCGCGAGGTGGTGACGATCATCAGACGGCTTGCATCTTCTTGACCGTGGTGGGCCGCTCCTTCATCAGGATCCTATGCCCACAATACGGACAGCGTATGCCGCTGTACTCGTAATCAACCTCCACAGTCTTCTTGCATCTGGTGCACTTATAAGCCATCTTCTAAGCCGCCTCAAGGGTCTTCTTGAGAGACCTTATCACTGAACGGCCCAGAGACGTCTCCGGCAGGAAAGAGCCGCCAGCGAAGGTGTAGCCGCATTTGCTGCAGCTCCAGATAGCTGTACTTGTCCTTCTTACTCTATTCCTATTGCACGAAGGGCAGTCATACGAAGCCTTGCTCTTCTCTTCCGAATCTGCCACTTGCTTTCGTGATTTGCGGCCGTACCTGGGACCAAACCGGGCTGCGGACCTGCTCTTCCTTCCTTTTTTAGTCTGATTTACCATGATCGTAACTTCCGTTTATGCTTCCAGAAACTTTTCCCGGATTTCTTTCGCTTTCTCACATGCTATATCAATGATGCGGTAGACCTGCTCAGGTTTAAGCATTCCCGTGCCGCTCTTCTGTGAGCCGCAGATATTGCCGTTCATCGTAGATATAATTGTGAGACGGGTGTTGGCGATAGCCTCTTCATCCACACCGGGATCAAACATCAAGACGTCATTGAACTCAATGGCCGTCGTAGCTATGGGAATATCTCTTATGGGCAAGATGTAGTCCTCGCCCAGACCATACCGAGCTGCAGGCACCTTAGTGGACATTAGCGCGGCGATAGCGCCCAGCGACGCAGCATCGAGGATATTTCCGCAGTCATCCAGGATATGCACATCTATGAATATGATCCAGACCTGCTTGCCTGGTACAATGCAAAGCGCCTCCAGATCCACAGCCTTGGATTCGCGCACGCCGCGATCCACGAGACGCGCCAGCTCAATTCCCACCTCATTGGGCGGACCCGGCTCAAAGGAAGGTGAGGCAAGCGGCACCAGCTCGGCATTGGTGATGATGACACCCTTATTGGGCGTATCCTGGAAAGGTTCTCCGGGCTGCATCTTCACGCCCACCAGCACCTGGCTGGAGCCCAGTTTCACCAGGGCACTGCCTTCCGCCTTGCGGATCACATCTCTCTGGATGGAGATCTCCCGGTACTGATCAAAAGTACGGCCATCGATTCTCTCCCCTTTAAGCAGCAGGTTGTAAATAAAGTCCTTTTTTATCTCGGAGATGACGTTAGTCACAGACATGCACCTCCTCTCGCCCGGGCAGTTCTACCATCTGGCTGTATTTCTTCACCAGGGCATCTCTTTGCAGCTCGTAGATGTCTCTAGCACCATTCATGGCCATCTCCACGGCTCTCTGAAACTCGTCCGGAGTGAGGCCGCCGTCCATCTGCAACAAGGTGATGTCCCCGTTGGGAGTCATGGCAATGGGCAGGTCTGCCTGGCCGAAGTTGTCTTCCTCTTTCATGGGATCAAGAATTATGGTATCTGCCACTTTTCCCGCAGCACAGGACGATATCATGCTCTTCATGGGTATCCCTGCATCAGCTAGAGCCACTGCCGCTGCATTTATACCGGCAGTCCTGGTTCCCGCATCGGCTTGAAGCACCTCTACAAAGACGTCTATGACCGATCGGGGGAAGAAACTGGTCAGTATGACAGGCTCCAGTGCCTCCCGGCTGACCTTGGAAAGCTCTTGAGACCTTCTGTCCGGCCCCGGTCGTTTTCGGTCCTCAACGGAGAAGGAGGCCATATTGTACCGGTAGCGCACAATAGCCCGGGTTGCTTCCTGCAAGTGTCTGGGATGTACCTCCCTGGGCCCGTATACTGCCGCAATGACCTTATTTCCACCCATCTCGATGTAGCATGAGCCGTCTGCTCTGGCCAGGACTCCCACCTCGATTTTCACAGGTCGGAGCTGATCTGCCCTTCGGCCATCCAGGCGCAGTCCATCTTTGAAAAATGATATATCAGTCTCATCCATAGCGATCAACTTCTGGCCCCTTTCTCCGTCTTTAGGAAGTCCACAATCCGGTCCGTGAGACCATTAGTATGGGCTTCCCTCTCAATCAGAGTTATGGTCTTCAGAGCCAGATCCATATCCTCTGTCCCCCCGTGGATCCAGATTCTGCCGTTCTGGCCAACGAAGATGTTACAGTTTACCTCTTTCTTCAGCATGCTGATCATGGAGCCGCCCTTGCCGATGAGCCTGGGAACTCTTGTATGGCTTATCTCGATGACCTGGCCGGCCTTGATCAGGCCGAGCTTTTTGTCGTTCAAAGTAAGCTCCACCTTCATAGTGGGATCTACTTCCGTCACCCGAGTCATGATAGAGCTGCCAATGTGCAAATGCTTGGACATCTCTTCCGATTCGATCCTTTTTGGGAACTCAGAGATGTGCAGCAGCCCATCGTAGGGCGAGTTTATATCCACGATCCAATTGGAGAAGGTTATATCCTTCACCACGCCTATGACGTTGTCCCCCGGTACGGGTACATACTTTCCCGCCAGGGGTATGACATTTATCTTATCCCTAAAGTTCGCAAGACCATATAGCAAGGAGTAGACGCTTCCATTCTTTACATACGTCCCCTCGCCCGCCCTCTTGGCATCCTCAGAGAGAAGATCACCTGGTACTACCACCTTGCGATCCATGCGCTTTTAACTCCCATCCTCAATGCTTAAGAAGCTTCGTCTCAGCTTCGCCTTTGGTCAGCCGGTTAATGAGGGCGTAGAATTCTGTCTGCATGCCCGCCGGTATCTCGACCACGCCAATCCAAGAGCCATCGTTCTGCCATGCCTCACGACTGAGCTTGCCGTAGGCTGCAACCTCGCCGTACGCCTTGGGAGCATACGCGGAAGGGATTTTAACCGCCACCTCCACCAACTCGAATCTTATGGGGATGAGGGGCCGGATGGCCTTCATGGCGATCTTGACCAGCTCATCGATGGATTTCGTGGGGTCGATATTGACGCGAGCCTCGGTCATGGCCTGCTCGATTCTTCCAGGCGGATGAGGTGTTTTGGTCTGGGGATTGATAGCATTTCTGGCTATGACCTCGATGACCTGGCGACGTTTATTCTCGATGAACTGCTTTCTCTGCTCAGCCGTCAGGCTGATATCGCCCTTTTTGATGATGATCTCGGCAATGGGCAGGACTTCCAACGTGCCGAAGGCCTTTTGCAGATCTTCTTCCGGGCTTCTGTCTCCGCGGGAGGCATTTTCAAAGACATCCTCTACAGCCAGGATATCTTCCAGGTTGACGCGGTCTCCTCTCTTCAGGGCCAGGGCTCCATCGGGATCCACTAAAACCTCAAAGGTGGTTCCGTGGGTCTTGAGTCTGGCAGGAACTGCGTCATCCAGTCTGACCATTCCTATGCCTCTCCTTTTTCTCCCTTCTCAACTTTGCCGGCGGCGACGGCTGCCTTCATACGTTCAACATAAGTGGCGACTTCATTCTCCGTCAACTTGTAAAACTTCTTGTCGCCCAGTTTGATGATGCCAATCTCTGTTGTGGCCGCTTCTACCTTGCCTTCCGCAGCCTTGTAGAGCGCCTCCAGGCCCAAGAGCACGGCCTCATCCATGGTCAGGTCTTCTCTATACTTCTCCTCGAAGACCTCCATCACTGATGATCTGCCGGCTCCAATGCCCGTTGCCTTGTATTCCAATAAAGCGCCGGACGGGTCGGTCTCAAAGAGGCGAGTTCTATCCTCCTCTGCGCCAATGATAAGCAGCGCCGTTCCAAAGGGCCGGACTCCGCCGTACTGAGTATATTGCTGCTTGAAGTCGCAGATCTTCTTGGCCAGGGCCTCTACACCAATGGGCTCGTCGTAGACCAGCCGGTTTATCTGGCTCTCTACCCTGGATCTGTCGATCAGGACTCTGGCATCTGCTACCAGGCCAGAAGTGGCGGCACCGATGTGCGTGTCTATCTGAAAGATCTTCTCAATGGACTTGGGCTCCATGAGCCGGCTGGTGATTCTCTTGTCTACCAGTACAGCCACGCCGTCTTTTGACTTGATGCCCACAGCCGTCGTTCCTCTCCGCACGGCCTCGCGGGCATATTCAACTTGAAATAATCTGCCGTCAGGGCTGAATACGGTAATAGCCCTGTCATAACCCATCTGCGGTGCCATCTGCATCCTCGTGTCCTCCACTTAAATCAAAAGAGGTCAGCCCCAAATATTGGGTGTCTGATCCTATGCACTTATTGCGATCGTCCGGACATAGATCGACTTTTACACCATGGGTGCGGATAATACACCCGGAAACGTCTTTCAGTTCGATTCTTCTTCCGTCGCTTTCAGCACATATTTTACTCAGTCTTGGTAAATACTTTTCTGTAGCGGATTTGATTGTTCCCGAGACGCCTTTTGTATGGAGAGCGACTCGAATCCCGTGAATGGAATGAACCGTGGCCAATGTTGCCCGTGTCTCCTGAACACTGATATGGGAAAAACGGATCAGGCCATAGCGGCCATTGAACGCTATCATTTTGAGATGGTTTTTCGCTGCTCCCGCGTCGCCGAAAAGGGAAAACTGAGATGAGTTAATCTCGCTCATCAGATCTTTAGGCGAAATTTCGCCTTCCGACACAAGCTCGAAGATCATGTACCGTCTTCTGCCCCGCAGCACGGGAAGTCTGCTTCTCATAGGAGCTCTACTCCCGGGCCTACCCATTTTCTGCGATTGAGTGCCAGCAGTATTCCCGACCGAGAGAGCGCTTCCTTTGCCTCATCCTGCTCAAAGCCCGCCACCTCTGCCATAGCGACCAGGTCACGGGGAGAATGCAGGTCAAGGTGAGAATTCGCGCTCGCGGTGATAACCGGGTGTAGCTCGAACTTTCTCACAAGCTGCAGATTGCGGCGAACAGCTTGCAGCCAGCGAGAACGCGAGGCACCCCGCAGGTGCACCAGGCCACTCAGGTCAAAACCGATGGAGACCTGATTTAGCTTGGCGGCTCGGGCTGTGGCGATGCCTAGAGGACGCCGTACGTCGCAGGGATGCATGAGAAGGTCCACATTAGGATCTTCAGAGGCCGCCCGGATTGTCTCATCCGATCCGGCCCGAACCACGATAAATGGATATCTGGAACGCAGGGCTGAGATGCGGCTTTTCAGCGCCTTGCTGCCAGGCGCCGTCACCTCTACACCGACGGCCACTTCGATCCCCTTGATCATCTCGGCTGCCTGGGGCATGAAGATCCTGCCCGGCTCAGAGTTGCAGATGATTATGCCCTGATAGCCCAGTCCCTTGGCAGTCAGAGCCATGCGGCTGGCAGAGGCTGAACCTTCTGGAAAGGCGTTCAAGCATTCGAAAAAACTCATATGAGCTCGCTGATGATCTTCAAGGCCGACTCGCGCCGGGCGGGATAGGTCTTGACGAGAACTGTTGTGTCCAGAGCATCCTTGGAGTCGGTCAGGCGCAGCAGGCCTTTGTAGGCGGACTGTTTGTCCAGGCGCAGGTGGAAGTGGCTTTCGCCCTCCAACCGGTCCGGGATCTCCCGGCGAAGCCTCTGCAGGTCTTCCGTAGGAAGCTGCTCGCGAAGAATTTGAAAGAAGGCGGCAGCCTCACGCTTTCGCAGCTCCGCCTCCAGTATTTTTATCTCGTTCCCGAAATGGCCTTCAGCAGTAACTCCTGTTATCCGATCCAGAGGAACGAAGACGGCGAGCGCCTCGCGCACGCGGCCCTCATCTTCCGTTGCTGCCACAAAGGCCCGGAAAGAGACCTTGTCAATCACTTACTTTCCTTTTCCGTCGTGAGCTCTGATGCTCGGGCGAGTCTTCTCGGTGCCGAAGCCCTTGTGCCTCTGGCCTCTGCCCTTGCGACCGGCTGAGGTTTTGCCGCGCACAGCCCTACCGCGATGAACATCATTGCAGACCCAGTTAAGGTTCTTGTCGTTCATAATGGATGGAGCGCACGGGTCCACCAAAATGACCTCGTAGAACTTCTGCTTGCCGTCCTCGGCCACCCAGTAAGAGTTTAGAACTTCCATGTTGCGAAACCGCCTTCCTGCTCTTTCCTCGGCGATTCTCTGAATGGACTTGCCCATGCTGATGGCGTTCACGCCCATCTTGCTGGTCTTTCGGTTCCTCTCGTAACGGGACTTGCGCCGTCCACCGCGTCTTACCTTGACACGTGCCATGACAATGCCCTGCTTGGCCTTGTAGCCGAGCGCCCGCGCCCTGTCCAGGCGGGTGGGCTTATCTATCCTCTGCACGGTGCTTTCCTGGCGCCAGGCCTTGAGCCTGTCCTGCCGCAGTGCGCCAACGTATCCCTCTCTAGGAGAGGACCAAGCATCACTGATATAACTGTAAAAAGACTTCATTTCTTTTCACCCATACCGGTTCGACCCAAAACGGGTCACATTCCGGAACTAAAGGAGGGAAGAGGTGATAGGAGATAAAGGTTTGGGAGATTGTCGAGGACAATATTGATTCTAGCCTTTTCTCGCCAGCTCCCCGGCGAACTTGAGATAATTGCAGGCGGGGCTGCCTACAGGAATAATATTGCCCTTCACATTGCCGTCTTCGATCACCAGCCCGGCAACAGAAGGCGCCGACATTCTGGGAAGCGTGGTGCTGCCCGGGCAGATGAGCAGCAGCTTGCCCTTCTCGATGAGAGGTCGATGGATATGTCCGAAGACCAAAACCTGCACATCCATCTCCCTGGCCATCATCTCCGCCCCCACCAGGTCTGAGCCGTGCGAGGCCATGTGCACCAGGCCGATTCTGACCCCCTCTACCTCGATCACCTTTCTCTCCGGCAGGAGCCGCTTCAGCTCGACGCAGTCGGAGTTTCCATGCACAGCCTCCAGCGCTGGCCCCAGGGCAGCAAGGGCGGCGTGGCACTTCAGAGAGACGAAATCTCCGGCGTGAAGGATGATATCGGCACTCTTGGCAAGCGCGGCTACAGCAGGAGGGAGCAACTCGTTCTCCAGGTGAGTATCGGATAAAGCGATTATTCGGGTCATCTTTACATCCTGATTCTAGCGAAGCTGCTGCATCATATTTAGCATAGCGGTTAGAATGTGTGAATAGACTCCACCCCCGGAAAGACGGCCGCACGCAAGCCTGCCCGAACTGACGAGCGGCGCAGCCAGGCCCGCACGACCCGGCCCACTCGGAGACGAGCCAAGACCAGCGTCATCTCTGCGCACGAGCGACAGGCTGCCGGGCACTATTTCCGGTCGCCCGCAAGGATCGCCAAGCTGAAGACTGCATCGAAATCAGCTAAAACGTCTTACGATTATTAACCGCAGAGTTCGCAGAGCCGTTCAATCTGCTTATTTTTCAACACTTTGAAAAAAAGCGCACTGGTTCTGAGCAATAGTCGTCTCCGTCCGTTCGTCCTCCGTGTGCTCTGCGCCTCTGCGGTTATATTCATAGTTGTTAGGTCATAATAATCCGCTAATAGTAGCAGCCAATAGTCGCGTTCCAAAATCCCGCGCCCAGAAAATCGCCCTGCCAAGCTCACAGGCGGCTGCCCACGCAGGCACAAGCGCCCCCGACCGAGCGCACGCATGCGCATGGCCTGGCGGCCCGGCAACTGTTCAGTCATCAAGCATCTTTGACGGCTCCGATATGCTTCAAAAGGCAATGGCGCAAGGTATATTTCCATTACCGCTCTATAGAAGCACTACATGTTCGCCGAGTATATTGAGGCGGCTCTGGAAAGGGCAGTTTACAAAACCATCGAAGATGAGGATCCTATCTTCGTTTCAGTACCCGAGCTTCAAGGGGCCTGGGCTACGGGCAAAACTGTTGAAGAAGCCCGCAAAGAGCTTATCTCGGTTATTGAAGGCTGGATCGCTCTTAGGCTTCGCATGGGACGGTCCATACCATCCTTCGAGAAGGCGAGATCTCTCGTGATGAGTGGCTCTTCGCAGATTAGCTATCCTCTTTTTCTCTGCACCATAAATTAAGACCTGAACGATATGCAGGCAGACGGCGACACGAAACGGGACGACGGCACACAGGCAGCGAACGGAAAGCCATCCGGGATCAGCACCATCTCTGCCGCATTGGCGACGGGCTGCCGGGCGCTGCTTCCGGTAGCCCGCAAGGATCGGCAAGCCGAAGAATGGTCCTAAACCATCGTTAATTGGTCGTCTCTGTGCGTCCTTTGTGCGCTCTGTGCCTCTGTGGTGAGATCGTTAGTTGTTCGGTTATAATATCTGCTAATAGTATCAGCCAATTGTCGCTTTCCAAAATCTCGCGCCCGGAGTGAAACGGCGGCGGCGCACCCGCGCAGCAAGCTGCGGGGCATCCGAGGCGCC
>JBAXWY010000053.1:0-17789 GCA_037128175.1 Methanothrix sp.
ATACTATATATACTTTTGCATATTAATAATTGGGCAGGTTTATAGGAATCCTCTAGCATTAGAATTATACAGGCGGCTCTTGTAATATTGGTTTTTATAGGCATGATGGGAGTAGTATCCACAGAAGGCGTAAGCTATCCGAAAGATTATTTACGTTTTGAAGGTTATGTTGATTATTATAAGAACACAATAGACATGATAGGGATTATATCTAACAACTATGACGGTTACATAAGCGCGATAGAAAACGTAATGCAGCAAAATAACAATATTAGAGATTCGGCGGCACATGTTGAAAATGATGTTCTTTATATCGACATCTTAGCCTACGACAGCGGAAGAGATATGGGTCGAGATTTGACCACATTAGCCTTCGCTGGATTCGTGCAAGCAGTTAAACAGACGGACGTAAATGCTTTAGTATTTACGCGAGTGGGTGACTACGATAACTCGATCTGCACTTTCCATGCAAACAAAGTATTGGCTCAGGATGCCTTGATTAATCAAAATAACTCAACCCAAACAGCATTAGATATTGAAAAATTTTCCGACACGTCCCAGTGCAAAGCGCGGGCAACAATGACAACAGGCAATTACATAGGGAATACACAAACAAGAGTGTATCACAATCCGTCATGTTTATGGGCGCAAATGATTCTGCCCGAAAATCTTATTGGGTTCTCTAGTTCTGGAGAAGCCGTTTCAAATGGATATCGGCCATGTGAAAAATGCAATCCACCCACGTCTTAGCCGGCGTAATAGGTGGCTTGACTGCACTGGCCGGAGTGTGGATTGCCCAGAAAAACGAAGCCCGCAAAGCACGAAGAGATGAACGTAAAAAGGCTTATTTAGAGATTATAGATCTCGTAACAAAAGCAGCTAAAACAGGTGATGCAGATTCAGAAGCACTTTCCCACTGTATGATCCAAATGCAGCTACTTGGAAGCAAAAGTATTCTGATAAAAATGGCATCTATAACCCAGGAAATGCTAACAGAAAAAGATATAGCAAAACGTATGAAGACATTCGGCAAATTCGTTGAAGAGATAGTCCCTCTGATGCGCAAAGATATCCTTTTAGACAAAGATGATTTGCTTTCGGATAGCCAAAAAGCAGAGGCAAAGCAGTACTTGCAGAAAATTGGGAAGAATTAGCATAGCAAGGCCGAGAATTCTAGAACAGGAAGCTGGATGAAGTGGAGCTATTTTCCTATCCAGAATTCTGCAGGCCACAGCCTATTTTCTTTAGAGCCCGCATCGTCTTTCCCTGCAGCTTCAAAGCGATTCTGTATCATCTCATCCACCTCCGAGAGCCTAACCCTGAAGACCTCCGCCAGGATCTCCTTGGCCGTCTGGAGCTGCATAGCCTTTGGATTGCAATACACCACCGCCCTCTTTTGTGGCCTGATTAGCTGCTCAATTACTCCTGCCATAGTATGCCTATCATACGTGTAATGATAAGTACTTTCGCAGGAAAACAATATCAATAAACCATTTTTACATAATATAAAGTATGAATAAGATACAAAAGAGAGAATGATATTGAAGCAGGCCCTCGTCTATACTCTCTGAAGTCTCGATTGCCGAAAACATCAAGAAGCTGAAGGATAAGGGAGAACTTGAATAGGAGTCGCGATGTTTGCGCTACAGCTATCACGCACCGCCCAAAAGGCCTTAGATAAACTTCCGTCTAACGCTACAGAGAAGATCTTCATCCATCTGGAAGAGATCAAGAGAGACCCTTACCGACCTCGCCCACTTGCGGATATTGTACCTGTCGGAGGTAGTGACACTCATTATAGGCTGAGAGTCGGAAAGATCCGAGTTGAATATGAAGTGTTAAATTCAGTAAACACTATAAAAATATCTAAAATATTTCAAAAGAAAAGAAAATCGGATTACAGATAAAGCGATATACTAACGAAGGAGATGATTATCCAATGGCAGCTAGAAGCAAAGTCATAGTAGCGAGTGAGGATCCATTTAACGAGTTTGCAGCCCTTGATGAAGATGATGAATCAACTGCAGAAGAAATTCATGCACTCATCGAACGCGAAAAAGACGATTTCATCAGCCTTGAAGAATATGCCAAGCGGCGCGGCATAAGTCTTTGAGATCATGCACGCAATAGATATCCTTACCGACGAAGAGTATGCCGATGCTGAATACAGGCGTTTCCTCAGAGAGAAGGACAAGTATGTAGATTTTGATGAGTTTTGCCGCCAAGAAGGAATTTAGAAGGCGGATTTACTATTTTCATAAATCAAAGGGATTATTTTTCTGTAATGCCCCAGGATCAACGATCTCCTTGGCCGATGGATTACCGGACACGGCAACCGTTCGCTTGAAGGCTGTGGGATAGCTGACTAAAGCAAAGATTCTAGTTGTAGGATAATTGGCCGGTACGATATAGATAATTTTGCCTATTCGTCCAGAGCCATAGCTCGTTGGCAAAGGGACAATCTGACTTAATTTGCCTCTGGAAAAAAGATGCGAAAAAATGGGAGCTAGGACCTACTCGAAGTCCTCGCCGCCCATTCCGCCAGGCATTCCGCCCGCGCCGCCCATTCCGCCCGGTCCGCCGGACTTGGAGGCGATGACATCATCGATTCTCAGAATCATGATGGCGGCCTCGGCTGCCGAGTTGATGGCCTGGGTTTTAACCCTGAGCGGCTCGACAACTCCCAGCTTCAGCATGTCCACGGGCTTACCGGTGTCCATGTCCAGACCGGCGCTCTTCATGCCCTTCTCATGCTGGCTTCTTAGTGCAACCAGGGAATCGATCTGGTCTAAGCCGGCATTCTCTGCCAGGGTCTTGGGTATGACCTCCATGGCATTGGCAAAGGCCTCGATGGCCAGCTGCTCGCGTCCACCCACTGTGGAAGCATAAGCTCGGAGCCTCAGAGCCAGCTCTACCTCAGGTGCGCCGCCGCCGGCAACAAGGAGCTTGTCCTGTACAGCCACGCCAACAACGCGAAGTGCGTCCTCCATGGCCCGGTCCAGCTCATCGACCACGTGTTCAGTTCCGCCCCGCAGAATGATGGATACTGACTTGGGGTTCTTGCAATCTTCCACAAAGGTCATCTTCTCATCAGAGACCTTCCTCTCCTCTACCAGACCTGCCTTGCCCAGGTCTTCCTTGGAGATCTCGTGGATGCTGGTGACGACCCTGCCGCCTGTGGCACGTGCCAGCTTCTCCATGTCACTCTTCTTAATCCTGCGCACGGTGTAGATACCGGCCTTGGCCAGGAAATGCTGGGCCAGATCATCGATGCCCTTCTGGACGAACAGTACATTGGCGCCAGTGGCAGCGATCCTATCGACCATGCCCTTGAGCATGTTCTCCTCTTGATCCAGAAAAGCCTGCAGCTGATCCGGGGAGGTGATCTGAATCTTGGCATCAACCTCTGTCTTCTCGATCTCCACAGCAGCATTCAGGAGAGCGATCCTGGCATCGGCGACGGACTTGGGCATATTGGGGTGAAGCCGGTCCTTGTCGATGACCACTCCGCTTACCAGCATGGAGTCGGTGATTCCGCCCCCGACCTTCTTCTCCACGGTGATGTTGTCGGTGTCGACAGTCCCATCCTCGTCCACTACCGACTGGACAGCTTGAACCGCCATGGCAGCCAGCTCATCGCGAGCCGATTGAGAGCCCTTGCCGGTCATGGCAGTGACGGCGATCTTCCTGAGAAGATCTTCATCTTTTGCTGAGACCTTTATGGCTAAGCCTTTGAGAATCTCCATTGACTTGTCTGCCGCAGCTCTGTAGCCTGCCGCAATTACAGTAGGATGAATCTCTTGCTCCAGCAGTTCTTCGGCTTGCTTAAGCAATTCTCCGGCCAGCACAACGGCTGTGGTCGTGCCATCCCCGACTTCCTGGTCCTGGGTCTTGGCAATCTCCACCATCATCTTGGCGGCGGGATGCTCGATATCCATCTCTTTAAGAATGGTGACGCCATCATTGGTGATCACAACGTCGCCCATGGTGTCTACCAGCATTTTGTCCATGCCCTTGGGGCCGAGAGTGGTCCTAACTGCGCCGGCAACGGCCTTGGCTGCCATGATGTTCGATCTCTGTGCGTCTCTTCCAGCAGTCCTCTGACTGCCTTCCCTAAGAATGTAAATAGGTGTGCCACTACCGAATTGTCCAGCCATTAATTAACCTCAACAAATACTAATTTAACAGCTGGATGTTGTTTGAACTTCTATATAAAGCCTATTCAAACAGCATCACTTCCACCGTCTCTCCCTCCTCTATCCCCTCCCGTTCCTCGGCCACCAGCACGAAGCCGTCTGCTCTAGCCACGGAGCTGAGGATGCCTGCCCCTGATATCATGATGGGCTCGGCCTCGCCATCCTTGAGGGCCACTCTGACCATACTCAAATAGCCTGGTCGCGAGGGGATCTTTCTTGCCAGCCTTGCCAAGACTTTCGGTTGAAGGTCAGAGCGGTGCGCCATCTTTTGCAGGGCCGGCCGCACGAAAAGATAGAGATCAGAGAGCGCTGCCACTGGATAGCCGGGCAGGCAGACCACGATCTTGCCGGCCACGACACCAAAGGCGGTAGGCTTTCCCGGCTGCAGGCGCACTCCGTGCACAAAAAGCTCGCCCATCTCTTCCAGTACGCGCGGCGCATAGTCCTTCTCACCCACGGAGGTTCCGCCGATTATTATGATCATATCCGCATCTATGTTATTTGAGATGGCCTCGCGAATGAGTTCTTCATCATCGGGTACAATCTCTCTTTTCTCGGCCAGAGCTCCCCATTTTTCTGCATAAAGCCGGGCCATGAGCCCGTTGATCTCGTATGCTTCGCCAGAGGCAAGAGCGCGCGCGCCGATGGCCACCAATTCTCCTCCCGTGGGGATGATGACCACCTTCGGCTTTTCATAAACTCGCACCTCGTCAATTCCCAGCGCCGACAGCATTGCCACATCCGGGGGCCGAAGGGTGTGGCCCTCGGAAAAAACCGCTTCGCCAACGCTGATGTCCTCGCCAATGCGAGATACATTCTTGTAGGCGTAGAGCTGCGTCGTGATCTCCAAATTCGTGTCACGCTTCCTGGTATCCTCCAGCATCACCACGGCATCATAACTCCCTGGAACGGGCATGCCGGTGCGTACGGGCCGGAAATTATCCAGAAAAACGGGAGCATTGGGCTTTGCGCCCCTTGTGTCCAGGGATCGCACGGCAAAGCCGTCCATGGCGGCCCGGTCAAAGCCCGGCAGGTTCACGGGAGAGGAGATGTCCTGTGACAAAACCCGACCTGTTGCCTGCACGCTTTGCAGGAGCTCGGTCCGTTCTAAGGGCAAGCAGCGAAGGAGAAGCATCTCTTTTGCCGCTGCTGCCCCGCGAAAACGTTTAAACATGCAAATATTGTGTCAGCCCTTTCCTGGATATATGCTTTTGTATATATTCTGTATATCGTGTGAAAGCTTCATATAATGTAAAGAGGGAGAGGAGGGCAGATACTGAAGATATCGTGAAGAATCATGACGGTGGATGGATGATTTAATGGACGCTGTTGTATGGCTGGAAGAAGTAGGAAAGAATGATCTTTCCGTAGTGGGCGGCAAGGGTGCAAGCCTGGGTGAGATGATAAATATCGGCGTTCCCGTACCTGGCGGATTTGCGGTCACGGCTCAAGCTTTCCGGGATTTCATCAACCGGGCGGGCATCGCCAAGAAGCTTTTCGAGGCCCTCAAAGTCGATGTGAATCAAGAGTCTGAGCTGCACCGGGCCGAGGAGACGGCCAAGAAGCTCATCATGGATGCAAAGGTGCCCGATGACATCGAAAAGGCCATAAAATCCCGCTATGAGGAGCTATGCAAGCGCGAGGGCGAGCAGGTCTTCGTGGCCGTGCGGTCCAGCGCCACAGCCGAGGATCTGCCCGATGCCAGTTTCGCAGGCCAGCAGGAGACATTCCTCAACATGCGCGGAGCCGAGGATGTCTTCAACGCCGTTCGCAAGTGCTGGGCATCTCTATATGGGGCACGCGCCATCTTCTACCGGGTGGAGCAGGGCTTCGAGCATGATAAGGTCAACCTCTCCGCCATTGTGCAAAAAATGGTGGACTCCGAAAAGTCGGGTGTCATGTTCAGCTCAGATCCCTCCACAGGCGAAGCACTGGTGGTCTTAGAAGGCGCCTGGGGCCTGGGTGAATCCGTAGTTAGCGGCAGCGTCTCTCCCGATAACTTCGTTGTGGACAGAAAGACCAAGAACATCCTAAGCAAGTACATCGCCACCAAGGAGATCATGATTATCAGGGATCCTAAGACCCAGAAGACGGTCACGATCAAGGTCCCGGATGAGAAGAAAGAGGCCATCGTTCTCACAGACAACGAGGCAATTGAACTCGCCAAATATGCCGAGATCCTGGAGAAGCACTACGGCATTCCCCAGGATATCGAGTGGGGCATAGAGAAGGACAAGATCTACATCCTCCAGTCCCGCCCCATCACCACCATCAATAACGCCAGAAAGGTAGAGCCTGCGCTCGCCGCCAGCGGCAAGGTTCTGTTAACGGGCCTTGGAGCCGCACCGGGTGGAGCCACAGGCATTGTACGACTGATTGCCAGCGGCAGAGAGCTGGATAAGGTCAAGCCGGGAGACATCATGGTCACCAAGATGACCATGCCGGACATGGTTCCGGGCATGAGGCGTGCCGGAGCTATTGTCACCGACGAAGGAGGCATGGCCTGCCACGCAGCCATCGTGAGCCGCGAGCTGGGCTGCCCGGCTGTGGTGGGAACTAAGAAAGCCACAACGATCCTGAAAGAAGGCATGGAGATCACAGTAGATGGCAGCAAGGGCATTGTTTACGAAGGTCGCTTGGCCCTGGCAGCGTCTGCCAAGCCGGCGTCCGCAGCTAGCGGGGGGGGTGTGGTCTTTACTAAACCCATTACAGCAACAGAGATCAAGGTCAATGTCAGCGAGCCGGACAGAGCGGAGGCAGCAGCGGCCACAATGGCTGATGGCGTGGGCCTTTTAAGAATCGAGCACATGATCCTGGGCCAGGGCAAGACACCCAACTGGTACATCAAGAACGGCAAGACCGAGGAGTACATCAACGAGTTGGTCAAGGGCATCAAAGTGGTGGCCGATGCCTTCTACCCCAAACCGGTGTGGGTTCGCACCCTGGATGCGCCCACAGACGAGTTCCGGGCCATGGAAGGCGGCGAGGGCGAACCTCACGAGCACAATCCCATGCTCGGCTGGCGCGGCATTCGGCGCGACCTGACAGAGACGGATCACTTCCGCCTGGAGATAAGGGCTTTTAAGAAGCTGCATGAAATGGGCCTTACCAACGTGGGCATCATGCTGCCCATGGTACAGCACGTTCGCGAGTTTCAGAAGGCCAAGGCCATCATGGTTGATGAAGACTTAGACCTGGAGAAGATCGATGTAGGCATCATGGTGGAGACGCCCGGCGCCGCGCTCACCATTGAAGACTTCATTGAGGACGGAATCGACTTTGTCTCATTCGGCACCAATGATCTGACTCAGTACACCCTGGCGGTAGACCGCAACAACGAGAACGTGGCAGAACTGTATTCTGAACTGCATCCCGCCATCCTCAAGCTCATCGAGTACGTGGTGGAGCGCTGTAATGTTGCAGGAGTCAAGACCTCCATCTGCGGCCAGGCCGGATCGTACCCGGAGATGGCCAAGAGGCTGGTTGAGATCGGCATTACCAGCATATCGGCCAATATCGATGCCGTGGCCACGGTCCGGGAGACAGTGGCCAGATCTGAGAAGATCCTTATGCTCAATGCCCTGAGAAACAGGAAATAAGCTAAAAGGAAATGGGGACAAAATAAATGAGAGACAAAGCTCTTCCCGAAGATGAGGTAATGCGCATCCTGGCGGAAACGAGAGCGCGTGACTACAGTTATGATCGCTTCTTATCCACTATGTGCACCCTGCCCCACCCAATTGCGGTAAGGGCTCACAACATGTTCCTGGAGACTAACCTTGGCGACCCGGGATTGTTTCCGGGCGTCTCTGAACTGGAGGAGCGCGTCGTTCAGATGCTGGGCGAGATGCTGGGCTGTCCGGACGCCTCGGGATATGTTTCCACGGGCGGCACGGAGTCCAACATTCAGGCCATCCGGGCGGCCAGGAATGAGGCGGGCAGAAAAGACGGCAATATTGTCGTTCCCGCCTCGGCACACTTCTCTTTCGACAAGATCGGAGATCTTCTCTGTCTGGAAGTAAGAAAGGCAAAGCTTGATGAGAATCTCAAGGTTGACTTATCATCGGTCGAGTCTCTGCTGGACGAGAGAACCGTAGCCCTGGTGGGCATAGCCGGGACAACCGAGTTCGGCCAGGTGGACCCCATTGAGCAGTTGGCCAAAATGGCCGTGGAGCGGGGCATTCACCTGCATGTGGATGCTGCCTTTGGCGGCTTTGTCCTGCCCTTCCTGGATAGAAAATTTTCCTGGGATTTTTCGGTGCCGGGCGTATCTTCCATTACCATCGATCCGCATAAGATGGGCATGAGCACCATTCCTGCCGGCGGCCTGCTCTTCCGCGGGCAAGAGTGCTTGAGTGCCCTGGAGACGGAGACCCATTATCTTACCCGAGCCAGACAGGCATCTCTAACCGGCACGAGAAGCGGAGCTGCAGCCGCGGCCACTTACGCCGTGATGATGCATCTGGGCCGGGAAGGCTTCAAGGAAATCGTTGACTACTGCATGAATCTGACCCATCATCTGGTAAAAGGCGCAAGAGAAATTGGAATCGAGCCGGCGATCGAGCCCATCATGAATGTGGTGGCATTAATGGTTCCCTCTCCAGCACAAGTACGCGAGGAGCTGATGAAGCGAGGCTGGCATGTCTCCATGACCCGCGAGCCCAACAGAGCCCTGCGGCTGATCCTGATGAAGCATATGACACGAGAGAACATTGATCTGTTTCTGGATGATTTGAAGATCATCCTGACCACATGATTATAATAAAATCAAACAAATATTTGGTCGGGTTCTGAGAACCTTCGACCTCATTTGTCCTGAATCAGGTAAATTCAAACTTTATGACCAATGGCAAAACGTCTCATTACCTTATCGATCTGGATCTTGACTGCGTCTCCTACTTTGGTATCGGCCACGAAGATCACAAAACCTTCCAATCGGGCAATGCCGTCGCCTTCCCTGGCAATGTCCTCAATATTAACATCGTACTCTTTTCCGACCTCTACAGGGGCAGGAGTGCCCATGGAGGATCGATCTGCATCGTAATTTGCCAAAACACATCACCGTCCTTAGAAAAGCAATCAAATTTTATGGCCGATGGCGAAGCGCCTCATTACCTTATCGATCTGGATCTTGACTGCGTCGCCTACTTTGGTATCAGCTACGAAGATCACAAAACCTTCTACTCGGGCAATGCCGTCGCCTTCCCGGGCAATGTCCTCAATATTGACCTCGTACTCTTTTCCAACTTCTATTGGTGCAGTTGGATCGGACCCTCCATTGGAAGATCCTTCCTGGCCTCTGAACAAATCTTCACCATCCTTTGCGATAAGCCACAAAATGCTTTTCGCGATCAGCTCCCTCGTTATACGACTATTAAATCCTTTTGCTCCATCATGATAATCCATTTGCTCCCCGAAGGCCAATTTATTTCTGCTAGGATGTCGCTCTTCTGTATATGGACTACCTGGATAGATACAGGGAAATCGTGCCGGATTATGATGCCTTCCAGGCTATTCAATGCCTGCCACTCTACAACTCCGCACGCATCAATACACTGAAGATAAAGAGGGAAAAGCTCCTGGAAAGGCTGGAAGAAGAGGGCGTGCTCTTTCAGAGCTTCCCCTGGTATCCTCTGGGCCTGAAGCTGGACATAGAGAGCCCCGGCAAGCTGCTGGAAAACCTCCAGGGGTTCATTCACATCCAGGAGGAGCTGTCCATGGTCCCACCCCTGGTGCTCGACCCACAGCCCGGTGAAAGCATCCTGGACCTGTGTGCCTCTCCCGGCAGCAAGACCACCCAGATCTCGCAGATGATGGATAATCGGGGCCTGGTAATCGCCAATGAGCCCTCCTTAGCCCGAGTCTCCCCTCTGCGCTCGAACTGCGAACGACTGGGGGTTATCAACGTCGCCATCACCCGCTATGACGGTCGCAATTTTCCCCGTGGCCCCTTCGACAGGGTCCTGGTAGACGCCCCCTGCTCCAGCGAGGGCCGGGAAAGAAGAGGGCCGGGGGTCTTATCCAGATGCAGCCCTGAAAGATCACTGGATTTGGGGGTACTGCAGATCGGCCTTCTAAAAAACGCCCTGCGCCTGACCAAGCCAGGTGGGGTCGTGGTATACTCCACCTGTACCTATGCCCCGGAAGAAAACGAGTTGGTGGTGCAGGAGGCACTGGGTGAAGCGGAGGAGTACCGGCTGGAGAAGGTCTACATTCCCGGCCTTTTGGAATGTCCGGGAATAACAGAGTGGAACGGCAAAAGACTAAACGATGAATTAGCGTGCACCGCCCGCTACTACCCCCATATCAACGACACGGGAGGTTTTTATGTCGCCAAGATCATCAAGAATTAGGAACATATTCGAGCCGCTGGACCTGTCTATCATAGCGAAGCTGTGGCAAGACCGGTTCGGCATTCCTGAAAACGCATTTGAGGGCTGCAAATTTTTCCGGAAAGCTAGAAGCATCTGGGTCATTAGCGATGTCGATCTTCCCCGGCTAAGCTACGAGACCATTGGAATGCGCATCATGAGCTGCAAAGACCGCCCCTGGAAGCCTACCACCTCTGCACTACAGATCTATGGCCGATATGCCGCCAAAAACCTTATTCATCTGAACCGGGAAGAGGCCATGATCTTTCTGGAAGGAGGCAGCCAGGTTTTCGAATCGGACTGTGAGCCCGGCTATGTGGTGGTATTTTATAGAGGGGATGTGCTTGGGTGCGGTCTGTACTCACATGGCAAGCTTGTTTCCCAGATTCCCAAAGAACGAAGAATGGCAAGCACGGTCGAGAGCGAGGCCTGCCCGGATTGAGAGCGGCCCGAATGTGAGGATTGGGGGAGCGTGAAAATCCTGATGATCTCAGACGTCTCGGTGATTGAGGAAAACGTTTCATCTCTTGAAGAGCCATATTCCGATCAAGAATATTGTAATCAAGACGCGCTGAAGCGGCTCTGGTCAGAGCCCATACGCCTCTTTCTCTTGTCCAATGCACTACGCCAGAAGAGCTGCCAGGATGACGTCTCTTTTGTCATAAACCGAAATATCAACTTCACCAATGAATGCACAGGCACCTGCCGGTTCTGCTCTTTCAAGCATGGTATTATCTATTTCCTCACGTCGGAACAGATTTTAGAGCGCACCGGCGAAGCAGAGCGATTGGGTGCAACGGAGATCTGCTTGCAAGGGGGGCTTGCCCCAGAAATGATGCTTGAGGATTACTGCAGGATCCTGGAGCTCATACACCGCGACTTTCCCAGGATGCATCTGCATGCCTACTCGCCTATGGAGGTGCTGCACATGTCCCGAAATTCTCATGTTGAGGTGAAAGAGGCCCTGCGGGAGTTAAAGAGAAGCGGTCTAGGCTCCATGCCAGGCACGGCGGCCGAGATTCTTGTCGACTCAGTACGCCAGAAGATATGCCCGGATAAGTTGAAGACAGAAGAGTGGCGGCAGATAATCATGGCGGCGCATTTGCAGGGAATTCCCACCACTTCGACCATGCTCTTTGGCCATGTGGAGAGCTTGGAAGATCGCCTGCGGCACTTGCAGATCTTAAAAGAGATTCAATTGGAAACAGGAGGTTTTACAGAGATGGTTCTGCTCCCCTTTATTCCTGATAATAATATGCTCGGCAAGATTGCCAAAGGTGCCGATCTCTTAGATCGTCTGAAGATGCATGCTCTGGCCAGGGTTGCTCTTTATCCCAACATCACCAACATCCAGGCGAGCTGGACCAAATTGGGCCGCCAGGCCGCTGCTGCGGCTTTGGATTGGGGGGCCAACGACCTGGGAGGAACGCTCATGGATGAAGGAATCGCCCGCAATTCCCGGGAGAAACCCAGTATCTTTGCGGCGGAGCTGATAGAGCTGATAGAAGGGCGGGGAAAGAGAGCGGTGCAGAGAACTACCCTTTACGAAAGAGTATGATCCGCAGATCTGTACGACTGGTTTTGATTTATTAATCTGACACAAAACTGCGACGATAAGCTTTACATATTTTGACGATACATTTCCTGCTGGTGGAGATCATTAGAAAAATAATAGTAATCTTGTTAATCGCTTTGCAGGTTTTCGTCATCCCCTGGTCGGTGGCATCGGCCAGGGATGTTACCGTCTCGGGATCATCAACCGTGATGCCTCTGGCCGAGGTTGCGGCAGAGCAATTCAATGTGCTACAGAAGGACTATGTGGTGACGGTCTCTGCCGGGGGGACCGGTGCCGGAATTCTGGGCATTGCCGAGCGCAAGAATGACATAGCTATGGCTTCTCGTGAGGTAACCGAGGACGAAAGGCAGAGATTTGGCGACAATTTTGAGGAGTTCTTGGTCGGGCTGGACGGCATCAGCCTGGCGGTGAGCGATGATGTATACCTGGCGGGAGTGACGGGCCTCTCCCGACAGCAGGTAAAAGATATCTATTCTGGAAACATCACCAACTGGAAGGAGCTTGGCGGCCCGGATGCAGAAATTTACGTGATATCCCGAGAGGAGGGTTCCGGAACCCGCGATAGCTTCAATGAGGTAGTCCTGGGCAGCATAGATGCCGAGACGCCGGGCGTTGATACCGTGGCCTTTGGCGGGGCCGAGGTCAAGACGGCCATATCGGGAAGCGATAAGGCGATAGGCTATCTGGGTTTCAACTATTTGGGGGGCGACGTTGCAGGTATAGCCTTTAACGGAGTCGCACCGAGCTACGATAACATAAAATTGGATCTCTATGAGTTGCACCGGCATCTCTACTTCTACACCTTCGGAAAGCCTACGGACGGTGCACAAGCATTCATAGATTTCGTGCAAGGGCGCGAGGGCCAGAAGATGGCAGCGGAAGAGGGTTTTATACCAGTTTGATCCTTTTGCCGATTCTAGGACACCTCACGTCCGGTCTGACATCAACCTTACATAATAGTATGGCAAATCATATCTTGATGAGAGCCGAAAGCATGCTATTGATATTGTTGCTGTTTTTTATCCTGGCGGGAGCGTCCAGTGAAGCCAGAGAGGTGACGGTTGCAGTCTCGGGGTCCAGCACGGTCATGCCCATGGCAGAGCTCGCTGCCGAGGAGTTCAATATGATGCAGGACAACTACACCGTGAACGTAAAATCAGGAGGTAGCGGCGTAGGCATCGTGGACGTAGCCGAGGGCAGATCGGATATTGCCATGAGCTCCCGAGAGATTAAACTGGAAGAGCGGCAGAGATATGAGACGCCAACAGTACGTTTTATCGAGCAGTCGGTGGGATTCGATGCCATATGTCTGGTAGTAAGTTCAGATGTGTATGATTCCGGAGTAACAACACTAACCAAAGATGAAGTTAAACAGATTTATGCCGGAGACATAACCAACTGGGAAGAGCTGGGCGGGCCGAACACGGAAATATTTGCCATTGGCAGAAGGGCGGGCTCAGGAACTAGAGACACCTTTAATGAGATCATAATGGGAAGCCGGGAGGCGGAGACTCCTGCGGTATCTTATGATGCCGGGGAGAGTTCTGAGGTCAAATTCAGTACGCAACGCAGCGACAACGCCATCGGCTATATGGGATACAGCTTCGTCATGACGGGAGACACTAAGGTGATCTCTTTGGACGGCATCCAGCCCTCGATTGAGAGCATAAAAAGTGGCGCCTATCCGCTGGCCAGAAAGCTTTTCTTTGTCACTTTGGGTGAGCCCTCGCCCGGTGCCAAAACCTTCATAGATTATATCCTGAGCCCTGAAGGTCAGAAGATAGCTGTGGAGAACGGGTTCATACCGATCTAAGATAGGCGCGATTCATTTTTTTATATCGATTATTATAATTAACAAATCTACGAATACGATCACCACAAAGGCACAAAGAAGCCCTTTCAGCCAGGCCCATCCAGTAGCCGCAGGTAGTACACCACAGCCACCACCAGCGGCACAAACCCGGCCAGGAGAGCCCAGTAGGCCCGCTTTAGATTGCGGTGCTTGTAGCCCACAAGCTCCCGGTAGAGCTGCTCGGCTAGCTCTGGCGAGCTTAAGTTCGTCTCGTAGTTCTTCGGCGTGAAAACACGCACGGCAAAGAAGAGGCAGACCAGCCACAGGACGATGGGGCTGACAAAGAGCAGGATGCGAAGATCCGCCTCTGTACCCTGCACGGCCATGACTTTGCTTAGGTCGCTGAAGGATATGGCTGCGAAATAAATGCCCTCTACCAGGGTCACGGCTGCGATGAGCTGCTTGGCCGCCTCTTCCAGCGAGGCGACGGACTCACGGACGGCGGTGCGGGCCGTCTCCAGCCAGAACTCATCCAGCTCGGTGACGGGCTCGCCCATGGCGTCCGGTGCGCCTGCATTTTCTGGCATGAATTGAAGTTCCTCCCTAGATCTCCCTTGTTACGATTTTCTTTAGCAGCTTTGTCACATAGAACTTGTTCCTGGTGCCACAGGATGGGCATCGCTCCACAAAGGATACGGCACCACCATCCTCCTTCTTGGCCAGCTTGCCGTCCGCCAGCAGATGAGGGCGCTCATCCCACTGAAATATCCCGCTCGGGGCTGTGCATTTCTCATTGCAGCATTTGATTTTAAGCATGATCGATCTCCCGTCTCACTGGTTTTGCTCTAGTCTTTGCCCGACCTCTCCGGCAAGTTTTGCATAAGGGCTCCCCAGTTCCTGGAAAGCCGCCTCCGCCAGACGAATCAGGCGCAAGGCTTCCCTCACATTCCCATTTTTCTCTTCTAGCAACGCAATCTGCGTCTGAGAGTATGCAATGCCGCTTTTATCATCCAGTTTCTGGGAGATTTCCAGGCTTTTTTGGAACAGCCCTCGTGCCTTATCAATTTTTTTTTCAAGACAGCCTAGAATGCCCAGCTCGTAAAGTAAAGTCGAAATATCATTCTTGTCGTCCAACTCCTGAGCGATTTCAAGGCTCTGTTGGAATAGTCGTCCTGCCTCATTGTAGTCGCAACTAGCTTCGGCCAGGATGCCCAGATCGCCCAGCAGTTTCGAAACACAGCTCTTATCTTCCAGCTCTCTGGCGATTTTAAGGCTCTCTTGGAATAGTCGTCCTGCTTCATCGTAGTCTCTACTATCCCTTGCCAGGATGCCCAGCCAGTGCAAAGATTTTGAAACAACTCCGTTATCCCTTCGCTCCGTGGCGATTTCCAGGCTATTTTGGAACAGCCGAAGAGCTTCTTCATAATGACTCTTGCGATAAGCCAAAATGCCTTCCTCAAGCCGCAGTTTTGAAACATTGCTATTATCCCCCAGTTCTTTTGAGATCTCTTCGCTCTGTTTGAACAGCTTCTTTGCTTCAATGTAGTTGCCCTGTTTTGAGGCAATAATTCCTAGGTTGTGAATACACCTTGCCTTCTCATTTCTGTTTTCTAGCACTTCAGCAGCATCAATCGCTTGATTTAAGCGCAGTCTGTACTCGTTCCAGTAACCTCTGGTGTCGAGATAACTGTTCAGAGCGTAGATGTACTGCAAAACCATAAAGGATGCGACCTTGATTGCCTCAGAGGATGATTTCTGCTGCCCTGCAGCCCAGTCCATTCCGGCCAGAATATTCTCTCGTTCACACTCTAGTATTTTGAAATTATTGCTATGATGTCGGGCATATTCCAGGAAATACTTTGCAGCTCTGGGTCGAAGCTTGACCAAGAGACCTTCTCCGACCTTTCCGACGGCATACTGTCGCATTAACGGATGCAGAAGATAGCGATAAATCATAACCTCATTTCCTAACTCATCTTGAGCTATTATCTCAACCCGATCCAGGAATGATCTCCTTTCCAATTCGCCCAGATCGTTCTGCCAGTCTGACCGGCCTTCTTGATCTTCCTCAATGCAAATGCTACAGATCGCATTTTCCGTCATAGAGCCGTGGAATACCGCTAGGCGGCTAAAGAGCTCTCTCTGCCCTTCCGTCAGGCTTCTGAATGAGACATCAAAGCGCTCCGATACCTCCTGGGGAGGATTTCGTCTCAGCTCGTCTCTAATGCTGGATAGGCTTCTGCGAGCCATGAGCGCCGCAATCAGCTTGATGGCCAGGGGATGGCCCTGCATGAAGCGCACTATCTCGTTCAGGCTCTCCAAATCCACAGGACTCAGATGCTCTCCCCACCTGGGCGAGCGGCGGCGGGCTTCTGTGATAAGCAGCCGGTCTGCTTCCTCCTGCTCCATCTCTGGCACCCGAATCTCCCGGCCCCCGCAGGGCAGGCTTTCCCTTGTGGTCACCAGGGCGACGCTGGGCTGGGGGATGCCCTCCAGGAAGCGCCAAAGACTTTGATCCTGTATGCTTTCAGCGTTATCCACTACCAGCAGGCTGGCGGTATCGTAATTCCTGAGATAGCCTAAAACCTGGTCTCGCTTCGCATCGAGGGGAAGCGTGCGGAGCTGTGGTCCAAAGACGTTATCAAAAGCGTTAAGCATCTCCTCCAGGCCCAGGCGCTCCATTTCGGCAGCGCTCCTCCAGAAGATGCCTCCAGGATATCGCCAGGCCAGTCGTCGGGCCGCCTCGGCGGCGAGCACTGTCTTGCCGATGCCTCCCTGGCCGGTGAGGACGACCAGCTTCTCGCCAGATTGCAACGCGTCCATGGTTTGAGAGAGGAGCCCCTTGCGCCCCCGCGGCGGATCGCCCCGCATGCAGTCGCCCACGAACTCGTGCTCGGGTAGGCCAAAGAGGCGCTCGGCCTCGAAGCTGGCCCTCCCGGTGACTTTGGTCGATAGAATCCTGGCATCCTTTCCCGGCCCCTCCAGCACAGGGATCTGTTCGCTGCCGTTCTCCAACCGCTTCAGAGCCGGCAGGGCATTCTCGAAGGCCTTTTCGATAGTCTTGCCCGATCCCAGGCCGGCGTAAAAGGGCTCGGCCAGCGCCATGGTCGCCTTTAATGGGACGGACTCATTCATCCCCAGGACGGCAGGAACGCCCTTGGCCAGCAGTACATTCTGGAGACTGGTTTCGCCTCCTTTGGCCGACTCGCAGGCGCTCAGGAAAACAAGCTTCACAGGCTGCGGCGCACTCATGACGATCTCCGCCAGCTCCTCCGCAGCCAGGGCGTCCCGTTTGCCATCCTCCTTCTCGAAGGCGAAGTAGCCCTTCGCCACCTCGTCCTCCAGCAGAGCCGTGCAACGATCGCATTTCTTTTCCTGTGGCGAGTGGAGAGCACCGCAGTTGGGGCAGCGACGCCCCAGGGCTCCGTGGCCGTCGAAATGGACGATGTCGTAGCCGTTCAAGATCTCGCTGCGCAGGCCCTCGACCGTGGGCGGGCGGAGCATCTTCAGGAAGGCAGGGGCCTGTACCCGTCTCAGGCCATTCTGCAAGGCCCACTGGTCGGCCAGGTTGGGCAAATCGGGCAGGTCCAGGGGCCGGGAGACAATCACCAGAACGCGAAAGCCCTGGGAGGAGGAAGCATCTTGCGGCATATCAGGGCTGAGTACGGCTACTATCACTAATCAATATGTCGATCTTCCGGCAAAAAGAGGGCCATTTGAGTCCGACTGAGAATACAAATAGAATTTGCCCTTTGCTGGAGGGCAAGCTAAAAAAAGCATTAGTGCCCATGCTAATCATCTAGTACAGCTGGGCTTAAATAAGCCTAATTTTAGGCTGTAAGTGCCCTCCCTCG
>JBAXWY010000054.1:0-16252 GCA_037128175.1 Methanothrix sp.
TCATCCCCGGCCTAAAGACCGGGGCGTTCTCTACCCCTACACCCCACGCCTGTAAGCATTGGCTTGATCATGGTGTGTCATTTTGGAGAAGGAGATGGTGCATTTTGTCCCTCTTCGTTTCCAGATATCTTCTATTAATATTATTGGGCTCGGTTTCCAGGGGAACGCGCTCTCCGATCTTCAGACCGTAGCCCTCCAGGCCAATCACTTTGCGGGGATTGTTGGTCAGGAGACGAATCTCCTTGATGCCCAGATCGACTAAAATCTGGGCTCCAATGCCGTAATCTCGAAGGTCGGCCGGGTAGCCCAGTTCGTTATTCGCCTCAACCGTATCCGAGCCCTCGTCCTGCAAGGCATAGGCGCGTAGCTTATTGGCCAGACCAATGCCTCTGCCTTCCTGGCGCATGTAAAGCAGGACTCCATTTCCGTTCTCGCTGATGAGGCCGAGGGCTTTGCGAAGCTGCTCGCCGCAATCGCAACGTTGGGAGGAGAAGACATCGCCGGTGAGGCACTCCGAGTGCACCCGGACCAGGGCATCGGGGGCTTTGGGGTCGCCGGAAACGAAGGCTACGTGACACTGTCCGTCCAAAATGGACTCATAGCCAATGGCCCTAAAGTATCCGTAAACGGTAGGCATGCTCACATCCGAGACCTTGCGGATGAGCTTTTCGCGCTGCATGCGGTAGCTGATGAGGCTCTCGATGGTCACCATTCTAAGGCCGTTTTGCTCTGCGAAGACCTCCAGCTCGGGCAGCCTGGCCATGCTGCCGTCATCATTCATGATCTCACAGATGACGCCCGCTGGATTTAGGCCCGCCAGCCGGGCCAGGTCCACGCAGGCCTCGGTGTGACCGGTGCGCCGCAATACGCCTCCCTCTTTGGCCTGCAAGGGAAAGAGATGGCCGGGAATGACAATATCGCTTCGCTTCATTTTGGGGTCGATGAGGGTCTGCACCGTCGTGGCTCGATCAAAAGCGGAGATGCCGGTGGTGGTATTGGCCCGGGCATCCACGGATACTGTAAATGCCGTGCCCATGGACTCCGTATTCTGGGCAGTCATGAGCGGAAGGTCCAGCTCCCGCAGCCGTTCCGCCGTCATGGGCATGCAAATCAGGCCGCGGGCAAAGCGAGCCATGAAATTGATAGCATCAGGCGTCACCTTTTCCGCGGCCATCATCAGGTCGCCTTCGTTCTCTCGGTTCTCATCGTCCAATACTATGATGAAGCGGCCTGATTGGATATCTAAAATCGCATCTTCTACAGAGCAAAATGGCATATAAGACGAAGGCACTACTGCCGGATACTTAAGAGTTTTGTAACGAGTACAAATTAGCGTTATCCACATCGCTGATCTTAAGTTATGGCCGTTTCTTTGTGCGTCCTTTGTGGCTTTGTGCCTTTGTGCCTTTGTGGTTTGGTTTTTTTTAGGTAGGAATGTGAGATTAGTGCTTACTACAACGCTTACCACAAAGACACAAAGGCACAAAGACGATCATTGACCCAGGTAAAATTACTTCCAAACCCCGGCAAGCTTTGCGTTGCATTGGCTGCAATGCCCATCGATCACGGAATTTCTCAGGATCTGATATCCCAGCCGCTCGATGAGGACCTCTTTGCAAACCGGGCAGAGGGTATTCTCGCTCTCGCCGGGAATATTGCCGGCGTAGACGTACTTCAAGCCCGCCTTGCGGCCTGCTTCCTGGCCCAGGCGTTGCGACTCCATCCCTGCTCTTGGAACCTCTTTCATCTTATACATGGGATAGAAGGCGGAGATATGCCAGGGCATATCCGGGCTCACACCGGCCAAAAACGTGGCAATATCTGCCAGCACTTCCTCTGAGTCGTTGTAGCCGGGAATGAGGAGGGTTGTAACCTCAACAAAGACGCCTCTCTTCCAGAACAGCTCGATGTTGTGCTCGACAGGTGCAAGCTTTGCTCCACAGACCTTGCGGTAGAATTGATCATCACCCTTTAGATCGATGTTTATGCCATCCATTAGGGGAATGATCTTTTGCGCGGCTTCTTCGCCCATGTAGCCGTTGCTGACGAAGACATTCTTCAGGCCTGCCTCGTGGGCCAATGCCGCCACATCAAAGGCATATTCGAAGAAGATGGTGGGCTCGGAATAAGTGTAGGCTATGGACTGACAGTCGAGAGCACAGGCCTTGGCAACAACGCTCTTTGGGGCAACGAATTCTCCCGGTATCCGACCGGTTTCTCGAGGCAGTTGAGATATGTCTGCATTCTGGCAGTGCAGGCAATGGAAGTTGCAGCCTACCGTGGCTATGGAATAGGTGAGGCTGCCCGGCAGAAAATGAAAGAAGGGCTTCTTCTCAATGGGGTCGGCATTGGCCGCTACCAGGTTTCCATATACCAGGGTCATAAGCTTTCCTTCCTGGTTTTCCCGCACCCCGCAGATACCCCTCTTTCCAGGCCGGATACGGCATTGCTGGTGGCAGAGACTGCACTCTACGTCGCCGTCCAGCTTTTCCCAGAAGAGGGCCTCTTTAACCGTCTCTGAAGCCATCAATATTCACCAGTGTATCCATGGCGCTCATAATATGTATAACAATGGTGTACGAAAGCCTAACTATTAATTTCTAATTAAAAAAATGGCTTTGGGGCAAAATGCCCTTTACTCTCTTCTGCTCAGCACCAGGCTTGCGACTGCTAAGAGACCGGCGATGGCAAAGACGCCCTCAAATCCGGGCTGCTCCTTGGCAGTTTCTTTAGCATCCTTGGCGGTCTCGGTCGCATTTCCTGCAACAGCTTTGGCCTTGGATTCTACATTCTCGGCAGTAGCTTTGGCCTTGGATTCTACATTCTCAGCAGTAGCTTTGGCCTTAGATTCTACATTCTCAGCAGTAGCTTTGGCTTCAGATGTTACATTCTCAGCAGTAGCTTTGGCTTCAGATGTTACATTCTCGGCAGTAGCTTTGGCCTCAGATGCTACATTATCTTTGGCAGCGGTCTCTTCCGCATTTACAACTATAGCAGCTGTGAGCAACATCATCAGCGCTACAAGCATAATCGACACTATCTTCATTAATGTAAGACCTCCTACCTATTTCGGGATCATCAGTGAAAATACCTCTGATGCTACTATCATGACTTGGCAAAGCATTGCTTTTGATTTGAATGCAGCCTCAAAGTCCTCCATTCCACCTGGATGATCGAGTAGTCTCGATTCGCAAAAGCCTATATATCGTTTTTGGTGGAAATTTGGTCTGAAACCAGGGATAAAATACGGAGAAACGCTAAGAAGAATGAATAAGACAAATGGGAAAAGACTGACTGAAAAAGGGATAGTTCTGGAGAGCCTAGGCCCTCCAGCTATTTATTTGATCTTACTCTTTTCTGCCAAGTACCAGGAAGGCAACTGCCAGGAGTCCGGTGATTGCGAAGATGCTCTCGAATCCGGGTGCTGGCTTGGTTGCGGTCTCAGTAGTCTTGTTCTCTGTTGCTGCGGGAGCTGGTTTGGTTTCCTCCTTGGCAACAACTGCCTCAGCCTTGGTGGTGTTTGCCTCGGCAACGGCTACTGCCTCGGTGGCTGCGGTCAAGTTCTCCTTGGCGACAGACTCAGCGACAGTGGCGGAAGCAACGTTCTCAGTTGCTGTTGGTGTAGTGCCCTCGATGGTTACTGCCTTGTATATGTAGTACCTGAGGGTGTCGTTGTCGGCGGTCTTGATGCCTATGCCGCTCATCAAGGCGGTATCCTTGTTCTTGCTGAGAGTTATGGCGTTGTCCTTGTTCTCCATGGTGATGGTTCCAGCGTTTGCATCCACGGAGGTGATGGTCATTTTATCGTACTGGGTGTCGGCCTTGACATCAGTTGCCTCGCCGGAGATCTGCCAGAGACCATCGACGGTAGCCAGGTTCTGGTCAGCGCCACGGAAGGCGTTCTTGAAGTGAGCTGCGATTGTTACCAGCTTCTTCTGATCGCCTACAGCGGGATTCTTGTAGTAGTAAGTCTTGTCGGCCATGTTGGCGTCGGTCTTGGACGGGGATATGACCTTGCTGTCTACTACGGAGCCATCCTTGGAGAGCTCGAGATAGACCTTGTTGCCGTCGATATCAATGGACTTGATAGCCAGCTCGTAGCCTTCTTCCATCTTCATGGGTGTGCCGGAGGTGACTGTCTTCTCGCTATCGTCGTCAATAAGGATCTTCTGGAGCTGCTCGCTGGACAGGGAATTCTCGTCGGTGGACTCTTTGAACAGCAGGTTCTTCTCGGCGTTCTCGTTAGAGACATAGCCTGCGAAGTACCTGTCTGCCAGGAAGCCCATGACATTGAATGCGCCCCAATCCGCGAACTTGAAAGCCTTGGACTGAGCCGTGGTCATATACTTGACACCATAGGGCGAGTCACCGCTCAGCTTCTTGTCGGTTAAAGTGGTGCTGAGTGTCTCGGTTCCGATGTCATTCTTAATATCGTAGTAGAATCCGGCAAAGTTCTGTGGATTCCAGGTGTTGTCTGCGGTAGCGACTGCGCCACGAAGCTCATAAGTTCCGGGCTCAGTTATTTCCTTGTAAATGTAGTATCTCAGTGTATCGTTGTCGGCGGTCTTGATCTTTATGCCGCTCATCAAGGCGGTATCCTTGTTCTTGCTGAGAGTTATGGCGTTGTCCTTGTTCTCCATGGTGATGGTTCCAGCGTTTGCATCCACGGAGGTGATGGTCATTTTATCGTACTGGGTGTCGGCCTTGACATCAGTTGCCTCGCCGGAGATCTGCCAGAGACCATCGACGGTAGCCAGGTTCTGGTCAGCGCCACGGAAGGCGTTCTTGAAGTGAGCTGCGATTGTTACCAGCTTCTTCTGATCGCCTACAGCGGGATTCTTGTAGTAGTAAGTCTTGTCGGCCATGTTGGCGTCGGTCTTGGACGGGGATATGACCTTGCTGTCTACAACGGAGCCATCCTTGGAGAGCTCGAGATAGACCTTGTTGCCGTCGATATCAATAGATTTGATAGCCAGCTCGTAGCCTTCTTCCATCTTCATGGGTGTGCCGGAGGTGACAGTCTTCTCGCTATCGTCATCAATAAGGATCTTCTGGAGCTGCTCGCTGGAGAGGGAATTCTCATCAGTGGACTCTTTGAAGAGCAGGTTCTTCTCGGCGTTCTCGTTAGAGACATAGCCTGCGAAGTACCTGTCAGCCAGGAAGCCCATGACATTGAATGCGCCCCAATCCTCGAACTTGAACTCCTTGGACTGAGCAGTGGTCTCATACTTGACACCATAGGGCGAGTCGCCGCTCAGCTTCTTATCGGTTAAAGTGGTGCTGAGTGTCTCGGTTCCGATGTCATCCTTAATATCGTAATAGAATCCGGCGAAGTTCTGAGAATTCCAGGTGGAATCTGCGGTAGCGACTTGACCGCGTACCTCCACATTCTCGACCGCGCCGACTACCATCGCTGTTGCTAGTAACAGCATCATCGATGTAAGCGTAATTGCAGCCAATTTCTTCATTTTTTAACCTCCTATTCACTCTTCACGATCACTTTCAGCAGCATACAGTCTGATTATTCTTAAAACTATTGCCTGAATAAAGTCTTCGATCGCCCTGCTACATACCGTGGCACGAGATTTCCTGCGATGCCACTGCCGCCTGGCGTCTCTCAGACATGTATATAGCTACGTCACCCTCCTCAAAATCCCATAAGGGATATAGGGTAGTGATAGAGTATTTCCCTATTATATCTTTTTTGGTCCTCTACTAGCAGCTTGGTGCTGTTCTTCCTCTATCTAGAGTTGCAATCGACCAAAGAGCTTTACAAGGCCCTAAGCTGCATTTGTCACTACCTATTTAAAGACTATTCTTAGCCGAGACGGCAAGAAGCCTGAAGGAACTAAACAATCGAACCGGCGTCATCCTGGAGAATAGCCCCTCCTTATATCCTGGCCTGAAAAAATGCCTTTGGCATTATAATCTATATCCAATCAGGCGTCCTAGGACTGGAATTCATTGATTAAATATATTTTATCAAATAATTTTTAACAAGATTTAGTAGGCGCTAATCTGGTTAATCAAATCAAATTACGATAAAAATAACCAGGGAAAACCGTTTTTGCGAATGGCGTCACAATCCATTAAGCATGACAAGAACCTGCCTGATTTATCATCCCATGTGTCTCCAGCACGGGGCGAGTGACCATCCGGAGAGAAGAGAACGCCTCACCGCAATCCTGGACAAAATTCATTCGGAAAAGCTTGATGTAGACTTCATCACCCCCAAGCTCGCGACCAAACCCCAGGTTGCAGCCATACACGGACAGAGGTACATCGATCAGGTAAAAGCCATCAGCGAGCACGGTGGCGGCCGCCTGGACGTCGATACTATCCTTTCCAAAAACTCCTATGATGCCGCCCTTATGGCCGCAGGCGGCGCATTAACCGCGGTCGATGCCGTTCTCGGGGAATACGACAATGCATTTGCCCTGGTCCGTCCGCCCGGGCACCACGCATTGCCCAATCGCGGCATGGGATTTTGCATTTTCAACAACATAGCCCTCGCCGCGAAGCATGCCCAGGCGCGAGGAAGGGAAAAAGTGCTTATCGTGGATTGGGATGTGCATCACGGCAACGGCACCAATGACGTATTCTATTCCGATCCGTCTGTACTATATTTCTCCACCCACCAGTATCCCCACTATCCGGGCACCGGAAGAGCAGATGAGGTAGGAGAGGACGGCGCACAGGGTTTCACAGTAAATGTGCCTCTGCCGTCAGGAACGGGCGACGCAGGTTATCTCATGGCTTACCGGGAGATCCTGAGGCCCATAGCTTTAGAGTTTAAGCCCGACATAGTTCTGGTCTCGGCCGGCCAGGACCCGCATAAGGACGATCCTCTGGGCGGCATGCGCCTCACCTCGGCCGGCTTTGGGGCAGTCGCCGGAGTAGTGAAAGAGATCGCCAATACTTGCTGCCGGGGAAGACTGGCTGCCTCTTTGGAAGGCGGATACAACCTTGGGGCGCAGGCAGAAGCGGTTGTAGCCGAGATCAAAGCTTTTGGCGGTGAAGTGCCTCAGTTGGGAGGCACGGATCCAGGCGTTGCCAGGAGAATAGGGGAGGTCAAAAAGATTCAAAGCCGCTACTGGAACTGTTTTTCCTCAGCATGAGACTCGTCTTAGCTCAGTCTAGTACAGCGAGGCTGAAATAAACCAATGTTTTGACTTCGCGGCTTCGCGCCTTCGCGTGAAACCGGACCCAGTTGAATCTCATGGCTTTAATTAGGCCCGGCTGTACTAGTCTCAGCCGATCCGAAATTTGGCCTGGAAAAAATTAGCCAGGAAGATGCGAAAGCCTTCATCTTTTATGGAGAGAAGCTCCAGGCCCGCATATATATTGTGCCCATCGCGAATGGACGCGGACAGATGCTTGCCCAGGGAGAGGTTTGCGATCTCCTCTGCCAGAAGATCACGAGCAGAAGTATACTGGCGCGCCTCCTCCACAATGACTTTGCCGTTGGCGATGTAGGGGCCGGAGAGGGGCCGCTGGTGGGCTGCCAGGAAGCGAGATAGGTGATCAGCTTCCCAAGCAGGCGGGCCTATGCGCGGGCAGGCTTTAGAGAGCTGCCAGACCTGCATCTCAAAGAGCATCAGAGCTCTGTCGCGATAGGTCGAAACGTCGCTGCGCAGCAGGGAAAAGCCGTTTCTTTCTATTAGCGCCTTAATGGAGCCTTCCGCTTTGCGAAGTTGGGGATAGAGAACATCTTCCACCACATCGGGCGCAGCAAACTCAAGGAGGATGGGCATCGTCCCCCGCGCATTTATCTGGGCAATTAGCTCTTCATCGGATAGGGGGTCCAACGATGCTGGGAAGAAGAAATCAAGCTTCGGTTCAGCCAGAAAGGAGCGCGCCGCCCCGGCGAACAGGAGCATCTTGTCTAAAGTTAAAGCGGCCGCCACATTTCTGCCCGGATCAACCGGATCGACCATGATCAAGGGCTCGCTATGCCTCGCTATGCCGTGCCCTTCCAGGTCCAGGTGCTGGCCGGGGCGCCAGGCGTTTGCTGCCTGGAGCACGCCGGCAAAAGAGCCGTAACAGAGCACGAGCAGCTCTGCCAGGTAGCCGGAAAAGCCGCCTACCCGGAGCTCCGAGCCGTAGACATTTACGCCCTTCATGAACTGCTTTAGGAGAAGGACATCGTCCTCCCGACCAATGATTCTGCTGCCCACGTATTTGGTATGAAAGGGAGTACGATCCACGGCCGACAAAAGACGGGCGGCATCCTCCACCAGATAGCAGGGAACCAGATCGACCTCAAAGCCATCCATCCGGGCGTGGACGTAAGCATGCTCCGCATATTTCTCCTCATGATCGGGAGCTATGAGCCTGGCGATCTCCAGGGCCGCTCCCAGATCGCACCCCGGAGGCACCCCTAAAAATATGTCCAGATCATGATCTTCGGAAAGCCAGGTGCCTCGGGCGGCAGAGCCCACCAGCATGGCCTTGAGAGAGAGGCCGCGCTCTCTTGCCAGATCCTCTATGCGGGCGATAATGGAGGCAGAGGTCTCCATAATTCGCTTCCTGCTGGTGGCACTGGGCCTGACCTTGCCAAGCACCTCTTCCTGAATTTCAGAGAGGGAATCCTGCCAGGTCTTCGTAGATCGGCCCTCCCGGTGTGAGTGTGCTCTTCTTAAGATAAAATCGGTCCACAGTGAAGCTGCCCAGGTCCAGGGCAGCGAAGCTTGCGATTCTGTCGCCAAGCCGGCGATTCATCTCTGCATCGGGGCGAGCCACCCGGCCAAGAGTGGCATGGGGGGAGAAGCCCCTTGCATCAGGCGCAAAGCCCAGAGGTTGCAAGGCTTGCTCCACATTCAGATAAAGCTCCTGGAAATTTCCCGTGAGGCCCAGCCACACCACGCGCACAGCCCGTCCGGGAAAGGCGCCCATGCCCAAAACCCGGACCGGGAAAGGCGCGAACTTAACCCTGCCCAGCGCCTCAGTCACGGGTCCCACATTTCCCTCCGGCACATCTCCCAGGAACTTTATGGTGACATGCACCAATTCCGGTTTCACGAGCCGCAGGCCATCCGTCGCGATGCGGCTTTGCAGGCGTCCAATCTCCTCGCGCATGGGGCTAGAAAGCTCTACTGCCACAAAGCATCTCATCTAAGGACACTGCCTTTGCTGGCGGAGGTGACCGAGTTTCTGTAGCGGGCCAAAATGCCGCTCGTTATCTTGGGCTCGGGCGCCGTCCATGACTTTCTGCGTATTTCCATTTCACCTGGATCGACGAGCAGATCGATTTTTCGGGCCGGGATGTCTATTGAGATCATGTCCCCATTCTTTACAAGGGCAATGGGCCCACCCACGGCAGCCTCGGGAGAGACGTGTCCGATGCATGGGCCGCGGGTTCCTCCGCTAAAGCGCCCATCGGTGATGAGCGCCACAGACTCAGAGAGGCCCGCCCCCGCGATGGCGGACGTAGGCGCGAGCGTCTCCCTCATGCCCGGCCCGCCTTTGGGCCCTTCGTATCTTATTATTACTACATCGCCGGCCTTTACGCCGCCTTCCATGATGCCTGCCATGGACTCCTCCTCAGAGTCGTAGACCACAGCCGGGCCGGTATGCTTGAGCATGGATGCGGATACCGCCGTCTGCTTGACCACGGCCCCCTCCGGTGCCAGGTTGCCGAACATTATGGCAATGCCGCCTTGAACGTGCACAGGTGCCTCCAGTGTGGCTATGACGGCGGCATTGGTCAGGGGATTGACGGGCTTGAATGCATCCAGGTTCTCGCGAAGTATCTTGCCCGTGACAGTTAGAGCGTCGAGCGAGAGCAGTGAGGCAAGCCTGCTCATGATCGCGGGAATTCCGCCCGCTCTATCCAGGTCGAGAATATGATGAGGCCCGCCTGGGCGCAGGTTGACCAGATGGGGCGTCTCGCGACTTAATTGGTCGAAGCGGTCCAAATTCAGATCCAGGCCGAACTCTGCCGCTATGGCCATTATGTGCAAAACGGTATTGGTAGATCCACCTATGGCCATGTCCACGCGAATGGCGTTGTCGATCGCCGCAGCCGTCACTATTTGTCGGGCCGTAATTCCCCGCTCCACCAATTCCATGATCTTCATGCCCGAAAGCTTGGCCTGGCGCATCTTTCGCGCATCCACGGCGTGAGTGGTGGCGCAGCCGGGCAGGCTCAAACCCATGGCTTCGGTGAGGCAGGCCATGGTATTGGCCGTAAAAAGGCCGGCACACGATCCGGCTCCGGGGCAGGCCATCTCCTCCAGAACGTCCAGCGTCTCGCCTCCCGCCTGCCAGCCCTCAAAAACGTTGATCAGATCCAGCTCTTTGTCGCAGGCAAAGCCGGGCATCATGGGCCCGCCCGTGACCACGATGGTGGGCAGGTTCAGTCTTCCTGCTGCCATGATATGGCCGGGGACGATCTTGTCGCAGGACGGTATCATAACCAATCCGTCCAGCTGATGGGCCTCTGCCATGATCTCGATGGAGTCTTCGATCAGCTCGCGACTGGGCAGCGAGTATCTCATGCCTTTATGACCCATGGCTATGCCGTCGCAGACACCAATGGTCTGGAATTCAAAGGGCACGCCTCCTGCGGAGAGTATGCCTGCTTTTACGGCCTCGCCCAGCTTATCGAGATGGATATGCCCTGGGATAAAATCATTAAAAGAGTTGACAACTCCAATGAAGGGACGACGGATCTCTTCATCACATAGGCCGGTGGCCTTTAAAAGAGCCCTATGAGGTGCTCTTTCTCTGCCTACTTTGGTGACATCGCTCCTCATTTAAAAAACCTCAATCGCAGCCTTTGCTGCTTTTCCGTTTAAGTAGTTGCTTACATCTAAAAAAACCATGCCGTCCTACAAGTTAAATAGCACAAAATACTAGCCGCCAGAGGTGGACAATCCTTGGATGCTTATTCGTTATTCCTGATATTCCTCGCCATCTACATTGCGGTCTTGCTGGGCATCGGTCTATATTTTTCCGGTCGACAAAAGTCTGTAACCGACTTCTGGCTGGCGGGAAGGGAGCTGGGGCCGATCACCATCGGATTTTCCGCGGCATCATCGTGGATCACGGCTAGTGCACTGCTCCTGGCCACGGGGCTATTTCTGCTCATAGGCGTAGGCTCGATCTGGATCTGGGTCTTCCCCAATATCGCCGGGCTGATAATAATTGCCGCGATCTCGGGAAGGATCAAGAACATTCCTGCCTTAACCCAGCCCGAACTCATGGAGATAAGATACGATCCCATGATCAGAGCCCCGGTGGCCCTGGCCGTCACTATTATGATGATACTCTTCTCAGTTACGGATTTCATCGGATTCAAGCTGGTGCTGGGCACATTTTTCGGCATCGATCCCTTCTATGCCGTGGTCCTCATGGCCGTATCCGTAGCTCTTTATGTCAGCGTGGGCGGCTTTCGCGCCGTGGTCTGGACCGATATCTTGCAGTACCTGCTTCTGGCAGGTCTTGCCATTTACGTGGCCGCATTAGCCCTGGATCTTTCTGCCGGCAAGGGCGTCACTTTGCTTGTCGCAGCGTCCGCTCTGGGCACAGAATGGTGGGATCCGCTCCTCCTGGGCGGTCTGATGGGGGCCCTGGTCTTTTTAGTCGCCCTCTTGCCCGGCTGGGTGGCGGAACAGGATCCCTGGCAGAAGATCTGGGCGGCGCGCGATGGGTCCTCCGCGAGGCGCGGCCTGTTGCTGGGCAGCGCCCTGCTGGCCCTGGTCTACCTCTGCTGCTTTCTCACGGCCATCGGCCTTTCCACGCTCTATCCCCGGCCGACTGGAGAGGTAGAAGCGGAGATGCTCTACCTCAAGCTCATCAGCGATAACGTTCCCGGATGGCTCCTGGCCCTTCTCACCATCGGCTTTGCCGCAGCATCCATGTCCTGTACCGACACCTTTGCCACATCGGCAGCTTCCTGCATCTCTCGCGACCTGATCCAGCGGCACCTGCGGCCCGCCGCCACCATGAAGGAGATGCTGGTTATCAACCGGATATTGGTTATCATCATGATCGCTATCGCGGCAGCAATCGCGCTCTATGCGAACAGTATCGTGGACGCCGTGATCATAGCCACGGTGATAGGCACCACATCCTACTTCTTTCCCATCATCGGTGGACTGTACTGGAAGCGCGCCACCCGGTGGGGGGCCATGGCGGCGCTAATAGTAGGCGGCGGAACGCAGATCCTTCTCATCTCCTACGAGCAGTTCTGGCTGAAACAGCCGCTGGAAAGCATCTCACCCTATCTGACTGAGCATGGAGTGCTGGTCGGCCTGACCTTAAGCGCCCTATTCTTTGTCGGCGTCTCATTGGCTACAAGGCCAGAGCCGGACATTCGTTTAGCAGTCTTCTTTCCCGACATCGCAGAGAGGGTCTTTTGTCGCGATCTACCCCGAGTTGACAGAAAGAGCGTGCGCTACATGGAGATTGCTTCACTCATAGAAGAGAAGACTGTGGGTGAACGATCTCACCTCAACTTAGCTATCGGACACTGCGCGGCAGGCGAGGGCGGGCAAGGGGACCGACAAGAATTGCTGCCCTGGGAGCGTTTTGTGGTGGCGCTCACACAGATGTATCCCCTCTGGTTTACGCCTACGGGAAGCCACATCGTCTACCGTCTCTCCCAGGCGGATATGCTGGCCTGCGTCAAGATGGTGCCCGGCGACCGGAGCCATATCTGGCTATCTGCCGAGCCCCGGCGCGAGCAGGCGGAGAGGCTGAAAGATGAGCTCTTTTTGGCGTATGGGGAGATAGAAGAGGCTCTGGCGGGTTTTAGCATGAAGGTAAGATGAAAGAAGATATTATGGTGGTCGTGGTGGGGGCTGGGCCGGCGGGCAGCTCTGCCGCTGAGGCCGTCGCTGCTTCAGGTGGGGAGGTTTTGCTAATTGACAAGAAGAGCGAGATTGGCAGCCCCGTGCAATGCGGCGGTTTTCTCCCCGAGGCTGTCGAGCTGGAGAAGCTCATGCCCCGCGCCCACCTGCCGGAGGCGCTAAGGGAGATTCCAGAGCGCATTATTTTGCATCGCACCCATTTGCAGCGCATCTATTCACCCTCGGGAAACTACAAGCAATTTGCCGTAGCCGGGCGGGTCTTGGACCGACGGGCATACGATCGCTACCTCGCTGCCCGGGCGGCAGGCGCCGGAGCAAGAGTTCTTCCTGCGACGCGCGCCCGCCTTGAGGAAGGCATAGTGCAGCTTTCCGGCCACTTCAACGGGAAAATCAGGCCAGAGATAATAATAGGCGCAGACGGCCCGCACTCGATAGTATCCCTAGCCATGGGAAATCCGATACAAGAGACTGGCATCTGCCTGGAATATGAGATGGCAGGTGTGAATATCGATCCGGATGCCGCGGAGATGTATTTCTCTGCTCAATATGCGCCGGGAGGCTATGCCTGGATAATCCCCCTCGGCCAGGATATGGCCAATGTGGGCGTGGGAGTGCGGGCATCTTACCTGGCCGGCCAAAAGCTTCCCCTTATACTGGATCGGTTCATTCGCGAGCACACAATCGCGGCAGAAAAACTGGCGGGCGGAGAGGTCCTGGCCGTCATGAGGGGTTTGGTGCCCGCGGGCGGGACCCTTGGTGCTATCCAAAAAGGCAACATGCTTTTGGCGGGAGACGCAGCCGGACATGTCATGGCTACCAGCGGGGGTGGCATACCTTTGGCTGTGGTGGCGGGAAGGATTGCAGGGGAAGCGGCAATAGGACAGTTGCAGGGCAAAATGGCTCTCACCAACTATGCGTCGCGCATTCGCGAAGATTTCGGAATTGAGCTCTCGCGATCGGTTCAGATCAGAAAGATGGTGGATATGGCCATGAAGAGCGACCGGCTCATGAATGCCCTCTTTGCTGCTCTCAGTCCGGCACAGATGAAATCTGTAATGCGTGCTCAGATCCCGGTGCCGCTCGCATCTCGCGCCTGGGGTCCGGGAAGGATAAAACAATAACAAAAGAGATTATAGCGGAAGGATGGACCGCCCATCCGACCGAATGCTACGAATTATGCTTTTTCTTCTTTGGGCGCCTTGCCCAGCAGTTCTTCTATGGACTTGGTGCCTGCCTCCACGACTTTGACATTTATCTGGCCAATATCGGGAGAAATATCCCTTCCATGAATGCTCATTCTCTTCTTCTTTCCATCGGCTACGGGATGATATCCGGTTCCCTTGGAGAGCAGGATTTTTCTGCGCTTTGTGCCGGGCAGATCTGCCCGCATGGGAAATCCCTCGCGATCGCTGCCGCCCGTGACCTGTACCGAGTAGCCGGGCATGCCGAGAACATCTCCTTCAACCTTGTCGCCGATATGTTTTCCCAGAAGCTTGCCGGCTCCTGGATCCTTAAGCTCTACCTGATAGGCCTTACCGCTCTTCGGATCTGAGACTACGACTCTAAAATCCATCTTTCTTCCTCATCAAATGTAAACGTAACTATGGTGTCTTGAGATCTATGCTCTATAAAACCTTATCTTGCCGAAGGTGGCCCAATCATTTCAGCTCATGGGTCTTCGAGTAGTCCACCAGAATGGATATGGGCGCCGTCTTGATCTTTACTCCCAGCTCCTCGGCGGCCACCACCCCATTGACTCCGGCATAAAAGGCTATGCCGATCTTGCCCGCGCCCACCGGGCAGCCAAGTATCGGCTCGGAAGGCTCTCCAATTTTTATGAGCCCGCCCAGGCCCGCGTTTTGCGCCTCATCTAAAAGTGCGCGCACCAGCGTTGCCGCCGCGACGGGCACCTCTCTCACATTGGCCAGCACGGTTCCAAAACCGTTGAAGACGGCATCAGCAACACTTGTCACCCTGCGGCCCATAAAAACCTTAATGGGATCAAGGGACGAGCCGGCATAGGCAATGAGGTCCGTGAAGTTGAAGGTCTGCCTTTCCCTGACTTCTGCCAGCCCCGCGAAGCTGGTGAGAACAGGAATTCCCCTTTTCATGAGCATGCCGTCCAGGGTGATGCTGCACAGCGTTGCTATTCCCAAAGCTCCTTTTGGAATCTCAAGATTTGAGAAGCTTTCTCCTTCATCCAGGATGAGCACGCGACGGCTTATGGTGTAGCCCGCCTCGAATGCTTGTCCCAGTATCTCGAAGACCTCTTCCGCATTTGCTTTGTCGATGATGCTGGTATTGGCGATTACATCTCCGTTACCGGTCTTTGGATCGAAACTGGTCTTGAACATGTACTCTTCAATCCTGGTATTGACAAAGCCGATCCGGTCGTCGACCAGGGCATCGACCAGCTCCCTTGATCCCAGTGGTGTGAGCACCCGGCCGCTGTAGCCTTTCTTCTTGGTGAATCCCAGCTCGTCCAGGATCTTGAGGTTGTAGCGCACAGCCCTCTCTCCCAGGTCATAGCCGCGACTGCTAAGGCAATCAGAGATCGCTCTGGCACCAATCGGAGTACCTGTGTTTTCGATTACGCGCAGGATCTCAATTAGCCTTCTCTGGCTCATATGCGCCTTGGTGAGAAGCTTCATCTTCCTTGCACCTCCGGGAAAGGCCATATATATCTTATGCGGATAACACTTGCCCGGCATAAGAGCCGGAAAAGATCAAATCATAGTCCCGTGGGGTAGCGGTCAATCCTGAGGGCCTTTGGAGCCCGCGACGGCGGTTCGAATCCGCCCGGGACTACTTCCAACCTTAAACCATTGGAAACGTAGATATATCCGTTCATATCTATGTGGTGAAGGCCAGTCCATGTTTAGGCCTGGTATCAAGACGGCAAAACTGCTCCGGTAGTGTAGCCCGGCCAATCATTTCGGCCTTTCAAGCCGAAGACTCGGGTTCAAATCCCGGCCGGAGCATTTTATAGCTAACATTTTTGGTTGATTTTTGCCCCTTGTGAAGATAAGAGTATTTCCGCGCGAAAACCATTCTTGACTAGTTTATGCCGCCGTTTTTGCATTCATTAATGAAATAGGTCTTTAGGTATTGATTTTCCCCAAAACTCCCGACATATTTATATTCCATAAGCCGGAAGGTTGGGGTTGTGCCTGAGCAAAATACTCAAATATGAGCGGAGAAGCATGTGAGTCAGGTACTCCACACGACAAAGCGCCAACGTGGCGGCTTTTGCAGGTTTGTTCCAGGCAAGGGCTGAATAATCTTTGTCGGCGTGGTGCCAGGGATTTGGGCCACTATTGATGGCTTAGATCCTGAAGCTTTGATGGTAATCTAAGGAGGTGGGAAAGAAATGAGGAAACTAATAGCTGTTTTGGTTATTATCGCCATGGCCGTAGTAGCCACTGCCGGTGCAGCAA
>JBAXWY010000055.1:0-15808 GCA_037128175.1 Methanothrix sp.
GGAGCCGATCACCGCGAAGTGACGGCCTGACCCTGCCCGAAGCTCGACATTAAACCGGGGCTCGAAGGCAGCATAAGCGCTGGAATTTCACACAGCGTCCATTTTACAGGAACCCTTTTCATGGGGCCTCTTGCCTGCCCTCTCGCCTTTGGCTTGATTTGTGCCGCGTCATGCCCCGACCGTGTATTAGCGTGAGATCCGGTGGATTACTGCGCCTGTTACAGCGCGCAACTTTTTCAGCCCACCGAAATATCAGCCTCACAGGCTCGTAGCCAAATGCAGTGCCACGACGGCATGCATCTCCTGTACCAAGGGATCAAGACCATCCAGCCTTTAGGAGCTGGCGGCATGTTGCTCCATGGTGAAGCAAACACCCTTGTCATCAGAGCATCATCAGATACGTTAAGCCCACGGCACGCCCGCCACCCTATTCAATGGCATGAAGCGGCAAACTATGTATATAATCATTATAGATATTTGTAGTTGGCGGTCAAGGACCGCCTGGGCTGGAAAATAGATAGATAATTGAGCCTGCACAGCGCGCGGGCTCAAGCGGTAACTTTGGTCTTGGCGATGTACTTGATCAGTTCCGGGCCGATCCTGGCCTTCTTATGAATCTGATCAGCCACATCGTCCGCGGATGCGCCGCTTGCTGCCAGGGCGCGAATCTCCTCAATCGTGGAGTCTTCAACGGTGAAGTACTCATCCAGGTCCTTTCTGTGGCCCCACACGTCGCCTTCCACCATATCAATGCCCTGCATCTCCAGGAATACCTGGATGGCATTGGACATGGTCTTGCGGTAGGATGGCGGAACCTGAATCATTCTCAGCCTGGGGCATCTCTGCATCAAGTTAAGGAAATCTACATTGCTGGCCCTGAAGGCCAGGTGAACAGTCTTCTCATTTGGATTCAAATTAGGGATCTCATTTCTTGCGCTGATTACTCTAAGTCTCATTTTAGCACTCCAGACCCTAAGATGCGTTCCCTAATATTAATAGACACTTGCGAGTAATATCATCACTAAAAATATGGATTTAGCACTGCGCTGGAGCGAGGAGGTTAATACCCTATTCAACAATCTGAGATGGGAGATTGGGCAAAATTGGCTAAGAAAGCGAAGCATAGCGATGCCGTCATGACTGGCATTCTCGTTACCAAGTTTAAAATGGGCCAAATCAACGTCGAGGACCTGGAGCAGATGGCGGCTGATGCCACCAGAGCGGAGAGGTGCTCGGCGGCGAAAAAGGTACTGGAGGCAGTGAGGGACACAGCCGTCGATGCCAATCTTATATGCTAATATCTCCAAGTACTCGTATAAGTAGAAGTAAATTAGGTGGCGGCTAGCATGGCAACCAAGAATAAAGAAATGCGGATCAAGATAATCAAAGATGGTCCCTATCGGATTACAGGTGGATTGCCTCTATACGAACAGGTAATTGTAACTGATGAGGCGGGCCACACCCGGGAATTAATTGATAAAAAAGAATACCCTCCGCAGGAGACCTATATCCTGTGCCGTTGCGGCGCATCTAAAAATAAGCCTTTCTGTGATGGGACCCACCGGGAGATCGGTTTCGATGGAAGTGAAACAGCCAGCAGGAAGCCCTACCTGGAAAAAGCAGAGATTGAAGGCCCTGAGCTGAAATTAACCGATGCACACGAATTCTGCGACCACTCTCGTTTCTGTATGCGAGCTGGCGGGATAAGGGATCTCATACAAAAATCAGATGATCCAGAAGCCCGGCGAACAGCTATTGAAGAGGCCATGATCTGCCCCTCCGGTAGGCTGGTTTTATGGGATAAGAAAACGGGCAACCCCTTTGAGAAGGAGTTTAAACCCTCTCTGGTGCTTGTGCATGACAAACAAAAAGGTTGTTAAGGCCCAATATGGGTTCGTGGCGGTGTTCCGATTGAATCCGCAGATGGCAGTACGTATGAATCCCGCAACAGGGTAACCCTCTGCCGATGTGGAAAATCAGAGAACAAGCCCTACTGTGACGGGAGCCACTGGATGAACAGCGAGCAGAAGCTCCAGTTCCGGAAAAAGTGGGGATTGGATGAGATTTGAAATCCGCTGACTTTGCCTTTTTGCGAATCTTAAGCGCTACTCCAGCGTCTCCGTGCCCACTTTCTTGACCACGGGTTTCCAGATCTTGTCTCCCATCCAGGCCGGCGCACCCTTGGGCTTGTCCACCTGCACCCTCTCGCCTGTGAATATGTGCACCTTCTTCGTGCCCCGTTCGCGGAGTTTGATGTCCGTGTGGCCCCGGTTGGCCGCTTTCAGGGCCGCCTGTCGAGGCGCTTTGCCCGTGAAAACTCCTATCTCATTGCCGTTCTCGTCCCGCAGGGCGAAATTTCTCATCTCTTTCTCTGTCATAACTCCCACCTACACAAAGATCGATATGCATAAAGAGATCAGCTTGTATAAATCGATTCCCTGTGTCACATCCAAAAACGGTCAAGCAAATACGTTCAGAGCATTGGATTGAGGACACTAATGAGCAGATCAATACCAGGGTCTACGAGCTTTGCGGATTGACAGGACGGGAGATCAGGATTGTGGAAGAGATTCGTTAGATCATATGTCGTCAGTCTTCGCTACCTTCTCCTTCAGCATGGTGGAGCTGAGAGCCATCTACCTCATGGATAATTTATAATAGATGTTTGGTGTAATAATGTGTATGAAACAGATTTGGTGCTTTGCAATGTTGGCCATGCTCTTCTTGGCTACAGGTATCTGTATGGCTGAGGTTCCAGACCTTGTAGGGAACTGGACTGGTTTGGAAAGTTGGTATGGTGAAGTAAATGGATCCGTCAAACTGATAGAAAACGAAGGCCTCAATCTCAATGTCGCAGAACAGAAGAACCGTCTATTTACAGGAAACCTGACTTACAAGTCAGAAAATGGGACAGAGATTGTTGAGGGTTTTTCCGGAGCTATTGGTCTGGATAACAAAACGCTTTATCTCTCCGAATTTAATGAAGGTTATGACATGGGGACCATAATTTCCGATGATGAGATTGAGATGATATATCTCCAGGATGGTAAAAAGGCAGAAACTACCATTGTCAGGCTTCACCGGATAAAGGCATAATACTATCCTTGGATCTCCTAGTTGGACGGATTAGACTGGAGTAATGGCTGGGAATAGTAGTCCTGCCATCCAGCTTTTTCTTGAGAGGATAGTTGTTATGGATTTTTGGCTAGACGAAGATCTCTTCTTTTCCCCTGTTTGCAGGTCAAACGCTTTATTCTCAGGCCGATATAGGACCCGCCAGAGGGAACAGGAATATGAAAAAGTCCAATCTTAAGCGGCTCATGCAAGTAGCCCTTCTCGCAGTCTTGCTGGTTGCCGTCTCGGCAGCTACAGTCTCTGCGAGCGAGAATTTAAGCGTGCATTTCCTGGATGTCGGCCAGGGCGACTCCATCTTGCTGCAGTTTAACAACAAGAACGTCCTCATCGACGCCGGCACCCAGGACATGGGGCCGAGAGTCGAGTCCTATTTGCAGAATCACGGGGTCTCAAGCCTGGACCTCATGGTCGCAACACACCCGCACGAAGACCACATCGGCGGATTACTAAAGATCCTCAATGACTTCAGCGTCAAGCAAGTGCTGGACAGCGGCCAAACGCATACGACGCAGACCTTCGAGAACTACTTGAATCTGATCGATCAAAAGAACATTCTATTCAACATCGCCGAACGGGGCCAGACCATCGATCTCGACCCCAGCCTCAAGATCGAGGTCCTCTCTCCGCCAGCAACGCTGTTTGCGGGGGATCTCAATCAAAACTCGGTTGTCTTGAGAGTCACCTACAACAAGGTCTCCTTCCTGCTCGCGGGAGACGCCGGCTTCCAGGCCGAGGACAGCATCATGGCATCCGGGTTATGACCTGAAGAGCGATATTCTCAAGGTCGGGCACCATGGCAGCTCCTCCGCTTCCAGCCCGTCTTTCTTGAGCAGGGTTATGCCAACCGGTAGCATCATTGAAGTCGGGGCGACAAATGCCTACGGCCACCCGACCCAGGCGACGTTGAGCGCTCTCCAGAATACCGACACGAAGATCTACAGGACGGACCTCGACGGGAATATCGTTGTAACTACAGACGGTCAGAGCTATTCCGTCTCCACCGGGAAGCAATCCTGGAGCACGACCGGCACCGCGCCAAAGAGCACGGCCTCTGCTGTCGCATGGACAGACACGGCAGCTGTCGCCTCTGGCACAGTCGCCACGTCTTCCCAGGGGCCTTTCGTCGGCTCCGCGAAATCGGACAAGTACCATTACCCGAGCTGCAGTTCTGCAGAAAAGATAAAACCCGCAAACTTGGTTACATTCTCCAGCTCTGCAGACGCCCGGGCGCAGGGGTACGTGTCCTGCGGGAGATGCAACCCACCATGAGGTGCTGTAAATGAAAGCTATAATTGATCGGGTCGAAGGCAAAATAGCGGTCCTTTTGCTGGGGGATGAGAGCACAAAGCTCAACATTCCCCTCTCTCAGCTCCCGGACGGGTGCAAGGAGGGCGATATCCTGAACATGTCCTTCGAGCGGGACGTTGTGGGGACTGAGCAGACCAAGGAGAGGATATCGGACCTGATGGATAAGCTGAAGAAGAAGAACCAGGGCAAGACTGGGATCATCCGGGGTCCTGGCAGCTAGTATCGAGGATCATCTAAGTCGATGGAGACGCGGGAGACAACGCAAACCGAGGCCTCCATCATTCAATATGGTCATCCTGGCGGCGCTCATTCATCTCGGCATTCTCACATTTCCTCATCAGTAACTCAACGACTTTTTATTTTTAAAGCAATACCCCGATGCTTGCATCGGGGATAAAGGGCATGCTTATTCAGCTTAGGTTTGGATCAGCTTAACCTGGTTCCACCTTCATGCGGCGGCGCCTTGGATGCCCCGCAGCTTGCTGCGCGGGTGCGCCGCCGCCGTTTCACCTGGCCAAAAGCTTTTTCGCTATGTCTCACATTACCGAAAAACTGAGGAGGGATCACAGCGAAGCCAAAGATATTTGCCCTAATCTTATTATGCGTATTGATTTCCGGATGCATGGAAAGCCCAAAAACAGTCACCCCACCAGTAACGATACCAAGTCCCTATTATGCAAAAGTGGACCCCTGGCTCGACCATTCCATTTTCGGGATAGAAACCCTGATCGGTTCTGGCATTCTAAGAAAATATGATGCAAATGTCTTCGATTGCAGTGAGATGGCTGCTTATCTGGAATGGATGCTCGAGAAGCAGGGCTTTGATAGCAAAATCTGCCTTGCGGATAGATTTGCAAACGGGAGCATATCTCATGCCTGGATTGCGATAGACATTCCACCCAAGAGATACTATGTGGAGCCTACAGCCTTGAACTCTGGCGGCTTTGTCTTCTCTACAATAAAACCGTATGATGGAAACTACAAGGACTACAGCAAATATGATGCCATATATGAAGACATATACGAAGCCACAAAAAGTAATCCGGTATCTGAGTTCGACTGGTGGAATGATCCCCAATTGGCAAACAACCTTAAGGAATCTCAAGGTGGAAGATAATGTCAATAAATCTGATTAAATCTGTCTTTATCTTCACGGCACTTGCAATCCTCCTTTCTTTAGGAGGGTCAGGAACCTGTTCAAACGCTACTGACAAATGGAAAACAATTATCTTCACTGAAGATGCCCCAAAGGTGATAGGGCCTTATAGCCAGGCGGTGCAATATGAAGGTCTTCTATTCATCTCCGGGCAGATCGGAATTGATCCAATATCAGGAAACCTTTCCGCATCCCTGGAGACTCAAACAAAGCAGGTAATGGAAAACCTAAGGGCAATTTTAGCACAGGCCAACATGAGCTTCGAAGATGTTGTTCAGACCCGAATTTATCTGAAGGAAATTGGAGATTTCGAGAAGGTAAACGAAATATACGCAGGATACTTTGAAGCGAACTATCCAGCCAGATCAACTATTCAGGCGGCTGCATTGCCAAAGAATGCGCAGATCGAGATTGAAATGATGGCGATCAGGTGAAAATAGATCTGGCACATCTCTCGCTACGGCTTCCCGGTCTTCTCTTGCAGCAGCGCCTGGGCATCCGCATGCATGCTGGCGAGCTTCTTGGTGATCGGGTGCTGTGGGCCGTACTCCTGCTCTGCCAGTCCCTTGATCCGCCAGATCTCGGAGAGAAGCTTGCCAATCTCCTTGGTTACGTACTTGCGATTTTGCTCAGTCATCTGTCTTGCAGCTCCGCCAGGTCCTTCAATGCCATCGCATTTTACCTTTTTCGTTCTGGTAATATATCTGAACCATCATCTTATCAATAAATATTAAATATAACGTATGCCCAATGTTTTGCAATATCGTGATCATTTGTTCTTGGGGCAAAGCTTTGAGCGCACACCGGGAGGGAGAATTACCATCGCATCGAGCAGATTGAGGGGGACGCTGTGAACCAGGCGGCCATTCTGGCAGTGCTTCCCGATAGCAAAGATGATGCCAAATCTTTGAAGGAGATCGCCAATGAAATGGGCCTGGAAATCACCGCCTATGTCGATTGGATTCGCGTAGAGAGACGCCTGTCCAGCTCTTTGAGGGCTTTAGCGAGATGGGGTCTGGTGGCTCTGGAGCGCAGGCAGAGAGAAGACGGCCACAAGTTTTGGTATAACGCCTACTGGAAGACTGATCCGGCAGAGTAGGCGGGCAGGATCCTTTCATAATTTCTCGTGGTATTCAGAGGCCAGGAGGGATATTTTGTCGCCTATGGGAATGGTCAAGTCGTTATCCTGCAGCCGGGCTATGCCTTCCTCGATGTAGTTGATCCAGATCTTCTCTTTCGCCTCGCCAGCCTTGCGGTACTGCGCCTCTATCTCCCGGTAAACTGCATCATAGTCCAGGCCTGCAATGACAAGATTGGTGCAGTCCGGAGCGTCTCCCGGCCGGTTGGCGATCAGCTTCATGATGAAGATGTCTTCCAGGGAGGCATCCCTGATCACCAGGCCGCCGAAGGACCTGATTCTTGTAGCCCTCTGCCACATAGCCTCGGAGAGGTCGAAGTCGTAGGAGATCCGCTCGGCGAATACGTCCAGATTGCGCCCGCCCTTCACTGCCAGCCGCTTGACGCCCAGCCGCTCATGCCTCTTCTCCGGGCCGACGATCTCAAAGCCCAGGGCCTTGGCGGCAGCAAGCAGCCTCTCCTTATCCACCTCGCTCCGGCAGACGACATCGATATCCTTGGTGGCGTCCTTGAGCCCCAGCTCCAGCATCACGGCTCCGCCAATAAGCAGGGCCTCGACCTTATGTTTCAGAACCTGGCCGAGCTGTTCGAGCACCTCGTTGACCTCTTCGCGCCTGGAGATCATGTTAGAGCTTGATATCATAGAGATCTGTCCTGTCCTCGATATCTTCCATGGTCGGATAGCCTTTGATCCTCTCGCCCTGCAGCACTGCTTTCAGATCCTTCATCATAGGATGATCGATAGCCTCCAATTTATCCCTGTTCTTCAGATAGAACAGCACGCAAAAAAGCTTCTGGGAGAACTCCCCTGCCGAGTCCAGGGAGTGTATGAATACCTCCCGGATGGATAGCTCCCTCTTGGGCAGGGTGTAGTAATTATCCCTCAGCCCCAGCTCGATCCCGTAATCCTCGTAGGCGGAAAAGGAGGTGAAGGTGGCATCCTGCGGCCTCAGGCTCTTGAAGAGCACGCTTGTCCCGTAGCTTTTAATGAGCAGGGCCTCACGGGGCACGAGACGCAGGACCTGGTACTCCTGAAGGGAGGTCACGAAATCCTTCAGCTCCGGCCAGACGATGTAGTTGAAGGAGAAATGATGGGCTTTGCCTTGCTTCGAACGGCTGACCACGCCCACCCAGAGAAAGCCCTTCAGATAGCCGTACAGGGTATCACTGGGGATGTCGGTCTCCATGGCCAGAGCTTCCAGGCTCCTGGGGGTCCGGTCCAGCCTGGCGAGCAGCTCCACCCGCCGCAGGGAGAGGATCTTATGCAGAGGTGAGGCCCGGTGGCTGAAGTAGAGCTTCTTGAAGGCCTCTGCCGGGGGCGTGCCGGCCAGAACGACCTCGCGCCCTCTCCGTTCCGCCAGCCCCATTTCCACCAGGTGAGTTATGAGCCGGGAGACGGTCTCCCTGCGAAGCCCCAGTTCCGCCTGGAGGATGCGGGGGTTCATCGGCTCTTTAGATCCGGTGATGAGGACGAGCGCTCGGATGTCGTTCTGGCTTAAAGGCATTCTCTTTAAATTAGATCAAATATCTATATAAATGTGATCCTTATTCAAGATAACATTGTCCTAAAGCAGCTACTGGAAAGGAGCAGGAAACCGGGGCGAGGGCGGCGCTCGCCCAGGCCTTTCAGTATCTTCTCGACCTCTTCACGGCTCGATATTGGGGATTCCATAAAGCTCTGCTCTTTAGATCCGCTTCAGTATCTCGTAGATTGCATCAATCAGATCAACATCATCTTTGTCTAGGCTTTCTCTTAGTATTCTGTTAATTTCTTCAAGCTTCTCTGAAGTGCTCATTTTCCCTCCCTTTGCGAAATTGTAAGCTTAATGTCTATTTCGTAAAGCTCCGCCTGCTCTTCTATCTCTTCCTGAGGGGGGTAGTCCTTGATATGCACTCCCCTCAGCACAGCTCTTATGCTCTTCATCATGGTATGCCGGGCATCTTTCAATTCATCTCGGTTCTTCAGGTAAAACAACACGCAAAAGAGCCTCTTACGGTAGTCTTCTGCGGAGTCCAGGGAATGAATGAAGACCTCCCCAATAGAAAGCTCCCTTTTGGGCAGGGTGTAGTAGTTGTCCCGCAGGCCCAGCTTGATCCCGAATTCTGCATAGGCGCTGAAGGATGTAGGCGTGGCGTCCTGCTGCCTGAGGCTTCTGAAGAGCACGCTATTTTCATAGCTCTTGATGAGCAGGGCATCCCTGGGGACGAGGCGCAGCACCTGGAATTCCCGGAATGCAGTCACGAAATCCTTCAGCTCCGGCCAGATGATGTAGTTGAAGGAGTAGAGGTAAGCTTTGCCCTGCATGGAGCGGCTGACGATGCCTAAGGAACGAAGGCCCTGCAGATAGTAGTAGACGGTATCGCTGGAGATGCCTGTCTCCTCAGCCAGTGCCTCCAGGCTCCTGGGGCTCTGGCCCAGCCGGGAGAGCAGCTCCATCCTCCGGCCAGAGAGGATCTCCGGCAGGGGAGAGGCGCGATGGGAGTAGTAGAGCCGCTTGAAGGCCTCCGCTGGGGGCGTGCCGGCCAGCAGGATCTCGCCTCCCGCCCGCTCCACCAGGCCAATATCTTGCAGGCCGGTAATGATGCGGGAGATGGAGCCTTTCAAGAGGCCTAGCTCCTTCTGGAGGCAGCTGGGATGCACTGGCTCATGGGAGCTGGTGATTAGGATCAGGGTCCGGACTTCGTTCTCGCTCAGGCGCATTATCTTAATAAAAGGTGAACTAAGTATATAGTATTATCTCTGCATTAAGACATTAGCCTTCACCAAATACACCCACCGGCAAAAGCATCCGGTTGTGGAAGCGGGACGCGGGCGTCCTGCTGGCGGGGGATAGATCGTGCTTCATCTTGCGAGGCGTCATATGTTAATTGCGCTAAAATTCCGAGCAAAGCACTAAGTACTTATACAAAAATATGTCAGCAACGGGCATCTGGCGGTGCTGCACATGACTCACAAAAATAATGAAGAAACAAACAACGAGAGACTGCGGCAGACCGTATCTCGGCTATTCAATGACGACCTCATGATTGCTCTTGCAGGAATCCTTGCATCTACCGTTATTCTTCAGATGGTCTTTGAGTTCTCGGCGGGTATGCAGGCTGTTTTTGAGTACCTGAACTATTTCATAATAGCGGCATTCGTTGCTGAATATATCTTAAAGTTGTATGTGGCTAAATCAAGAGCTTCCTTTATCGCTGAGCCAATGCACATTTTTGATCTTATCATAATCCTCCTTGCATTATTCGACTTTTCAGGAATAGGATACGTTTCTTTTTTGCCAGATCAAGCTCAAATATCCCCTGTATTAAGATTACTTCGTGTACTGCCACGCATATTGCCTCGGGTGCTTTTGACATTCTTTCTCGCAGGCAGAACTGCTGAAAGGATTAAGGGTCCGAAAGAACCACCTCTTCCTCCACCAGAACTGCAAATCGCTAATCTCGATCTAAATGGCGGTATAAATAGGGATTATTCGAGCATAAGAAGCCACTTGAAAATGTCAGATGGAACGCCGATTTGGATTGATTTTCAAAATATTACAGAATACAATTTTGGAACTATCGAAGATATCTCAAATATCCCTCACAATTTGCTGGAAACCAAGCTTTTGAAAGCATCCTTTCCGAGGATTGACCCATTAGAGAAATATTTGACAATGTTTTTATGGGATTCCCAAATAAGGACTGATAGCATTGAACCCTTAGAAATTCTCACAAATAATATGCTCATAGTATTTGACGAAAAAAAGATAATTACTTTGAGTAGAGGAAAAAGCCAGATATTCGATAAAATCTCCAGTGTGTTATCAAATGAAATATCAAAAAAACCTTTCAAATATAATGAATTTACGGACAAAATCCTATATTCATTGCTTCAACAAAAATTGAAAGACTACAGCGATGTAGTTCAGAAGATCGAAGAAAAGACTAACGAATTTGAGCAAATCCCAGTAGACGAGACCTCCTCTAAATTTCTCGAAAAAACATTTTATTTTAAGAAAGAGATTCTAAAGGTAAATAGCAATCTTTGGCATTTCCAAAATGTCCTGCAAAAACTAACAGAAATAAAAAATATAAAACAATTTAGGATAGATAATAGCGATGAATTTGACAATCTTTATGCTGAATCGGGATACTTATATAAGACCACTCAGAATATCAAAGAAAGTCTGGATTCTCTTATTGAATTGCATACTAATACTGTTTCTTATGATATGAACCGAGTCATGAAAGTGATTGCTGTTATTACCTGTCTTGCCGTTATTCCTGCAACGGTCGGTGGCTTACTTGGAGTTAACCTGGTTGAAGGCAATTTTACAATAAAATTCATAGAAATATTTTTTATTATATTCTCCTCCATGCTCGTGGGTATTTATGCATTCTATAAGATGGAATGGCTGAAGTAGGATTCGGACCCGCGGATCATTGGTCAAGATCGACATGCATAGATCCGGGCCCGGCTGCGAGAGAGGCGACGGGCTGCGTGGGACGAGGAGCTGGAGATAAAGCAGATCTCCTTTCCCAAAGCGAGATAAAGAAGCAATATCCAAGGGACAATCAGATGGACCACGTCTCAATCCTCCGCCTCATCGCCGAACTGCGCCGCCGCCATGGAGAGCTCGAGGGCGTGGAAGCCAAGGCCGCCCACACAGGCACCCCAGCCGACCTCTTCAAGCCCCTTTCCGCTTTCGCCAACCGCGCAGGAGGCGGCATACTGCTCTTCGGCCTGGACGAGGACGCTGGCTTCAAGGCCGTGGGCGTGGGCAATCCCCGCAAGCTTCAGGAGGACCTCAGCGGCCTGGCCGCTCAGATGGAGCCGCCTCTTCGCCCCAGCTTCTCTGTGGAGGAGATCGAGGGAGGGACTATTGTAGCCGTAGAAGTCCCAGAGGTCGCCTATGATCAGAAGCCCTGCTACCATCGCCCGCACCACCTCCAGGAAGGGTCCTTCATCCGCGTGGGGAACTCCACCCGGCGGATGAGCGATTACGAGATCTACAGCTTCATCAGCTCCCGCACCCAGCCGACGTTTGATGAGGAACCAGTCCTTCGGGCCACTCTGCAGGACCTGGACAGAGCGAAGCTTGAGAAGTACATCGCGCGAAGAAAGGAGGCCCGTCCCAACGCCCCTTACTGGAATCTGCCTTTTGAGCAGATTTTGAAGCAACTTCAGATCGTCGTTGAGGTCGAAGGTGTCCTGCATCCGACTCTTGCCGGAATGCTGATGTTCGGCGTTTATCCTCAGATCTTTGAACTGCAGCTCTTCATAGCTTATCTGCAATTTTATGGCACCACGACGACCGAAGAGGCTCCATCTGGCGAGCGTTTCCTGGACAACCGCAAGTTTGAGGGGACATTAGATGAGATGGTAGACGGCGCTGTGTCCTACGCGATGGCCAACATGAGGAGGGGCAGCCTTATCCGAGGCGTTACCAGGCAGGACATTTATGAGTACCCGGAGGTTGCCCTGCGGGAGGCCATAGTCAATGCCCTGGCCCACCGGGACTACAGCCATTTCGTGCGCGGTAGCCATATTCAGGTGCGGATGTTTGCCGATCGTCTTGAGGTCGAGAATCCTGGTGGCCTATATGGCAGAGTGACCATCGATAAATTGCAGGAAGGACAGTCTACCAGGAACCGGTTGCTCATGCATTTGATGGAAGATGTCCACCTGGTGGAGAACAGGGGCAGCGGCATAGATGCCATGCGGGATGCCATGCAAAAGAGGGGGCTGCCAGCGCCGTTCTTCGAGGATAAGAGGACGGCGTTTCTGGTGAGGTTCTATCAAAAAACCCCTGTTGAGGTGCCGCTCGCAGAAGAAGAGCAGAGGATCCTCGCCTATGTCAGGAAGCACGGGTCTATCCGGAGAGCTGATGCCCAGGAGTTGCTGGGCGCAAACGAGTCCCAGGCCAGATATCTGCTACAGAAGATGCAGAAGGCGGGACAACTGCGAAAAGAGGGGCGCTACAGGGACACTCGCTATTTTCCTGGTTACCAATAAATTACCAATAATTTATAGATTATTGGTAATTCTTGGAACCTGGGCAAGTGCATCAAGCAGCTCCGGGCCGAGAGTCGTAAGTTCGGTGCCGCCCTTGTCGCCTACCACAGATATGGAGGGACCGGGGGGGGCGCTGGCGGACATCCGGGCCCGGCTGCGAAGCGGCGACAGGCTGCGCGGGGCGAGGGCGGCGAAGGGCGGAGATCCGGCGGGCCTAGTCTTTCCAGACCGTTTGGCAGCCGCTCATTGAAGATACCGATCTTACCATCGTTTCGTCACTTGAGCTGGAGATTACTTGCAACCCATTGCTCAGTAGCGGTCTTAGTCATCTCTCCCCAGCTTGAGAATCGAGTATGTTTCCTGAAAAAGTCCGCAGGGATTTTATCAAAATCGTTCATCGATTTGATATCAGCTTCACTTGCTTTGGCCATCTCGTCTATTGACCCAAAATTCGTGTACTTCATCATGAAATTTTGCGGGAATAGATCATTCAATTGGACGCCTGCTTCTCCCTTTCGCTTTATCTCATCTGCTCTGCGCTTGAGATCATCAAACCCCTTTAAATCTACAGGCATAGTGCACCTCTCGATTAGTTTATCCAGTATTTTTTCCATGGTATTCTGCGCGGGTTTATGTTAGCTAAAAACTTGGCAATATCATCTCTACCATAGGTTTGGATGCGACCTGAGTTTTTTGCCATGAGAACTACCGGCATACCTTGAAATATCTGTATTCTGAGAGCTTGAATTAAGTTGTCAGCTTCATATATGTTATCAATTACATGTTTTTTAACTAGAACTACTGCGAATGTAACACCTTGTTCTTTTATGACGGACCCTATTAATTCCAGTGTCACACCTCCTTAAGAATCAAGTCATAGTATCTTTGGTATAATATAAATCTTTGGCGCGGTGCGAAAGTGTTCGCAAATTTTGCCCTTGGGAAATATGCATTACATGTTTCATCTAGGTGAATTTCAAGCGCTAATATCGCTAACCAACAAACTATTTAGGGATGGCCACCGAATCCGATCTGATTTAAGGTGTAGGGACATGGCGAGAGGCAAAAGCAACAATAATTCAAAGAGCAATGGGGCTACCTTGGGCTTCGAGGCCACCCTCTGGGCAGCCGCCGATAAGCTCCGCAACAACATGGACGCCGCAGAGTACAAGCACGTCGTCCTGGGCCTCATATTCTTGAAATACATCTCCGATGCCTTTGAAGAGAGGCATGCCCAGCTCCTAAAAGAAGTAGACCAAGGCGCAGATCCCGAGGACCGGGACGAATACAGAGCAGATAACATCTTCTGGGTGCCAAAGGAGGCCCGCTGGTCCTTCCTGCAGGCCAACGCCAAACAGGCCACCATAGGCAAGTTCGTGGACGATGCCATGGTCGCCATCGAGAGAGATAACCGCTCACTCAAAGGCGTCCTGCCCAAAGACTACGCCCGGCCCGCACTGGATAAACAGCAACTTGGAGAGTTGATAGATCTAATAGCAAACATCGGTCTGGGCGACGCAGAAAGCCGCTCCAAGGATATCCTGGGAAGGGTTTATGAGTACTTTCTGGGTCAGTTCGCATCTGCAGAAGGCAAGAAGGGCGGGCAGTTCTACACCCCTCGTTGTGTGGTTCAAGTTTTGGTTGAAATGCTGGCGCCCTACAAAGGCAGGATCTACGATCCTTGCTGTGGTTCAGGCGGAATGTTCGTCCAGAGCGAGAAATTCGTCAAGATCCATGGTGGGCACATTGGGGAAATAGCCATCTACGGCCAAGAGTCCAACTCCACCACCTGGAAGCTGGCTAAGATGAACCTGGCCATCAGAGGTATCGATAACAACCTCGGCCCGGAGCACGCCGACAGCTTCCATCGGGATCTGCACAAGGACCTGAGAGCAGATTACATCCTGGCCAATCCGCCCTTCAACAGCAGTGATTGGGGCGGGGAGCGTCTACGAGAGGATGTACGCTGGAAGTTCGGCGTGCCGCCAGCGGGCAACGCCAACTTCGCCTGGGTGCAACATTTCATCCATCATCTGGCTCCCTCGGGCATAGCAGGCTTCGTCCTGTCCAACGGCTCCATGTCTTCCAACCAATCAGGAGAGGGCGAGATTCGCCGGGCCATCATTGAGGCTGACCTGGTGGACTGCATGGTGGCCTTGCCGGGGCAGCTTTTTTACTCTACTATGATCCCGGCTTGTCTCTGGTTCCTGGCCAGGGACAAGAAGAATGGGAAGTTCAGAGACAGGCGGGACGAGACGCTGTTCATCGATGTCCGGAAGATGGGTGTGCTCATCGACAGGGTGCATCGGGAGCTAACCCCAGAGGAGATTGCAAAGATTGCAGACACTTATCATGCCTGGCGTGGCGACGCAGAATCAGGAGATTACGAGGATGTGCTGGGATTCTGCAAGAGTGCTACCTCCGAGGAGATCAGGAAGAATGGCTATGTGCTCACACCCGGACGCTACGTGGGAGCTGAAGTTCTTGAGGAGGATGATGAGCCGTTTGAGGAGAAGATGCAACGGCTCACAACAAAGCTGAAGAATCAGTTCTTGGAATCTGCAAGTCTGCAACGGGATATTCTTGAAAATCTTGAGGGGCTTAGATATGGCTGAAAGCTCCTCCTGCGAATGGAAGGATTATTCCATTGATGAAATAAAGGCAGATTCAAAAGGTGCGATTGCCATCGGCCCATTTGGGTCAAGAATGAAAAGCGATTGCTATGTAGAATCCGGAATTCCGGTCATAAGGGGTAATAGCATCTCCGGTACGAAAGAATTAACAGGAAATTTTGTATATATAACTAATAAACTGGCAGACGAGTTATCAATCTGTAACGTATTCAAAGGGGATTTAGTTTTTCCTCATAGGGGCCTCATAGGTGAAGTTGGCATTATAACTGGAAACGATAAGCCTAGGTATGTTCTATCATCAAGCCTAATGAAACTGACATGTAATAAAAATATCGTAGATCCATTATTTTTATTTTATTTTTTTAGGTCTCCTATTGGTAGACATGAGCGAGGATTCCTATTTACTGGCATTTAAGAGAAACCTCCGAGAAAAGTGCGTTT
>JBAXWY010000056.1:0-15347 GCA_037128175.1 Methanothrix sp.
GCGTATGCAGCTTCCGAGAGGGCCAGATAGTCAGCCGCAAGACCGTAAGAAATTAGAGAAGCCGCATAAGCTGCGTCTGCATCTTGTGTTGCCTGGTCTGCTATTGCCAGTGCCTCATTCATGATTGCTTGCTGTTCTGCCTGAATCACTTCGTAAGATTCTGCTAAGGCAAGAGCAGCTTCCGATTGTTCCAGCCAATCGGCTGCCTCGGCATAATATGCAATCGAGTGTGCGGCGCTTTCCTCTGCGTCTTCTGTAGCCTGTTCTGCAATGTCCAGGCATTCATCCATTATTTGGATTTTGTCTATCTGTACTAAGTCGCTGTTATCTGCTTCTTCAGTTGTTTCTTCTAGAACTGCTCTGACCTTTTCAGCCAAATTCCTGGTTATGCCTGTTATTTTTGTTACCTGCCAGGCACAATGGCATTTCTCGTGGGCCGGAAGTCGATAGGGTTCGCCGGCAGAATCTTCTGTGACGAATTTTCCTGAGATATGGTCTCTGCACCACTCACAGGAAGTTCCGCCTACACTTCCCGCATGGACGAGCACCGATACCGTCTTCGTTTCACATGCCATGGCGATCAGTCTTCTGGGTTGTACCCATCGTAAAGCGTAAGTTCCATAACATCGCCACCGAGGCGACTTTCAAAGGCTTTGTTGAATAGCCTCATGTTGTATTGGCCTGCGTAAGGCTCGCTGTAAATTGTTACCCTGATGAAGTCGCCCAGTTTAAGAGTATGATCTGGTCTGGCCCAGATCCTCAGATAGCGCTCGTCTGCCATCTGGCCGAGCATATATCCGGCTCTCGTAACCAGTTGCTCCTCTGTCATTGTGGATTGATACGGTATGTATTCCTTGTAGATCCCACCTGCAAGAGGATCCGTTTCGCCGAGGGCTTTTGAACGGCCCCAGCGGTTTGGCGGCAGGTTGCAGAGGTTGAATGTATTCGTTCTACCTCTCAGTACGATTGAATCAAAACCGTGTTTAGTGTCATCCATGGTTCCAGTTTCAAAATCTATCAGATCCGCCTCTACGTAGGTTTTCCATGGATTGTCATACCAGCCCCTGTAAATTGTTTTATGAGCATCAACATCTTGATCCCCATCTTGGCGATTCACAAAGCTGAATTCCAGGCCCTGGGTTTCTGCAACCCTCATGAAAGAGGTCCAGAGCCTTTCTGTAAGCACATCCACCCCAGGCGGCACCAGCGTAGCTGTTGTGATCGACCCGGCCCGCAGATGGCAGTTCTTGAAATTAAGGATGTAACAGGGATAAGTCTGTGGGTTTCCGGTCGGCTCGCCCGCGGCAGTACGAATATAGATTCGGTCAGAATCCCTGAACCACTCGTTCACCTGCATTGCCTCAAGGCTCGCAGACTGCGTTAGTTGCGTTGAGCCAAGATAGATGGCAGGTGTTATGAGCGGGATTCTGGGGGTGTAGAGTGCATCTGTGCCGGTTCGCTCCAGGCAATAGGTGTTTGCTGGTGCACCTTGCTCTGTTGCCAGCTTCCAGCCTGTTGCCAGAGAGCTTGCAACGAAGAGGAGGCCCTGGTTGGTGATGGTGTCACCCAGGAGGTCGTTTACCTGGACTGTCGCAGCATAACTCTTCTGGAATGCAGAGCGCACATTTAGCAGCTTTGAAAATCCTGAGCAGTGATATTGCTGCGGTCGTTTGGACTTAAAAGACGGCCGCTTCATCTGATCAAAGTAGCCGCAAAATACGGGCATGGCTGCGCCCGGCTTTGAAACCACGATTGTAGCGCGCTCATCAATTAACTGGCCATCATAGCATTTGAAACTCAGGCTCTGGTGATATAAAAATGGCCAATCCGAGCGATACTCTGTCGGGATAATCGTTAATGTGCTGCCATCTGGATTGGTTACAGAAAAAATTAATTCGGTAGGCATAGAGACCACTCAGGGCGAAATTGTGTAGCTGATTGTGCTGGTGGCGTCGTAGCTGCCCCTCTCGGCGTGTAGCCCGTCAATGACATCCACTCTGATGCTATTGGTTCCTGAGTCGGCCAGGGTTGGAATCCAACGAATCCAATTTTGAGTACCCCAAGGGCTCAGGTCTTTCCAATTCGCACCAGGGGGCTTATGCCAAAATTTGTATAACAGCTCTACCCCGTTTGGACCTGCTGCCGTTGCTATTATCTCAATCTCAGTTCCCGGTGGCTGAGGGCTTGCCAGGCGCGGAGCCAGACTGGTGATCGTGGGAGCTGTGCCGATACCAGCGATGGCTGTTACTGTATAGGATGCAGTTGCGTTATCGTCGTAACTGCCCTCTTTAGCGTGCAGGCCGTCTCTGATTTGGACTTCAATGGTGCTCTCGCCCACGTCCACCGTTTGAGGCTGCCATTGCCAGGCATTCTTATGGCTCCAGTCCTGCACGAGCATCTTGACGTTAGCAGTTCCGGGGCCGGTGAGGAAGAAGCGATATAATATCGGGTTGCTATCTGCATCTGTAGCCACGCAGATAAAATCGATCTTGGTTTGCTCCTCCTGCGGGCTGGCCAGGCTGGGAGTTAAGCTGGAGATCTCCGGCGCCGTGCCTGTGCCGGCAGAAGTGGCGGTGATGGTGTAATTGGCTGTCGTGCTTTGGTCTGCAGCTCCTTTTGAGGGCCCACCACGCACCTGCACCGTGATAACAGAGGCCCCAACATCCTGATCGCTGGTCCTCCAGGCAAAGCTATTGCGGCTCTGCCATCCGGTCATATCTCTGGAAGCAGAGCCGGTGCCCGGCCCGTTCACAAGGAAGCGATACTCCAGGCCCTGCGAAGGCGTGGCAGCAGCTACGAAAATGATCTCCTGGCCAGCGCCCTGGGGGCTGGCAATGGAGGGAGTGAGGGACAATATGTAGCTGACTTTTACATGGCAAAAGACCTCTAGCCGGCAGCGATAGGCGGCCAGGTTCTTATCAAATGCCACATCACCCTGGACCTTCAAGACCTCGGCCCCGGTGAAACCATCATCTAAAATGATGCGGATTACATCGGCAATCTCAGCGCAATACTCTGCCCCTCCATCGGTCCCCTTGCGAGACCTGATATCTACTGCAAAGATTGGATCTGAGGCTACGAGCTGACCGGAAATGTCCTGGGCCTCGCAAGAAATGAGGCTCTTATTAACGGCATTTCGCAGGTCTACATCACTCTTTTCCAAGGGCTTGTTCTTGTAAATCTTTGCATCAACCATTGCACTTAGAGCCGCATTTCCAGTCAGGGCACTCAGGAGATTATCTAAAAGAGTAAATGCCGTTTTTACCACATCCTTAATTCCTCAAGGAGAAAACCACACTGCAGGAAGCATGTCAGTCTTGCCCTGAATGGCCACGAGCTTAACTCCATTGGCATCTACGACCGTCTTGATACCATCAATCAGGAGATCTGTTCTTCCTCCATCGGCCAGCTCGGCCTGGATCTCGGCAGTATCGCCCAGGATGGCATCAATATGGCCGTGCAGGGTGGTTAAGGTGGCCTCATTGGCGGGACTGGCCGGCAAGTTATCTGTCTTGGCCTTGATAGCTGCCGTCTCGGTCTTGACTGCTGGTAAATCGGTGTCGTGGATGTTGTCGAGAATGCTGTCAATCGTATTTACTGAGCTTTGAGATGCTGCGGTCTTAGCTGCATCATAAGCAGCAGTGAGGGTCATAGCATCCCCAGCCTTTGCAGGTGCATAGCTGCCCTGGGTGGCTGCAAGTGTGACTTCTCCAATTGGCCGGGCCTTGGTGTTGATAAGGATTACTTGCGGTATGGCCCCGGTGGAGCTGGACTTTATGAGAAGCACGATGTAATCATTGTTCATCTCTGTCTGAGAAAGTGAGAGATAATAGATGCCCGTAGATCCTATTTCTGTTGCCTCATTGGTGCAATCTGTGAGGCCGTTAGGTGCTGCCCCATCAGCCCAAGCATCAATCTCAGAATCAAGGCCAGCAGCACCAATTAGTAAAGTTCCATCATTCTTTTTTAGAGGAAATGTTACGTAGGAGGCCACATTTTTAGCCCTTGATAATTCCATTTAGTCCATCACCCCATGAAAAATGCCTTCGCAAAATCCACGGCCAAAATAAGCACTAGACGAGTCGCTTGTGTATACTTCAGTTGCTGAGTACCATATACCTCCAGAGCTACTCATGCCACCCATGCAAATTGCATTTGATGAAGTGCCTCCTCCAGCTAAGTGATATCGGGCAGTTAATAAATTGCCACCTGCTGCCCAAGCAGTGCCATTATATTCTTCAGTTAGATTGGTTACTCCATAAGGAGACCAAATGAGGCCACCTGTGCAAATTGCATTCGATGAGTTGCCGCCACCTGCCGGGCATTCTCGCCCTGTCCCAAGGTCTCCACCATAACCCCATGATGTGCCATTATATTCTTGAGTTACAATGAAGGTATCTTTATCCCCCGCACAAATAGCATCTGACGAATTGCCTCCGCTAACGGAATTACGTATGCTTGATCCAAGATCTCCTCCCCAACCCCAGGCAGTTCCATTAAATTCCTCTGTTGAGATAACGTCTAATTCTTCATCATTTTCGTCTTGTATGTAGCCACCCATACAGATGGCATTTGCGGAATTACCGCCCCCTGATGAGCCCCTTCGTAGGTCTGATATTTCAGCACCAGAACTCCAGGAAGTGCCATTATATTCTTCCGTTGTAGCAGTAAATTGAGCATCTCCGTCCTTGCCACCCATACAAATGGCATCCGAGGAGTTACCACTACCTGCAAAGTCATACCGTGCAGTTAATAAATCGCCACCAGAACTCCAGGCAGTGCCATTATATTCCTCAGTTACAATAGTATCCTCATATGAGGAATTCGTGCCACCCATAGAAATGGCATCTGCAGAATTACCACCACCTTTTAAATCCATTCGCGCTGTTGCGAGATCGCCTCCCGCGCTCCAAGTCCCCATTCAAGCACCACGAAGGAGTTTCTTTGATCGCTCGACTAGCTGTTGTGGTAGCCTGATTTTGCGTTTCTCGCATTCAGCAAGCATGGTCCTGGCCTGGGCAATGATGTTAACTGCTCCACCAACATCATTTCCGGCCCGGCAGGCTGCCGGTAGCTCCCAGAGATATCGTAAAGTGAGGGCCTTTAGTTCATCTGTATCTTTATTGTTGATGTCAAACTCATCAGACTCAGCGAGATCCTCCTTGATCTGAGACCACATTTTAAGCTCTCTAATGCGTTCCTGGCCGTCTTTTCGCATCCACATAAGTTTAAACTGCAGCCGGTCTCTCTGTACTTCCTGCTTTCTTAGTTCAAATCCTTCTGTGGAACCGATTTTAAAGTTAACTTCTTCTAAATCGATTTGGGCAGCTCGATAATCGAATGATAAGCTGACCAGGTTTTCAAACATCACCAATTGCTCGCGTTTGGCCTGATGATATTTGCTTGCCGGGGTGGGGTGTTTGACATCATTTAATATGCTGAAAAGGGCTTCTGTAGTTGTTCTGTAGATTGTATGGCTCTGGATGGCCGTTTCAATCTCCGGAATCAGTCCTTGTAATACGATTAAGTCTTCATTGGCGAGAACAAAACTGTCTTTAATATTATTTAGGGCGTCTGACATAGTTTACCAATCCTCCGCCACCCAGGCAAAGTTTCTGCCTACATAGACCGTTATGTGAAAATGAGTGGTGTCCACAGTTAGGTTAGAAAAAACTGTGGACTCCCCTACATCCAGGGGAATAAGGTCCAGCCTCTTTGGCGCTACTGTAAAGCCATGGCTGATTTCCTGATCTGAGCCCGCCCCCGTAGAGGTGCCGGAGTGGCGCACAACGACGCCAGCAATTTCTTGAAAGACTCCGGCACCTTTTTGGAGGGCTTTCATAAATCACACCAGCACGATGGGGACCTTGTCAGGATCGAACTTTATCTCTGCCTCACCAACCGCTTCACCGACGCACTGGACCATATTACCAGATCCAGTCGGTGCAGTAGCCGATACTATGCCGGGTGTGGTTGTCAGGTAGTATTTCGCGCCCGGTGTGAGGCCTGTGCCTGGAAGTTCCCCGTCCAAGTACACAGTGACATTTGCTCCTGCCTCGGCTACTTCCTTTACATACCCCTGTGCCCTTTTTGTCGAGTCTGTCGCATTGGCTTTGTCTGCCGTGAGTGTGGTCGTGACCAGGTGAATATACACGACATCGTTGGCATCCAGTCCCCCGACTCCCGCTTTGCAGACAACAGTTTCAGCCGCAACCCCTGCCGGCATCATGTTCTCGTTCAGTCTCCCATCAGCACCTAATGCTGGAATGAGGCCGGCGCTTCCGCTTCCAGCACTCGTGTCGATTGCCTGTGCTTCCTGGAATACACCAGCGCCTTTAGATAGAAATTTCTGATTTGTCATTTATATCACCAAAACTGGTTCACTCAATTTGATTATCAACGTCGTCCGATCTTTTGAGGTTCCAACCTTCTGCCAGAAACCTCTGCTTGGAGGTGTTCTTGATATCGTTCCGGCGAGGGCCAGATAATAGATCTCGCCTGCATCCAAATCCCATGATGGATTCGTGATTTCTCCTGCTACCTGAATTGTGACAGGTTGCCCAGCAGCTCTTGCCTCCGCCGTGATGCCGACTGCAAGCCCCGCATGTGTCGGGTTCTCGCCATCTGCACAATGAGCCGTTCCATCGGCAGGGTTGATTATCACAAACTGGTAGGCAGCCACCCCGCCCGATACCGCAAATATCGAATGGCCGGTTAGGTTGAAGATGGGGGGATCAACTCCCACCCCAATCTGAAATCCTATAGATGAATCAGTCACATTCACCACTGGAGACAGATTAGTCACTGTGACAAGCGTCATAGCACCACGTTATCCTTCAGGGTTAATTTGCCGACGAATAGCGTTTCTCGAATGCCCGATGCATACGTGATTTCTGCTGCAAAGTAGTAGACAGTATTCGCCAAGGTCGCCATCAGTGTAGCGGAGATGATTATGGTAAAATTCCCTGCCGAGTCATTTCTAGCTATCGAGTAGCCATCGGATAACTCCGTAATCTCCCCCAGCTTGAACCTGATTGCAGCTCCAACAATGGATAGCGGAACATGAGTGATTGCTCCTGATTCCGATACCTGGGGAATCGTTAATGCCACTGGCAAGACTAAGCTATTCCCATGATACCGTTCGATACAAAAATCCATATCTTGCCGTCCACCATGCCGTTTATGCCCGCATTTCCAGTGAGAGCGTTCTTAATTTCACCTGCCGGCGTTGCCTTTGTTCAGCTTCTGCAAAGACTGCTTGAGGAACTCAGGCAGAGGCACACCCAACCGGCCCATATTTTCCAATGCTGAAAGCCCCTCGTTGGCAATGAAAAACCAGATGACAGCCGTCCTCAGGTAGGGCTCATCCAGGCCGGAGGAGATGTCCAGGATATTGGCCACGGCCACCATAAGAAATATGCAGACCTTTTTGATGATGCCCTTCATCCCGATCTCTGAACTCAGGGTCTTCTCAATATAGGCCGCCATCACGCCCGTTATGTAGTCAATGACCACCAGGGCGATGAGGGCCTTTAGGATGACATCCCACGCACCGAACAGATAGATCCCTCCCGTTCCAACGCCGGCCAGGAGAAGCTTGAAGGTCTCCGGGCCGCGCTCACCCAAAATCTGATTCATAAACCTGACTCCCGTTTGAATATTGCTCCTCTGTGCAGTGCTTCCGAGCTGCTGCCCGGAGCTGCCACAATGCTCTCTTTTGCTTCCTCCACTACCGCTACCACTTCCCGGCTGCGAAGCTGGCGGGCGAGCTTCAGGTAGTACTCCGCCTTCAGATGAGGCGAGTTGTCGAGGTCGCCCACATAAGAGACGGCCATGCTGGAGTACCGGGCAGCTATAGCTTCAGCCGCATCGGCTGCCGCCAGATTCAGGCTTTCGGGATAGAGGCTCAGGAAGTGGTTGACCTCCTCATCAGAGAGGCGCTGGTCTTCCTGGTTGGTATCGCCCACGGCCAGCCGCAGGGCATCTCTTGTGCTCCCTCCGGGATTGTTGGTATAAGTCCAGCTCACGGCTTTCAACTCCTCAAAAAAGTGGTTGGCAGGACCGAGTTATGCGATTACGCCTGCCGCGTAAACAGCCATATCGGCAGCCACCTGCTTGCAGTCAAAGGCCATCTCTCCTTCAACTCTGTCCGACTCCACATTCTCCATGCGGAACTTCTTGATACGAGCACCGAACCTGGAAGCCCCGAAGTAGCCCTTCCAGGAGAATATGTATCCAGCCGAAGGCGTGAGCAGAGACGGCTTTTCCGGAGCATAGCAAAGCAGGATCTTCTTGCTCACGATGCGCTGGAAGGTTCCAGTCTTGCCCTTGGCCGCAGTATTCACGACACCTCTTGGCACCAGGAATTTTTCCACCCCGAAGAGTTCGGCCAGGAGTTGCTCGGTGACCACGCCTTTCTGGGTGTATTTGATGGTGTCTTTCACTTCTGGACTTACCTTGAGAGTTGCCAGAACATCAGGAGCACAAACGATGATATTGGGCTCAAATCCAGTAGTAGAGGCTACATACTCCTTCCAGTCCTCGATGTTCTTGAGGATGGTAGCTCCTGACTGGTCCCACTGCTTGAACTCTCCTGCACCGGGGGAGCCAGAAACGCCGGTCAGGTTCGTTCCCCAGACATTGGTCAGGTAGGCGGCGGCCCAGACTCTCTCCCGCTTGAGGAGCATCTTCTGGCTCACAAAGAGGGTGCCGTCTCTGTCAGCATCGATGGGCATGTCCTGGTTTGCCCGGGTGTCGTCGTCTATGTCCTTATGGAAGGCATACTTCTTGCAAAAGAAGTTGGGAGTGGTATCCACTTCATAGCTGCCGCCGGCGGACTCCGTTCCTGGAGCTCTCTCCTGAGCTTCATCTCGAAGCCAATCTTCTTTGCTGTAAGTTATGTAGCGGTCGCTCTTATTGTCCACAGGCACGACCGGGAATGCCTGGTCGGCCACGAAAGAGCCCTGTTTCTGAATGTAAGCGGTGGAAATGTTTCCGAGCAGGCGGTTTACGTGAACATCACCTGCTGTAGGTTGAGGCATTTTTTCTTCACCTCCTATTCGATAGCGATCATTAACACGCCTTCACCCTCCGCAAAGGCGGTGACGTTCGAAGCTTCTATGCTGATGGAGTCTTCAGCGCCGAAGACATTGTTTCCAGAAATGGCGGCAGCCTCGACTTTGCTTCCCTTGGGAGTGCAGTTGGCAGAAGTGAGCTGCAACACGCCCCCGGTTACATTGGTGGAGTTGATCTCCAAATTGAGATCTGCCGTTTTGGCTGCGGTTGTGGCAGGATCGGTGATAGTAAACCACCATTTGATGATCCGCCCCGGAAATCCAGGAACGATCTCCGTAACCAGATCGCCATTGGCTATCTTGGATAGCTTGTAGGGGATGGACAGAACGCTCTTCTGGATGGCTCCTGCACTGGCCCTGGAGACCAGGTAGACGCTATGGATTTCACCAACAGAACCAGATTCTGCTGCCACGGCCACCTGGGCATCGTTGCCTGTAGCCGGGACCAACCGGCCCGATGCGTCGGGCGTCAGGTTCTGGTTTGCAGTCACAGAGGCACCATAAACGGCCATGCTCTTTCCCAGGCAGCAGACTGCTCCTACCTGGCCGGAAGCCGGCTTATCCTGCAAGATGCCAAGCGAGTTCTCCCCGGCACCGGAGAGGATCATCAGGCCGGAGGCATTGAGCTTGATGCAGTGAAACTGCTTGTCAGAAAGGTCAGCGCCAGCCATGATGCTGGTGGAGTAAACAATCTCCTCGCCGGCCATTACTTGCCCCTCCTCTTTACGGTTTTCTGGCGCTCATCTTCGTACTTATCGTACAGCTCAGGATTCTCGTCCAGGACCTTGCAGACTGCATCTTCCAGGGTCAGATCGCCGTCCTTGGCCACCATGGCCCTGGCTTTAGCGTAGACCTGCGCCTCTGCATCCGACTCACCGGATCCAGCCTTGCCGATCTCTTTGAAGAGCTCGGACTTCTCGATAGCTGCATCTGCCGCCTTGAGAACCCTGAAGATCTCCGAGAACTCAGCCGGGTGGCCTTCGCCCAGGGCCTTTAACACAGGACCGAACTTGATGGGCTCAATTGCCAGATGGGGAAGATCCTCGGCCTTCTCGACATACTCTTTGAGGATCTTCTCTTCCTTCAGCTCCTTGGCAATCTGCTTGGCTTCTTTAGCCTCGGCCTTGGTTACAACGTTCTCCTCCAGGAGCTGCTTTACAACGGCCTGAGTCTCGGGGTCCATCTTGGCGATGGCCTCTTTCGATAGTTCGCTTGCAGCTTGCTTTTTAGTCTCCTTTCCCGCTTTGTTAGGCACATCTTCCTTTTCAAATTCAGGTAAGGCAAGCCCCGCACATTTTGCCAGGATCGCAATTGCGTTCTCGGGAAGGGCGTCTTTGTAAGCCTTGAGAACCTTGGCCGCTCCCACAAGCGCCTCGGCCCCCTCGCCCTCCAGGCCTGCCTCCTGGAGAGCTTTTGCCAGATCCTCGTCCGGCGTCTCCAGGATGGTCTTCACGATGTCTTCTTTCAATTCTTTAATTTCCTTCACCACCAGGAACTGCTTCTTGTTCGCCCCACGAGGAACGAAGCTTATGAACTTCGCTTCCGATTCAAGCAAATCGTACTCTTGGGACCCGTACACCTTTTCCTCCAATACTGAAGGCCTTGTAAACGCCTGATTTGATCTTCTGCCAAATCACATCGTCAAAGACTTTGACTCCGATAACCCACGAGACGGCTTTGATAAGCTGTCCGAAGAGGGTTACATCCTCTCTGAAGACCCAGGAATCCACAAGCACAGCAGCAACCTGTTTCCAGTTGTGCCGGTCGTCGAACTTCCTGGACCGGATCATATAGTCGTGGGCCATGTCCTCGATAGTACGGGCACTCATCACATCGCCCTGAGCATCTACCATATCGGACTCGGCAATCACGCCGTACACCAAGCGCCTCTCCTCATCGGCCTTGAAAATCGGGGCGTGAAATTCGTCTCCAACGACAGGAACTTCCTTAAGATTCCAACTATTTAAATTAAGATCGATGTTCTGGGCCTCGGCCAGAGCCTCTTTGAGGCGCTTGACCTTCCGGGCCAGCTCCCCGGAGTCACCATGGCGAAGGACGGCATGAGGATGAGGCATCGCAATTCCGGCCAGGCCCTCCTCTGCCGCGGCTTTTCCCAAGGCTACTACGACCCTGGGGTTCATGGTTTGCAGTTGCTGCAAAATCCAGGGCCGCCAGGCGTCCACCTCATCATAAGTCGGCTCACGATTGAGGCAGCGGGGCACGAGGTAGAGAAAACCGGTCTCTTCTTCCTGGAGGCCAGCCGGCTCCAGGATGGACTTCTGAAAGAGCCTCCTGCCTTCGCCGGCCAGGGGCACACCTCTCGCTACTTCGATCCTGTTAGGAGAGGCGGCGACAAAGACCGCCTTTGCGTTCGCAACACGCAGCGGCTGCATCTCCGCCTTGAGGAGCACGGCCCTCTCCGCTCCGCCCTTGACGATGGTAGCTCCTCCAGCCCAGCGGTCCAGGATCGACAGCTCGCGGCGGGTGGCGAAGGCCCGCTTCTGTCCGGCCTTTTCCACGTAGAGACTCGTGCCATTTCCAAGGGATGGCTCACAATGAGCCCAGAGTTCGTCAAAGCTGGAAAAGTACTTCATTCGATTCACATCCTTTTGGAGAATTGGGATTTGACGCATTTCGCCCAGGCCCGCTTCTGGAGACAGGGGCATGATGAACTTCAGATCCTCATCACCGATCTGAGAGAGCTCTGGTGCCGTCTCGTTCGTTTCAAAGCTGACCCTCTGCAGGCCAGGGATTTCTTCATCCGGCATCATCTCTGAATATTCAGGGTCCTCTACCTCAGACAGCTCAGGGTAGCAAACACAATTATCATGAATTTGCTGAAAAGGTACAGAGAGAGGGAAGAACTGGCCTTCTCTTTCCTGGCAAGCTTTGCAGGGTGCGCTATTTCCACACCTCCACCACCAGCCGTTTACCATCAGGCAGCCACCTCCTCGCTCTCTTCAATGCCAGGCTCTGCTTCTGGCCTCTTTTGCTGCAGGGAATTTTTTGGAGCGGAAGCCGGCTTTGCTTTTCTCCGAGATGGCTGCTGCATGTCTCTCAAGGGCAGATCGGCAATGCCTCGCAGGTGATTTTCCAGCCGGTCGTCCAGCACCATGCCCATATTGGTTAGCCTTTCCAGGAAGTTGCCCAGCGCCTCAAGATTGGTGGGCTCTGCTTTCCCGTGTGCGAGATAGGGAAGCTCATCCCTCTCCCAACCGTTCAGTTCGAAGAGCTCAGGAACGGCCTGGGTGTTTATCGTCTCAGCGATATTATCGAGCAATGACATCAGCGACTGATAGAACATCTTGGACTTGGTATCAGACAACGCATAGCTGCCCTGCTTTTGCTGGCCCAAGAGCAAGAAATCGGCCATAACCGTCAGAGCAATGCGGGTGTCGTATCGGGTGATAACGCGGCTGGTATCGAACTGGCGAGTTCCGCTGCTGGCAAGGAGCTTGAACTCATAGAGCCGGTTACCATTGGCATCAAAGACCGCAGGCAGGAGAATGCCTTCTGCTTCGTCCCTCCGGATGTTGGAAATCACATCCATGAAGTCATTGTAGGCTTCAGTTGCCTTGTCGGTCTTCTGCTCAAAGACCTCTAATGGAATATAGAGAGTCGGATAACCGGCGAGGTCACGCTCGATTCCGATCCCTTCCAGATCCTCGATCTGAGTTTTCATATAGTAGCTTCGACGAGCGTTTCTGAGGGGGGACCGGCCCTCCGGATTGCCCTTGGACGAAGTGGTTACAAAATGCAGAGCCTTGTCAAGTGGAATCCTACGCTCCTGGTAGTCCGGAGCCGGGATCTGGCTCATGCCAATGAGAGTGTCTGTGTCCTCGTCATAGATCCATTCGTTCAGGCTCTCCTGGGCTCGGGGAGCCCATTTGGCCCAGCCTATTTTGCCATCGTTATACTGGCTGTGGAACCTGGGATCTTTCTGTCTCGGACCCCGGCGGATCTTGAAGACCTTCTCGAAGTAGCCCCAGCCGAAGGTCAGAATGGAAAAGATCTCATCCAGAGTGGAGGGCCAGGGGTAGGACATGTCATAGATGCAGCTCTCCAGATACTTGGCGTCCTCCTGGCCTTCCTCGCTGCTGTTGGCGGGAACGGCGAACCAGGGAACCGATTTAGCGATCTCCTTGATGGCAAACAGGTATCCGCCAATGATGGCATCGCTGTCGGCCATCCTCTTGTAGACCTCAGCGCCCTTTCTGCCCTGCAGTTCAGGAAGCCACTCTTCAGAGATGTAGCCGCCGAAGCGAGTCAGACCCGTCCGGCCCATCTCGACCAGTTTCATGTTCTTCTTTGCCACTATCTTCTCCCTCTCCATTTACTGCGTTTTTTGGGAACGCCAGGCGAGACCACCGGGGCTGCGACCTGGAAATTGTTTAATAGCTCAATGCATCCGGTAACAGCGTCCACGATGTCGTCGTGATCTCCGCCCGGAAAATTGGTGAATTCGTAAAGCAGCGTCTCAAACCAGGAGGCATTTTTGCGATAGAACAGCTTGCCTGCGGCACCGCGGGCCGAGCAGAGCAAAGCGCGGCTCACTTTGTCTTTATTGACCGAAACGGGATAGAAGGCGACACTGCGAAGGCGCTTCTCCCGGACCAGCTCCTGGAAGGAGGAGAGCTGAAAGCCATTGGTCTCCACACCGGCCAGGCCGACCCCCTGGGAGAGGATCTCGTCTATGATGTGCTCTTTTGCATCCGGCCACTCCCACCGGCCACGAAGGATATTGAGGATGTAGATGTTCGCCTTCTCATCCAGGCCACAGGTGGCGATAACCGTAAAATCGGCGCGCGTATTCGTGCTGGTGGCCAGGTCAATGAAAGTGCCGATCTTGAGAGACGACCGCTCGATGACGGGAAGTTCATAGACGCAGTCTTGAATCATGATTTCATGGATTCCAATCAACCGGGGTTGCGGGCAGGCGGAACAGCTACGGGGATGAGGGGGGTGGGGTCCGGGGAGGGGGGAGAAGGGGCAGGGGCTTTGTTTATTCCAGCACCTCCACCGGCCGGAAGTACTCCTGGTGGAAGAGGGCACCCTCTCTCCTGATGGGCGTCTGCTGGTACTCAGAGAGCCAGTTGTAAGGCCCGATGTCCTCCTTGATAGCGTAAAGAGAAGGCAATGGATACTTTTCCGGCCAGAGAGCCTCTCCCGGCTGCCGGCCCAGAGGATCCTCCAGCTCGGCGAGAGCCGGAAGCCGGTACTCGACCCAGGGAGGAGAGTATCTCTGGCCTCCTGCCTCGACATCGACCTTGCGGCCAACCAGCCGACCGGTGAAATCGTCCACATGCCAGCGGGTGGCCATGACGATGACGACCCCGAAGGGCGCCCAGGGCATAGGTTCCAGGCGTTCTCTGGCCGTCCCGGTCCACCAATCCCAGACCTTCTCTCGCATAGTCAGGGACTCGGCCTGCTCCCGGTCCTTGTGGGGATCATCGATTATCATTACCTGAGAACCGCGGCCAGTAACGGCTGCCTGAGTTCCCACCGCATTCATACCGCCGCCTTCTGTGGTATCCCAGCGGTTGGCTGCCGAGGAATCGCCGGAGATCTCAACCCGAAGCTCCCCCGGATGCTCCTGGATGGTGTTTCTCACCTTGCGGCCCCAGGTTGCCGCATAATCGGACTCGTAGCTGGCCAGGATGACTCTGTACTGGGGGAATAGATCGAGAAACCACACCGGCAACCAGTGAGAGACTAAAGCCGACTTGCCATGGCGAGGCGGCATGCTGATGATCAGCCTGGGACAGCGCCCGGCCACGGCCTGGGTGAGCAGAAAGGACAGCTCACGAAGGTGGCGGTAGAGTCTCCACTTCCCGCCCGAAAGCCTCTGAGCAAATGTCCCCGGCGTAGCCCTCCAGGCGTTCTGCAAGAGAAGCCGCGAGTCGAACGGCTTCGGGGTCGGCAAGGATAAGCTCCTCTATGTACTTGTACTCGATATACTCACGGGACTCTTTTACGTCCACGACCTGCTTGGGCTTGCCAAGACCTCGATCCAAGATTTCTCGGGCAAAGGCCAGCACCATCTCGGGTTCATTATCTGGCAGGGCTTCGAAGATGGCAATGATTTTCTTGGCAACCTTGGGAGTAGCCTCCTCGAACTTGATGCGGGCCAGGCGTGTCGGTTTATCGATCAGAGAGCCTGCCGAGTTTCCCGGCAGGAATTTTCCCAAAACATCCCGCTGGGACGGCTGAGATTTCTGGGCAGGCAGGCTTAGTGCATCTCGGTTTACCCCTGCCAAGTCCTCTTGGCAGTTT
>JBAXWY010000057.1:0-15187 GCA_037128175.1 Methanothrix sp.
GAGGGAGGGCACTTACAGCCTAAAATTAGGCTTATTTAAGCCCAGCTGTACTAGTGAGATTTGAATGCTATTGCACCTATGCGTAGAGGCGATGAACTTGGCTATTTCATCGGTAATCAAAGTGCCATTGGTCAGTATACTGTACCTCATTTTATTCTTTATTATTCCTGTAAGAATATCCCTGAAATCATTTCTATAAAAAGGCTCGCCCCCAGAAAAAGTAACCTCCATTACCGCGCAAGATTTGAGTTCTTCGAAGAACCTTAGCCACTCCTCTGTAGGTAAATCGATACCCACATCACCTGGGCTGTTGAAATGACTGCAGTACTTGCACCTAAGATTGCATCTATTGGTTATCTCGATATCCACAGATCTTGGGGTTTTCATCAGCCGATTCATTCATTGACGCCTTCATATCCAGCTAAGCCATTCTTCACCAAATCGTTTATGAATTTCCCAACATGAGCCTCTACATCTAATGAGACATTATCAAAAAAGTTCTGGATATGTTGTACGATTTCACTTAGATCATGCTTGCCGTCTAATTTAGACCAAATTCTAGCCCCAATCGGATTTATGCCAAAAGCTTTTCCGCTTTCTGGGTCGAAAAGTATGGCCCAATCATCGAATTCCTCTCGGAAAACGACCAGGGGGTTTGCGATAGGCTTAATTTCCATTTGATTCATGATTTATCTTCCCCTATATATCATTTTTTCATTGTTTTGATCGAAACAGGGCTCTCTCTGTGCTACGTCCAAGTATGTAGACTCGATATCCAGGAAAAGCCTAAATGGTGGTTTTATCTGCCAATTTCCCAGCGGTGGCTTCCTGCCAACTACGCGTTTCCCCACAAGCAACTGTATCTCGTTGCCTGAAGGACGTGAGAAGACAAGAACCTTTGGCCTTATGCTTAGGAAACGAAAAGCTCCTGATTTTGCCATAAAATTATAAATAGCCCTGAGAGGTCGAAACAGCATCCTTCGGAATCCAAGAGATCTGTTCATCATGCATTGAATCCTGCCAGTCATCCCGCCGTAGATATTTATCTTTCTTGGACCTCGACAAGCATAAATTACTCGGCCGATTATTTGCGATGGATATAGGGCATCCTCATCTGAATAATTATTATTATCTCCTTTCGTCCTGATGATCGAATCTCTTGCACTTATTATCCTATGAACTACCTTTTTTGACGTATTTGCAGGGTTGAAAATAATTACATCGCCTTTGCGAAGCTGCTCTTTAGAATAAGGAAAATAGAAAAGTCGGTCCGCATTTTTTAACAATGGATTCATGCTAATGCCTGAGTATATTACATTGGCCAACGAGCTTGAATCCCTTTGTTCTCGAAAATTCTCCCGCATATTGAACTAGATACCCCCAATAGCATCTTCCATGAGCTCCCAAAATCGACCATCGCGTCTGGCCTTAAGGATGAAGGATGGAACGACTTTGGTAATATTGCAGGCATTCTCAAAGATACTCCTTCTAATCTCCGTTCTTTGACTCATCCCTAGTTTTGTCCACACTTCAAATGACGCATTGTAGATATTAATTGCTGCCTTTCCTTGAGCCAAAGGTTCGACCTTATCCTCATCTGACTGCACCAAGAAGAAGATTCCTGCAAGGGGTACATGATATTGGACATTCCAAGTAAGATCTGAGTTATGTACCATGTATTCTGACCAAGTTGGAAATGGGTGAGCATGGTACGAACCGGCCTTATCGCGAACCACAAAAACCTCATCATCGCAGAGAGGATGCCAAGGATAGGGAACCCTCTTACAGCATGTTGACTTGCCTACGCAGCTAGAAGCGGCGATAAGAAAACCTCTCCCGTTTCTTTCCAAAAGAGCGGCATGAAAAGGCATACTTCCATTGCAAAGGCCAGATTTATAGATTGGGTAAACCGATATCGACATGGCAACTATATCTGTCAAATCATCTCTAGAATAAATCTCGCATAGGACATTAGACGAGTTCTTATCGTCCCAAAATCCAACAAGTCCTATCCGCATATGTTCGAAATCAGATCCGCTCTTTCTATACGTCGATCTTTCGAGATTCTTCATCGAGGCACCAAATGCAGAGTGATCTTTAAAAAAATACATTTTAGATGAACTCTGAAACACACTTCCATCAAGACCCATAATTTTTGCAAATCTGTCCAGCCATTCCTCGGCATCCGGACTAGCAATGAGTTGCCAATTTCGGTCGTCTATGAATTTGATACCATAACAATTATTGGGTGCCATATATACCTATTTATTCTCAAAAGTAATTAAGAAATAAATGCATCGAGCAAATTTTGATTGAGGAGGCTTATATATTACGAGCCCCCTATCCGAACAACGCCCCATTTGTAGTGCAAGCAACTGTTGCACCTGCCCCAACAGTAGTGCAAGTATTTTGTGCTGCTGCCCCAACTCCAGTACAAGTATGTTGTGCAGATCCCCCGTTGTCAGTGCAGGTTGTAGTGACAACAGCACCCTGATTGCAGGCCGCCGTTTGCCCTGAAACGATAATTGAACTCAGATCCAATAATTCTGGTTTTTCATAGTTCATGAAATCTCTCCTGCATGCATATCAATAGTCTTTCGGATTTCTAGAATAAAAGGCTTTGGTTCCTCGCAATTTCGTGTGAGATGACAGGGGTAAAATCCTGCTTGAGACCAACAATGCTATTCGAACTTAACTAAATGGCAATCTCCGCTTGCCGATTTCTTATATCGGAATTAGATATCTTCAAACGAAGAATATAAACGAGGAATGGGTGACGGATAAAACTATTTATTGGTAGACAGGCAGTGAGAATAAAGTGTTGATGCGGCCCATGAGAAAGCAACAAAGAGACGTGTATGATCGATGATTAAAGACTACCTGAGAAAGCCCGATATTCGGTGACCAGAGTTGCAGCTACATAAGAGTAAAGTATTAGACAATTTGCTGCATTTGAGATATGTCCTGAGGCTGGTGTGGCAAAGTGCTCCAGGCTGGACCCTCGCAAGTGGTTTGTTGATCTTCATAACAGGCTTATTGCCTCTGGCCACCCTCTACTTGATGAAGCTTATTGTGGACTATGTGGATGCGGGTGCTGCATCTGCAGGAGAAGGGGATTTCGGAAGAGTCCTGATACTGGTTGCCCTCGCCGGGAGTATTGCTATGTTTACGGTATTCAGTCAATCGGTATCAAAGGTCGTAAATGAGGCTCAGTCCGCAATAATATCTGACCATGTCCAAGAGCTCCTTAATGCTAAGTCTGTAGAGGTGGACCTTGAATACTACGAGAACTCCGAGTACTATGAAACATTGCATAGAGCACAGAGGGAAGCACCTTTTAGACCAATGATAATCATAAATGGCCTTTTTCAATTAGGCAGAAGCTTCATTTCGCTTACAACCATGGCAGCTTTGCTTTTATCTTTTAATTGGGTCGCAGCACTGATTCTTGCATTCGCTGCTTTGCCAGTTGCTTTTGTCCAATATAAATATTCCAGCAAAAATTACCGCATGCAATGCAGTATAACCCCTAAAGAGAGACGAGCGTGGTACTTCAGTAGGTTGCTCACGAACATCGATTATGCCAAGGAAATCAGGCTGTTAGGTCTTGGCCAACTGTTCATGAGCAGATATCGCGACCTTCGACAACAGATTCGAGAAGAACGTCTCTCTTTGACATTCAGACGATCTGCTGCAGAATCTGCGTCTCAAGTAGTTGCTTCGGCTGTTGTCTTTGGAACATTAGCTTTCATAGCTCACGAGGCCTTTAACGGCATCATTACCATAGGCGATATGCTGATGTATTTTGGGGCGATCCAACAGGGTCAATCCTTTCTAAATAGTTTCCTTGGCAGCCTAGTGGGACTATACGAAAATAACCTCTTTTTGACTGCGCTTTATGAGTTTCTTGACCTGAAGCCGAAGGTCGAGGAACCATTAAATCCCAGACCAGTTCCAAAGCCAATAATTAGCGAAATTTGCTTTAAGCATGTAGGATTCAGCTATCCCAACACGAGTACGATGGTTTTGAAGGATATTAATCTTGAGATTCTTCCAGGTCAAATAGTGGCTCTGGTAGGCGAGAATGGCTCGGGGAAAACAACACTCATAAAGCTCCTGTGCAGGCTCTACGACCCCCAAGAAGGCACCATCAAAATAGACGGGATTGACCTTCGAAATTTCAGAAAATACGATTTGAGGCGAGAGATAACCGCAGTATTACAGGATTACGCCAATTACCATCTTAAGGCCCGAGAAAACATCTGGCTGGGAAATGTGGATATGCCAGAGGATATAAACCATATAGTCCAAGCAGCTGAATGCTCAGGCATAGACGAGGTTATAAAACGCCTGACCAAAGGCTATGATACAATTCTGGGAAGAGAGTTTGAAAAGGACGGAGCTGAGCTGAGTATAGGAGAGTGGCAAAAGGTTGCCTTAGCTAGGGCATTCTTTCGTGACTCACAACTAATTATCCTTGATGAGCCTACAAGCTCATTAGATCCTAAGGCTGAGGAGAAAATATTCAACAAATTTAAGCAGCTAATCGCTGGCAAGATGGCGGTCATAATTAGTCATAGACTCTCTTCGGTGAGAATAGCGGATTGCATATATTATATCAAAGAAGGCCGAGTGACAGAGTGTGGAACTCATCAGGAGCTTATGGATCAAGGTAAAGAGTATGCAAAACTATTTGAAATTCAGGCTAAACATTATAGGCAATGACTATGGACGGGGATCTTGGAGATAGTTATATTAATAATGAGATTAAAATACTTTTGAGCTGCTCAGGGACACATATAGTGACGAAAAGAGCAGAAAAGATAAATAGACTGCTAAATAAGGACATAAATTGGGATATGCTTTTGGATATTGCCAACCTTGAACGAATGTTACCACTTCTTTACAGAAACCTCGTCTTGATATCACCAAAGACGGTTCCTCTGGCCGTTATGACGCGCCTTCGAAATGAATACCTCTGTAACTCCAGCAGAAACTTGTTGCTTACACGAGAGCTGCTATTCATTATTGAGAATTTCGATGCAAAAGGTATACCGATCATGCCATTCAAAGGACCTGTTCTGGCAGAGCAAGTCTACGGTGATATAGCCCTTAGATCCTTTATAGATCTCGACCTCCTGATCCCTGAGCGCGAATATACCAGAGCGGAAGAACTCCTACAATTCCTTGGGTATTTGAATGATTTAAAATTGACTCCAGCACAGAATGCGGCATATTTAAAATCCGAGCATCATCATCATTTTGGCAACAACAAAACAGGCACATCTGTAGAGCTCCATTGGAGAATATCCACAAGCCTATTCTCCTTACAGCCTGACCTCTCTGTGGCCTGGAATCGAGCTGGAACCACGACCGTTCTTGGCAAAAAGGTGCCAAGTTTTTCTCCAGAAGATACGCTTCTGGTCCTGTGCGAACATGGAGCAAGACACCAATGGTCACAGCTTTCGTGGATATATGATATTGCAGGAATCGTCGAGACAAAGAAGATAAATCTGCCTTGCCTCATAGAACAAGTACGACAAATTGGAAAAGAGCGTCCACTTTTACTGGGACTGCTTCTAGCCGGTGATCTTTTGGATACGGATCTATCGGCCGAGATTTATTGGATGGCGAATGGCGATAAGGCAGTAAGAGCAAACGCGGAACAAGTGAAAACGGATTTGTTTACAAGAGCCTCCTTTGGAGAAAGTAATGGGCATAATGCACCAGAACGTATGAACGAATTAGATTTTTATTCTAATTTAATGAGCAGGCACCAATTACTCTGGACTCTTCTTCGAGCTTTTACTCCTAGAGAGAAAGACGTGAATATAGCCTCGTTGCCAGACGCTTTGTTTCCTCTTTACTATATTGTTAGGCCACTTAGGCTGATAAAGGCCCACAAGAAAAGCATTAGAAAATTTTTGTTCAAGTGAATTATGAAAGAAACCAATACTCTTATCAATTTCTGCCTTCACATATTCGCCTCAGGAAAAGGCTCCTTTCGGAAAGCCGAAGATATATGTCCCGTTTTGGTAAATCAGATCATAACTATCTTCGGAAAAGTTCATGTTCACCACGGGATAAATTTGACTGTATTCGGCAAAAGGTGGTACATATCCCGGCCTGGATATAGATACGCTGGATACAAAGATCAGATAACGGGCTTTAAAGCTGCCAAGTGCCTGGGTCACATCCGGGCTGCCCGGATCGGCGATGATTTTCGGTGTCAGGTTCCGATCGAAGGGAGACGCTCCTGGCCCCATGCGTGGGTTCGCGACCCTGATGCCAGTGAACGGGTAGACCCAGGCGCCTGTCTCGTCCAGGTTGATGCAGATTGCACCGGACAAATTCTGCCCTGATAGCCACATGATCGCGTCGTAATCCTCTTGCGGCAGCCCCCAGGCTCCTGCATAGCTGTAAAGGACGATGCCCATGCAGGCCGCCCCTGTGGCAATCAGCACCAGCAGGAAGGCCGTCTTCATCCTTGTGTCACCCCCGTCCATCTTGCACAGGGCCAGGGCCGCAAGAATGCTCAGCGGAAGGTAAAGCACCAGAAGCAGCCTGTCCGCGGTCCCTACGAACCTCAGAGGCCCTGAATCCGCCAGTAGCACAATGAATATCACTGCCCCCGCCCAGGCCAGGGCCAGGCGGTCCAGCTTCCCGCGCGTAACGAACGCAATCGCCCCACCGAAGAGCGCCAGGAAGGCGGGATACCAGCGGGCGACAAACTCGCTGGCAAGGCCCCGATCGCTGAAGACAGATACGAGATATTCCGGCCTGTGGAAGGAGAGGTAGGCAGCAACCAGGGCCACGAGTCCTCCAAAGATGACGATCTGATGCCGGGCGGTGAGATGCCGTCTCAGCCGCTCAGTCTGCCCCCAGCAGAAGAGAACTCCGATGGCGAGCACCAGGAGGCGCGCATGGGAGAGCAAGATACCGGGGAGCAGCACCAAGAGAGCCCATCTCCTGACCACAGCCGCCAGAACCGCCGCGACCAGGAGCATCTCCGCAGCCGCAGAAGGGTAGCCACCCCAGATGAGATAGCTGTAGTGCGCTGGGAAGGCAAGGCACGCCAGGACGAAGGTGTAGGCAGACGCTGCATCCTGTTTCATCTCCCTCACGAGTGAATACAGCAGCAGAGGGGTCACGACCGTGATCACGACAGGCACCGTCTGAATCACATCCAGGATGGGAAAGGCTTTGGCCCACAGATAGGCGTAGTAGTGAAACCCCTTCGGGTAGTACTCCCAGTAGCTTTCAAGCCGTGACAGTCCGACGGGAAGCGTCTGGCCTTCGAGGAGCATCCTCACCATCTCTGCATGCGCCACTGCGTCTCCCCCCATCCACATGACCAGACGATCGAAGAACAGGATGACTATGATCAGATACAGCGCTCCGGCACATAGGGCGATCCAGTCGTCCCGGTCAAGGTCAAGTGAGACAAGCCCATGCGCCTCTGATCTATGGTGAACATAGAGCCTGGCAAACAGAAACGTGCATGCGATTGCAGTACATACCTGCGGCACGATCGGATCGATCCCGACCAGCGCTCCGGCGATCCCGGCTGTAGAGAGCAGCACATACCCAAGGGCGAAAGAGAGAGCGATCCTCGTCAGGGAGCGCGTCCCTGCGCTCCGTACAAGGGGCAGTCCACAGATCACAGTCACGAAGAGGATCGCCAGTGCCAGAAGTATATGAAGGATCAGCTCATCACCTAGAGTGTTCAATTTCATACTTATCTAAATTAAAAAGGTATTCGTGTAGGATCGCCAGGGCTATAACCTCCGACTTCAGTCTGCAAGAGTATGTGCTGGAGAACGGCTGCCAGGCTCACATTCGGTCTGTTTCTTATAGCGGCCCTGCTCTACAGGTTTGATCCTGCCGCGGTCTTATCTACAATTCTCTCTGCCAGCCCACTCCTCCTGCTGGCTCCAGCGGTCTACTCGATCACCTTTCTCATCCTCTCTTTGCGATGGCGGCGGATCCTTCACGCGTTGGGAGAGGATCTGCCCCTCTCCGAAGCCTACCTGGCCTTTGCAGGCGGCATGATCCTCTCGGATCTGACGCCAGGCAGGATCGGCGACCTATCACGGTCGCTGCTGGTCAGAGACAAGGTGGCACTGAACAAGGGCTTGGCTTCAGTGGTGATCGACCGGTATGCAGATATTCTGACCATCTTTGCCCTGGGGCTAGGGGGGATGCTCTTCCTCGCACAAAGAGGGCCGTACATTCTTCTGGCCTCATCAGTGATCCTCATGATTTTGGCATCGACATCCCTCCTATGGCTACGTAGATCCTCAGTCCTTCGCGTGCTTCGCAGTCGATCCTCCTCTTCACGCTTCATCGGGATCGCCAATGCCCTCGAAGAAGCGATATGCGATGTACGAGGGGTCAATGGACTGATGGCAGGATCGGTGCTAATGACAATCCTCGCCTGGATCACCCACGCTCTAAGGATTGCCATCATAGCTAGGTCCGTGGGCTACGAGATCCCTCTGATCGTTCTTATTTTTGGGCTGCCCCTCGTCAGCGCCCTCTCCCTTATCCCGGTGACCGTCTCTGGCCTGGGGCTCGTGGAGGGAGGTCTTGCAGTCCTGCTCGCGGGCGCTGGAGTGCCTGTAGCCGTGGGCGTCTCGATAGCGCTTATAGATCGAGCCATCACTGTGGCCTTTCATATCCTGGTCGGAGCGCGTGCCGCCGCCAGGGCGCTATAAGGCGAGGAGCTTATCGATTGGAAAAATGCGTAGTATACTCGCGGAAACGCTCGCCTCTTTATACATTGATATCCATTCTGCTCAGAATAGAACTAACATTTTGAGGGAGTGAGATTGAGATGAAAATTGTTCAGGTAAAGGACGTATACAGCAAGCCCAATCCGCATGGAGTGGATGCCAGAAGCATCAGCGATACAGAGAACGCCCAGGTGGCGCACATCACCTTGCAGCCGGGCGAGTCCCTGAAAAAGCATATCACCCCCGTAGATGTGGTCTTCTACGTGCTGGAAGGCCGGGGGGTGGTGGAGATAGGCGAGGAGCGAGCCGAAGTGTTAGCTGATACGTTGATCGAAAGCCCGGCCAAAATCGCTCACCGCTGGATAAATGAAAGCCATGAGGCGCTCTGCATATTGGTGATAAAGACGCCCCGGCCCAAAGAAGCCACCAAGATGCTGTGAGAGGAATGATTTCCATGTCGATTGATGAGAACAAAGCCCTCGTCCGCCGCTTCTTTGCCCTGGGGCCTTCCCAGGGTGACCTGAAGGCGGCGGGCGAGCTGCTGGCCAATGATTTCACCCTGCACGTGCCACTTCCCTGCTCGCCGGGTGTTCAGGGAATGAACGAGGTGATTCTTGCCTGCCGGGCCGCTTTTGAGCATCTCGATGTTACTGTGGAGGATATGGTGGCAGATGGAGAAATGGTTGCCGCCCGCTTCACCTCTTTGCCCAAGGAGGCCCCATCCTTTAGGGTGGGGGGGAATTGGGCAATATCGTTTCGTAGATAGTTATTTATAGTCATAGAGCTATATCCTCAATACAATGATGCAAACTCTTATGGTTAAGGTAGAGACTACCCCGGAGCAAGCCGATGCTCTCCACAAGACCATGCATCAGTTCAATGCTGCTTGTAATGACATTGCTAAGACTGCGTTTGAGTTGCGACTTGCCAATAAAATTGAGTTGCAGAAGACCGTCTATTATCGCATTCGAGAGCAATACAACCTCTCCGCTCAGATGGCGGTTCGTGCCATTTCCAAGACGGTTGAAGCCTACAAGCGAGACAAATCCATCCAAGTAGAATTTGATCTTGATGGTGCAATGCCTTACGATCAGCGTATCATGTCCTGGAAAGGTATTGATAGGGTTTCTTTGCTTACCCTGGAAGGCCGGATCGTCATGCCTATTCGCATCGGAGAGTACTATTCCGATAGGATGAATCGTCCTAGTGGTCAAGTTGACCTGATCTTCAGGAACAAAACCTTCTATCTTGCCGTTGTAGTTGATGCCCCTGAAGCATCTCCTATCGATGCTACAGCAGTCCTTGGTATTGATCTTGGTGTCAAGAATATTGCGGTTGACTCGACCGGAGAAGTTTTCTCTGGTGATGCCATCGAGAAGACTAGGCGCAAGATAGACACGATTAAGGCGGATCTGCAACACTGTGGCACACCAAGTGCGAAAAGACATCTCAAGAAGATCGGCAAACGCGAATCCAGATTCAGACGTGATACCAATCATTGCATCTCCAAAAAGATGGTTGCGAAGGCTATAGACACTTCTTCTATAATCGCCCTTGAAGATCTTGAGGGCATTAGGAAGAGGACTACGGTTAAGATGTCCGAGAGGCGCAAGCATCTTTCGTGGGGATTTGCCCAACTCAGGCAGTTCATAGGCTACAAGGCATCCAAAGCTGGAGTGCCTGTGATCTACATCGACCCGGCTTATACATCACAGGAATGCCATGTTTGTCATCATATATCCAAATCCAATCGACCCACGAGGGACGATTTTGTTTGTACCTGCTGTGGTTCCTCTGCTCCAGCCGACTACAATGCAGCTCTGAATATCAGAGCAAGGGTAGAAGCCAACCTGCCCATCGTAGCGCGACTTTTTGCGCAGCTACAAGCCCCGCCCTTCAGGACGGGGTAGTTGACAGCCCGAGGCATTCACAAGGGCAATTTCATGGGCCTGCCAGCCACCGGCAAGAGCATAACCATGACGGGCATTGAGATCTTTCGCATAGAAAACGGCAAGATTGCAGAGCTTTGGGGCGAGGCCAATTTGCTGGGACTGATGCAGAGCCTCACCGGTATTGCGCTTTGAGATCCTGCGTAGCGGCCGGCCCATCTACATCTCAGATGAGTCGATCAGGGAGCGATATGAGATGGAGACGCTCCACCTCTACCGGGATACTGAACCGAATCCTCACAGCACGCACTGGTTGCAGTCCTGGCAGCCGCACTTGATGTTGGTGATCTTCCATCTCAACGCCCAGCGCTTCATATCCTTGACGATGTCGATGATCTCAAGACCGCTCTGTGTGAGCGTGTACTCGCTCTTCACGGGAAAAGATGTGCTGTCCACCCTGTTCTTGACGAGGCCTTCCTTCTCCAGCTCCCGCAGGCGCGCCGAGAGCACCTTCTGGGTGATGCCGAAAAGGCAGCTTTTCAGCTCGGAAAAACGCCGGGTGTGCCCTTCGCCCTTGTAAAGCTCCAGGAGAATGAGCAGCGTCCATTTTCTGGCGATGTACTTGACGGTCAGGTTTACAGTGCATCCTTCCTGCATGGTATCTTTGCAGAAACGCTCTAGGCTAAATACCTTGGTATCCTTAGTATACCATAGTAGTATAAGAATTTATAAGCGAGCTTTGCCCTTAACATTTAGAGAAAAATGCAGATCAATCAAGATGGAGATAAAGAAAATGGCAGCAATTGAGAAACCGGATATGTTCTGCTACCAGTGCTCCCAAACGGCCGGAGGCACAGGCTGCACCATCAAAGGAGTATGTGGAAAGGAAGCGATTGTGGCGCGTTTGCAGGACAACCTGCTCTTCGCCATTAAAGGCATCAGCGCCTACCTTTACCACGCACGGGAATTGGGCTACACCGACCCGGAGGTAGACGCCTTCATCGAGCGGGGCTTCTTCTCGACTCTTACTAATGTCAACTTCGATCCCCAGGAATTTCTGAACCTGGCAGTCAAGGCAGGGGAGATGAACATCAAGACCATGCAACTGCTCAAGAAGGCGCACATCGAGACCTTCGGCGAGCCCACTCCCACGCAAGTGAAGACAGGAACAGTCAAAGGCCACGGCATTCTGGTCACCGGCCACGACCTGCATGCTCTGGACAAGCTCCTAAGCCAGGTGGAGGGCACAGACGTTTTCGTCTACACCCACTCCGAGATGCTGCCCGCCCATGGATATCCTGGCCTGCGAAAGTACAGGAACCTGGCCGGAAATCTGGGCAAAGCCTGGTTCGACCAGCGAAAGCTCTTCGCCCAGTATCCCATGGCCCTGCTGGGAACCTCCAACTGCTTCCTGATCCCCAGGGAGGAGTACATAGATCGCATGTTCACGGTCGGGCCGGTTCACCTGCCCGGGGTAAAGCACATCGACGGCTATGACTACTCCGAGGTCATCGCCATGGCCCGCTCACTGCCCGAGCTTGCGGATGTGCCCGGAGAGTATGTGCTCACCACCGGCTTTTCCACTGCGGTCTTGCTGAGCCATGCTGCCAAGATCAAGCAACTGGTGGAACAGGGCAAGATCAAGAGATTCTTCCTGGTAGGCGGCTGCGACGCGCCCCTCAAAAAGTCAGACTACTACCGCGAGTTCGTGCAGAAGCTGCCCAAAGATACTGTGGTGCTTACCCTGGCCTGCGGCAAGTTCCGCTTCAACGACCTGGACCTGGGAGACATCGAGGGCATTCCCCGGCTCATCGATATCGGTCAGTGCAACGATGCCATCGTGGCCCTGGAAGTAGCCCAGGCGCTGGCAGGCCTCTTCGGCGTAGGCGTGAACGATCTACCCCTCACATTGGTGGTAAGCTGGATGGAGCAGAAGGCGGTGGCCATTCTCTGGTCCCTGCTGGCGTTGGGAATCAAGGGCATTTACCTGGGGCCCATCGTGCCCGGCTGGATCAATGCGGATATGCTCAATATCCTGGTGGACAAGTACGACATCAAGCTGATCAGCACACCGGATGAGGATATTAAAAAGATGATGGGATGAAGGGCTATACGCCCTCCCTTCCATCGCCCCCGGATCTATGGTGTTGCCTTAAGTATCAATATGGGTAGATCTGAGGATTGCTGTTTCCGGTTATGACTGTTGTAGCATCCATGATGGGACGTCTATTTAGCCAGTTGATTGCACCACCCGATCTAGCGGTGTTGCCTGTGATGGTGCTAACCCCTTTAATATAAAATGTACCCTGGGTTGCGATTCCACCACCGATTTTTTTTGCTGAATTTAAAGATACAGTGCTGTCTACTAATGTCGTTTTGCTGGAACAACAGCTGTAAACGCCGCCACCGCCATTTATCGCGGCATTTTTGGTGATGGTGCTTGATTGCACGGTGGTTGTTCCATAATTATAGAAACCTCCACCGTAACCTGCCGTGTTCCCGGATATTGTGCTTCCTAACACATTCAGAGTGCCAACGTTGTAAATGCCACCACCCAAGAATTTGGCTGTATTTCCCTGTATGATGCTATCGGTTACAGTCAACCTTCCATAGTTAAGGACACCGCCCCCACATCCACCAGTTGTGCCGTATGCCGTCCTGATAAGCGAACCGGAGCCGCCTTGGATAGTCATTCCAGCGAGGGTTACATCCGTTTTAGGATTGTTCTTGCCTAATATGAATACCGACCCTGCCTTATTGCCATCAACTATAGTTTGGGCCGCACCGGCACCATTAACGATCAACGATTTATCGATCTTGACGTTTTCCTTATAAGTGCCGGCAGCGATGTTGATCGTCCCTCCTGAAGACGCAAGGGTAACACCGTCCTGAATTCTAGCCGCTTGGTTCACGCGGACTATTGGTGCGGTAATACCTCCCGAACCGGTTCCAAGTTTCGCATTTAAGGTAAAGCTGCTGGCCGTGGGATTGCCAGTTCCCTTGAGCGTTAGGTCTTTATCGATGTCAACATTCTCGATGTAGATTCCGGCAGCCGCATTTATGATATCGCCAGACTGTGCGGCATTCACGGCTCCCTGTATTCCCTGGGCAGGATTGACATAATAGCCCAGCGTTCCCGATACAGCCTGACCTAAGGCATACTTCTTAGCCACCATTGATAGGTCATACTCAGTGCCGAAGTCCGAGACCCTGGTCTTGGTAATTGGAGTGCCAGTCGTCGGTGTATAGGCTGCCGTGCTGGTGAATGTACCGTGCATATGCTCCGTCTGCACTACCTGAGTAGTGGTTCCTGCCGAGGAAGTCTCGCTCAATCCCGCAAATGTGGCTTTTTCTCCAGAGATGCCCTGTTGCAGTGTATCTGCGCTATAGGTTCCAATGCTATCCTTCGCAGTGCCATAAATCAGAATGGAATTTGCCGCTCCGCTGGTTGCCATCTGGCTGGCAAGAACTGATTTGCCAGTGGTTACTGCTTTGCCGTAATATCCGGTTAGTGTGACGTAGTCACCCGCTATCGAGGGATTGTTAGATTCCTCCAAACCCACGCTTGCCGATCGAGTGGTGCCATAGGATGAAGTTGCAGTACACTTGATGGAATCCGCAGTGGGGACGGTCAGCCATTGTTCAGCCGAGACCTGGGTGCGAGTAGTTACACTACCTTCCTTGGGCAGGACTTTAGAGCGATATGTCAGGCCGCTGGGCGCATTGACCACCTTGACGTACACGCTGGCACTCTTTCCAGAACGGTCCTTGACTGCATGAGTCTCTTCGAATGTATTTATTGGCCCAGTTATAGCCGTTGATGGTGTTACAGTTGCGCTATTTATTGCAATCTGGCTGCTTACAACTGTGGTTTTCAAGGTATCGAAATTCATTGATACCGAGCCGCTTTCGCCACTGACGCCACCTGCTGCAGTGATCTGAATGCCGCCATAAGCACCCTGGATAAGGGCAATTAATGCTACAGTGTAGACGATTAGGCATCTTCCATTGAGTCTCATTTCAACCTTCCTATTTTCTTCTGTTAATCTTGAAAGAACACAAAATAATTAAAGATTTGCTTTCGCCAAAGAAAGGCAACGGCAGCATGCCAATATCAATGAAGTCGCGAGATTCTGGGTGCAACGGTTGATGATGGTGAATATTAGGCACGTTTGCTGCGAAGTTAGGTCCAAATATTTTGCAGTACGGGGATAAGACCGACATCTAGAACTACTAGATTTCTACGGCTCCGGCACTCATTGTCTGTAATAATATTTTATTACATTAAAAACATTTATATTTAGGGACAAACTAATATCACTAGAAATGTGTTCGAGGATAAAAGAATGGGAAGGAATTTAGTTTGTCTCCCGGTCATAACTTTCATCGCAATGATTTTGATGCCTATGGTGGCAGCTCAAACAATTGAAGAATCTGCAATTGCTCTTCGTTCCGCCAATGACCAGTACGTCTGCGCAGAAGGTGGCGGAGGTGACGTGGTTGTGGCTAACCGCAATGCCATCGCTGCCTGGGAGACATTCAAGCTCATCGACAGAGGAAACG
>JBAXWY010000058.1:0-14769 GCA_037128175.1 Methanothrix sp.
ATGATTATATATAAAACCTTATCCTTAGGTTTATATCAGCCCAGCTGTACTAGATGGTTCAGTTCCTGAAATTCATGATGCCTGCCGAGGGGTGGGAAGCTTCAAGAAAGCCATGGAAGGGATAGCCTGCCTAAAGAGTTATCAAATTCCGTTGACTGTAAGGGTGACCATCAATCGGTACAATGTGAACGATTTGGAAAATATCGCAGAACTATTGCTAGAAGAAATAGGACTGCCAAGTTTCTCCACAAATAGTGCAACACATTTTGGGCTATGCAAAAACAATGCAGAGCAAGTCCAACTTACTCCAGATGAACACTATCTAGCGATGAATACTCTTCAGATATTGAATATTAGATATTCAGATCGAATTCAAGCCCAGGCAGGGCCCCTTGCCAATTTGAAAGCATGGAACAAAATGAAAAAATCCCTCGCACAGGGCTTAGAAGAGCCATCAAATCTAGGTTTTGGTCATTTGACCTCTTGTGGAGGTCCAATGACGAATATAGCAATACGGGCGGATGGGGTTATTGTACCATGTAGCTTGCTTAGCCACATTGAGCTGGGTAGAATAAACGAAGATAACCTAACGGAAATATGGTCCCATCATCCCCAGCTAATTAGACTTAGGGAGAGACACAAGATTTCGCTCAAAGATTTCAAATTCTGCAGAGGATGTGATTACATTGAGTATTGCAGGGGAGGTTGTCCTGCCGTCGCCTACAACATTTTAGGCAACGAATATCATCCCAGCCCAGATTCATGTCTAAAGAGATTCCTTGAGGCTAGCGGCACATTGCTCACGAAAAGGTGCGAGACACCATGAATAAAGCCATCCATGACAACAAGAGTTTCCCACTCAACGTGCTATATTTCTATCTAACAAAAGGGTGCAATTTGGCTTGTCGTCATTGCTGGGTTGCACCTAAGTATCAAAAAGATGATCAGATTTATCCTAGCCTTCCCCTAGATCTATTCAGATCTATAATATATCAGGCAAAACCCTTGGGCCTCAATAGCATAAAACTCACGGGAGGAGAACCGTTACTCCATCCTAAAATTGTAGATATTCTTGAGTTGACCAGGATAGAGAAGCTTAGGCTAGTTGTGGAAACAAATGGCGTCCTTTGTTCTCCGATCTTGGCGAGAAAGATCGCTGAGTGCAAAGACCCTTCTGTTTCAGTTAGCATCGACGGTACTGATGCCGAGACGCACGAATGGCTCCGGGGCGTTCCAGGATGCTACGAAGCTGCTTTAAATGGCGTACGTAACCTTGTTGATGCAGGACTTAAACCCCAGCTTATCATGACTTTGAACAAGAGAAACAAGAATCAAAAAGAAGATTTCTTAGAACTAGCTGAATCCTTAGGTTGCGGTTCAATAAAATTTAATATGGTACAGAATGTGGGACGCGGAGAGATAATGCATCGAGATGGAGAAACCTTAACTATTGAGGAACTTGTCGCCACCAATGAATATTTAGAAAATAGCCTTTCCAAGTCGACAAAGCTTACGGTGTTTGCCAGTCATCCACTTGCATTTCGCCCTCTAAGTAGGATGTTTGGTTCTCTCGGGAATGGATGTCAGACCTGTGGTGTTCTTGGAATTCTAGGCGTTCTTGCAGATGGTTCCTATGCACTCTGTGGTATTGGCGAAACCATTCCGGAACTTATTTTCGGTAATGCAGCCCGAGATAAATTAGCGGATATTTGGGAAAAATCAATTTTACTTCAGGAAATCCGCAAAGGAGTACATGAGCACTTAAAGGGAATTTGCAGCGAGTGTATTGTAAAGAACATGTGTCTCGGGCATTGTATAGCAAATAACTACCACAATAGTAAAGACCTATGGGCACCACACTGGTATTGCGAAGAAGCTTATAAAGCAGGGCTGTTTCCAGAGAGCAGACTAACTAAGGGAATATCTTAATTTGGCTTAAGGGCTGACGGGTGATAAAGTATCCAAATTTTGGCTCCCGCAGTAAGAAAATCGCTATCATTAAACGAAGTGATTTCAGGCATGCCTTTGGAAATGAGTAAATTATCTCCCGTCAACCCCTTAGGGCAACTTCGTATAATCAACCGCAGGATTATCAAAGTAATAGTAATAGAGGCATCGTGGCTATATCCATCACTGCGTTTCACCATTCATCAAAATGATTATATGTAACCTGCAATATCTACGCATGATATGGAGGGCACAGAAAAAACCATAGCGTATGCATTCGCTGCTGCCTGTGTCTTGGGAATAATAATTGTTGGCGCGCTGGTACTGACGAGCCATACGACCGAAGAAGAGTTCTCAGAAATATATTTTGAAGATCCAGATAGGCTTCCCAGTATGGTCAAAATAGGCGACAAGATCGATTTCGCATTCACTACCATATCGCATGAGAAAAAGCAGACCGCCTATGATTATAAAGTAACCTATGATGGCCATGACATAATGTCTGGATCCTTCTCTCTTGAGCCCTCCAGTTCAAAGACGATAAATGTAAACATAACGCCCGAGAACACAAGCCAGGTCAAAATGACAGATCCTGTCGTGAACTTATCCAAAATGAAATATAAAGCTGCATCGTGCACCATATCAAGACAAGACGACGGATTTGATCGGATGGAATTATTACCACCACCTAATGGCTACTCATTGGTATTATGCGGCGCAAATGCAATCAGACTTCAGATCATGGATAGTGTTGGCCTATTGATATTTGATCCAAAATTAAAGGAATCATACAATACCAGCTTTCGTACCGTAATCCCAGAAGTACGCATAGCGTCATCAGATGGACCATTTCTCTCTAATTTAGGATATATGATACGTCGCGATGACTGGAATATAGTCAATGACAGAGGCAACATCGATATCATGCACAAGAATTCCAGTACTATCTATCGTTATGGCTTAAAGAAGGTATCCGTGAAGGTGTCATCTGCGAATTCTGAGATACGTGGAGCTGGAGCCAAACCCGCAGTTAGTGAGACGCGGACTGGTTCTGAATACGAGATTCATTTTAGGATTACGGTAAAGGAAGATCCAGATAAGCTGCTGAACATTTTGTGATACGACAAAGCTCGCGCACGCACCGAATCGATTTTGATGATAGTTGCTTTCGGTCTGCAGATCTGGTGCATCAACGCGTATGCATTCAATATCTAACGCTAATAGGGCAAAATTGATTATGTTGAAGCCCTAATGAACTTCTTGATATGGAGTTCTTGCTTTCTCTGTGCGTGCTGATCAGCTTTCTAACCACTTTGATTATTACACCTAAGTGGATTCGTAAAGCTCTGAAGATCGGCCTGCATGGTTATGATATGAACAAGCCCGGTAAGCCAAAGGTTGCTGAGATGGGTGGGATCTGCGTCGTCTTCGGCTTTGTGCTTGGGATGCTGGCCTATATCGGCCTCATGACTTTCTACTTGCATAGTCCGAAATACATTGATCTCATGGCTGTTCTCTGCACCGTGCTCATGACCTGCATAATCGGGATGATGGATGACCACCTGGGCTGGAAGAAGGGGCTACGGCAGTGGCAGAAGCCGATCTTCACTCTATTTGCCGCCCTGCCCATGATGGTCGTGAACGCAGGGCACTCCACCATGAACCTGCCCATTCTGGGCACCATAGATTGGGGCATCCTCTATCCGCTCTTGATAGTTCCCCTCGGAATAGTCGGAGCTTCGAACGCCTATAACCTGCTGGGTGGGTATAACGGGCTTGAGGCCGGGATGGGAGTGATAATATTATTAGTACTTGGCTATGTCGGGCTGCAGAATGGTAAATCGGATGCATCTGTTCTTGCCCTGGTTATGGTGGGCGCTCTGCTGGCATTTCTCTATTTCAACTGGTATCCTGCCAAGGTTTTTCCCGGCGACACGCTGACGTACTCCGTGGGCGCGCTCGTAGCCTGCGTGGCGATTTTGGGAGACATGGAAAAGATTGCGATTTTACTCTTCATACCTTATGTAATTGACTTCATTCTGCCCATGCGAAAGGGGCTCAATGTAGAGGCATTTGCCAAGGTGAACGAGGATGGAAGCCTGGAGCAGCCCTATGATAAGATATATGATACCACGCATCTGGCGATTGCGGTACTAAGAAATATAAAGCGGAAGGTCTATGAGAGGGATGTGGTGGTGTTTATATATTTGATGGAAATTGTAATGGTAGGATTAGTGTGGATTGTGTATTTGAGAGAAAATGCGATTTTATGATGATAATAATAAGTGAGGAGGGCTAACAATAAATGAAGGTATTATTTGATATAGGGCATCCGGCAGACGTCCATTTGTTTAAATATACTATTAAGAATTTAGAAAAAGATAATCATGAGATTAAGATATGTATTAGAGAACGAGAAAATATAGTTAAAAAATTATTAGATTACTATGAGTTTAATTATGAAAATTTAGAAAAGAATACCCCCGGATTGTTTAATAAAGCAATTACGATGTTTAAAAATGATTATAAATTAATTAAAATATCTAAAAGATTTAATCCTGATATTTATGTGAGTTTATCCTCTCCATATTCTGCACAGGTTAGTAAATTATTAGGACGCCATTCTATCACCTTTACCGATTCGGAACCTACGAGATTAACGCTAGCTTTAACCATGCCCTTTACGGATGTAATTATAACTCCTAGCGGATTTGCAGGGGATTTAGGCAAAAAGCAAATTCGAATTAGCGGATACAAAGAACTTGCATATCTTCATCCCAATTGGTACAAGCCCAAATCGGACATTTTGAGAATACTCGGTGTATTAAAAGATGAACCATATGTGATTCTTCGATTTAGCGCCTTCGATGCAAGCCATGATATCGGGATTAAAGGATTCTCTTTGGAAGACAAACGGAGATTGGTCAAGGAATTAGGCAAATATGCGAAGGTATTTATATCGTCCGAGGTAAAACTGCCATTAGATCTCAAAAAATATAGCTTAGATATACCACAACATAGAATGCATGATGCATTGTATTATGCATCGATGTTGGTAGGTGATACACAAACCTCGACAACGGAAGCTGCTTGTCTTGGCACACCAGCAGTACGATGCAATTCATTCGTTGGTCAAAATGATATGAGCAACTTTATAGAGCTAGAAAAAATATATGGCCTAATTTTTAATTATAATCTGCCAGAAAATGCAATAGAAAAGTCAATCGAGCTAATTCAACAGCAAGATCTTAAGGAAAAATGGATAAATAAAAAAGAAAAATTGTATAAAGAGAAAATTAATGTGACCGCTTTCCTGACATGGTTTATTGAGAATTATCCCGAGAGCTTAAGGATGACGAAAGAAAATCCATCTTTCCAGGAACGTTTTAGATGAAAATTGCATGTGTTATAGGCGTAAGACCCGAATTCGTTCAAGCAGAGCCAGTTATAAACAATTTAAAGAAACATGATGTAATTCTTGTGCATACAGGTCAACATTACGATTATGAGATGTCAAAGGTTTTCTTTAACGAGCTGGATCTACCTGAGCCAAATTACCACCTGGAAGTCGGATCCGGATTGCATGGATACCAGACGGGAATAATGCTAAAAAGCATTGAAGACGTATATATAAAAGAGGAACCAGATAGCGTATTAGTATTTGGTGATACAAATACGACTTTAGCAGGGGCACTAGCTGCTGTAAAGCTGCACATCCCTCTGGCGCATGTCGAAGCCGGATTGAGGAGTTTCGATAGGCGAATGCCTGAGGAGATAAATCGAGTTGTAGTTGATCATGTTTCGAATATGCTCTTTGCACCTACAAGCACGGCAGTAATCAATCTTTCTAATGAAGGAATTTCTGAATGTGTTTTTAATACGGGCGATGTAATGTATGATTCATTGCTTCAGAAGACGGACTCTATTAAAAATAATCGAGATATTTTAGATGAATATCATCTGCAGGCGCAAAAATATTTTTTGATAACACTTCATAGATCAGAAAATACAGAGTGCTTTGAGAATTTGAAGAATATACTTCTCGCAATCAACGAATCGGGTAAACAATTTATATTCCCAATCCATCCCAGAACCAAGAAGTTTATAGAAAAATATTCTTTGTCACCTCTATTGAATAAAATGGATAATATTCTGATAATTAAGCCACTTGGTTCTCTAAATTTCCTGAGGATCTTGCAGGGGGCCAAGAAAGTTTTGACCGACTCAGGGGGAATTCAAAAGCAGGCATTTATGCTGGGAATACCCTGCATCACCCTCCGAGAGAATACAGAATGGGTTGAAACTGTGGAAATGGGATGGAATGTATTGGTTGGCACGGATAAAGAAAAAATCAAAAAAATGATAAATATTTTTAGCCCCCAAGGAGAGCGCCCCAGAGTATATGGAGAAGGAAAAGCAAGCAAAAAAATATCTGAAATATTGACATCTATGGCAGATAAGAAAAGAGGGAGCCAGAAAAGAATATGATGTTAAAAAAGTCTAATTTATTGATAATATCTGACCGGTATCCCCATGAAAAGGATACAATAAGCTCATCCTTTGTGAAGGGCCAGGTCGATTGCTTGAAAAATTACGTTGCCCATATCGATGTAATCGCATTGACCCCCTTTGTCCCCAGGTTTCTCTCTCAATTCTCGTTCATGAACCCCAGATGGCGGAGAGATGCCTTTGCAAAGGATTATAAGTACGATAATGTAAGCGTATTTTTTGCCAGGTATTTTACTCTGCCGTTTGAGTTCTCAAGGAGGTGGCGAGGGGATGAAGCATTTAAAGTTGTGGAGAAAATAATAAGAAGAAGAAAAATGCATTTTGATTTAATACACGCACACTTCACGTATCCCTCAGGATATGTCGGAGCAAAGCTCAAAGAAGACTATAAAACGCCTGTGATTCTAACTGTGCATGAAGACCATGATGTGTTTTTAAGGGAGATTCTATCGAATAACAGGAACATAATTTATACATGGAATTCTGTAGATAAAATTATCCGGGTTAATAAAAAAGATCTAATGGAATTCAAACGATTACAGATCGATGAGTCTAAACTGATGTTCTTACCAAATGGCTATTCCCAAGACCTGTTTTTCCCAATGGACTCGAATAATGCGCGCATAAAGCTCAAATTGCCTTTAGATAAGACGATCCTCGTCAACATAGCCAGCCTGGAAGCTTACAAAGGCCAGAAATATCTGATTGAAGCCATGAAAAAAATTTTGGTTATAAGACAAGATATAATGCTCTATATCGTAGGCCAGGGGTCCTTGGAAAATAGCCTTTCGTCGCTTATAAATAAGTATGGCCTTCAAGATAATGTCATCCTGGCAGGAGGAAACAAGCCTCGTGAAGAGATCGCTCTCTGGATGAATGCCTGCGATGTCTTTGTCCTGCCAAGCCTGAGCGAGAGCTTCGGGATCGTGCAGATCGAGGCTATGGCCTGCGGCAAGCCCGTTGTGGCAACGAGAAACGGTGGCAGCGAGGAAATTGTCATAGATGACAAGCTGGGTATACTAGTTGAATCAAGGGATAGTGAAGGGTTAGCGAGAGCGATATTCACTGTGCTAAATGAAGGGTGGGATCAGAAGTATATCCAAGAATACGCAAAGAAGTTTACTTGGGATCGGATAACAAATAAATTAATGATAACATATAGTGAAATTCTCAAGACGGATCTCTTTGGAGATTAGATGAAGCTGACGAGCCGAAATATAAATATGAATTGGAAAAAGCAATATGCAGGTGTGGAGATCCTTAGACGTTTATGGAGTCTATTTGAGAATATGAAAAGAGGTTTGCAAAGGACTATGCTTCCACATGCAATTGAGATATTCAAAATAGATTTATTTTCACCATATTATCTATTTCCGAGTATATATATTTTGTATTTTACATTTGGATGTATTAAGTTAACAAACCTACCATATCCATCACGCGAGTCTATTATATTTATTATTATTGGCATTATATTTTATTTTATAGGTGCATGTGTCTCAACGAGAGCGTTTAAGCGTAACGATTTTCTTTATTGCCAATGTCAAAAGAGTTCAAATATTGGAAAATTAATTCTCGCGTTTATTTCAATATCTATATTTGGTGCAATTATCGCCATGACAATACAAACCATTTTTTATGGAGTGCCACTATTAGATCCGAGCATACGCCTAGCCATGTCTCCCAAAATATTATCTGCTATTATTATATTACCATTATCATTAAATTATTATTTATCGATTAAATTAAATGAAGCGATTAGTGATAGGATGAAAATATTATATATCGTTCTCATTTTCGCAATAGGCATAATCACTTCATTATTTACTGCATATAGAATTCTTGTTGTAGTTTTCCTTCTAACATTTATAGTAATAATAAACGTCTCTTTTAGAAGGATTAAACTAATTTATCTCTCAATCGCAGGATTCATTTTAGGATTAATTATCGTTGGGCTTCAACAATATCGCCTTCAAAAAACAATTGGTTCCTCTTCGTTTGATTATCTTAACCCCCACGGATATCCAAACATCCTTATTGCAGCACACTTGCCATGTCATGAAGGAGCAACGGTATTTTCGGATATCGTGCGTTTATTTCCCGTCAGCGGATGGCTTCATGGCCAATTTTTCCGAATGAGCTTGGAAGTAATCAAGCCCGGAATTCAATTAGGACCAAGTAGTTTTATATCGCTGGTTCGGGGAACAAATCTGGAAAGTGGAACTACAGCCAGTATTCTTGGAGGTCCATACCTGGATTTCGGCTTTTTTGGGATTACGGTATTCATGTTTTTGGTTGGTTTTGCATTGATGTTGCTTTATAATAATATGAAATGCACGAAAACCGATGCGTTTTGTGATAGTGTCGGAGTTATATCTTACGCATATTCATTGGCGATTTTTATTGTTTCAATTCATGTAGATCTATTTTCTAGCACTATATTAATGGCGTCATTATTTTTCGTTATATTTCTACAGATTATCGTAAGCAAATGGTACAAGAATTGGAAAATATTAGCAATTACCGGACTGATTATTATTAGTGCCTTTGCCATAATTTTAACCCCGAATATATTCAATGAGACAGGAATTGAGTCCTCTGCCATAAAATTTTGCTCCACGAATTTGAATAATGACGAAATGATTCTTGTAGACAAATATTCGGCAAGAACAGGACTTACATTCAAAAATAATATATTTAGTCCTATTGATTATTATTCAACTAATTCGAATATGTGGAATATACTAAAAAATCATAATAATATAAATATAAAATACATTTTTTTGAATAAACACGCACCGATTTTAAAAAGCAAACTGCCAGAAGAGATCAACGATATCGCCATAAACAATATATATGCCAGCGATGACATTAATATATATGATATGAACTATTAATTTATAGTGGATGTAAATTATGTTTAGCAAACAAATAATGATTAAAAATACTATTCTCACAGGACTCGCGCTTGCCTTTACAGGACTGACTCGAGTAATTTACAGCATTGCGGTTGCAAAAAGCTTTAATGCAGATATCCTGGGTCAAATGAATTTAATCATTTCCATTACCATGCTGCTTTCTTTGGCCATCTCAATAATAACGGAAAGCTCCGCTACAAAATTCTTGAGCGAATTTCCCTCAGATAGTGATAGGAAAAACACTTTTGCTTTGCTTTTGCGGTGGCTGCTGATTGGATCATTGATTCTAATAGTTGCGACTTATTCTTTGCAGAATTACATGCTGCAATATATCAAAATAGACAAAAGCATATTTATGATCAGTCTTCCGCTTATATTATTAATATCAGCTCACCATTTTTGTAGGGGCTGCTTTTACGGCCTCAATGCTATCGATAAATATCTTAAGTTAGAACTTGTTTCTGCTGCGCTTTTTTTTCTGGTCCTTGGGGCAGACATATTCGTATGGAGACAGAATTTGCTGTGGCCATTTCTGGCATACTATCTTCTATTCACCTTATTGGGCGTAGTTAGCTTAAAAGAATACTTTCGGCCTTCAAAGAAGTCATTTGCTTTAAGTAGATATATTGGGATCTATGGCATCATCGCTGCGATTGGAACATTAGCCAGCACATCCAAGGCATATATAGCCAATATATCAATTGGAATTTATCTATCTCCTGAACAGGTTGGGTTTTATTCGGCTGCCATATCAATAACAACGATTCTTATGTACGCGCCAACAATCCTTGGACGTGTCCTTCTTCCTACCATATCTTCTTCGTATGGAGCTGGCGATGTTCATACAATCAAGAAATTACTGGATATTACAACAGTATGGCTCTCCATGGCAGTATTCTTCTTGGGTGGCATATTAATCATTTTATCTAAAGAAATACTTATCTTACTATTTACACCCGCGTTCAAAGAAGCAGCTTTTTCACTCCAAACGCTAATATTGGATTTATGTCTTGCTACCATGGTTTTGCCCGCCGTCAGCGCTTTAGTTGGAACAAAGTACGTTAGAATCCCAGCATTCGCCGCCATTTTTGGTACTTTAGTGAGCATAGCTGTTTGGCCCTACCTCATACCAACGTTTGGGATCGACGGTGCTGCAGCAGGTTACATCATAGGAACTATCGTGTGCACAATAGTTCCTCTGTTTTACGCTAAAAAGTACTTCGACATGGATCTGAGAAAGCTTAGTTTCATGATTTTGCTTTCGCTTTTCCTATTTGGCTTTGCTACGGCGATAGGTCATTACGCAAAATACTCCTGCTGGATAACTGCGTTCATATTTGCAGCGTTATTCTTAATAACTTTAAGAAAGGACCTTAGCGTGATATTTTATGAGCTTAAAAAGAATTTATAACAAGTATGACAATCCATAAAAAAGTAGTCGGCTATTTTTGGTATAAAATAGCCTCAACCCGGATTTTCCAGTCTTTTTCAACCTAACTAGCGTCGCCTGACAGGATACGGCTTTCTGGGTGCTGATTTGTGCGCGCTCTCCTGTCTGGACCCTCTGGCCGTGGCCCTCCCTCGATAGGAATTGGCAGACTCGGCTGCGGCCCCCACGGCCATCTTTGCCGTTTCGGAATGGTACTGGTGCTCCATGACTGCTACTTTCGTCCGTATCAGCCGTTCAATGCTGCGCAGGAAATTGCGTTCATCTGCAGCGCAAAACGAATATGCTTTGCCATCCGCCCCGGCACGCCCCGTGCGACCGATGCGATGGATATAGCTCTCCGGCTCGTTGGGCAGATCGAAGTTAATCACATGGGATATTTCATCAACGTCAATTCCCCTCGCGGCAATATCCGTTGCCACAAGTACCCGCAAGCGGCCGGATTTGAAATCATGCATGGCCTTGGTGCGCTGGTTTTGCGACTTGTTGCCGTGAATGGCATCTGCGTTGATCCTGCTCTTGTTGAGCGCCTCAGCGATCTTATCCGCCCGGTGCTTGGTTCGGGAGAAGATCAGGACGCGTTCCATATCTTCATCTACGATAAGCCTCTGCAATAGCGGAAACTTATTGTTTTGATCCACAAAGAAAACGCTCTGCTTGATGCACTCGAGAGTGCTGGCCTGGGGAGTGACCTCGATGCGTACGGGATCGGTGAGAAGCTTTTCTGCAAACTCGCCTGTCTCCCGGGACACTGTGGCCGAGAAGAAAAGCGATTGATGCTTTGGCGGCAGAGCTGCGACTATCCTTTTCATATCCTTGATGAAACCCATGTCAAGCATGCGGTCTATCTCATCCAGGACGAAGAACTCTACGCCCCTCAGCATAATGTAGCCCTGATTCATCAGGTCGAGCAGCCGGCCGGGTGTGGCAACCAGGACATCGACGCCTTGAGAAAGCATCTTGACCTGTGGCCCTTGACGAACCCCACCGAATACGACTGTATGCCGGAAACGCATAAACTGGCCGTATGTGGCAAAGCTCTGGTCTATCTGTGCGGCCAGTTCTCTGGTAGGTGCGATAATCAGAGCGCGCGGAACTCCGGGGGGGGAGGGCCTGTGCTGTTCTGATATCTTTTGCAATATGGGCAGCACGAATGCTGCGGTCTTGCCTGTGCCTGTCTGAGCGATGCCCATCAGGTCTTTTCCATTCAAAAGATGGGGTATAGCCAGCGTCTGTATGGGAGTCGGTGCAGTGTATCCTTCCTTGGCCAATGCTCGGCAAAGCGGATCTATGATATTTAAATTTCCAAATGACATTCTTGCCTCTAGATAATTCTAAGTTTCGACCTTCGATTTGGTTGAAGTCCTTTGATGTGGATCCGAAAAGAAACTGGTTGAGTCGTATCTGTTGTCTCTTAATACGGAGAGATACTTCAACCGGCTGCAGAGGCACTTGGGGAAGAATGCTACTTTGTTAAAACGAAATGACAATAATATTATAATCAAATCCTTTTAATATCGCCTTGATTGCTTAGCAGGCCTTTCGCCTGTGCTTTTGGCAAGCATTCCTGGGAATATGCAGGCCTGGATCCTTTTTTTCAGGGAAAGGTGTCACGGTACCACGTCCCAAATCGGAACATGCCACGTCTGTCGTCTCTCCTGGACCAATATTCAAGCCGTCTCTGCCATTTCCAAATCTCATTTTTTCTATTTATCCTTTATATCGATTCCAAAGAACCGATCGGTGCTCGCAAAAACATCTCAACAGCTTTTTTGAATCAATGCAAATGAAGCCTATTAACGAGGTGCACTTTAGTCTATATACCTGTCGGTCAAATATCTGCCCGTTAAATCTTCTTGATCTTCAAAAAAATCGCCATTTAATTGATGGTTTTTATGCGGGATACGGGATTCGAACCCGCGAACTCCTGCGAGACAGGATCTTAAGTCCTGCGCCTTTAACCACGCTTGCTCAGAGATGATAAGATCTCTTCGCTGCGCTCCGATTTTAGCCCAATTTCAGTGCCGCTTCTACATTAAAATTGATGTTTCGAATATAAATACTTTCTCGACACCTTAATCTTAATCCTGTCACCTGAAAATCCCAAGCCTCCTCCCAGCAGCCTCTCATAATACTCAGCATCAAACTCCGAATCATCCCTTTCAGTATCCTCTTCCCACTTTTTGGCATCCCTCATCACATATCCGACCTCGATTCCCGGAGCCAACTGCAACCTTGCATCTGACAAGCCTTAACATCCGAAGTTCCTGCACATCTTCGCGAATAGTTCACCCTGCTCAACCTGCGCTGGATGGCAAGATCCCTTACATCCGCGCCCACAAGCTCCAGCATGTACCAGGACTTCGAACAACTCCGGTTGCATCCGGCGCACATATTCAGGTGTGTCACCTTTGCGAGCCATAACACCCCGAATCTTCATCTTACCTGTGTCAAGTCTGCAAAATTGCGGTTGAAGTCCATTGAGGCGTCGCCAATGAATCCCTGAGATTTCTGGGTCAAATGATAAGAAAGAAGTACATTTAGGTAGAAGACAACGCATATGGATCTATTCACTCAGTACGAATTAGGTAGTTTCAGACTTTCGAACCGCATGGTTATGGCACCAATGACCCGTTGTCGCGCGATTGAAGGGAATATCCCCAATCCGTTATCCATTACGTATTACGTACAGAGATCCCAAGCAGGTCTAATTATCACGGAAGGATCGCAAGTTAGCTCTCAAGGAGTTGGCTACATTCGTACCCCTGGAATCTATTCCTCTGAGCAGGTTGCAGGTTGGAGAAAAGTGACTGACGCGGTTCACCAATCAGGAAGCAAGATTTTCCTTCAACTCTGGCATGTAGGAAGGGTATCACATCCTGATTTTCTCAGTGGAGAACTACCTGTTGCACCTTCTGCACTTCCCGTTGAAGGCGACATCCATACTCCATTTGGCAAGAAGAAAATGGAGATACCACGTGCTCTTGAACTCGAAGAGATACCAAGTATCATCAATCAATTTAGAAGAGGAGCCGTGAACGCAAAAGCGGCTGGTTTTGACGGCGTCGAAATACATGGAGCCAATGGCTATTTGCTTGATCAATTCTTGAGAGACGGTTCAAACCACAGAACAGATCAATATGGTGGTAGTTTGCATAATCGAGCGCGTCTTCCGCTTGAAGTCGTTGAAGCTGTTATTGATGTATTTGGTGCAGAAAGGGTTGGATATAGAATTTCACCCCACTTCCAAAATTATTCAATGAATGATTCGAATCCACATGAAACCTTTTGCTATTTTGCAGAGGAACTAAGCCGCTTTAACCTTGGATTTCTTCATATGATAGAGCGCGTTGGAGAACCGATGCGTGTAGCACCTGGGGCACAATTTGCCTCGATTATTCGCAGCATATTTAATAGAACTTTTATATTAAATGGAGGCTATGACGCAGATAAAGGAAATGCTACGATTCAAAAAAGTGAAGCTGACCTTATCTCCTATGGCTCCCTTTTCTTGGCAAATCCAGACCTGCCTGAACGCTTCAGGAAGAACGCTCCGCTTAATACCCCCGACATAACGACCTTTTATGCAGGTGAAGAAAGAGGCTATATCGACTACCCGGTATTGTAACTGATAAGAGACTTGACTACTTCAGGACAAAATCTGTAAAAAGTCTACAAACCCCCCTTGATAATACCTTTAATTATAAGGGGAAATGTTTACTTTTTTCGGATTTCTTAGTTCCAATGGCATTTGAATCATGTCTGCGAGCAAGCACTGATGATATCGACCAAAATTCAGATCAGGGATAAAGAAAGAAAAACTGGCTAACTGGTTATCGATTTTTCACTTTAGTTTTACGCTTGCTTCGGATGATTCAACAATAATTTGCACTGGTTCAATCTTTATGTTAGATGTTGCGATAGCTGTACCACCTGGCACGGTATTAA
>JBAXWY010000059.1:0-13243 GCA_037128175.1 Methanothrix sp.
CATCGGCCTTCAACTCTAATAGATGATGGGTATTTAAAGCTAGCGCACCAAAAAAAGAGGGGAATCAATCAACTTCGCCGGATAATTATTATGGTTACGTCTGAAGAAGCAAGCCTTGCCTGGGAATAATCCAGAAGATCCTTCTCCACTGCCCTCATTATCTCCGAAGAGGGGAGATATCTATTGTTTATGACCAGATTTATCAGCCGCTCTATGCCGAATTGCTTCTTAAAGCCGTTCTCCAGCTCAACGACACCATTGGAATACATGACCATGACATCGCCCGACTGGATAGGTATAAGCGTCTTTTCAAGCTCCATTCTATCCAGCATACCAAGAGCAATTCCCCCACCACCCAATGTATCCACTATTCCTCCTGGATCGACAATGAAGGGAGGATTAAAGCCGGCATTTACATACTCTAAAGTGTGATTTACGGGATCTAAGAGAGCATAAAAGCATGCCAGATTCGTTCCGTGACCATGCTGATTTATCTGCATATTCAGGTCACTAATGGCCTTTGCCGGATCCAATTTATCAGGCGAGGCACGAATGAGCGTTCGCGACATGATGGCAAGCATGGCCGCCTGGACACCATCTCCGCCTACACCCGCCATGGCGAAGGCAATTTTATCTTCTGCTCTGGTAATATCATAGAGATCAAAACTATTCTCCTCAGAAGGCCAGTAAAGCGTTTGGATCTCATATCCATCTTCCTGGGGCACATTTGCCGGAACTAGATTACGCTTTACCCCCTCCAAAAAGGCCATCTCCTTGCCAGAGCCGCCCAGTAAAACCGCATCTTCCTCCAGCCTTGCCACGTATCCCTTGAGACCCTGCGCCATTTTATTGAAGGAGACCGCTAAAACCGCCAGCTCGCCGGATGTCTTCGCCTCGACGTCAAACTCGCCGCGCGAAATTTTCTCAGCTAAGCCGACAAGAGAGGCAATCTGGCCATCGATTCTTCTGCAGAGCCACCATGCCGCCCCCAGCACGGAAAAAACGGTGAGTACGAAGATGATCAGCGCATAATCCCGAACTTTTCGCGAGGCATCACTCAAGCCGACCGTTGTGCTCCTGGCAACATCCTTGATGCCGGAATCTATGTACCGCGCCGGCAGGCTCATCTCTTCGGCAGGATAGGCAATGCAGAAGATCCAGCCAAGTGTATCTATGCGCGAGAAAGCCACATATCCGTCCTCATTTCCCAGTCCCACCACATTGGAACCGAAGCTTTCTCTTAACATGCCTTTGCCCAGCGCCCTGACCTCAGGGTTAGTGGATTCAAAGAGATTATCCGCTACGAAGAGGTCTTTCAGATTATTTTCCGGCTTATTTTTAGGCCGGTGTATTATCAGGCCGGACGAATCCATAATAAAGGGATATCCTCTTCCCTTCAAGGATGACAGGTCGCTGTAAATCGAAGATAAAGATACATCCATTCCCGCGATGCCTGCAAACTCATCGCCCCGAAAGAAAGGAGTGGTAACGGTAATTGCATAATCTCCCTTACCATCCAAATAGGGCCCGGTCCAGACGGTTTTCTTCTTTTGCTTGGCCAGAGTATAATACGGCATATCCTTGTAACTGAAGGGCGCCGTGTTACTGAGAGTCTTATCGTTGTAAGGCCAAACTGCCAGCACTCCATCCTCGGTTCCGATATATGATAGGTACAATGATGATTTGACCTTGTGAAGTGCTTGCATAACCCTGGCAGGAGCACAAAGGGATCTTACGGTAGCATCTCTTATCTCAGAAGTTGTCTGGTTAGAACCGATTGGTGCAACCCATATTCCAGGAGGGGTACAGCTCTCGTTTGCAGAACCCTCGGCCACATAGCCCGCGACAAGTTCGTTCTCAGAAGCAATACGCTCGAAGAACTCGTCATACTGGCGGGCCTTCGCGATAGCGAGCTGCACCTGATCGGCATCGCCTTGACCGACCGCAAGAGCAGAGCGGTTCAAGGATGTGCTGAGGCTGGTGATATTGCTTTGGACGTCAATTGATGCCTGGTTCATCTCCACTAAAGATATGATCCCTAGAATTACCATAGGTAGCAGAGCAAAAGCTACCAGAACCACCAGGAGCTTACCCATTAATCCATCGATGCCAGCCATTTTCCATTCCATTGACCTGGGTGGTATAAACTCTTTTCAGCATTCATTGCAAAAACTATTTATTGGTACTATCCGAATAAATATTGTGAAAGGGCCCTATGAATTTCTCCAGCCCCTGAAGAGGCTGACAAAGGTATACCACCGCTTTGAAAGGACCTTGTGGGCAATGAATATCGCAATACTGTCCATCGCCGTTTACGCCCTGGCAGAGATTATCGGCCTTCCCGGCTTTATGAGCTTCTATTATCAGGACGTCCCACTCCTCGCGGCATCACCCGCCGTTCTCTCCATAATCATTGGCCTGGCCGGGGCCACGCTTATCAAGAGACGGAAAAAGGCAGATATCTTTCCGCTCTTGGGGCCAGAGCTTTCCGAGAAAGCCCGCACCGCTTACGACAATCGCGACGTTGACTCTCTGCCCATGCAAAACCTGGCCAATGAGATCAAAGTAAGCCTGAATAAAATCAAGCCCTCTGAAATACTCAATTCACGGCAGATAAGCAAGAGAGCATTTGCCATAGTACTCATATCAGGTGCAGCCATTCTCTTAGCCCAGAGCGAAATTGTCACTCCATCGGATTTCCAGTCTCTCGCTGATCTGAGGGACAAAGCCCTTTCCGCTTTTGAGAATGTTAGGCCGGCAGAAAGCACAAATCAGGAAATAAACCTCACCGGCAACCTCTTCGGCAATCCCTCTCTCGCCGTCTTAAATGAGAACAAGATGGAAATTATGCTTTATCCGGGAATAGGAGCCGGATCTCTGGCCAGAAATACAAAGCCCGTGGAGCGTGTCTTCCAGCAATCCCAGGCAGGAGAAGCAGCCGCAGTTCCCTCTGAGCTCTATATCGAGAGCCTTCCTCCCGAAAACAAGGATATAATCAAGAAATACTTCACGATTCTTTCCCAATTACCTCTTTGATCCTGCCTTTGCAAGACCTATTATCTCCGCCAAGAGAGCTTTTCCCTCTTGCGAGGAGAAGAGCGGAATCTCCCAATCCACAGCCATCCGCCCATTTTTGCGGTAGACCATTACGCCTCGCCTCTCCCAGACAGGGGTCTTGGTCAGATTAATGCCCCTCTGGAATACCAGCTCGTGAATCTCTGACTCCTTTAACCCTAGTAACTTCTCCATGGCCTGCGTCCCATTGAGCCCATCCTCTCGCAACATGTAAAAGCCATAGGAAAAGATATGATTTCTCCAGGTTTCATCCTGCCGCTCCGCGAGGTAGCTGCATATCTCCGCCTGGCAAAGAGGGATCGTCCGGCAGTCCATGGAAACGGGCCTATGAAGGCCCAGGGAAAGGGCTGCAGAGAGAAAGCCCGCGACCAAAGAATCAATCTTTTCCACCCTTCCGGCAAAGGGCGCATCAAGAAAGACAAGGCTGATCTCATCCGAGAATGTAAAGGCCAAAACGGGCACGGGCCCAAAATCCAAAAAGAAGCGCTCCACAGCGCCTGCCATCGACCGGGCAAAATCGATGTCATAGGGCTTCTTGCTGTCCTCTAGTACCTTTTTGAAGCCCCTTCCGTCCGCCCTCACTACCAGGGGCGCGCGGGCACATAGACCGGAATAAATCTCCCAGCTAGTCGACTTTGCGCTGATCCTTTGCATTTCGAGTCAGGTGCCGGATGATGATGATATCGCCCACTGCAGTAACCCAGCGATAGGGTATTACGATCCCCTTGCCCTTCTGATCAAACAGCTCCCGGTTCACGTCCCCCAGGGCCAGCCCGCTCACCACGCCGTTCTCAGGGTCAAGGACGGCATCTTCCACCCTGCCCACAAAGATGCCATTTTGAGTATAGACATCCTGGTCCAGGAGCGATGTGATCTCTACATTCATCTAGAATCCCATAATAAAATTCGTGTATTAGATATTAACTTTGCGATGGACTCCACAATAGGCTCGCGGGCTGCAAAAGCATTATATTTCGCTCCAGCAAATCCGTGTCAAGGGGTGAAAGGAAAGATGTTGGTGGTTGGGATCAGCGGCAGTCCCAGAAAGGCTGGCAATACCGAGTTTCTGCTTAATGAAGCCCTGGCTGTGGCCAAAGAGAGGGGCTTTGAGACGGAGAGGCTGCTCATTTCCGAGATGAAGGTAGATTTTTGCAATGACTGCGGCGATTGCAGCAAAGGAAAATCCTGTCCCAAAGAGGACGATATGGAGAGAATCATAACCACGCTCCAGAAGGCAGACGGCATCATCGTGGCCTCGCCGGTCTATTTCGGAAGCGTAACTGCTCAGCTAAAGGCCGTCTTCGACAGAACCATTCCCCTACGCCGACAGGGCTCGCATCTCAAGGATAAAGTCGGCTGCGCCATCAGCGTTGGGGGAGCAAGAAACGGCGGCCAAGAGAAGGCGCTGGAGACGGTGCACGCCTGGATGCACATCCACGGCATGATCGTAGTAGGGGACGACGCCCACTTCGGAGGCATTGCCGTGCGGCCTGCTGCGGAAGACCGCATCGGCAGGAAGACGGTTGTCGCGAGCGCCAATAAGCTGTGCGATCTCCTGGAAAGGCTGGAAAAGAAAACGAACTGCTGGGGCGGAGATTGAGACAAAAGTATCTGGGGGAAAAGGGCCTTATTGGACTCATAGCATTTCTCAGCGCGTTCGTTCCGTTATCTACCGACCTTTATCTTCCGGCACTACCCGGCATGGCTAAGTTTTTCGGCGTAACAACAGACCTGGCCAATCTCACTTTAATCCTGTTTTTTGTATTTTTCGCAGCAGGAACTCTCTTCTGGGGGCCACAAAGCGACAAATATGGACGTAGACCAGTACTGCTCATTGCTCTGTCCATCTATTCTCTGGCCGGCTTTTTATGCGCAGGTTCCGTGGATATATACCAACTAATATTATGCCGAATCCTGCAAGCCCTGGGTGGCAGCGGGGCTTTTGCCGTAGCCACCGCCATAATCAAAGATGTCTATGACAGCAAAAACCGGGAGACAATTTTAGCTCTGGTCCAGTCAATGGTGCTCATATCTCCCATGGCAGCCCCGGTTCTGGGCGCACTCCTACTTCGCATCACTTCCTGGAGGGGAGTGTTCCTGATTTTAGGTGGCATAGGCCTCTTGGCGCTGGCGGGAAGCATAGCTTTGCAGGAGACAATAGATAAACGCTATACTGGATCAATGCGACAGGCCTGGGGAAGGCTTGGAGCAGTGGCGAAAAATCCTGGCTTTACCAGCTTGCTCCTGATCTTTTCGTTGCTCAGCGTGTCCAGCATGGCGTTTATTGCTGCATCTTCATATATTTATATAAATAGCTTCGGCCTGAGCGAGCAGACCTACAGCTACTATTTCGCCTTCAATGCCCTGGGAATGATCACTGGACCCATCCTTTATCTGCGGCTGTCCAGGCGTTTTTCGCGCCGATCGATCATCATGGTCTGTTTTGCCGTTATCTCAGCCAGCGGACTTCTCATTACCCTCCTGGGCGGTATCAAGCCCATAGTATTTGCCCTGGTGCTGCTGCCTGCCACGCTCATGGCCAGCTGTGTGCGCACTCCCGGCGCTAATCTGATGCTGGAGCAGCAGGAAGAGGATGCAGGCTCAGCCTCCGCCCTGATGAGCTGCTTTGGCATCTTCATGGGCAGCGTTGGCATGACCATCATCTCGCTGCCCTGGAGCAATACCATCCTGATCTTAGGCGCGATGAACATCCTCACCGGGATTTCATGCCTGGCCTTATGGCTGCTCTTGTCCAATAAACCGTTTATAAAGCAGATTCCTGAAAGCCGGTTCAAAACAGGTTAACTTCATTGCAGAGTTTCGACTCTTCAGCAAGTAGCTCGTGACTGGCGCGAGCGCGCGCGGGCTAGCGGGACAGAGAACCGGAGAAATTCCCGTGTCTGGGTCCAAGGCCTGATGGCGCGATGAGAGCACGGGGGTCTCGCGGCTTCCTGGCAGCTGCATCGCATTAAAGGTAGCTAAGTCGATGGTGGATATTCATAAAGTCCCCGAAAAAAGGCAATTTCAAATCAAACTGCGTGTGGCCACCCCACCCTAAAGGGATGGGATATGCTTCGGGCCGCACGCACGCCCGGTTAGCTGGAGATCAGAAATCATCGAGTCTTCTTTGCCTGGTTTCCCTGATCTGTGCAATTGAAACTCTGCTTTCGATTTCCAGCTTATCGGTTTAAGTGAGCACAAATAACGCGAGGGTTCACTTCATCCCCAACCTGAAGGTCGGGGTATTCGTGACCCTCCGCGCTCCCGATGTAAGATCGTAAGCGCCACGGTGGTAAAAGTCAGTGCCTTTATTGAACCAATCTTCTGCGGTCTGCGAACATTGCACTAATGGCATTAATGCAAGCAGAAGAACAAAAACGACATTGATCAATCTCATAAGATCTAATAAGTGTTGAGCAAAGATATGTTTTTGGCCTATATCATCCTACTTCCAAATTTCTGATTAAATCTAAAATCAGAAATTATGATAGATGGTTTCAACGTGCGAGAATCTCATCCCCCGCACTCGACCTCGTAACCATGGGCAGCAGTCCCGCAAGAGCGCGACACCCGGCGGCGGGAGACCGATGCCGCCAGCAATCCTGAGAGGGCGCGGGCCAGGAAGCCGCAAGATCCCGAAGGGCTTTTGCATCGCACCGCCCGGCCTTTGCCTTCTTTTGGAACCGCTCCAACAATTACCGGCTTATCCTTCAATTCTGGGTGCTCTCGAACTTCTACGGAAGGAAAGAAGGCATCCAGATCGACATGGAGAATTACCCGCATACTGCTTCTCTACCTAGATGAAATGCGTTCAGGGATATTGCACTTGCGAATGAGGCCATTTTGTTCGGGGGAGGTAGATGGGAGTTCCTAGCCTTTGTCTGGTTCCTTCTCTTTGGATAGGAAAGCCGCTACCGTAGCGATAATCATGCATATCAGCATGAGCAGCCATAAGCCCTGGTAAGACTCCAGGGACCTGGTGGTCAGCATCAGACCGGAGACCTGCTGCAGTATGGCCCCGCCAGCGAAGGGAAATATGTTGAGAGCTGCGGTGCTCGTCCCCACAATGCTTATGGGGAACAGCTCCTTGATCTGAGCATAGCTCACCACGAGGAACCCGCCGAAGAAGCCGAAGGCGAAGTTTATCGCCATATAGGTCTCAGTACTGGTGATATGCCCGGTGGTCACCCATATTATCGCCCAGATGATCGTATACAACACGGTCCCTATGATTAAGACTTTTTTACGGGACTTCAGGATCCTATCAGAGATGTACCCGGCAGTAGGGCAGCCCAAGATCATGCCCATTCCGATGAAGGTTAGCACCAGCCCGTAGGTGGGCCTGTCCCATCCCAGGATGTCATGGAAAAACGGTCCCGCCCACAGTCCTTGATAGACCATGATGCTACCGTACATGAAGAAGAACCATATGGCCAGGGGCCAGAACTTCATCCCCGACCCGAAGGTCATCTTGAGAGCCCTGCCCATGGGAATCTTCTCCGTCGTCTTGACCTCTGGGGCCAACTCGCCCAACTCCATGGCCTCGATCTCCTGGATACTGGGAAGGTTCATGTCCGAGGGCCGGTCCCGAGTGATCATCCAGACTAACGCCGCCAGGACGAACGTGATCATGCCCAGTATGAGGAATACCTGCTGCCAACCCAGGGCGTCGGACATCAAGACCAAAGGGCCAGCGGCGCTCAGGGCTCCGATGTTGCCCACCGCTAGCAGGATACCGGAAAGAGAAGCGAACTCATTCTTACGGTACCAGGCGGCCAGGATCTTCATGGTGGGGATGTAAACCATGGCCACGCCTATGCCGATCAACAATCGTCCTGCGATGACCGTCTCGAAAGTAGATGCGATCCCGGTTAGAATCGCGCCGGCCGCGGCTACAAGCGTGAAGAGGCTGACCGTTTTGCGTGGTCCCCAGTTGTCGGTCAATAATCCAGACGGCAACTGCATGACTGTGTAGGCGTAGAAATACACAGAGCTCAAAAGTGCGATGGAGGCGGACGTGCTCACTCCGAAGGTGATCTGCAAGTCGGTAGACACGACCGCCGAGGACACCCTGTGGAAGTATACAAAGAAGTAAGCGAAGGCCAGGATCCCGAACACCGCCCATCGGTAGCTCAGGACTTTCTTCACTTTGCTTTTTTCCAATGTCATTCTTATAACCTTCCTACCATCGGACGAGACGTTGAGCTCTTTGGCAGCATATTGATTTGCCATTATCAGGTTGAGGAGACGAACATGTTAATCGGGTCCAGGACGTCCTTGGAGTTCGATGCCGAGTTTTACGGGAATCTGCCGGTTGTCGTTAGTCGTTATCGCCAACCACCTGGCGATTATTTCTGCCAGTTCTCTTTTCTGGACGGGTTTGGCAATGAAATCACTCATCCCCGCCTGAATACACTTCTCCCGGTCCCCTTGCATGGTAGCGGCGGTCATGGCAATGATGGGAATGCGTGGATTGAGCGCCTTCGAACCTTCCTGGCGGATGCAGCGAGTGGCCTCGAAACCGTCCATCTCAGGCATCTGGCAGTCCATCAATACCAGGTCATAGGGAACCATCTGGAGTGCTTTGACGGCCTCTTGACCATCGGCCACCACATCAGCCCTTAGTCCCATCTTTCTCAGCATTGCCTGTGCCACTTTCTGGTTTACGGGATTGTCCTCCACCACCAGGATGCGTATCTTGCGCTTGCCGTTTTCAGAAATGACAGGCTTCGCGGCGGAGCGTTCGATAGCTCCCTCGCCCGCAATTTTGGCAAGCTTCTCCTCTGCCGATCCGGACCCGGCCGGAGGCTTCTCAAACACCGCTGTGAACCAGAAGGTTGACCCTTTGCCCTCCTCGCTTTCCAAGCCGATCTTGCCACCCATCAGCTCGGCGAGCTGCCGGGATATGGCCAGTCCAAGACCAGTACCACCGTATTGGCGCGTAGTCGAGTTATCCACCTGAGTAAAGGGTGAAAAGAGACTATCCTTCCGGTTTGCCGGGATGCCGATGCCTGAATCGCTGACCGAGAAGTAAATTGTGACATTTCGTTCGTCTTCGCTCTCCAGGCGGACGCGGATCACTATCTCGCCCTTCTTTGTAAACTTCACTGAATTGGTTCCCAGGTTGACCAGAATCTGGCGCAGCCTTCCCGGATCTCCGCGCAGGAGAGACGGAACCTCTGGCTCCACCAAACAGACCAGCTCCAGTCCCTTCTCACGAGCACCGATCGTCAGGAGATCCGTTGTATCTTCCAGTGTAGAGCGCAGATCAAAGTCCAGAGTTTCCAGTTCCAGCTTTTGGGCTTCGATCTTGGAGAAATCCAGTATGTCGTTTACGAGAGAGAGAAGCATCTCGCCGCTGCTATGGACAATTTGTGCATATTCATGTTGCTCTGCATTCAAATCCAAATCCAGGAGCAGTCCGGTCATGCCGATAACGCCGTTCAAAGGCGTACGAATCTCGTGGCTCATGTTGGCCAGAAATTCGCTCTTGGCATCATTGGCCTTTCGGGCCTGTTTGGCCAATTCATTGGACAGTTCGATGGCAATTTCCAGATCCTGATTGGTTTGTTGCAACTCTTGCTCAGTCCGTTTGCGCTCGGTGATGTCCTCGGAGACGCCCAGCAGGTATTCGGGTTCTCCGTTTTCGTTCAGGATCGGAACCTTCTTGGTGTGCAGGATGCGCTCTCCCTTGTTTCGGGTCTGAATTGGTTCTTCCGGGATATCCATAACCATCTTCCCCCGCAGAACCTCCCGATCCTTTCCCGTAAAGAAGTCTGCCTGCTCCTTTGGGAAGAAATCGTAATCGTTCTTCCCCAGAAAGTCGTCTTTGAAATGACCCAGCAGATCCTCTCCCGCCCGGTTGAACCGGACAAAACGGAGTTCGCTGGCATCCTTGAGGAAGATCATGTTCGGGATATTATCGATAATCGAGTCCAGAGACGCATTCGTCCGGCGCAGTTCTTCCTCCATCCGCATGCGCTCGGTTTCCGAGTCAATTGCTTCGAGCGCAAAGGAGATGTCCTCCGCGATCTCCTGTAACAGTTCTTGTTCATTCGTGGTGAAGAAGCCCGGTTCTGTTGCATAGAGGTTCAGGGTTCCGACGAGTTTGCCCTTACGCCGGAAGGGAACGGCGGCTGATGACCTATATCCCCGTTTGAGCGCCTCATCCCTCCATGGAAGCATCCGTGGTTCGGCGGCTATGTCGTAGGAGGTCACGACCTCTCCCACCTTGAGCGCCAAACCGGTGGGGCCGTTTCCCGTGGGCATGTCTCCTGTCGTGACGAGTATCTGGTCCAGATACCCGTCATCCTGGCCCGCATGGGTTACAGGTCTTACCCTATCGTCGGTTTCATCAATCAATCCGACCCAGGCCATGCGAAACTGGCCAAATTCAATGGCCACCTGGCAAATTGTGCGAAATAGCTCGTCCTGCTCACGGGTCCGGATGATGGCCTGATTGATCTGGCTGCGCAGCACATACAAACGGATTACGTGACGGAGCTTGTCCTCTGTCCGCTTACGCTCGGTTATGTCGGTGGCGATCCCCTCGAAACCAACGACCGTTCCGGCTTCGTTGTTTAAAGGAACTGCATTTGTGTTGTGCCAGCGCCACGTCCCGTCGGCATGCTGCGCGCGGTACTCGATGCCTGTTTGTCGTTGTCCCGGCTCGTTCATTGCCCGCAAAAATACCAGGCACCTCGCAATATCATCCGGATGGACGAATTGTTGGAATGGTTTCCCGGTTACTTCGGTTACCTGGTGCCCCAAGTGCGTGGTCCAACTAGGAGAAACAAAGGTGAATACCCCATCTGGTGTAAGCGTATAGATAATGTCATGGCTGTTCTCGATCAATCGACGATATTTCTCCTCGCTCACCCGCAGCGCCGTCTTCGTCCGCTTGTATTCAGTGATGTCGGCGAAGATGCAGGCAAACTGATTGGGCACAGGTCGGAAGGCTGTCACCTCAAAATGCTTCTTCAGTTCAGCTGAGTAGTTCTCGAAGAAAGCCGGTTCGCCGGTCAGCGCCACCTTGCCATAAGTCTCGATCCAGTGCCGCTCGGTGTCGGGCATGACCTCCAGAACGGTCCGGCCCACGATGTCTTCTCCCTTCAGGCCGGTCATGCGCTCGAAGGCTGGATTGACTCGAAGGAAGCGATAATCGGACGGGGTTCCATCTCTGTCGCAGATGATCTCGTGCAACGCGAAGCCGTCCAGCATCTCGTGGAACAGCGTCCGGTAGTCCTGCTCAGCACGCTTGCGTTCCGTGATATCGCTTGTCGTGCCAAAGACGGTGACTCGTCCGTCCGGGTAGTAATAAGCCGAACCCTTGGAACGAACCCAAAGCGTGGTGCAGTCGGCCTTTCGTATGCGGTATTCTGCGGTTTTTTCCTTTTCAAGAGTTCGTATCCCTTCGGAGAGTATCTTCTGCACGACTGACAATTCATCGGGATGAATATAGGAAAAGTATTTTTCGAAGCTATCTCCGATGGTGCCCGCAGGCAGCCCCAGCATCCTGTCTGCAACCGGCGAGATGTAGGAGCCTACATGCTCTCCTTTGGTGTTGATATCATAACGCCAGACGATATCGGATATCATTGAGACTGCCTGCTCGTACTGGGCGTTGCGAGCTTGCGCGGCTTGCAAGGCTTTGCGCAACTCTTCCTCAGTCTGCGTGACGTCGATGATATTGTTGCCCATGATAATCATTAGAGAATAGTTCTGATAGATACATCTGCTGGATGATTTGCCAAAAGCTTTCGCCTTCCTTTCCCTGGCCTTCCGATTGGCCTGGCACTTGAAGAAAAGTCCTGTGATAGGCGCCGTATGTGTTTGAGTGCAGCGATCAATAGGCAATGAGTAACCCATAGATTTATGGCGAATTAATGTGATAATTACGCTGAGGAGAGCTCCCCATGCAGGCCAAGTATGCCCCGATCCTGAAGAACTACGTGGCCTTCAAGGAGACTGCGAACGAGCGGATATTCCTGATGAAGGACCTGGCGGCGGTCGAGGAGGCGGTGGGCCTGGGCGCGAAGATCTACGAAGGGGAAAACCCCTTTTGAGGCTATGCCGAGCTCAGCTCCTTCAGCTTCCGGATGGCCTCGGAGAACCTGGCAGATTCCCTAATTTTCTCAGCTTCACAATAATTTATGATCTCATGCTCAGTAAGCCAGCTCCTTTCATCTCAGGGTTTGCATGGCGATGCTGACTTCCGGCTGTCTCAGATCTGAAGTCGGACTTGAACTTAAACGCCGTCGCCCTGGGCCTGGGCCTGGAGAATATTGAGTACGAGCCGGAGCAGTTTCCTGGGCTGGTCTACAAGATCAAGCGGCCAAAAGTGGTAGTGCTCATCTTCAGATCCGGCAAACTGGTGATCACGGGCGGCAAATCGCCTGAGGAGTGCGAAGAAGGCGCACGAAAAATGTTTATTATAAATATACAATCCATTTATGCCCCGGATTGCTATCTTCAGTCTTGACAGGTTCTCCCATCGCCTTCATAAACACGGCTGCTCTATATCTGATCGGCCCGCAGTTCCATTTCTGCCCATCCAATACCAGCATAGGAACTCTTCGGGCCATAATTTGGCAGGCAATCTTCCTACGACCTTATTCCATGAACCCTGTATTTATGGTCTCTATAATAGTTCACAAGAGACGGAATATGGAAAATAGTGACTAATTTTAGCTATAGTAGCTGTTTTAAGTCAAAGAGCAAGAAATAGTTAGCTTGAATGGATATTTTCTTCAAAAGATAGAATATAAGCATAATTATCCCATTTAGAACCATCCTGAACCTTTAAATAGTTTTTAGAACTTCTATTGCATGATCCATGCACCGGATAATTGTTCCATCAAACCATCGTTCTGCTATATCCTTTTATATCGTTCCGAGAAGAATGATATTGGACAATTCACAAATCAGGTGAGTTGATCCTTTCTGGAGGTGTAGTAACAAATGAATCACATTAGACTTCTTGTGGCATTAGTAGCAGCATGTATTCTTGTCATGCCAGCACTTTCGATGCCCAATAACGAAATGGGACAAGAACAAAAGCAGTGCAACTGCCCAAATTCTCCGAAAGACTGTACACAAATGTGTCAGGGTCATGATAGCAAAGAAAATCCCTGCGGTTGCCAGAAATCCATGATGGGAGAAGATGGCA
>JBAXWY010000060.1:0-12960 GCA_037128175.1 Methanothrix sp.
GTTTATACGTATTGGCGTTCTCCAGTGCAGCTTGTGGATCCTTGAATGCATAGGGATTCTGAAGCGCTTTATACAGATCGGTCACGTTCGACGCCGTTTGAGGAATGCTCTTCTCATCCACATTTTGCATCGCCTTGAACAGGTCGGCTCGTTCCTGCGCCGTTTGAGGGGCGTTGCTTTTGTAAAGGTTATCGTAACTCTGAGAAGCTCCCGTCCCAATCAAACCCACAATGAGGAAGACCGAAATGCAAAGCTTGGCGGATAAGAATCCCGATATCTCATTAACTGTCATTTCTTATCACCCGTTATCCTATCACTTGATATCTGCAATTACACTCTCTGAGATATATGAAGGTAAACATCATATGAGATCTCTGCGAGTCTCATGTAGAGGCATAATTGTGCATTTTATGACAGGATTGCACAGGTTAAAACATTATTGACGGAGAGTTCCGCTTCTAGCTCTTCGGTCTACCGGGCAAGTGAAATGGCGGCGGCGCACCCGCGCAGCGAGCTATAGGGGTATTATGTCCAAAAATAATTATTTTCATGATGTTCAGCTCCCACCAGATCTTCCTCGCTTTGCGAACCTATGAGCAAAACCTTTTTCATGGCCTTAGGGAAAAGAACCTTACCTCACCACGTGTCTCCAACGAGATCTTGTTCTCGCGGCCAAGCCAGCCCAATGCGCCATAGATCTCCTCGGGATTTAAGTTTGAAGTCTTCACGAGGTCATCAATCGTCATCGGACCATTTAGATTGAGGGCTTTCCATACGATGCCAGCATTAACGCCAAATACAGATTCGACTGCATCACTTATCTTCTTCTCTGAATCAGGCCTCGTCCCAGTATCTGCATCATTGACCACGATTCTAGTTGCATCAGCCTTCTTCTCTCCATCTGCATTATGCTCAAAACTGGCCTTCAGCTTCTTCACATCATCTTTTAAATTAGCCGCCGCCTTCCCTACTTCAGCCATCCCTTTCTTGACATCAGCCTTTGCTTTCTCTACAGTTTCGTTTGTCATTTTTTTGAATCCTCCTTTTGTGCTTCTAATTCTAGACACGACTTCGTTGAATTTAAGGTTTTTTTTATTTTGAGATCGAAGAAAGTCTAAGCGGACTGATCTGGGCAAGCGGCTACCGAGCGTCGCACCTGGCCGGGCTGGCCGACAGGCTGCTGTGCTGGCCGTGCCGGTGCCGAGGATCTTGATGGGGTCTAGGCAAAAGCATTCTCTTCCGTCCACGAGGAGCAGCTCTCGTACCTCTCTATCATTAGAGAGCCTGGTGGACTGGCTCGTCCACCAGCATCTTGCAGGCGATTATGCTCAGTACGGGTGTGGGTTATCTGATTTTGGTGGTCAGGGGATATCAATATATCCGATCGCGGGCTTGGGTCTATGGGTCTGGATTTTCCGGAAAACAAAAGAGTATTTAGAGCCCGTTCTTAGCTTTTATCTGTGAGATATCCGCTTCCATCCGGATCAATCTTTCTTTCAGATCATCTCTCAAATCACAGCGAAGCTCTTTGACTTCATTTGTGATCTCATCTTTCGCATCATCTATCTTCTCTGCCAGCATCTCACCAATGTTGTTTACCTCTTGGCGAACATCCAGGACGGCTTCATGCACGCCCCTGATGTCATCACGGGATCCCTTTACCTCGTCACGGACGCCTCTGATGTCATCACGGGAACCCTTTATCTCGTCACGGACGCCTCTGATGTCATCACGGGAACCCTTTACCTCGTCACGGACGCCTCTGATGTCTTCATGGGTAGCTTTCAATTCAACTACAATCTCTTTGCTGACGACAATGAGATCTTTAAGCAGGTCTGCGGCTTTGTCCAGGCGCTGATCGGTCTCGCCGCCGGAAACCATCTTCTCGAATCCAATGAAATCTCCCGTGGCCGCAGTGTATTCATTTTCGATGCTCTGTACATCGATTAGAGCATCTTTTATCGTTAAGCAACTCCGAAATCGCTCCAGATCGGTTTGCCCCCCTTCAGCTACCACCTTAACTTTGCCGCTGGGAAGGTTCTGCACGTAACCTTGCAGTCCGAAGGCATTGGCCAGGATTACTACATTTGCTCTGTAGCCGGTCTTCTGTACCATGCCTGAGATGAAGGCGGTCAGTCTTGGCATCAATTACAATTAATTGCTTTCAATATATCTATCTTCTCCTTAATGCAGATGTTTCGCGAGCTGGCGGACACGAATGCATCAGGAAGAGGCAGCCGCCAGTGGACCCTGGAGGAGCTAATTGCAAGTGGCAGCATTTATGGGCAGGGAGACAATAGCCGTGCGTACTTCCCCCGCGCGGGCGCGCCCGGGCCCGTCCCAGGGCACCCGGTCGGGCAGGGCCGCGTGGGTCCGCCCGCGTGGTGGTAGCTGGAGAAGAATGAGTAGAATTATGCCTTTATCCGCTGAAGCCTATCAATGAAGACCCGCCCCATTTCACCATCTTCAAGATATAACATCTCAATCTCATTTTCAGAAATGATCGTGCCCAGGGAATATCCCTCACTAAATTCGACTCTAAAGATCGTTTTGTTATCTAAACCAATTGCTCCGGCAAAGCCTTCGACGGATTCTGTCCCATTCTCTGTGTATGTCACATTTCCCGCAAAGAGCCGTCCATTCTGCTCGGTGATCGAAAAATTAAGGCTGTTCTCAGGAAGTGTGTTGAAACCTTCTTCAGCAATGTAGCCATTTCCAGTGGCTGTCCAGTTCCCCAATAGGTCCGGAATTTGCGCCGAACAGAATCCCGTGATCAGAAAGATCAACGATAACAAACGCCAAATCTGTTTCATATACATAACGTAGTACACTTCCGTTATAAATTTTTGCTAATAGGTACCCGGTCGGGCAGGGCTGTGCGGGTCCGCCCGCGCGGCGGTGCTGGAGAATCGGATCGGAAAGCCAGGCGAAGCTGTGGCGCAAGGAGGCTGGGCTGGGCTGCTAGGCAGAGCCAATGCAGAATCTTGATGGTGTTTAGACAGAAACTAAGACTGCGATCAGGTCGCTGAAATCCATTCGTCTCTGCAGATCCCCGTCTCTTTGAGAATGATCTGTTGCAGCTTAACGCTGATCTTCTCGCCATGATGTGGATTGGGGATCATCACAAAGACGCCATCTTTTACCATATGTTGGTGCTTTGTTCCCGGATATGGGCCTGTGAATCCTATTGCCGTCAATTTCTTAATGAGTTCACGTCGAGAGATAGGAATAAGCTTAGTCGACAACGGCAATTGGCTCCTTTGAGGACGCAATTATTTGTCCGCCAATGGGTGGGATGGGATAGCCCCATTGCAGGCGAGCTACTATCCATTCCTCAATGACTTCAATGAGATCCATGCGACATTTTTCTAGAGTGTCTCCCACGGCAATCACACCCTGAAGTCCCGGCACTGTGGCAACGAAGGAACCATCTTCCAGGGTGTCATACTCTGCCTGCATTAAGGCCGCCCGGATGTATTCGGAAAACATATTGCATTTAATAGATCATTAAAAGGATTTAATCCTTGCCCAGCTTCATTCTCCCAGGAACTTCTTTCGTGCCATGCGGCAAATGGCCAGCATCGCCGCCAGGCACCCCTTGGAGTTGAAGCCGCTGATCCGTGCGCCGGGGCGGGCGCTCTCCCTGCCATGAGATTGAAGAAGTGGGCCTAACATGGCCATAAGCTAATCTTAAATACCTGATAATACCAAGATATTACCAAGGTAACCAGTAAGAGGATAATATTGTGTATTCAGATATCGATGAGGGGAACAAATGATGCAGATAATTAATAGGGGTTTTATAAGTCCAGAAATAGCGAAGCCCGAAGCCCCGGCCCCGAGCGTGTTGCCCGACCCCTCTTTCGAGGATGACAGGACAATTGTTATGAGTCTTATGCGAGCCTCTCAGCTAACCATCGCACCACTTATCGAGAAGGAAGCAGATATCTATACGGTAGCTGACCTAAAAGTTAGGTTCAGATAAGAGTAGCCTTGCTTTGGTGATTAAACAATGTCAGGAGAGCCACCAAAGACACCAAAGGGAAGTATTATTTTAGCTTGGTTTCCATACACAGATTTCAGCGGAGAAAAGCTGAGGCCGGCATTGGTCCTCTATGAAGGATATTTGGATGTAACTGTGGCATATATATCCGGCCAGATTCCTGCAAAACCATTACCGTCTGACTTGCTCATCTTACCCGGCACGTCTTCCTATACAAATACCGGATTGAAAGAGCCTTCTGTTCTCTCAATTGACAAAATCATGATTCTTGATAAGAAGAAAAGCGAAGGCATAATAGGAGTAGCCGACGACGATCTTAAACGAGAAGTCAATCTGAAAATAACCCAGTGCTTAATGTTTAACGACGTATCTTTTAGATAGCAAGCAACTTGTGCTAGCTGTCATTTCCGCCCCAATCCCTGCCCCCTGTTTCGAGCCTTCATTCTCCCAGGAACTTCTTTCGTGTCATGCGGCAAATGGCCTGCATCGCCTTCAGGCAGCCCTTGTAATTTGGGCTGTGAATCCGTGCGTGCGGCGGTGCGCTCGCGTGCGGGGCCGCCAGCAAGCGGCTCTTTGCTCTCTCGTAGCAGCCTCTCGCCACAGCCGTTCCTCCCGGCAGCTCGATTCTTTGCAGCCTGAACTCTCGGGCAAAGCCGTCCACCTTCTCGATGAATCCCGGCTCAAAGCACAGGCCCGTGTCTATCCTGGCCACCTTGGTCATGCCGGTTCCCTTCAGCATCGCCCCCAGGTCCAGGCGCTGGCCCGAGGCCACCTCTTCGCCCATCGTCCTCCAGTTGGAGGCCCACATGGGAGTCATGAAGAGCGCCACGTCCTGGTGCTCGGCTAAAGTTCGATCATAGTTTTCGTTTCCGCCCAGAGCAAGAGCAATGCAGTCATCGATTCTCTCTCCGCCCTCATCGGTCAAGAAGTAGATCGGGCAGGCCAGGTCGGAGAGGTCGTGCTCCAGATCGGCCAGAGCGTTGCCGCATTTGCCGTAGAAGATCAGTATCCCGTCCGAGAATGCGGCCAGGATGCGAATATTATCATATACTGCGGCCTTAAGCTGCTCCAGGTCGGAGTGCAGCCCCAGACGAAGCGGGCTTACCACAACCACAAGCTCCGCCGCTTTGGGGTGGGCGCTCCCGCGAGAAAAGATACCGCCCGGCCTGCTCTGCCGCTCCAGGAGGTGCGGGGCAATGCTGTCCTGGCCCAGCAGGAGGTGGGGGCGACTTTGCGCTCTCAGCTTTGCGGAGAGGCTCAGGGACTGCATTCCGTCCACGAGGAGAAGCTCACGGACCTCTCCATCGGCAGAGAGCAGATGGACTAGCTCGTCCTCCAGCATCCGGCAGGCGACTATGGACAGTACGGGCATGGGTTAGCTGGATTTGGTGGTAAGGGGATATCAAGATATCCAATCGCGGGCTGATTTCTGGATTTGGAATTTCCTGAAAACGATTACGGACTCAAGGCAGACGTTTTGTTGGGTTGCGATTCGAAAACATCCGAAAAAGAGCAACATTCCCGACGGCCGGAGGAGCTATTGCATGAGGCGGCCCTCTGATCAGGGGGACAAAGTCGTGCGGACGGAAAAAGCTCTGGCCGTGTTTGATCATTCTGGATCTTCAGTTCATGAATGGGAGAAAGAATGATGCTATGCCGCCAGACCACGGACAGGGAAAAAAGCTTGATTTGAAAGTGGCCCAGGATAGAGCGCGCAAACGAACAAATCATATAATTGTAGGGATTACTGATTCCAATTATGATCTGATGGAGGAGAACAATAAATGATTATTGAAAAAAGAACCCCACCTGTTGCAAAACCTTTCACGATACGAATCTTTTGTCCGGACGGAAGCCCCAGTGGCCTCCGCATAATAGAAAAGTCTAATTGGTCTGGACGATGCCTGGTATGTCCGAAGTCTTTGCTTCCAGAGATCAAGAATAACCCCGATTATAAATCAATGTTTGACTCCCCTGGAGTCTATGTCCTTGTTGGGGGGTCAGAAGAGGAGGAATTACCAAGAATTTATGTAGGAGAAGGTGATCCAGTTGGTCCTCGCTTGGATAAGCATTACGTAGAAAAGGATTTCTGGACGTGGTTCGCTTTTTTTATCGCTGCCGATGGAAGTCTGAATAAGTCGGATATTCAGCATTTTGAAGCAAAACTGGTAGCACTTGCAAATGATGCCCAGAAGATGAGTTTGGATAATGATAATGTGCCGCAGTTTCCAAATCTATCTCTCGCCGATAGGGCAGAGGCGGATGGCTTTCTTTCTGAGATGCTGAGCATATTTCCGCTGATAGGTTTGAATGCTTTCGAAAAAGAAAAAATATCAAGAGATACTTTGCTACATATAGATTCCTGTAAAATTAATGCAAACGGATACGAGACGCAAGACGGCTTCCTGGTTCTAGAAGGTTCCATGGCGGTTCTTTCTGGTGCACCTGGCATCTCAAAATCCCTTCATAAATTGCGAAAAGAACTCGTTGAAAAAGGGGTCATGACTGCAAAAGGAGACCACATGGAGTTTGTTCAAGATTACATTTTCCGTACCCCAGCGACTGCCGCAGGTACAATATTGGGTCATCCTGCCGCCAAATCGTTTTGGATGGATGAAAATGGGATGACCCTAAAAGAGCTTCAAGAAAAACGAATTGAAAATACGAGCAACGATCCCATAGACACATAGAAATACGGCTTCGACATCTATATTAGAGTTCCAGAATACGCCCGACAAGGCACATTTTTTAAAAAATAATAGTCAAATCAAAACGAATAAGAATTTATGTGAGGCCGGAAGATAGAATGAAGGCCAGGGAGGCATTGAGATGAACCAGGATTCTAATCACAAGGAGAGCATTTTCAGAGCAGCGGGGCTAATTGGCTACCTGGTAAAACGGCTGAATGAGGATTCCCCAGATAAGCAGATCGGAAAGACGATAGTCCAGAAGATGATGTATCTGCTCTCCCGAAAAAATATCGCCCGATTTGATTTCTCGATGTACCATTACGGCCCGTATTCTTCAGAATTATCGGGAGAGATGAGCTTTGCCGAGAGAAACGGCATCATAAAAGTAGCCTGGAAAGATAATGAAGGCTATTTTATAAGATCAAGTGAGAGCGCGGAGCAGTTCTTTGCCCTTCTTGACGACGAAAAGCGGCAAGCAGTAGACGACTTTGTAAGGCAGTTTGGCAAATTCAATGCCACCGATCTCTCCTTGGTCGCAACCGCCCTTTACCTCAAAGATAATTTTGGAGTTGAGGACAGCAGACTTCCTGAGGCGGTCCATAACGCCAAGAAAAAATACAGCACTGAATATATCGAGAAAATATTGAAATCCGGTGGAATCCTGCAAAATTAAGATTAAATGACGAGCCCGCCGACGGTTGCCACCGAGCCTGCTGGGCAGAAGCAGACAAAGCGCTGGAATTCCTTACCGCGTCCTTTTACAGTAGCCCGTTGCACCGCCAGATGCCGGGCCCCGAGTTGCTTGGCCGCACAGCCTGATGTCACGTATCGAGCATGGCGAGAACTGCAGATCGAGCCTAATTGAGATGCCGAAAAAAGGATGGTCTCTATGGGTTTCCACATACTAAAAAGAGCTGGAGTATGCCTAAATACCCCAGTTCTTTTTCCCTACATTTTTGGATCAAACTTTATGGCTCTATCGTACACCATCTCAGAGCTGGATGGCCCGGTCTTTGTAGCTTTTTCAAGGTAGCTCCTCCAGGCAATCATGAGCGGCTGATCCAGGGCTATGCCGTAAGCTCCCGGCCCGGTGGGAACCGCAAAGCAGTGAGGATCGCCATTGCAATTCCTGGCAATCTTGTAGGCATAGAGGTATTTCGCATTGGGATTATCGGGGAGATATTCCTCTGCTGTTCCGTTGAAAACAGGATCTTCGATTGCCCCAACTCCATTCCACACATCTGCTCCGTAAACCGCGAAGTTCGAGTAGGCGGCCTTCCCTGTTGCTACATGGTTAACCCCATAGACGATTATGAATTCGTCAGCACCGTCGCCCAAAGTGACTGCCGGATTTCGCAGGAAATCGTAGTAATGCGTGAGATCGGGGAATGGAGGTGTCTGCGAAGAGACAGTTTGGTTTGCTGACCATAGATAGAATGCATCGTTATTAGGGCCTACAGCATCTATTCCTCTCTGAATAGCATCGCTTCCCATTGGGACTGCAATACTGGTTGGAAGCTCTGTAGCATTCGATCCGTTGTATTTGTCTAGAATTGCCGTCCTTAGATCTTCGAGATCATCCATAAGATCAAGCTCTGTTGTTCCCGTTCCCCGTAATCTTAGCTCTGGATAATCATATGGATCCAGCTTTGCAGATTCGTTGGGAGTTATTCGGAAGACTGTCGCAGGTGTATTATTGAGGTAGTCATTGCCAGCTTGTTTATCTTTGTACAGGGCTGGACGAATCAAAATTACGAAGTTATCAGAGCTATCCTCCAAGCTCATATTCAGCATGGTTGAGGGAAACACCTGAGTGTTAAATATCTCGTTCGAATACCCTGCCCCAATAGCTGCAGCCTGGATGCGTTGATCAATGCCTCTGTCAGCCGTCGCGACTATAACCGTGGTTTGATTGAAGGGATTTCCGGCCGTTCCATTGGGCGTTCCTTCTGTATTGATGACTAAGTTGTTAACCGTGTCAGCTAAGTTGGCAAAGATCCACCGAGGCTCATTTCCATATGTCCTGGACAGCAAGTAATGATCGAAACTGAAGTATCTGCACTCCGGTGGTGTTCTTCCTATGAAAACAATTGCTTCATCAGGACCAAGTGTCCAAAAAGCAGATGTGTCCTGGCCCATTCCAAGCGCTTTGGTTATTCTGGAAAATAGCTCAGGTACTATGCGGCCAGGTGCGGGGGGAACAAAATATGTTAAGTATTTTGTGCTTGGATTGTTTCCATATGCAGAAGGCAATACTCCGGTATCATATAACTTGATTATATCCAGATAACCTATCCTGCCTTGTTGAACTGTGAATCCATCCTGTTCTAAGGTTTGCTTAAAAGCCTCCACGTCACCTATGTTCACATTTTCTGCGAGTGCCGCTCCTATTGACATAGCGAACACGAATAGTAATAATATATACGTTTTCATATAATATGACCCTCCTTACAACTAATTATCATCAATATCTATTAAGACTTTGGATTTATAGTCAAAGAAGTAAGGAACATGGTAATTCGGCTTCAGCTATGGCAGTATTAGATCTAATCCCTGAGATTTTTAGAACGCGATCAATGATACAATCCCAGATCCTTATGGGCTGGTTACGGGACGAAGATCGAACTGCATTGCGGTTTGATCAGAGTTAAATGGCAGGCACGCCAACGGTTGCCAACGAGCCTGCATGCCAGTTAATCCCGAAGCGTTCTCCTCCCCATATACCTGTAAGCGATAGTTACCCGCGGTGGGTCTGCACCCTTTCGGGCTGTGGAATGCACTGCAAGATATTGATTTAATTTTTAAACGTATTCGCCTTTATATGTAGTAATTCGAGTATCCTATAAGTAATTTGTGTATAAGAAAATATGTTTACTCGATATATAGCGATGTACTTGCAGAAACTAAATAAAAATAACTACCGAATAATTTTGGTTTCATTGCGGGAACACAAAAGCAACCTCACCCCAAGCCTCCCCCAGCAGCCTCTCATAATACTCAGCATCAAGATCCGAGGCATCCCTTTCAGTATTTACTTCCCACTTTTTGGCATCCTTCACCACATATCCTTTCTCCATTCCCGGAGCCAACTGCAACCTTGTATCTGATCGGTATTCACAGCCTAAGCCTCTTCCCATTTCCCGTCTCCACTTGATTATGGAGAAATTTAAATAGAATAAGTCAGCAACTTAAGTGCAGAAACCAATAATGGAGGACTACATACGAGAAATATTGAAATTATTTTAGTAATAGCCTCTGTCGTTGCTCTTTTGGCAGTATCTTCAGTTGGCTGCGCTGCGACCACAGATGTAAACGAAAGTTATGTATATATATTAGAACCGCAAGCAAGCGAAGATTTAATCGCCTTTGTGAATGAAGCCAGAGACTTCGTTATAGAGCAAGGCAAAGATGAAGCCATTGAAGTATTCAATGATCCCAATGGAGAGTTTGTAAGAGGAGAACTCTACATAATTGCTTATGACTTCAATGGAATCCGTTTGGCGCACCCGTATCGACCTGAAGGGATAGGCGAGAATGCACTCAATGTGACCGATTCCAATGGAGTTGCCGACGTTAGTAACATGCGAGAGGTGGCTAAGAGGGGAAGCGGATTCGCATACTACGTCTGGGCTAATCCTGCTCATTCTGATGCAGAGGAGCTTAAGATAACCTATGTTCGCAAGGTAGACGAAGAAATGTGGTTAGCAGCAGGAACTTATCTGAACGTGCAGACTCCCATCTTCAGTAACGAGTCCAGAGAGGATCTTGTAGCCTTTGTGAAGGGGGCAAAAAATTTCGCTTTAAATACTACCAAAGATGAAGCTCTCAAAGCCTTCAATGACATAAATGGGAGTTATGTCGAAGGAAACCGCTACATTTTCGCCTATGACTTCGCGGGTAATTGCTTGGCACTTCCTATTCAGTCAGAATTATTAGGGGAAAACAGAATTAATATTACAGATTCCAACGGCGCTGAATACATCCGAGATATGATCGCTTTGGCTCAAAATGGAGGTGCGTTCATTTACTATATAAAGCCAGACCCTGCAAAGAACATGACACAAGGATTCAAGTTAAGCTATGTCACGAAAGTAGATGATACATGGTGGCTGGGATCTGGAATCTACGCTTAGTGAATGATGGAGGAATATAACCAAAACCAAAGAGACAAAAATGAACTGTATCCTACCTTTAGCAATTAGGCTACCATCTTTTTTGCCACCCAGCACTTAACCTGAATCCTGTTACTGACCATTATATCCTGCATTGCCCGAACATTATGGGTCATATCGGTCGTTTCTCCTATTAATATATTGTCAAAATTATCTTTTTATTACGGTTAATAGTAAGAACAACCCATATAGCCCATATATCTTCCGGTATCCATTTGCTCGCAGCATATCCGATCTCCATGCTCGAAGCCTCCACAAACCTATCGAAGGGCTTTTAACCGCAGCCTGTTAATCGTGGAACTTATGGGGATCAGTATCAAGCATACGATTTTGTTTCTGGTTGTGATATCATCCTTCTTCATCCATCTTCCTCAGGCAAAAGGAGGTTGTGCAGGAAGTTGTGCAGTCTCCGGCGGCGGAGGTTCTTCGTCCAGCTTCATGGGCGACCCGGCAGTCAACATCGACATGTTCAGCTTTGATGAGTTTGTCAGGGACAATCTTGGCGGCAACCCTCAAACTACATCACAAGATAAGCCATTCAGCACCAATTCATCCCGCAATGAAACCAACAATAACAATACAAGTCAGAACAACTCCGTGGTCAGTCCTGTAATCAATAGCATGGAAAACACAACATCCGATATTAAGACGATTAAATTGGGTGCTTCAGGAATGCAGGACAAGAGACTGTCAACTCTAGTGCACCATAACATTAATTTTGCAACTTAATATAGTGCCTGTTCAGCTTTGACCTTGCATCGTTTTTTGTGAATTTCCATTTTATGGTAGCTTTTTTTACGTTACGTTCTTGCGCCCACACCGACGTCTCCTTGGTTAGAGTATCGATGTCGCCAATCCGCCGATCAAGACATTGCTTTGATAAGGCTGAGAGTTCTATCTCAGCCATATTGAGCCAGCTCCCTTTCTTTGGGGTATAATAATATTCGAACATTTTAGCCAGATCAAATGCCTCTTCCGGCGCAAATGCGTTATAGAATGAAGCCGAAGTATGCGTGTTGAGATTGTCTTGGACCAGTCGTATGGATTCTGCATCAGGATATTGCTGGACAAGCTCTTTCATAAAATGAGCATAATCCACTCTTGTTCTGTGTTCCATGACGCGAAGCAACCTTTTTCCTTCATGCGGCTCAATAGCAACAAGTACGCAACATGTACCATTGCGAACATATTCATAATGCTCCTTCTTCAGACTGCCAGGTTTCATAGGTACAGGCACTAAGACATCGCCGATCAGTTGGCAAGGCCTCTCGTCGAAACAGACCATCGGATGCCTTGGATCATGTGGCTGCTCATATAGAGTCAATACATTTTCCATGTTCCAGATATATTCGCTTGTCATGCTCCCTATGCACCATCGCTGTTTGAGCCATGGCTTTATCTCATTTTTTTTAATGCTCTGCAAACGCTCATTCCTGAGATCGAGTCAACTTCCCCCAGTTCAACAAGCTTGTCGGCCAATAAATTCATCGTCCATCTCGATCTTCCTTCCGGCGGATTTGAGCAAGCAATGCCAGTCAGTTTAGCTTCAACTCGCGCATCTATTTTTGTAGGTGCGCCACTGCGCGGTTTTTCATTCAATGCTGATCCCAGACCACCCTCGCAGTATCTCTTTCTTACCCTCACGGTCGTCGTTCTGCTCACCTTCAAGGCATTTCCGATCTCAGCATCGGATTGACCTTCGTCGGCTAGGAGCAGTATTCTTGCACGAGTCAAGCTTCTTGCGGACGATTCTCCATAACGGATGTACCTATTCAGCCCTTCTCGTTCTTCCTCGTTCAATTTCACACAGAACACTGTTCTTCTTGCCATAATCTATATTCTAGACATTTTATAAGATTTAAGACTTTCGTTATGGTGCACTAGTCTTTAATGCATTCAATAACAAGTTCTAGGCTGAATCCTAATGAAACTGGATGATGGCTTTTTGAGCCATTCAATCCACCTTATGAGGAGATTTATCTTCGATCATTTCACTTTAGTTTTACGCTTGCTTCAGATGATTCAATAATAATTTGCACAGGTTCAATCTTTATGTTAGATGTTGCGATAGCTGTACCACCTGGCACGGTATTAA
>JBAXWY010000061.1:0-12301 GCA_037128175.1 Methanothrix sp.
AACGCAAGCATGGGAATCAGAACCCTCGGACTGAGGGGGATAGCCTGTGGAGAACAGACCTCCGGCTTTGGCCAATGTCCAAAGTAAGCGCCGGTTCGTCGAAGCAGGAAGCCCCATCTTTTAGGGTGGGGAGGAAGTCACTACCCGCCAATTCCAGAAGAGAATCGAAGAATCTGGAGAATAGCATGAGATCCTTTTCGCCTCGCATGGCCGCCCGGGCGCTCTGGCAGATGAGGGTTTTAAAGAGGCCCTTTGTGCTCTCCCACGGCATAAATGCTTCCTGCAACCTGAGCTGCAGCTTTTGCGAGTACTGGAGGCACAAAGGCCGGGAGATGAGCACGCCAGAGGTCCTGCACATGCTGGATGAGGCGCACGATTTCGGCATAGGCGTTTACAATGCCTGGACGGTGGAGCCGTTGCTGCGAGAGGACCTGCCCGAAATTCTGCGGCACGCCAAGTCCCTGGGGCTTACAACCTCGCTCATCACCAACGGCCTGCTTTTGCTCAAAAGGGCCGGAGAGCTAACCGATCTGGACCTGCTTTCCGTCTCAGTGGACGGCATCAAGAGCTACAAAGAGCTGCGGGGCATCGATCTGGCGGACGTCTTAAAGGGCATCCGGGCGGCGCAGCAGGCGGGCCACGAGATTCTCATGAACTCTGTCATATCCGGAAAAAATGTGGGTGAGCTGGAGGATCTGGTGCACCTGGCAGAGTCGCTGGGGTGCTGGATATCTTTTGAGCCCATGCATGAGTCCTTCGGTATCGAGGAGAAGGTGTGGGGCTCTTTGAGGATACGCGATATTCCGGCCTACGAGGCGGCGTTGGATCGGCTGATAGATATGAAGAGAAGCGGAGCGCCTATCATCAACTCCGTGACCTACCTAAAAATGATAAGGGACCTGGAGCCGCGATTTAGTTGCCATGCAAGCGACATCATTTTGCATGTGGCGGCAGACGGCAGCGTGGATTGCTGCCGCGTGCACCAGGAGCCGCTGGGCAATGTCTCCGAGGGGCTGGCAAAGGTGTGGCAGTCGTCCCAGGAGAGGCGCAGGGAGATCGTCCAGGAGTGCGAAGGTTGCCTGTTCTTCGGATATGTGGAGAACAGCCTGCTCTACGATTTTGTGCCTGAAGTGCTGGCGCATTACGAATGGATTTAGAATTGTCAACGAGTGGAAAAAAAGCGCCCCGATGATTTGCATGGCGATTATTTTATGGGCTTTTCTCCTCTCGCCTGCGCTTTTTGCCTTCGAGCCTCTTGTTTCTCTTTCTTTTTGTTCACCGTCGCCGTGCTCGCTGCATCCTTTTTAAATAAGTTGATCATTGAATTGCTCCCTCGCATACTTCACGATTAATATGGTATCATTGGTGCTGCTCATATTAATTTGTTCGCTTATGATCACTTTTAAGGTCAAAACCGCCGGAGCGTGGATAGATTCACTATGGCGAATAGCAGAAGCGAAAAGGACATAATGATGAGCCCTGTGCGAATGGATTTTATTTTGAACCGCTGACTAATCGCCGCCAACACCAAAACCGTTGCCAGAAAGACTGTGTTTAGCACATAATCGTCGGCGATGGCTCTGGCTTTTGTACCCTGGTTAAACTTGCTCATGGATTCGCGGCTTAAGTTTCCTGCTTCCTCCATCTTGGAGCTTTTGTATCCGGGCATGTAGGTCGGCCCGATTGGAGCGTCACTGTTATTGAATGGATCTGTTTTTATCCACATATCGAAGGCATTTTTATACTCAGGCAGAAAACGGCGTTCGTAGAATTGAGCTATCTTCTTATTTCCTTCTATATTGGCATTAAGCCAGGCGTTGAGAGTGTTTGTATTGTATATGTGCTCATGACCCGCAAGTGTGGCCAGACTTGCTGCTTCGAGGTTAAGACCATTCGCTTCACCATAAAGCTCTGCCTGATGTCCATTCCACTGGGCGGCCTGAAAGCCGCTCCAGGCAGTAGCCAGTGCGACCATGGCTATGATAATGGCTTCCAGGATCTCGATTGTGAACTCCAAGCTAGATGATTGCTGCGTGTCAACGGTAATCCAAAATTCCTCAATTATTGAGTCTTAAGGAAGGGATATAAACTATTGGGATGAGTATACTTGTATCAAAGATAATTAAAGCCCTGCTATGGACCGATAGAGGTGTTTAAATGAATATGCGAATGCTCTACGTCTTGGTGGGAATAGGTATTCTCACTCTTGGAATCGGGTATGGACAGGATGAAGCTCCAAGCAGTAAACTTTCCGGCAATTGGTGGATTACCTATACAGAACCCGATGTCGGGATGACAACCTGGTATATGACAATATCAAAGGATTATACAGCCATATTGTATAAATCATCTGCAATGTTAGTAACTGTAGCCAATATCAATTTTGATGTGCAACCGGGATATGTAAGCGGAACTTGGTACGGCGTTCCTGAAAATAGCAATATCGCCACAATTTCCGGCATATGGACCAAAGACGGAGGAAATACCTGGTTCGGGGACAATATGAATTGGGATGATCATCCGGGTAGGCCTTCTAGCATAAATATGGTAAGAATTAAAAGTTAAGGGGTGTTGAAATGGAGATAACGTCTCACTCCTTGTTTTTGTGGAACTCGCCCTCGGACTCAAGGATGCTGACGGCACTTTGCAAGAGAGTCAAAACGTCAGGCATAATTGAATCTAAGCCAAACCAAATATAGTAGAATTGAAATCCTGTTATTGAAGTGCAGGACCATGGCGAGAGGCAAAAGCAACAATAATTCAAAGAGCAATGGGGCTACCTTGGGCTTCGAGGCCACCCTCTGGGCAGCCGCCGATAAGCTCCGCAACAACATGGACGCCCGGCCCTTCTCCATCCGCATCTTTTGCCCTGACGGTAATCCGGTAGGCCTGCGCATATTATCCAAATCCAACTGGAAGGGCTGCGGTTTGGTGTGCCCAAGATCCATCCTACCCGCAGTGAAAAGCAGGAAGGAGTTCTCCCTGCCAGGAGTTTATGTCCTTGTAGGCCCTCCCGAAGATGGAGAGCTGCCCAAGATATATGTTGGAGAAGGTGACCCGGTGGGCCCAAGGTTGGAGCAGCATTATGCCAACAAAGAATTTTGGACATGGGCGGTCTTTTTTGTATCTACTGATGGCAACCTAAACAAGGCTCACGTCCAGCATTTAGAGGCTGGATTGCTGAATATGGCCCGGCAGGCCAAGAGGGCCATCTTGGACAATGCTAATTCTCCCCAAAAACCCGCCTTATCAGAAGCGGAGACCGCGGATGCCGAAAGCTTCCTAGCAGACATGTTGAGCATATTTCCCCTGCTGGGCTTAACGGTCTTCGAGAAAACGGTTGTGGCAGAGAGCAGTTCCAGGCATGAATTCAAGATTGAGGCAAAGGGGATAACTACGAGAGGTTACGAAACTCCAGAAGGTTTCATAGTCCTTCAAGGGTCAACAGTGGTTTGTGGCGAGGTGGCTTCCATTCATCGCTACTTGTCCAACCTAAGAAAAGAACTTCAATCACAAGGCGTCTTGGTCTATCGAGGAGATCATTTGGAGTTCGCTCAGGATTATCTTTTCAATTCCCCTTCGACGGCAGCAGGTGTTGTTCAAGGCAGATCAGCCAACGGACGTATTGACTGGAAGGACAATTCCGGTAGGACCCTCAGGGAATTCCAAGAAGAAAAGATGAGAGCCACCAGTTAGTCAGATGATCGCTCAAATCCTTTCCTCTCCCTCCAGTCTCTCCGCCATCCCCCACTCCTTGCCGAAGATGGCACCCAGATTCTTGAGGGCTGCCGGATTTTTAGAGTCAGCCTCCAGAGCTCGCAATGCATACTCCTTGGCCTGCGAAAGGTCGCCCTTATTCTGGCAGGCGATCCCCAGGGCCACGCAGGCGTGCGAGTGCTCGGGCGCGTGCATGAGGCAGCGTTGCAGCAGCTCTATTCCTGTATCGAGCAGACCCCGGGTCCACATAGCATAGGCCCAGATTATAGAGCAGGTATGGATTCTCGGGGTCCTGGCGGAGCAGTTCTTCCAGGTAAATGCGGGCCTGGTCGATTTGGCCGGATTGGAGGAGCTTAAAGGCTTATGGCAATGGAATTATTCAGGGCTCACCCCAGTCCCAATGCGGCACTTTATAAAGAGTGATTGGAGATACGTGCGTATGAAGTCCACAATAGATATCGTGAACGTGGTGGCATCTACCAAGCTGGCGGAAGCGTTCGACCTACCCAAGATCGAAGCCGATCTGGAAGGCGCGGTGTACAACAAGAAAAAGTTTCCCGGCCTCGTCTACAGAGTCAAGTCTCCTAAAGCTGCTTTTCTCATATTCACTTCCGGTAAGATAGTATGCACCGGATCCAAGAACATCGAGGATGTTCGCACGGTCATCATTACCCTGGCTAAGACGCTAAAGTCAATCGGCTTCGAGGAGATCGATATGGAGCCCGAGATCCACGTTCAGAATATTGTGGCCTCCGCGGATCTTAAGACGGACTTGAACTTAAACGCCGTCGCCCTGGGCCTGGGCCTGGAGAACATCGAGTACGAGCCGGAGCAGTTCCCGGGTCTGGTTTACAGGATCAAGCAGCCCAAGGTAGTTGTGCTCATCTTCAGCTCCGGCAAGCTGGTGATCACGGGTGGCAAATCGCCGGAGGAGTGCGAAGAAGGCGCGCAGATCGTTAGGAGGCAGCTTGAGAACATGGGGCTACTTTAAGCACTTCTAAGGATTTCATTATACCACGCAAGCTTGCTCTGTAGATGCGCCGCCGTTTCACTTTATGCAGTTTAGACTTCAAAATATTTCCAATAAATATAGATTTGGCGGCCCTTCCGGCCTTCCCGGCTGCTCGCGCACGGGACCGCGTTGCCTTGCACAGCGCGAGATTGAGGGATGGACAAGATCGGACCATTCTTTAAGTTTTCTTTCACTTTCGCCCCGCACCCGGCTCGCCCTCATATCTTCGTAGCTCCAGCCTTTAAGCATGGACTTCGAGCTTCTTCCCACAGTCTCCCTCCGGTCCCGGTCCTTCAATGCCCTGACGGCCCCCAGGGAGATGTTCATCCAGGCCCTGAACCGCAACCTGAACCTGCAACGGTTCAAGGTGCTCTACGTCACAGGCAACTCCTCTGCTATCCTATCCAGGATGGACCGCAGGTTTGAGGCCCTGGAAATCCGCAGGGGATTTACCGTCTTCCAGCTCATGACCATCCTGGAAGAGGCTCACCATTCGTTGATTCTCATCGAGCACGACCCTCTCCTCTACGAGGACGCCAAAGAGATGACCGAGTACGTCTCCCATGCTCTCTGCGATGCCGCAAAGGAGGCCGCCGTGCTGCTCTACGCCCAGGGGATTGACTCTTTCTTCGAGGACCTGGTGCAGAATGCCGACCGGGTGTTCCACTTTGAGGAAGGCCCCCGTGAAATTCCACGGCTGACGGCCAAAGCCCACCCGCGGGCCAGGGAGAACCAGAGAACTCTGGAGGCATATTCATGAGCTGGCCCTGGAGGCGGCAGGGTGCGATCGAGCCCAGACGGGTGGCGGTCAGCAGCAGGGCCCTGAAGCCTGGAGACGGCCAAGGAGATACTGGCGTAGGTCTTCCACACCCGGCCCGGCGAAGTGGAAGAGATGATAAAGAGGAGGCTGGAGGAAAGGAGCTGAGATGAAGTGAATAAAGTGAATAATATCTGTCCGGAGAAGCGCGAGGAAAAACTATGGCCGGCGACGTTCTCTGTTGGTGAATAGTCATGGGACGAAGTTTCGAGAGCGTGAGAATGGGCGTGAAGGATGTCTCTGCCAGGTGGCTGAAGGCCAGCCGGGCTCTGAAGAAGGAGGACCAGATTTACGGGCAAAGGGTGGCACAGATGGCCCAGAAGCACTCCAGCGAGGCATTCTATGCGCTGGATGACCCGCTGGAGGCGGCGGTGTTCTCGGTGCTGGTGGAGATGATGAAGGTGAGGGCTGAGGAGGATAAGTTCGAGAATGGCAAGACCGCATAGTTACTGAAGAGATGCAGATGCGCTTAATGATGGTGGGATTCCCAGCTTATGCATTGGCCTTATAAAGTCCAGACATTTCTAGTAATGTCAGAGAGCCGCTGTATCCAAGTTCTCTTGCTTTTGTAAATGCTGCATCTTATTCTCGGTAAGAAAAGGTATCCGCAAGTATCCGCAAATTGATGATTTTCAACTGCATGCGGCTCATTTTTTTTTGCGGAGACTCTGAAATAGACTATCCGCAATTTTTGGCCTAATTTCGACAAATCAATAACATAAGACACAATCATTTGCGGATAGTTGAAATAGAACAATTCGCACATTTTCAATACAATTTCAATAAAGCATATCATAACCACAATGATTTAAAAAAGATATATAATTAATGACAATTCTAAAAAAAAGGGAATTATGCTGCTTCTGCACATTCAGTCTTATTTGACTGAGGAATTAGTCTGCTTACTCTCCACATTGTGTTTATTCTGCATCCAATCAAGCGAAGAAATCTCTGGGATTTAATTTTCTTGAATTCTATATATTAATCATCTACCACACCTTCAGATCGATCCCCTCTATCCTCACCCGTGCCCCTTCCGAGTGCACCACCACTCCTGAGTGCACCTTCTGCATCATGCAGTGCTCGGGCAGAAAGCGCACCGTCTCGCCTACCTCCGGCCTCTTGCCCCGGCTCACCGTTCCTTCGAAGGCGGCCACCATGCAGATGCCGATGTCCTCAGGCGCGGGCAGCCCCTGCAGCAGGTGCACCGGCCCACCAGATGCACAGTGACGATTCCCTGCTTGTTCTTGAGCACTTTGGCAAAATGAGTGATGGGGCAGCCCAAAGGCCGGTAGCTTGTGTAGTCCCGAAGATTTCGGTACTACACAATCCCTACTGCAAGGGAAAAAATTATTATAGAATGATGACAGGGAATATTTACGAACAAACAAAAGGAGGAACTACCATGAACACTCAAACTGTAAAAACCCCTACGGCGGAAGAACATGCCAAGAGGTTCAGGGAAACTCATAGGGGAAAGGGACTTTCAGACGAGAAGATCGAAGACATCTGCTCAGCCATTCTTAGTTCGCAAGAACCTCGCAACGGTGGAGAAGCAGCAGATTATTACAAGGCAAATCTGATTAGTGCGGTCTTCTACATCAATGTGATGATAAACGTACGTAGAGACGATACTCCAGCGCGTTTCTTTAAACATTTCATTGGACACTGCGGTGGGCTTACCTTTCCAGGTGACTCTTTTTTTCAAGCTGCTGAGTTGCACACCTGCAACCCGTACACCTTTGAAGACATTTTTAATAAACAAAAATCTATTGAGGTCGATGCTGAGTCAATCACATGTTTCATCCGCTTCTTCGACAAGAGTAGCAATCTGCTCGGATGGCTGTGGGGTGCCGGAGCCGGCACGGTTATTGGCGTAATGGGCGGTAAAGGTGAATGGAAGGATGGTCCCCTGTAATGACCGTCTGAGAGTAAGCGGCGCGCTAACCGGGGTAACGGGCTAACCTCGTCACCCCTATTCAACCCTTCTCATGAAACCGAATCAAAAGATAACTGTTAAATCCCATCGAAGACCATTTTAAGAGATGCCGGTATCTCCCGCGAGGAATGGATTTCAGCATAGATGTCTTCGACTGCGTGGCGGCAAATCCCAAGCACATTTTCGCCTCGCTCAATGAGAGCGACCGGGCGGCGGTGATGCCGGACACGGGCGCGGTTTCGAGTGGCCCTACCCCATTCTGGGATATAGGGAAAAGACTCACGGACGCCAGGCGAACGCTCGCACGCACGCGCGGGCAGGCGGGCCCGGGAGCGGCTGCGCTGGTTGGCTGGGCTTTTTCCCTACAAGTCTTGCCGGTCCGATTGCTCTTTGGATTTTTCCAGGAATCGCTCGATTGATTCGATAAATTCGTAGAAATCCTCCATATGCTCTGTCAATATCTTGTGAGCCAAAAGGTCGTCAATCCTGCCATATCTATGGACGATTATATTTCGAAATCCCTTCATCCTTCTGGTCTTCTCTGCCATATTCTGAGTTAGAATTCCAACATTGGCCAGGCTTTCCACAAAGCTTTCTTCGCTTTCCGGAACGCTGAGGCGCAGGTCTGAGCTAATTATTGAGCAGATATCGATAATATTTTCGATGGCGAACTCCATTCTCTTGTAGATTCCATCCTTGACCAGCCCGAGCTCTGAAAACTCCTCGTAGCTTGAGGGAAGATTCTCCTCCACAAGGCTTACGCTGTCCTCGATGTCAACCAATTTTGATCTTATCAGCTCTGTTCTGAGGTTTCGTTTTCTTGTCATTGCATGCCTCATGCTTTACGTGAGGGATTCTATTCCCAGGTAATCGTAGTATCTGCGCTTGAAGGATTCAAACTCTTTAATGGTCTCATAGGCTTTGTCGTACATAAAGGGCGTATCATCCGAGTACAGGACTTTACCTCTTAAAACCTGCATGCGCAAAGGAAGAGGAAGCTGCTGGAAGATCTTGATATCATAGACATCATCAAAGAGCTCTGATAGGACTTTGAGGCGGAATTCGGAGGCATCAGCATCATCGTAATATACGCTGATATCGATGTCCGAATCCTCTTTCATCCGGTCAACAGATGCTGAGCCGTAAAGAGTGATAAATCTGATTTTGTCGCCGCCGATCGATTTAATCTTCTGGACGGCTCGATCAATTTTCTCAGATAGGTTCTGCATCATGATTGATTCACTCTGGGCTCTTTAGCGACCATTTGACTGATCCGGGCATACCGGCATCGAGTAGAAATTTAGGCTTGGGCATAAACGGTGATCTCTTCTCCGGCAATTACCTGGGCCGCATATGCCAGGGCCGCCAGAACATCTTCCTTTTGTAGGTCATATTCCGTGACGATCTCTTCGATCCTCATGCCGCCTGCGAGTGAGCCGATAATTATCTCCAAAGGGACACGGGTGCCCTTTATGATTGGCTTTCCATGCCTCACCGCCGGATCGATTATTATTCTATCCTCGTACATTTTATGCCCTCTGTCAGTTATATATTTGCGGACTTCTAAGCATAAATCCTTTTGCGGAGCATACGAAGATCAGGCTTTCCATATTCTCTTTTCCGTTCTCGGGTTCAATTTCCACTTCATCGCTCTCATGGGAAAAGGGCTCAAGTGCACACGTGGCCGCTCGCGCGCGTGGGCGCGGGCAGGCGGGCCCGGGAGCGACTGTGCCCGTCCCATACTGACGATCAACCTTTCTTGGCCGGTTCAAGTTCTATATCTAATGTTGGCAAGCATCGGGTTCAGCCTAGAATATATTGTTATCGAACGCGGCAGAAGTCAGAGTTGACAATCTATTGTCCTGCATTCCGAAGGCTCCTAATTTAATTGTTCTATTATCGGATGTCGTGTTTACCATGTTATTGGTTAGAGGCATGACTACAAAACTGCTCTGACTTGAATTGCCATTGCTGGTTTGGTTAAGGGATGAATTGGTGTTTAATGGCGTATCTTGCGAGAGCGATTTTGCCTGTAATTTAGTCGGGTTGCCGCCAAGGTTGTCCCTGACAAACTCATCAAAGCTCGACATATCGATATTGACTGCCGGGTCGCCCATGAAGCTGGATGAAGAACCTCCGCCGCCGGAGACTGCACAACCTCCCGCGCAACCTCCTTTTACCTCTGGAAGAGAGATGAAGACGGATGAAATGACTACCAGAAACAAAATCGTATGCTTAATACTAATCCCCATGGCCTTCACGATTAGGAGGCTTCTGTTAAAAGCCCTTCGATTGCCTGCGTGCCTTGTTCAGGCTCTTTAAGTGGAAAAGCTTTTCTGAGAAGTGCATTTGCAAAATCTGTTCAGACCATAGCTGCTTCATCAATCCCTTGGGAAAAGTGCTCATGTGCGCACGCGGACACGCACGCGCGGGCGCGGGCAGGCGGGCCCGGGAGTGGCTGTGCCCGGCCCCAGGGTGTGTGCTCACAACGGTGGTTTCTTTTTCTTGCCATTGCCAGCCTTCGCTCAAGTGATGGATTCTATTCCCAGGTAATCGTAGTATCTGCGCTTGAAGGATTCAAACTCTTTTATGGTCTCATAGGCTTTGTCGTACATGAAAGGCGTATCATCTTCGTAAAGGACCTTGCCCTTCAAAACCTGCATGCGCAAAGGAAGAGGAAGCTGCTGGAAGATTTTGATATCATAGACATCGTCAAAGAGATCTGATAAGACCTTGAGGCGGAATTCGGAGGCATCAGCATCATCGTAGTACACGCAGATATCGATGTCCGAATCATCCTTCATACGGCCAACAGAAGCTGAGCCGTAGAGAGTGATAAATCCGATTTTGTCGCCGCCGAGCGATTTAATCTTCTGGACGGCTCGATCAATTTTTTCAGATAGGTTATGCATTACGATTGATCCCCCCTTGGCTCTTTAGCGATCATTTGACTGATCTTGGGCATATCGGCATCGAGTAGATATTTAGGCATGGGCGTAGGCGGTGATCTCTTCTCCCGCAATTACTCGGGCCGCATATGCCAGGGCAGCAAGAACATATTCCTTTTCAGGTCATATTCCTTGACGATCTCTTCGATCTTCATGCCGCCTGCAAGTGAGCCGAGAATTATCTGCAAAGGGACACGGGTGCATTTATGATCGGCTTTCCATGCCCCATCGCAGGATGGATTGCGATTCGATCTGAATGAATTTCATTATGTATATAATCAGAAATTTGATGTAGGATTGTAGTGGAGTTCTGGCGCAAGCATATCTTTAATTATTGAGGATACAGGAGTTGTTTAGTTTAAGAATTTCGTGGCATTGTTTGTTCACGCAGCAGGCTCGTCAGAAAAAATGTCCGGCTAACAGAAAATAGGAAGGTTAAAATGAAACTTAATGGAAGATGGCTAATCGTCTGCACCATATTATTAATTGCTATTATACAGGGCGCTTACGGCGGCATGCAGATCACCGCTTCAGGTGGCAGTAATGGTGGTAGCGGCTCGGTATCAATGAATTTTGATACCTTCAAAACCTCAGCCTTGAGCAGCCAAATTGCGATCAATGGCGCAACTGTAACACCATCAACGGTTATAACAGGACCAGTGAAGCGTTTCGAACAGACCCACGCGGTTAAGGACAAATCTGGCAAAAGAGCCAGCGTGTACGTCAAGGTGCTCAATGCGCCCAGTGGTCTGACATACAGTTCAATAGTTCTGCCCAAGGAAGGTAACCTCAGAACTATTGAACCTTGGGTATCAGCAGAACAGTGGCTGACCGTTCCTAAAGCTGACTCTATTAAATGCACAGCAACTGCTTCTTATGGAAAGCTATCTGCGGATGTAGGTATCGAATTGGTTAAAGGACGTCAAAAAGGGGAGTATGTAACACTAACCGAATATTATGGCAAAGCCTACGCTTCGGCTACGCAGGTAGATGCAAGTCAGACTGCAACTGATGGCTCTGGAAATTCAATCAAGATCTATAATCACGCAAAGGATCGTATTGGATCTTACAGCATAGACACGATTCTAAACTCTGGTCTGTACTTACCACCTGCAGCATTCCAAGGATTAGATGCTTCATCTTCTGCGGGACTATCCACACAAGTAATCCAGAATGAGCATATCCTCGGAGGATTCACCAGCACTGCAAAGGCAGGCAAGAAAACCAAGACCCGAACCTCAAATTTCGGTTTTGAATATGACCTGAATATGCAGGCACTAAAAGGCAGTTCGCCAACGGGAATATTGGGATATTACGTGAATCCCAGCATGGCGACTAAAAGTCGTGGGGCGATACAGGGCGTAGTGGATGCTGCCCAATCCGGCGACACCATTAATGCGGCTGCTGGCACTTATATGGAAAATGTAAAGATCGATAAGTCGTTGACCTTAAAGGGAGCCGGAGCGACAAAAACTATAGTTGATGGCAATAAGAAAGGTTCAGTGTTCACCATCGGCATGAATAATCCAAACGTGGATGTTACTCTGTTGGGCATGACTATCAAAGATGGAATAGGTACTCTTGCTATAGTCAATGACGATAGCACATATAAATCGCTATGTGGTGGAGGAATTCTCAACTATGGCAGGCTTACTGTAACTGATAGCATCATCATAAGTAATACTGCATATTTGGGTGGCGGCATTTTGAATAGAGGTGGCACGCTGGTTTTAACAGGTATCTTATTGACCGACAATACAGCAGGATACGGCGGCGGAATTTTAAACGACGACTACGGTATCGTGACCATGAACGACGGTAGCATAACAGGAAACATTGCAAGCTACGATGGTGGTGGGATTAGCAAC
>JBAXWY010000062.1:0-11411 GCA_037128175.1 Methanothrix sp.
AATCTCTGCCAATCAACGGCTAGAAGCCCCGTCCTTCAGGGCGGGGAGAAGTCACATATATGCATCCTGAATTATCACCACCTCCGCTGAATTTTTGGCAGCGGCGTACTCCTGCAAAGGCGCGCGGTTCAGCTCTAAAAATACATGCCCCCAATTGAATTTGGAGAGGATCAATTCTGCCTGGCTCTTCTCACCCAAGATGATGAGGCCGGCTGCCAGTGCCTCAACCGTGGAGAGTTTGAAAGGCTTTCCATAGTTTACGGGATTGGCGGCCACCAGGAATGGCAGTGCCCTCTCCATTAGCCTAAAACGCGAGAATACCTCCTCGGCATGGGCCCAGCTGCAGTCCAGGGCAGCCAGTCCCCTTGCCCCTTTGTCCTCAGGGGAGAGTGCCTTTTGGGAAAATGGACTCAAAACCAGGAAAGGCAGGAGCTGGTTTATATGATGGGTCAGGCGAACCAGATCGAAGCGGGCCAGCTTTTTTCCCGTGCATTTCTTGGGGTTGCACTGATTTGCATGATAGATCACAAGTTCCATATTGCTATTGGTCTACCGATAATCCTATTAACATTGTGTTCAACTGCTCTAGCAGCCAAAGGGCGGGAGCATTCAGATGAGCGAGGTCTCCAAGGAGTACAACTTTAGTCAAGTGGAAGAGAAATGGGTGCAGAGTTGGGACAATTCTATCTATCACTTCGATTGGGAATCGAAAAAGCCGCAATATATCATTGACACTCCGCCCCCCTACCCTACGGGAGACTTCCATATAGGAAACGCTCTTAACTGGTGTTACATCGACTACGTGGCACGCTACAAGCGCATGCAAGGCTTCAATGTCATGTTCCCGCAGGGCTGGGACTGCCACGGGCTTCCCACCGAAGTAAAGGTAGAGCAGCTAAACCATATCACCAAGAACCAGGTTCCCAGGGAAGAGTTTCGGCGGCTGTGCGAGAAGCTGACTTTTGAAGCCATCGAGCGTTTTCATCTGTCCATGGGACGCCTCGGCCTATCCATAGACTGGTCCAACGAGTACGTGACCATGAAGCCGGAGTACTATGTCAAGACGCAAACCTCCTTCGTGCGCATGTACCAGAACGGCCAGATCTACCGGGCGAACCATCCCGTCAACTGGTGTCCCCGCTGCGGCACGGCCATTGCCTTTGCTGAAGTAGAATACGATTCACGAACTACAACTTTAAATTACATGCGTTTTTCTGCACAGGACGGCGAGATGCAGATCGCTACCTCCCGGCCCGAGCTTCTGCCTGCCTGCGTGGCCGTCGCAGTGAATCCCGATGATGAGCGCTACCGCCCATATATCGGCAAGACTGTTAAGGTTCCCATATTCGACTACGATGTTCCCGTGCTGGCTGATCCCGTGGTGGACACCAGCTTTGGCACGGGTATCGTCATGATCTGCACTTTCGGTGATCGGCAGGATGTGAGATGGTGGATGGAGCACCATCTGCCCTTGCGCCAGGCCATAGATCGCGAAGGATTGCTGACGGCCATCGCCGGGCCTTATGCGCGTCTGTCAGTGACAGATGCCAAGAATAAGATCACCCAGGATATGGTGGATAAGGGGATAATCTTCAAGCAGGAGCCTCTGGAGCAGAATGTGGGCCTCTGCTGGCGCTGCAAAACCCCCATCGAGATTTTATCGGAACGGCAGTGGTTTGTCAAAATCAATTCCGAGGAGATCAATAAAACGGCAGAAGAGATCGATTGGGTGCCGCCTCACATGCAGGTGCGGCTCAAGAACTGGGCCGACTCTGTGGAATGGGACTGGTGCATCTCCCGGCAGAGGATCTTTGCCACGCCCATACCCGTCTGGTACTGCCGACAATGCCTGAAGGCGAAAGTTGCCCGGGAAGAGTGGCTTCCGCTCGATCCCAATCAGACCCATCCGCCCGAGAAATGCAAGTGCGGCAGTGACGATTTCATCCCGGAGCAGGATGTCCTGGACACCTGGATGGACAGCTCCATCTCCGCCCTGGCGGTGGCCGGCTGGCCGGATAGAAAGGGAAAGGATCTGCGCATGCCCACGCAGCTACGGCCGCAGGGGCACGACATCATCCGCACCTGGGCATTTTACACCATTTTGCGCACGAAATCCCTGGTGGGCGTCAAGCCCTGGGATACCATTCTCGTCAACGGCATGGCTCTGGGTGAGGACGGGCACAAGATGTCCAAGTCCTTAAACAACTTCATACGTCCCGAGGAGGTCTTCCTGACCAATGGCGCCGATGCGCTCCGCCAGTGGGGGGCCATGGGCGGCTCCCCAGGCAACGACATCATGTTCCAGTGGAAGGAGATCACTGCCGCCAGCCGCTTCCAGCAGAAGCTCTGGTCGATCTATCGCTTCTCGCTGCCTCTTATTGCCAAAGTTGATGCCGTTCCCGGACAAGTGGATCGCTGGCTACTGGGGGAACTGGATTCGCTCATCATGAAGGCCACAGTTGCGATGGACGCTTACCAGTTTGATGAGACCATGAAGGCCATTCGCGGCTTTGCCTGGGAGGTGTTGGCCGACAACTACATCGAGCTGGTCAAGGCCCGGCTCTACGGTCCGGACGGGCCGGAGAAGAGAGCCGCCCAAAATACCCTTTACACGGCCCTGGAGACGCTCTCCAAGCTCATGGCGCCCTTTACTCCCTTCATCTCCGAGGAGATTCACCACACCCTTACTGGAAAGAGCGTGCATGTGCAGAGCTGGCCAGAGCCATCAGGCACGCCGGTCGATCCGGCTGGACTTGCCATAAAAGAAATTGCGGCAGCGCTACGCCGCTACAAGGCAGAGAAAGGCATGGCCCTCAATTCGCCTCTTTTGGGGATAGTAGTATACTCCGATCTGGCCCTGGAGACCATTGATCTCGTGGGCGTGGCCAACTCCCAGGTGGAGAGCAGGACCGGCAAGGCCGAGATCGAGATGAGACCTGTAGCCGTCAAGCCGCAGATGAAAATAATTGGCCCCAAGTTCAAGGACAAAAGCGGCAAGATCATAAATGCCCTGGGCGGCATGGATCCTGCCCTGGTTGCCGGCCAGAAAGCAAGCGGGTCGATTACCGTCCCGGTGGATGGTGAGATCATAGTAGTCCCTGCCGAGGCCGCCGAGATCGTCGTGGAGAATCTTTCCGCAGGCGAGGCCGTGGACATTCTGCGCCTGGAAAATGCCACGGTGCTGGTTCGAAGATGATCGAGGTCGAGGTCAAGGCCCGTGCCCCAGAGGACCTGGCGGAAAGGATCGCCGCGCTGGGGGCCACTCTTTTGACGGTGGAAAACCACCACGACCTTTATTTCAACTCCCCCCAGCGCGACCTCAAAGAGAGCGATGAGGCTCTTCGTATCCGCATCAAGGAAGAGGGAGCGCGTCTGACTTACAAGGGTCCCAAGCTTGATCAGACCACCAAATCGCGCCTGGAATGGACTGTGAGAATAGACGATCCTCTGCAGATGGAGCAGATCCTCTCATCCTTGGGGTTTGTGCTCTCCGCCCAGGTGAGAAAGCAGAGGCGCAAGTATTCCTACGAAGGAGCTGTGCTGGCTTTGGACGATGTGGAGGGGCTGGGCCGCTTTGTGGAAGTCGAGGCGAAGGGCGAAGGCGACTATGAGGAGCAGAAGCAGAAGGTCTTGTCCATATTGAGCCAGCTGGGCCTGCATGAGTCAATCAGAAGCTCCTACCTGGAGCTTCTGGAAGCGGAAAAAAATAATGAAGAGAAAAGACAGGGGCCTTGAGCGGAGGGAGAGAGATGTCCGAGAGTTCAAGAATTCCAGTTCTGATAATGCTGCTCTTCATAATGGTCGTGCAGCTTCTGGCTCTGGCCATCACCCCGGCCATCTCTGCCAGCGACTACAGGGTCTTTGCAGATCCCACATCGACCACTAATCCCGTTGTCTATATGCTCCTCATCCTGGCCTTCACAGCTCTTCTTCTCCTGGCCATAAAAAAGAAGAAGAGCTGGATTGTCAGCGGATTTATACAAATATCCATTGCCACGAGCATCTATTATCTGATGGTGGCCTTCATGCCGCCTCTGCTGGCGCTCCTGCCCACAGCCACCGTGCTTCTTCTGCTTCGCTACTATCCGGAGTGGTATGTCATCGATGCCTTCGGCATTGTCGTGTGCGCCGGCATCAGTTCCTTATTCGGAGTGAGCATGACCATTCTTCCCACGCTCTTGCTGTTAATAATCCTGGCAGTCTACGATGCCCTCTCTGTCTACAAGACCCGCCATATGGTATCTTTGGCGGAGGGCGTGATAAAGATAAAAGCCCCTCTGCTCTTTGTGGTGCCGAGGAGCCGCGGCTACAGCTTCCGGAAGGATAATGCCCCAGTCTCAACCCCTGCCAGCGGGGATGCTGGCGGAAGTGGGGCGAACGGCAGTGAGGCGAACCCGGCGGGCGGCAAGAGGGGCGCTTTCTTCCTGGGCCTGGGGGACGCCATCATTCCCACCATTCTGGTCATATCGGCTTACACCTCGCTTCCTGCCGGCGGATTTTTGGGCGTAAATTTTCCGGCAATAGGAGCCATGCTGGGCACCTATCTTGGCTTCCTGGCTCTAATGACCACCTCACGGGATCGACCCCAGGCGGGACTGCCCTTCCTCAATTCCGGAGTGATTTTTGGATTCCTGGTGGGCTGCGCTCTAGCGGGAATACGGCCTTTTTGAATGAGCAGAAGGACCTACCGTTGGACCAAACCAATAGTAAGTACTAACTCCACATTCCTGCCAAATCTTAATACCGACAGCTTTTTTGCCCGGCTCGGCTTCCTGAATTAGTGAGGAATAGAAAATGGCTGACGAGGACCTGGGAGCTTTAGAACACTACGTCCCCTTTTGTCCCAAATGCGGCAACGAGTGCGAGCAAAAGGATCTCCGGCGGGCACTGGATGCAGATAGCTGGAAGAAGATCGTAATTGAGACCATCTTCTACTGCAAGAGATGTGATAACTACTGGAGCGATGGCCTGGTGGAGAAGGGCTACAAATAAACAGTCCACAAACTCCGCCCCAGATTCGTATGATCTATCTTTATTACAGCGAAAAATTCCAGGCCTATAACTTCGGCCCGGAGCATCCCTTCAATCCAGCCCGCTTGATGCTGGCTTACAAGCTCATGGAGGAAGAGGGCCAAATCGACTACCTCACCTGCAAGGTCGAGCCCAAGCCCGCAGGGGAAGCGGATTTAGAGCGCGTGCATACTCCTGAGTACATAGCCTCAGTGAAGGCGGAAGTGCCGGATCTGGCCTTTGGCTTGGGCAGCGATGATACCCCGGTCTTTCCCGGCATTTACGCCGCTTCGCGGCTCTTGGCGGGCGGCAGCATCGATGCGGCGCGGCGCATTATTGCCGAGGACTGCAGCGCCTTTAACATCGGCGGAGGCCTGCATCATGCCATGCCCTCCCAGGCAGCGGGCTTTTGCGTCTTTGACGATCCGGCGCTGGCCATAAGCGTTCTGAAAGAGCGCTTCGAGCGAGTTATTTACATCGACATCGACGGCCACCATGGAGACGGGGTGCAGCAGATCTTTTATGAGGACCCCCGTGTGCTCACCGTCTCCCTGCACGAGTCGGGATTGTACCTCTTTCCCGGCACCGGCTTTATCGATGAGATCGGCTCAGGCCTGGGGTTGGGCTACAGCGTGAACATACCCATGCCCATGTATGCCGGAGACGAGGAATACCGGCGCGCCTTTGAGGAGATCGTGCCCCGGCTCTTTGAATGGTTTCGCCCCCAGGCGGTGGTGGCCCAATTAGGCGTGGACACCCACTACTCAGACCCGCTCACCACTCTGAATATGACCCTCGCCGGGTATACCTACCTCGTGCGCCGCATCATTGAGCTGACCCGTCTTCATGCCGGCGGCAGGCTGCTGGCTTTAGGCGGAGGCGGCTACAACATGGAGGTAGTGCCCGTGGCCTTTGCCAGCGTGCTTCATCTCATGAGGAACGAACCGCTGCCCGAGTATTTGCCGCCCTGCTGGGTGGAGTTTTTCATGAACCTGGTGGAAAGAGAGCCTCTGTCGCTGCCGGACATCGAGATCAAGGTGGGGACGGAGACGAAGAAGAGAATCACGGCGGAGCTGGAGCTGACACTGCAAGGGCTGAAGGAAAAGGTAAACGAGAATCATAAGGTTTTTTAGGCTACACGACTTCGAGAGCGTCTGTTCACAGGGGATCGACGAGATTTGCCCACTCCAGCGCCTCCTTTCGCCTCACCTTCTTGCCGCCCCCCAGGCACACGCTGCGCGCTCCGGCAAGGGCGTCCCGCGCGAGTACGGGCGTGCAGGCGCGCGTGACCGTCGCCCAGAATTGGCCTGGAAGATGCTCTCCTTCCTTCTTGCCGAAAGATATATTTCCTTTACAATCTTTACAAGATCTTCATGCTTGCAACAAAGCGCGTGGCTGTAACCGAGCCCGTTTGGGTTGAGCTATCTGATCTTCGGAGACCGGGAGAAACATTCAACCAGCTCCTGGCACAAATGGTTGAAAGAGAGAAGAAAGCTCGTTTGATTCAACACCTAAAGCAGATTGCCGATGAAGGTGATTTTGTGGAGCTGCCCCCTTGAGCTTCAATGTGGTGATCAACAGAAAAACTCTGGCGTATCTATCGGTGCTTCCAGAGAAAAGCCATCAGCTAATTAAGGCGAGGTGTCATGCCCTTGCAGAGGACCCTTTCCCCGGCCAGGGTGGCGATAAGGAGCTTCTACATATTGAGTTCAAGCTCTATCGAATGCATGTGGGGCGGTCCTTCACAGTGTTTTATCAAATCTGCGAAAGGGATATGCGGGTCAAGATCCTGGAGATAACGACCATCGACAAAGCGCACAAGCTCTACAAGCATTTTCAAGGATAAATAAAATCGATTCAGACAGAATTAACAACCATCGAGCAGATGTGAACACCACCCGCGCCCTAAAATACAGGGCTTCCCACGAGTACCATTCCCACTGCTAGGATCTATTATCCCGCAAAAACTTGATTTTTTTGTACCAAAAGTTTTTTCACACACCGTGTAGAGTTACCTTTTGAGGAATAATACTGAGACATACTAAATTGGCTATTTTTATTATATTAATATTATTGAATTTCGCTCCGGCTTTTGTCAACGCAGCAGACATCGTGGAAGTACGTGGTGTTGAGGCTGGCACAACAGGTGCTGTCGAGAAGGTAGAGGTACGCGGTCAAGTGGCTACCGGAGACACCACATGGAACTCTCAGAACTTCGCCGGATTCTACTATGATATTAAAGATGACATCGGAACCGAGACACTCAGCACCACTTTGACTGACAAGAAGCTGAGCGGCGACTCGCCCTATGGTGTCAAGTATGAGACCACTGCTCAGTCCAAGGAGTTCAAGTTCGAGGATTGGGGCGCATTTAATGTAATAGGCTTCCTGGCAGACAGATACTTCGCAGGCTATGTCTTTAGCGAGTACGCCGAGAAGAACATCCTGTCCAGGGAGTCCACTGATGAGAATTCCCTGTCCAGCGAGCAGCTCCAGAAGATCCTCATCGATGACGATACCGAGATAACTGTCACCTTCGGCACACCCATCAAGCTTGAGGAAGGCTATGAGCTGGTTATCAAGTCCGTTGATATAGACTATAGCAAGGTCTACATCGAGCTCTCCAAGGATGGCTCTGTAATCGACAGCAAGGTCGTATCCCCCTCCAAGTTTGGCGCGACCATGGCCGACAAAACCTACTACTACAAGAATCCCGCTGTAGGCGATCAGAAGAAGCTGGTAACAATCGCAGTTCACTTCAAGAACGTATTCCGTGGCGCTGATCAGAACATGGTTACTATCGACGGTCTCTGGCAGATCTCCGGTGAGGCAACTATGGTCAAGGCCGACGCCCAGTACGATAAGATGACCATCACCTCGGTGGATGCAAACGCCGGAACCATCACCATGGAGAACAAAGACAACGCCATAACTCTCAGCAAGAACAAGGATATCGTCCTGATGAATGGCATCAAGATCAAGACTGCCGACAACGACGCACTCAGGTACTACATTTACAAAGAAATAACTGGGTCAGGAACCATTCAGCTCCGCAGTCAAGTAGCTACGGCAGATTCCACATGGAACGCACAGAACTTCGCCGGATTCTACTACGATTTTAAAGATGACATCGGAACCGAGACGCTCAGCACCACTTTGACTGACAAGAAGCTGAGCGGCGACTCGCCCTACGGCGTAACCTACATGACTTCTGCCCAGAATAAGAAGTTCGAATACGAAGACTGGGGATACTATAACGTAATTGGATTCTTAGCCAACGAATACTTCGCAAGCTACAGTCAGAGTGGCACAGGTTCTGAAATGCTTGACAAAGCCAATAGTACGAATCTCCTCGAATCGGGTCAAGTGACAAAAGTGCTGATTGATGATGGTCAAGAGAAGGTAATAGATCTGGGTTCGACAATTACTTTGGCAGAAGGTTATGCGCTCAAAGCCACACTAGGAACCGATAAAAAGGGTGTTTTGGTCGAACTGCTTTACGATGGAAAAGTTGTCGATCGTGAAGCGTTGATACTACCTGGATCGTATGTCTATATTTCTAAAGCAGGTAACATTGCAGGAGTACCGGTTATCGCCGTCCATTTCCAAGAGCCGATTATCCTCGATGATAAGAGTTACTGCAAGGTTGATGGACTCTGGCAGATATCAGAGAAGACAACTGAGGTCAAGGCAGATACCCAGTACGATAAGATGACCATCACCTCAGTGGATGCTAATGCCGGAACCATCACCATGGAGAACAAAGATAACGCCATAACACTCAGCAAGAACATGGACACCGTCTTGATGAATGGCATAAACATCAAGACCGCAGACAACGACACCCTCAGATACTACTTGTATAGAACCGTCGAGATTGCACCAGCCGGGGTGAGCAAATGAGATCCAGAGTCCGTTTGCTCCTGCTCACTTTATTATCTATTTTTGCTTTCGCATCGGCTAATGCGATAGATGCCGTGGAGATACGTGGAGCAGTAGCCGGGACAGTAGGCGGCTCAAGCAACCTCATCGACAACTCCTTCACCTGGGACCAGCAGAACTTCGCAGGCTTCTATTTCGACCTTGACAAGGATCTGTCAACGGAGTCCCTTCAGGTCAATTTAAGCAACGAAAATGTCGATGCAGGAGCCGTTGAATACAAAACATATCCCAAGCCGACCGAGTTTGAGCATGACATCTGGGGCAATTACTTGGTGCTGTGCTTCTTGGGGCAGAAGTATTTTGCTGGATATCCCGATGATTGTCAGATTGCAGAGGCCTGGAATTCTTTAGAAGAAGGTAAGATTCTTAGCCAAGTGATTATTGATAGCTCTGAAACGAAGACAATAGCAGACGATGAGATATTACCTCTAAAAGAGGGATACAGTCTAAAACTATCCGATACAGATGAGGGAGTTAAAATACTTCTATATAAAGGCGGCAATGTTGTTGACTCGAAGGTCATCACACCACCTGCCGATTATGTCTATTCTGCATCATTAGGCAATAGGAACGTTACACTTCTGGCTGTGGGCATCAAGGCCAACGTGAAGGCAGAACCAAAAAGCTACTACTCAATAAAGGGACTATTCCAAATCTCAGAAAAACCAACCGTGTTCGACCAGGGGGCAGAATATGGTATAATGAAAGTCGCTTCAAGCGACAGCAACGGCTTGGTGTTGAAGAATATCGAGGGTTTTAACCTATCAAAGAAGCTTGATCTGGAGCTGATGGATGACTTCGGTCTGAAGTTGGTTAATTCAGAAGACTCTGTTTCCAACACCAGGTTATACCTCTATAAGAATGCCACTCAAAATGATACTGCTATCCGAGGTGCAGTCGCAACTGCAGACTTCCAATGGAACCCACACAACTTCGCAGGATTCTACTACGATATTAAGAATGACATCGGAACAGAGACACTCAGCACCACATTGTGGGATAATAAGCTGAGCGGCGACTCGCCCTATGGCCTCAAGTATGAGACCACTGCTCAGAAAAAGGAATTCGAGTACGAGGAATGGGGGAGTTATAATATTATTGGTTTTCTAGGTAGGAGCTTTCTTATGAGCTATCTGGAAGACAGTCCTCTACAGCACGCTTCAAAGGATTTCAATTTATTGGGCGATTCGCGGCTGGGGAGAATATTAATCGATAGCGTAGAACGACAGACAATCCAGAATGGTGGCACTTTGTCTTTGCAGGATGGATTTGAAGCTAAGTTCTATGTCGACAAATCTTGTAACAAGACTCTGGTCGAACTTTATAGGAATGGCACAATAGTGGATAGAAACTACCTTAGCGTGCCCGGTACATATATCTACAGAAAAAGCCTTGCAAATGTCGATGATATCGCAGTGCTGGCATTGCACGTGGCCGAAACAGACTGCACTCCGGGAAAATCTTGTGTTGTAGATGGCATTTTTCAGATCTCGGAAGATCTTATCGATGTAAATCCAGACACGACCTTTGGTAAGATGACCATCACCTCGGTAGATGCAAATTACGGGACCATCATCATGGAGAACAAGAACCAAGCCATAACCCTCAGCAAAAATATTGACCTGTCACTGATGAGCGACTTATGTATAAAAACCGCCAACAGCGATGAACTTAGGTACTATATTTACAGACCATTAGAATCTGTGTGAATCACATTCATTCCGATCCTCAGGCACACGCTGCGCGCCCCGGCCCTCTCTCGCGCGGAGGCTTGCGCTGCGGCAAGGGTGTCCCGCGCGAGTACGGGCGTGCAGGCTGCCTTAGGCGGCAGTAGGATAAGGTTGGCGTCGTGTGGGACAACTCGATGAGCTCTAAGCTCTAGGGAGGCGGAGGTGATCTGCATCTCTGGCCCTTCCAGCCGAGCTCTACCTTCCAGTTGTCGTATTTTAATGAAAATTTTATTTTTGCCCGGTATGAAGCTATTTTTCCATTATCGTCAAGGCTGACGTCTAACTCCGTGACTTCGCCAATTCTTAGGTTCCAAAGGGATTTAGACGCCTTGTCGATTGCATTTCTAGCAGCATCCTCCCAGCTGGTAGGAGACGATCCAACTAGCTCGATAACTGTATAAATGCTCTCTTGCCTCCGTTGCGATATAATTTTCTAAGTTTATGTACTTTGCGTGACTACTCCCACGACTGAAGTCGCGGGCATCTAGGCTTTCGCCACAGACTGTAGTCCCAGTCTGAGAATATTTTTTGAAGCATTAAGGTCTCTGTCCATTATCAAGCCACATATCAGGCAGTTATGGATTCTTTCCGAGAGACCCTTCTTTACGATTGAACCACAGCCTGAGCACATCTGAGATGTATAGGCAGGATTGACCAGGACCACTTTACGACCAGCACTTTCAGCCTTGTACGTAACGTAAGTCCGAAATCTATTCCAGCTTGCATCCA
>JBAXWY010000063.1:0-11184 GCA_037128175.1 Methanothrix sp.
TGCCTGAGCCGTTGGGGCCGAGCAGACCGAAGATCTCTCCCGCCTCGATATCCAGGGATATGTTCTGAAGAACTGTAGTACTACTCCCCAAGAGGCTCTTATATATCTTGCAAATTCCCTTAGCTTCAACCGGTTTTTCTTTCATGTACCGCTCTTGTTTTATCTCACACTGCCGACACTTCTGTCACTACATTTGCCGTCGTCTTCTCTTGCGACGAAAGAGTTGATCCCCTCTTTTCCATATCAGAAAAGCTGCGAGACCTATTATTGCCAGGCCTCCCAAGACCGGCCCTGCATAATTTCCTAAAACCCCGGCGCGCGAGAGAGTGATTTGCAGTGGGACAATTATGCTTTTCTCTTGGCAATCAATCTCACAGCCCAGCTGGTAATCCTGCAGGCCGGCATTTCCATCTACGCCTACCGTGAATGAGATTACAGCCAACGATCCGGGGGCCAGGTCTCCAAGCATTGTATCCGGGTCCTCTGTGTAGAAGGGAGGAGCCGCCAGGAGCCTGGCCGAGCAATTATGAAGCATTGTGGCGCCATCATTGCTGATCGCCATCCTCAAGATTTCACTTCCACCCGCATAAAGCTCGGAATTAATACCTGAAATATGCAAAGTATCATTATTTCTTGCCACAAATACCATACACGTGAGGTTTTGCCTTTCCGCTTCATAGAGGGGAAATACCTCGCTGCTCTTCACGCTCACATCCACCTGCCGCTCATAATCAACGCTTAAGGGAAGCCTATACCAGCCGCTTGCATTCTTCTGTGCAGTGATATTAAACTGCAACATTGCCGCGCCTCCCGCAGGAAGGATCTTGATATGCTGCGGCCCTGTTGTAACCTTTATGGGTCCTGCCTCCCAAAGATCCGTTCCGGCAAGGGCGGCATCGATGTTCAAAGCATCACTGCTCTGCATTTCCGCTCTCATCTCCAGCAATATGTCTTCATTTGAGCCGCTCTCGTTAATGGGCATCAGTTCTTTCAGCTCGCCTACATTGGCCAGGTTTATTCGCAGGATACTATCACCAGGGACCAGAGCCGGATTGGCCACACCGGCTGCAAGCTCTGGCCGGCCCAAGGATTTGTAGTGATCATCTGCAAAAAATATGAGATCTTCTGCCTGGACCGTACCGGCAAGAATAAGCAGAATGCTGATGACATGCAGGAGCTTCATCCTCTTTTAGGTTAATTTGCATCCATTAATTAAACCTATCTATCTGGAAAGCACGGTGCTCAGGAAAAAGGCTAAAGCTGCCGTGAGAATTATGGTCGCACCGGAGGGGACATCCAACTCATAAGATATCAAGAGCCCAATGGTTACAAAGACGGCGCCCAGTAATATGGAGCCGGCCATGATAGCGGGCAGTCCCAACATGTGCCGCCGGCTTATGGCGCCGGGAATGGTCAATAGCGCTATGACCATGATTATCCCCACGATCTTGATGAGAATGACCACGCTAAAGGCCACCATGACCAGGAGCAAGAGGCGAAGGCTTTGCACGGGCAGGCCGATAGCCTCTGCATAGATGGGATCGAAGCTCAGGAGAAGAAACTCTTTGTAGAGCAGAAAGACCAGAGCCAGGATGATTAATGTGAGTGCCGAAATAAGCAGAACATCGCTCCTCGTCACGGCTAAAATATTTCCGAACAGGTAGCCATAAAGGTCTCTGGCATAGCCCTGGGAAAGAGTGAGGAGCATTATTCCTAAAGCCATGCCGGTGGCCATGAAGACGCCAATGGCAGTATCCTCGGATATGCGTGCCCGGGAGCTGACCATGCCTATGCCGAGAGCAGTTATTACGGCCGATCCTATTCCGAAGGCCAGCGGATCGTAGCCCAGGAAGTAACCAAGACCAATGCCGCCAAAGGCGGCGTGAGCGATGCCGTCGCTGATGAATACTATTTTATTTAAAATTACATATATACCGATTACGCCGCAGAGCACCGAGGCGGCCAGGCCCGCGGCCAGGGCATTTCTCATGAAGTCGTACTGGAGAAAATCCAAATCAATCATGTTCCCTCAAGACCCGATGAGGTGTACCGTGCGCTATCATCTCCACCGGGCAGCCGTAGGCCTTCTCGATGTCCTCATTGCTTAGTTCCTTGGAGTCATGATAATAAAGCCGCTGGTTTAAGCAGGCAATCTTGCTCACGTATTTGGAGATGGCTGTAACATCATGGGAGACCAGCACAATGGCGATACCGTGATCGCGATTCAGGTGGTAGAGCAGATCGTAAAAATCCGTCTGCTGGGCGGAATCAACGCCTGCCGTGGGCTCATCCAGGAGTAGCAGCTTTGGATCGGAGACTAATGAGCGGGCTACAAAGACCCTCTGCTGCTCTCCTCCCGAGAGTGCACCAATCTCGCGCATAGCCCGGTCTTCCATTCCCACGGCCGCGAGTGCAAAACGTGCGGCTTGGCGATCAGGGGGGCCGTAGCGGTGCATGAGTCCGGTGCGGCTATATCTTCCCATGAGCACCACATCCAGCACATTAACCGGAAAGCTCTGGTCGAAGACTGTCTTCTGGGGCATGTAGCCAACGCGGCTACGCGCCTGTGCGGGAGGCAGCCCGAAGATGGCAATGCTGCCCCGATCGGGCTTGATCAAGCCCAGCATTACCTTAAGCAGAGTGGATTTGCCGCCGCCGTTGGGGCCGATGAGTCCCAGGAAGTCGCCCGCCATAAGATCCAGGCTTATGCTCTCCAGGACGGCGTGCTCTCCCCTGCAGACCCAAAGGTCGCGGATGGATATTACAATCTTGTCTTTCATTTTAGGCTCTGGGCAATCTCCCTGCTCGCATTTCTCATATTATCCAGATAATTTCCTGCCAGCGGATCGAGGGCCACGATGCGAGCGTTCATCTCCCGGGCGATCACTTCCGCAGATTTGGGGTTGAACTGCGGCTCTACAAAGATAGTAGTGATATTATTCTTTCGGGCCAGTTCGATCATCTCGCCCAGGTATTTGGGTCCGGGCTCTTTTTCGTTCTCCATGAGCGGCACCTGGTATAGGTCGTAGTCCCGGGCAAAGTAGGGCCAGGCAGGATGATGCACCATGAAGATCTTGCTCTTTTTGCCGGCAAAGGTCAGGTTCAGCTCTACGTCCAGAGCTTTAAGCTTGCTTAAATAATCGTCCCGGTTTTTGGTATAATAATCTTTGTTTGGCGAATCGACCTCGATCAAGCCGGTGCAGATGCTGTCCACTTGGACGGCAGCATTTCGTAAGGAGAGCCAGATGTGCGGATCTATCTCACCCGCGTTCTCTTGCAGTAGGGCTACGCCCTGAGAGGAGTCTACTACTACCATTCTCTTATTGGCCTCTAGCAGTTTGTCCATCCAGAACTCGAGACCTGCCCCGTTCATGACATATAGATCGGCTTTAGCCACTGCCATCATCAGAGACGGCGTGGGCTCGAAGGTATGAGGCTCGGCACCTGGCGGAACTACCACAGTGACCTCGACCTTCTCGCCGCCCACCGCCTTCACAAAGTCGCCCAGAGGAGGAATGGTAGCAGCCACCTTGATCATGCCGGAAGCATTGCCGGAGACGTTGCCTGAAGGGGCAGCGGCTGGAGCGCCAGATGGTGTTGCAAAATGGGATTCATTATGCGAAACGCAGCCGGAGAGGATGGTCGTTGCCAGCAGCAAAGCCAATATCAAAATATATTTATTAATATTTCGTATCATGCTACTACACCGTTTTGGTTTCTGTGGTCAACAGATTCTTGCCGATGTATTTGGAGCGCGTTTTGCCGCCCTCACGCCAGTAACCGTACCAGTAAGGGCCATGTGGACAGCCTTTGCAGTTCTTGCCACAGGAGACCTTTTCCAGGCGGTAGGTAGTTGACCCTGTCGTCTGCACATCTAATACCTCCCTGTCGCCCGGCAGCTCCTCGGCCAGGGGCGGCTTGCCTCTTTCTGAGATGAGGCGCTCGACGAGGTCCCTTATTTCGTAAAGCACGGAGATATTCTGATGTTCCAGTGAGTGGATGGTGGTTTTGGGTATCAAGAATGTCTCTTATGTAACTGCTATTTATAATCTTATTGCTTGATTACATAAGAATAAAAAGAAAAAGAATTAACTCCATCGACATCCTGAGGACTGCATTTGCCCGATGCAAGATACGATGAAGACTTCTATACCTTTCCATACAGAATCTGCGCCCCCGTTATATCACCATTTCCCAGCGTCCTCTGCGGTCCGTTGTAGAGATTCATAACCTGTTCGAGGTCCTTGGTTCGAGGATCGGTGGGCGGCAAACTCCCCCCGTAAGTTGAAGAGTAGATATCACCCATGCCGATGCAGTGGCCCAGTTCATGCAGGGCAACGCTTTGCAGATCAATCTTACTGGTGGTCTGGGCAGTAGTGAGGGTTGTGGTCCACTGATAATCGAGGTTGTACCAGGTATCGGATTCTATAAGGGAATAGTACCCACCTACCTTAACGCCACTAGTCCACCAGCGATTCAGCGCAATAAAGCTGTTCCCAAATTTCTTCCAGCCATTTACATTATAGCCGTCTCTCTTGGGCGCACTGGTAAATGGATTGTCCACCACCTTTGTGGAATCAATTTTCACTGTAGTTCCATCTGCAAAGATATTGCCGGCCACAGCATTATCCCAGGTATTGGCCGCCGCAGAGATAGCGCTTTGCGAGGATGCCGCCGTTAGCCCGGTGGGTGTACCGGTCGGATTTAAGTAGAGCTGCACCTTGGGATCCAACACGTTCCAGCGATATCCCGTAAGCTTATAAGATGAATAGGATCCGCCAGTCACGGCCGCTGCTGCTGTCTTGGATGAGGTCGTGGAGACCCTTGCCGCCCCTTTTGCATCAGTCAGACCTAAATTGAGGACGCTCACACCAAAGCTGCCTATGCCGCTTCCATCTCCCACCATTCTTAGGCCGGACATGCCCATCATCTGGTCCTCGCCGCCTTGGGAAACGGCATTAAAGGAGTCGGCGCTCAGAACGAGAATATCATCGATGGCAGCAGAACCGCGGGAAAAGGCACGATCTGACGCTGCGGATGCGAGATTGGCGTTCATACTGCCCTGGCCGGAAAAGCCGCCTTCCGCCAGCATTACATTCTCCTTACCCAGCGCTCCCGAGACCACTTTGCCTCCCTGGCCTTCCATATCTGTACTCTGGTAGGCAAAGGCGCCTTGCCCCTCACCCGCATAGAGGCTCTGTGAGCTGGACAGCACGCCATAGGCCACGCTCGCCTCTTGGCCGGCAGAGGCACCGTCCTGTATGCTCTGCAGATTGAGACTCAGGCTACCTGCTCCGGCCACATCCTGGTTGATACTGGCCGCCTTCCCCGAGGTAGAAGAGTATGTAGAGACACTAAGCGTTCCCTGGCTATCGACGTCACTGCTCAGAGCATAACTACTTCCAGATAGTGATTGCCTCAATCGGTTTTTTCCCCCTCCTTCTGCCTGTAGATGGGATGAGATTTTGCCGGAGTCCAGGTTTATGTCCTGTTTCAACCACGTTGATGTATCCAGATCATAGCTCTGTGAGGAAGAGGACGTTTCAGCACCATTTGATGAGGAGACGCTTACAGTAATTCCCATTGCAGTCGTTACTGCGATGCATATAGTTAAAAAGCATATAAATGCAAACCGTGCAATATTTATCGTAATAGAGAATCCCCCATATTAGATGTAATAAGTATTAGTGGTAATCAGTATTTGCTATATAACTCATCAGATGTTATAAGTATAAGAAGTTGTCGTGGCTACTCATAATTAAATATTATTTACTTTATTTTATAATCAATGATCTGAAAGACAGTTACTATTATCAAAAAGATTGATTGTCAATAGAGACTGTTATGAAAATGTGATTAAAAGGCTCTTCAACCGATTTATTAACAATGGATCGCTTAGCAAGCCAAAATGTATCTTGTGTGTTTGTGAAAAATTAGCGCAGATACCCGAAAAAAGATGCATTCGCGAAGCATTGCAGAAATAGAAAAAAAAGCAAAATATGGAAAACAAAGAAAAAGAGGCTGAGACCGAAGAACTCAGCCCTCTGTTCCAGAATCCACCTCTAATTCCAAAACCGGGTCCATGTTCATACCCGGTTCCGGCGCGCTCAGGTTCCAGGCGGGCGGCTCCCAGCCGTCGTATCTGAAAGTCTTGGCTGCGACGCCTGTTCGCGTGATTTCGATGTAGGCTGATGCATCCATGGTATCGTAGCCCGTGCCGTCTATGGCCGTGGCATCGATATGAACGGTGCTGGTGTAGCCTCCATCTCGCAAAGCTTTTGCTGTGTAGTCTATGGTCTCAGTCCGACCAGGCTTGATCTCAGGCAAGGCCCAGACCATCTGGCCGATGCTGTCGGTATTGGGGTTGATCGAGGCACCAAGCAAGGTCATGCCGCCTGGCAGCTGATCAGTCACCGTCACAGCTACGCTATCCTTCGCATTGTTCTCTACTACGATACGGTAGTGCACCTCGGTCGGATCGCTCTCATCCAGCCATGCCTTCTTTGAGACCAGAACTTCTGGCGGACAGCAGGTCTGCCAGCCGAACTCCAGGGAAGAGTAGTTTCCGGCACAGACGGATTTGTCACCTGTCACACCGCAGGCTACTACACGGTTGACTAAATTATTTCCCGGAGATCCTTCGGTCACGTTTAGAGTGAGTCCGATGGTTATCGTGTTGCCTATGCCCAGGTGAACCAGAGTCCAGTTGGCTTCATTAGCAGCGAGACTGGCGGGCCTCATGGTTGACTTTACGTACTGCGTGCCTGCCGGGAACATGTCCCTTACGTAGACGGGAGCCAGGGCACTGTTACCGTCATTGGTTATGGTTATGGTGTACTCGGCCTGGGTGGCATTCACTTTGTTGTACCACTCATTCTTGATTCGGCCTTCCTTGATAACCGTCAGGTGGGGTATGTCGTACTTCGAGGTGCCGGTCAGAAGGACATGCCTATTGATGTCATAGGTGCCCACATAGCGTTCCTCATTGTCCACCACGCTCGTGCCGTTCTCGCCATGCGATAGGACTCTGTAGTCTGCCGTGCCACTGAAGCTGGCCTCGGTCTTCATCTCGTTCAGGCCCGATGAAACCGTCTCTTTCTGCAGGTTGTCGAGATAAGAGTACTTCTCGCTGATCAGCGTTCCTGGAGATGTGCTATTGGCCAGGCAGCTCGAGGCCTTCAGTAGTCGGGATGGACCGGTGTCTGTAACGAGGTTCGCACCGCTCAGGCCGCCGCTCTTGGACCACATGCCTTCACTCCATTTCATGTCTTGATCGGCAATGAAGCTTGGCGAGTAACTATAGCCGGCGGGAGCATGGACCAGGCTGATATTCTTTGCCATGTAGCTGGTCGGGGTATCAATCAGCTCTTCGCTCTGGTAAGAGCCGGTGCCCGACTCATAGGTTCTCTGGCTGTCCTTGATCCTCTTGTCCACGGCAACGTAGCCGAAACCTGTTGTTGATTTGTTCGAGACTACGCTGGTGCCGTACTCATCCACCATCTCGTAGATCTTGAAGTTGCCCGCGTAGTCCTCCTGGGATTCGAAGACCGTCTTGACCTTGGGATGGGAATCAGGGGCCTGCTTCTTGAGGACGCCGATATGGCCCTGGCCGGAGAATTCCACCTCAGTTTTCATGGTCGAGCCGTTCTTGTCCAGCTCAATGGATCTCTCTTTATTGATACTGGTGGCAGAGGTGTATTCCTCAGTCATGGAGGCGCCGGTAACAGTGTTCCTGCCTTTGGATTTCTCGGTCCATTTAGTGGCATAACCGATAGATCGGCCCTGCGGCAAGGAGAAGGTGGTGGGCTTGTGGATTGCCGAAAGACTGGTTACCGTCTTGATGGACTTGTTCTCGGTGCGAATCCTGGTCAGCTCCTCGCTCTCATATGCGCCGCTGCCAAATTCACGTCTACTCAGCTCGGTCCCGGGATCGACAATGCCGGTAGTAGCGCAGCTCGATACAGTTTCTGTGAAATCGGCCTTGGCGTAGGCGCAATTGGTTACCGATTCAGGACCCTGGTGAGTGTCGTAGTCGTTATGCACGTTTACGAAGCCCTCACCCTGCACGTCCTGAGACATGTCGTAATTGATATCGACTACAGGGACGCGAACCACTATCTGCGCCTGGAAGCCCGGGCACGGGCCGGATTCAAGAATGGGTATAAACCAGGTTAGGCTAGAGGATGAAGCCGGTTCTGGATAGACTGAAACAAGTTCGACTCCTGCAGGTAGAATGTCCCACACAGTGACATTTTCCAGGGGATCATCTCCTTCATTGCAGACCTCTATGGTATAGTAGATATCTTCGCCCCGATGGACGGAAGCGTTGAGGGTGGTCTTATTTATCGTCAGACCCCCAAATCCCGGCAGAGGATTATCTTTAGAGTTACCGAACGTTACTGTTGCACTAGGAGCTCCTTCAATGAGGTGAATGATAGTACCATTAACATCTGGTCGTAGATCGTCGCTACCTGCGCCGATGCAATTGATGGAATTCAGAATCCAGCCTGATTGGTATTGCTCTACAATTTGGTAATCACCGGGCACTGGGAGGTTGTTGAAAGTGATGCTGTCTGACGCTCCTCCTGACCCATCATCGACCAGCTTGAACGAGCCCGTAGGATCAAGGCTGCTTAAGAAGGCGAATTCCTGGGTACTAAAGCCAGGATCACTCATGACATCCTTGATGACCGTGATTGATCCGACTCCCGGCAAGGGATTATCTTGAGAGTTACCGAATGTCACTGTTGCACTCTCACCTTCTTTCAGGTGGATGATAGTACCATTAAAATCTGGTCGTAGATCACTGCTATCTGCGCCGGTGCAATCGATGTAATTCAGATACCAGCCGGATTGGTATTGCTCTACGATTTGGTAATCACCTGGCACAAGGTTATTGAAAGTGGTGCTGTTTGGCTGTCCAACTTCTCCATTATCGACCAGAGTGAACGAGCCCAGTTTAACGCTGCTAAAGGTGAACGGCTGGGTACTGTAGTCCCCTTCAAGGGGCATGGCGTCCTTCGTGACCGTGATTGAGCCGCGCTTCGTGTTTGTGAAGGTAACGGTCACGGCCTCACTTGCGGCCAGATCGAATGAGATCGTGCCGGCCAATTTGTCAATAATTGGCGTCGAGGCTGTGCCTGTTACTGATATGTCCGTGATATCCCAGTCAACAAGGCCAGACTCGGTTATGGTGTAGGTGCCGGGCTTCAGATTGATAAGTGTCGCCTTGTTCGAATTGATGACATCTTCATCAGTAACGCCCGAATCATCATCCAGTGTGAAAGAAGATATGTAGCTCTCGGGACCCGCAGCCGTGAAAGCAAAGTCCTGTAGGTCGTTTGGTAGCGCATCTTTGACTACAACTATTGAGCCGCGCTTCGTATTTGTGAAGGTCACGGTCACGGTCTCGCCGGCAGCCAGATCGAATGAGATCGTGCCGGCCAATTTGTCAATAATTGGCGTCGAGGCTGTGCCTGTTACTGATATGTCCGTGATATCCCAGTCAACAAGGCCAGACTCGGTTATGGTGTAAGTGCCTGCGATCAGGTCGCTGAAGGATTTCTGAGCAGTAGCCGGATCGCCGTTATCGATCAGAGGGAAGCCATCTTGGCCCGTTAAGCTGAAATCAAAAGCCTGTTGGTCGTCGGGCACTGCATCTTTGACCACGGTAATGCCGCTCAGGGGCAGGACATCGATAATCAATTCCGAATATTCATTGCATGATTCCAGCACATTAGCGGAAATAATTACCGATATTTTGACCTTTTGAGCCAATGATGGTGCAGTCCATATAAAATCGGGGTTTGTGTTGTCCGTGTAAGTACCCACAGTGTGACCCAGCTCATCCTCTGCATTCCAAAGATAGAGATAGCCGGGATAGCTGTGGGTGCTGAACGTATAGGTCTGGCCTGCATAATAATCGGCAGCACTGACCGTCGAGCACAGGCAGATCAGGCACAGTATCACGGTCAAAGCCCAAATCCTGGTGGCATAGAAGTTGGCTATAAAGCCTTTAACCTCTATCTGAGAGTGTTCATTTCTTTCCGCCAATCTCGTTTTCCTTATTTGCATATATTGAATCCCTCCTCGTCCCTCTCAGATCACCGATACTGGCTCTATGACCAGAATTTTAGCATCCGGCTTTGGTTCGATTGTAATAGTTACCTGGCTAGTGGCGGAAGTTGAGCACGGCGCATTGGGTGTTGCTGTCAGCGTCAGAGTCACACTACCTAATGCCACCTCTGCAGCAGACGGCGTGTAGTCCGTGTCAAGGGTATTCGCATCGGGATCGAATGAGCCGGCACCGCCTGACCAGGTCACCGTTTGCCAGTTCGATGCGGTACCAGCTAACTCGACCAGGCCGTCAGAACAAATGGTCTGAGGCGGCCCGGCAACCGCTATTGCGTTTGCCTGGACTGTCAAATCAGCTGCATTTGATTCTTGCTGACAAGATCCCTCGGTGTCGTAGCTAACCAGTACCCTATACTGGTAGCCGTTATTGGCTGATGTGCCTATCAATGAATAACTTGAGCTTGTAGCCCCCAGGATATTCGACCAGCCGGAGCCCGACTTCACCTGCCACTGGTAGTTGTAGGTGTTTGGCGGGGAGGCGGAGGCTGTCACGGAGAATGTTGCACTGGTTCCATCACAAACAGTCTGGCTGGCTGGACCGGTTAGGGTTATTGTGGGCCTAACCGTCAGAGTGGCTACGCTCGATGTGACTTCACAGAATGGGGTGGCCTTGTAACTCACCAATACCCGGTATTGCTTGCCGTTGTCGGCTGTCAATGCGGTGAAGCTGTAGCTGGGATTGGTGGCACTTGCGATATCCGTCCAAGTGGATCCTATGAGCTGCTGCCACTTGTAATTGTAAGTAGCTGTATCATCAGGAGTCACCGAGAAGAGCGCCGTGCCTTCGTTGCAGACGGTCAGTGATGCAGGACCGGCCAGGGTTATTGTGGGCCTAACCGTCAGAATGGCTACGCTCGATGTGACTTCACAGAATGGGGTGGCCTTGTAGCTCACCAATACCCGGTATTGCTTGTTGTTGTCTGCTGCCAATGCGGTGAAGCTGTAGCTGGGATTGGTGGCACCCGTGATATCCGTCCAAGTGGATCCTATGAGCTGCTGCCACTTGTAATTGTAAGTAGCTGTATCATCAGGAGTCACCGAGAAGAGCGC
>JBAXWY010000064.1:0-11019 GCA_037128175.1 Methanothrix sp.
GGGCTGAATTCATCCGAACCATTATACTGGATCAACAAAGGAGCAACACTCTACAACCAAGACAAATATGACGAGACCATCCAGGCTTACGATGCAGCCATCAAGCTGAATTCATCCGAACCAAGTTACTGGGACATCAAGGGCAATGCTCTCTACAATCAAGGCAAGTACGACGAAGCCATCAAGGCTTACGATGAAGCTATCAAGCTGAATTCATCCGAACCAAGTTACAGGAACATCAAGGGCAATGCCCTCTACAATCAAGGCAAGTACGACGAGGCCATCAAGGCTTACGATGAAGCTATCAGACTGAATTCATCCGAACCAAGTTACTGGATCAACAAAGGAGCAACACTCTACAACCAAGACAAATATGAAGAAGCCATCCAGGCTTACGATGCAGCTATAAAACTGAATTTATCCGAACCAAGTTACTGGAACCTAAAAGGCATTGCTCTCTACAACCAAGACAAATTTGACGAAGCCGTCCAGGCTTACGATGCAGCTATTAAGCTGAATTTATCTGAACCAATTTATTGGAACAGCAAAGGCGTGGCTCTCGATAAACTGGGTAAGTACGATGAAGCTATCAAAGCCTATGATGAAGCTATCGAGCTGAATTCATCTGAGCCAAGTTACTGGAACCGCAAAGGCGTGGCTCTCGATAACCTGGGCAAGTACGATGAAGCTGTCAAAGCCTATGATCAAGCTATAAAGCTGAATCCATCTGAACCTAGTTACTGGAACAACAAAGGTGTGGCTCTCTACAACCAAGCCAAGTATGACGAGGCCGTCAAAGCTTATGATGAAGCTATCGGGCAGAATTCATCCGAACCATTATACTGGATCAACAAAGGAGTTGCTCTCGATAACCTGGGCAAGTACGATGAGGCCATTCAATCATACAATAGAGGGAGCAGTATAGACCAAACGGATAGCGTTAACATGATAGATAAGGGCAATTCCCATTATAATGCAGGTGAATACGTCGCAGCTATACGGTACTATGATGAGGCCATCAAGAAAGACCCAAAAGATGAATATGCTTGGTACAATAAAGCAATGGCTCTAAGGATGCTGCACCGCGATTCGGAGGCAAAAGCAGCCTATACCAAGGCACGCGAGCTCGGATACAATGGGCCTATGACACAAATGGAAATGACGGTATAGCGATGCGTGCAAACTGCTTAGCATGCATCTCTTTTTTCAGGTAGAAGAACAAGGATGGCAAGAATCGCAGCTATTATCCTCGTCCGCTTTTGGCAATCTCGCAAAGCATTTAATATGCCCTCAGGGCTTATTAGGTCTATTTTATGAAGGAATGCAAGATGCCCGAAATTATCCCCTCGCCCGATCCCAACGACCTCATGGACCTGCTAAAAAAAATCATCAGTTTTAAGACCGTCGCCCCTCCGGGCAGCAATTATCAGGAGATTGTGGACTGGCTCGTCCCCATCTTTCGGGAGATGGGCTTTGCCACGCAAAAGATGGTCATGCCCGAGGACGTCTTCGCGGCAAAATGCAGTGACCGGCAGTTAGTGGGTGATCGCTTTAATTTGCGCGCCGACCTTTCTGTGGGGGCGGAAAAGACGCTGGTGATCTATGCCCATCTGGATGTGGTGCCGGCAGAAGGAAACTGGGAAACTGACCCATTTCAGGCGGTAGCGAAGAACGGAAGAGTCTATGGCCGGGGCGTTTCCGACTGCAAGGGATCGATTGCGGCTCTGATTGCCGCTTTGAAGGCGCTCCTGGAGAGCGGCAAGCCGAAGTACAATCTCTCGGTTCTTTTGACCACGGATGAGGAGGTGGGCGGCTACTCCGGCCTGTGCTATCTCACCGATTTGGGCCAGGTGAAGGGAGACCTGATGCTCTGCATGGACGGCTTCTCTGATGATGTAGTGATAGGCAGCAACGGTATAATACACTGGGATGTGGTTGTGCACGGCAGATCCTCGCACAGCGGCTCCAGTTTCCTGGGGATAAATGCCGTGGAGAGATCGATACCCGTCATGGACGCGCTCATGAATCTCAAGAAGATAGTGCAGGCCAGAAGATCTCTTCTGCCCGCCAGCTCCGCCCTGGAAGCCGTTGGAAAGAAGAACCTCATGCCCATCCTCAATATTACTATGATCAATGGGGGCGTCAAGGAGAACATTGTGCCGGATAGCTGCAATCTGCGCGGCGACCGGCGGGTGATACCGGAAGAGAGCATGGACGAAGCTATGGCGGAGATAGAGAGAACCCTAAAACCGCTGGATATCGACTTTGATCTCAAGTTTTATCCCGGCTATCCGCCCATGAGCGTAAATCCGGATCACCCCTGGGTCTTGGAGGTGAGGGAAGCGGTGCAAAGAGGCATGGGCTTCTTCCCCCGCCTATCCGGAGCGCAGGGCAGCCTGGATCAGGCCTATGCCACTGAGAAGACCGGGATCCCTACCTGCGTCTTTGGGGTAGGCCGGCAACTGGAGAGCAATATCCACGGCCTTAACGAGAACGTGCGCGTGGCTGATTTGAATGGATTCGCGAGATTTCTAATTGAACTGCTGCGCGCCTGAATCAATTATGAAAGTAATATCCGTAGTCGGAACCAAGAAGACGGGCAAGACCACTCTCGTGGCCGCCCTGGTGGCGTCGCTGGCCAAGCACGGTAAAGTGGGTACCATCAAGAACATGGCCGGTCATCCTGTGGACCGGGGCGACACCAAGCGCCACTTCGATGCCGGAGCGGATGTGGTCATCGGCCTCGGAGAGGCGCGCCTCAAGGTGACGCGGGAACGAGGGGACCTTGAATCCGCGCTGGTTGAACTGGAGGCGGAGGGGGTGAACTTCTGCGTGGTGGAGGGCTTCAAGCACAGCACTCTACCCAAGATCGTCATGGCCGATATTGAGGTGACCAATGTGGTGCGAAGGGTGAGGCTCGCACAGGTGGATGAGGCGCTGGTCGCGGAGATCGTGGAGACTGTGAGGGGAATGGAGGACTACTGCGCCCTTGAGATATGTTGCCCTGGACAGAAAACTTAAACATGAGAAGCTACATCCACCAATTCGTAGGAGATGAAATTAAATGGCTGATTGCGAACTATGTACCCGTGCACGACCGTTGCTCTTTCCCATAAAGGCCCCCGTCCACAACCTCACTTACCCCGAGGGCGCATACAAGGGCGTATGCGACATCTGCCTGGATAACCTGGAGAAGGGCTGGCAGGAGCGCTTTGGGGCAAAGCCGGAAGAGAAAAAATAAAATAATATAACATTTTTCGCATAATCGCGCAGAGCTTGCGCCCTAGCTTTGGCTCTGGCGCTGGATGGCAGATCATGAGGATGCAAAAAGAGGAGAAGATAGTAGTAGTATTGCTCCTCATGGCCCTGGGATCTTTGGCGGTGGCTTTCTGGTCTTTTGGCCCTGAAGACGATGCGTTGGCCGGCCTCAATAATGATGATTCCGGCACGAAGAAAGAGGCAAGCCTTTCTGTGGAAGGTCTGGTACTGGAGAAGAATCCTACCAAGAGTGGCGGTAACTTAATTATCAGGCTGGACTCAACGCCTCTGCCTATTTTTATTCCATCAAAAGCAGGGGCTGGAGAGATTCAAGACAAGGTGAATTTAGGCGATCGCGTCCGGATCAAGGGTACTGTATCCTCTTTTCAAGGAAATGACGAGATCATTGTGGGTCGGTCGACAGATGTAGTTTCTATTGAGGATAAATAATTAGTTTTTTTGTATATTTTACTCTAATTTATGCTTGCCTTGTCATTCCAAAGGTCTTAGACAAATTAAATATAGTAAAACAACGAAGACGTAATAATGAGAATCTCCTAAAGATATCAAAAATGCTTTCGTTGAAAATTATCTGATGGGGAAAAACTATGCAGAAGATAAGGAATGGGGCTTCAACGGTTTTCTTTCTTTTTGTGAGTTCATTGATCATTGCGAGTGCATTTATCAGCTTTCTAGCAAAAGCGACAACTTTATTAGATATGCCGGAATTTTTGACGTATGCGCCAATTCTCATCCTAATAATCTTATTAATACCAGCCATTATTATCTATATTAGGCCATTGCATAAGAAATGGTCAACTTCCGTTATAGTATTTTGTCTTGGCATTGACGTTATTCTAATTTCGCTCCTCATTCTTCGCATGGCTGACCAGGCCTTTGGAGAAACCATATTAGACCTGTTCTTTGGAGGAGCCAAAGACTTATCACAATTTTCTCTATGGGCAATGCTGGGCGCATCCATTGTCTTCGTTTTATTAATACTATTCCTTCTCGGAATTATATTATTTGTTTCAAGATATACTATTTTCTCCCCTGCCCAATTCTTATTATTGTGGATATTCAGATGGCTGGGAAAGATCTACCGTTTCTTGGCTAGTGGATGCCCTGCACCAGTAATAAGGCTAGCAGATGTCGTAATCATAGTCTGGTTGACGGAGAAAGCCTACAATATCCTGATTGCATCCAGCTCAAGAATTGTAATCGATGGCACGTCCCAGATCAACGGGGCCATATCTAACGTCACATATCTTGGTGCAAGGTATATGCAAGGATCTTTGCTGGACGGACCATTTGATGGGTTATTGCTCAATATGGATTCGACAAAGGGAGTAATATTATATTGGAATTATTTTGGAGATAACTTTTTCTATGCAATGATATCAAGCATAATAACAACTATCTGGTTTCATTGGGAGAAGATCCTAGTAATCTGGTTTCTTTTAGAAGTAATATTGTTTGTCATGAAAGCATCCCATCAATTGTCAATTGAGGCGGAAGATTTCACAAATTCTCTCCCGCGACAAACCAAAACGGATGATAACGCTGCAAAGGGTGCCGACAAAGATGGACCTAGTCTTAGTGGTCTGGCCGATCTACTGGCAACAAATCTCAATAGGATAAGCGAATTATACAGAGATGTAGATGAGCAACGCGCCATACGATCAGAATCCGGAGCAGGCAGGCCTGTCGAAGCCACTCTTAAATCGGGGGAAATAGGAGAAATTCTAAAGAGTTCAACCAGCGAAAAATCGGCGATTGGACTAGGCCCAATAAGCATCCCCATGGGGTCCGTCACTGGTATGATCGGGCGCTTGATGCAGGGACCAAGGATAACTATCGGATTGCATCAGACTAAAGACACAACGAAGGAGAACGGAGATATCTTTTACCTGACTGCAACCATGACGGGAAGTGAGCCATATAGCTGGGTTGTTGATGAGCAGCCATCCTTGGATGGTAAAAGAGAGACCCGAACTATTGACGATATGGTCGATGAGCTCTCACACCGGATTTTCGCAAAGCTGGCCTTTGGGGAACCTGGTAAAGTGGTGCCCTGGAAGGCGGTTTGGAATTTCAATGAAGGTCTTCGAGCTTATCGTGATTGTCTGCATTCTATCAAAAAACGACTATATTACTTAAAGGATGCTGAGAAGTACTTCATCAACGCTGCCGAAGAGGAGGATGACTCCATTAAAGCCTATTACAATTTAGGGGTTGTCTATACCGAGCTTCAGCAGCTCGACTCTGCCGAGGTCGCGTTCTCCCGGGCCATTAAGAAAAATCCCAATGGATGGGAGGCATATTATGCCCTGGGGCTTAATATTTATAATAGAGCAAGAGACCAAGAGGAGCTTTCTCATTCGTATCATGATAATGAGCTTCTTGCCCTTTGCAAGAAGACGATTAAAGAACAGTATACCAAAGTTGTTGATTTGAGCGACTATATAATTGAGTTGAAAGAAGCAATCTTCATTTGGAAGGATTTCCAATGTCTCGCAAAAGCATATAATCTGAAAGGAGATGCCATGAGCCATCTGGCCAGGATCGACGAAAATAAACGAGCGCTTATTTGTGCAGATAGAACTGGCAAGGATACCTCTGTGGTCCCGAAGATATCTATTTTAGAAAATTACACTCTGGCCGATTCGTTAGAGTACTGCAAAAAGTCGGCGTATTATTCCTGGTTGGCATTGTTTGAAGCAGAATTTTGGGAGGATGATGTATCTGATGCCAGGAAGCTGGTTAGTGAGTGTTTAATTGATTTGGCTGAATTGTATTTGCTTAATCAAAATAATTATAATGCAAGAAAGTCTCTTGAACAAGCCATAAGCCTGAACCCCTCTGATTCCAATTTACATCTTTATCTTGGCAAAGCCTATTGTTTGCATTCGGACCCTGAAACAGCTAGAGAAATATTCGAATTTGGCTCAAAAATGGCACCAGAAGATGCCCGATTTCAGGCCTGTCTTGGGTGTGTCTTTAATAAATTAGGGTACAAAGAACGAGCGTTTCAAATATGCGATAATATCATGGTTTATGGTCCTGATGCATGCAGTGCAGCCTTAGATGTGGTAGCAAAAGTCTATGAGTCAATGAAGATGGGCGATCAATGTCATCGTCTGGAAAACGCTTCTTTTTTAGCCAGATTAAAGGATGATGCCAATAAAGGCGATTCAATTATCACTTGTCTAGAGATGGTGCTTGAATGTGGCGGAATTGATAAAGGTGGATCGGGAACAAATACGAATATCGTTCAAGATTGGAAACGTGCCAAAGCTTCCGCGACATTAATCAAAATATTAGATGATCTAGACTCGATGGATAATGATCGTGATGAAACTAAGAACATTTATGAAATCTACATCAAAGAAATCATTTATAATTTGAAATGTGAAGTCAAATCGACCAACGGATGGGAAAAAGCACAGATTCTTTATTCGTGCGGTTATCTATCATATCTATACTATGATTATAGATATAAGTCTTTCAGAGAAGCAAGAGAGAGATTTGATCGACATAGACACTATTTGAATTTGGGAAGAATGGACCAAGCTAGAAAATGCATAAATAATTCAATTAAAATTCTTGAAATAAATAAGATTAAATTCATCAGTGATTTTGATAAAAAAATAGAAAATGCAAAAAGGCATCTTGAAAATGACTCTATTTCCATTGTACTTGCAGGAGCCGAATTAGATGCTCTATTTAATGAACTATATCTAGACAAAAATCGAGAGTCTGAGGCATATCTCACTGATGCTCGAAATGTATTAAAATGTAAATTGGATCTATATAAATTTATAAACTTTAATCTAAATCGAGACTATGCTATTGACTGCAATTTTGTTGGCATCAAACTCGCGAAAGGTTCTCATAGAAAAGAAGCGATCTTAACGATAATACAAGAAAAAACCATTGAAAATATCAACACGTCCGACGAAATAGTCAAATCCTCAAATAAAATTGCTATCGATGAATTAAAAAAAGCCTCAAAAATGTGCGGAACGGTGTATATCCAATCTGTTAATCTCCTTGAAGATTGCGGAATTGATCGATTAAATATATATGTGGACGAGTTTATAAATACGCTTAGTGAGATCAATGATATTTTTAAAGACAAGAATGAATTATCTAATTCAGATATTTCAAAGATTAAAAAAGAAATATCAATAATGTACTCTCTGTATATTCAAGAATATTCTCAGCTTTTAATTGAATCCGGTCAGCTTTATCTCAAGATGAAAAAGCCAAAAGAAGCGGAAAAGGCCTTCCAGGAAGCAATTGAGCTATTAAAGGATGAGCGTCCTCAGGATATAAAAAGCAGAAGCCTGTGGACGCTGCTCTCTCGATCGCAGAGCGAACTGGGAAATGAAATGTCCGATGCCCTCAAAGGAGCCCAAAAAGGAAGAATGGTTAACCCGCTGGGCTACGATGAGCGCAGTGAACTGGGCAGTATATTCTGCAAACTGGAGGAGTTTGATTTTGGCCTGCAAGAGCTGGACTATGCCCAATCATGGAAGCCTGACGGACCTGACATCCTGGTCGAGATGGGACGATCGTATCTCAAACAGGCAAATGAATGCGGCGATAAAGAGCACCGTCAGAAAATCCTGGCAAATGCCTGTGATAAGCTTAGTCAGGCTTTAAGGATTTATGATAAATCTCTGATAATAAAGAGGGGTGTGGCTCGTTACTGGCTTGGCAAAGTGTATTATGAGATGGGTGAATACAAGAAAGCAATACCGCATTTCAGAATTCTCTACAATGTTAGGTCTGCAAAGATAGATTCTGACAGAGACACGCTCATAATTGCTCTACGACTTGCTCAGGCTTATCTTAAGGCAAAGTCATTCGATGAATCGGAAAGACTATTCGATCTGATAATCGTGAAAAGAAAAGACCTTGACGATTATGAGATCTGCGACATTCCTGGTGAAAAATATGATGATCCTATTTTTTTCAAGGAGATAATAATCAAGGCCTGCTTGGGTAAATCTATCTCATGCCTGGAACGCAATGGTAATCCTTGTATTGCCTTGGATAATGCTGGTCTTGCTATAAAATATATCGACTCCCCGGAATACTTTAGTGATGACCCTAATTGCAAAAAAATATCCTCTGAGAGGTTGTGCTGCTTGAACGCCGATTACGATGATTGCATTGGCTGGATATATTATAATCTGGGTCTCGTGAATGAAGCGATAGACTGGCTTGAGAAATCCGTCTCCAAACAAGCAAAACCTTACACATACTTGCATCTAGCTATGGCATACGAATGCAAAATGAATTTATGTAATCCCCAATCAAAGGGGGATTCGCTCATTGCCAGAAGGGCCTTGAAATGTTGCCAGCTGGCCAATGAATTGGATCTTAGAGGTGAGTACAAGCAAGACTTAAAAGAGCTGAATATGAGGCTTCGTGAAAGATCTGCTGAAAAATCGCCTGTGAAAAACACGTGATGACGATCATAACGCTGCTCACCTACTTTTGCTCCTTTTAGATATCACCTTCGTGGACATTGCCCACGACATCCTGCCCTAGGATGTGCGCGCCGGATCGAACCGCTTATAACCTTGGGAAGCCATGGCTTTGCAGAAATTGCGGTCAACGAGGGAAATGCTGCCGAGGCGTTCTGTCTCAAGGCCGGGGACCGCATCGATCTGGAGGAGATTTGAGTTGTTTGGAATTGAGTTTGTGCCCGATGAATCGGTCTTGAAGATCGGCTATATGGCAAAGCTGGCAGAGGATGCTGGATTTAAAAATATCTGGATCACAGATCATTATAATAACCGGGATGTTTGGACCACTTTAGCCGTGCTCTCAATGATGACCAATAATATCAAACTGGGAACGGGCGTCACCAATCCCTACACCAGGAATGCGGCCATCATCGCCTCGTCCATCGCCTCCATAAATGAGCTGTCCGGCGGGCGGGCTATCCTTGGCATAGGCCCAGGAGACAAAGCCACCTTCGAAAAGATGGGCATCGACTGGGACAAGCCGCTCACCCGGGTCAAGGAATCTGTCCAGGCCATTCGCGCTTTCCTGGCTCGCGAGCAGGTGAACCAGGCCGGTTTCAAAGGCGCGCAGATGGCTTTTGCCACCAGCAAAATCCCCATTTATATCGGCGCGCAGGGGCCGAAGATGCTGGAGCTGGCCGGAGCCATAGCGGATGGCGTGCTCATCAATGCCTCCCATCCCGAGGACTTCAAGTTCGCCGTGCCCATGATCAGGCAAGGGGCGGAAAAGGCGGGCCGAAAGCCGGAGGATGTGCAGATTTGCGCTTATGCCAGCTTCAGCGCCGACAAAGATCCGGTCAAGGCCATTAATGCCTCTAAGATAGTGGTGGCCTTTATTGTGGCGGGATCGCCTGAGAACGTGTTAGATCGGCATGGAATAGGCATGGATGAGGCGAAGGCCATCTCCGAGGCCATTGCCAAATATGACTTCAAAGCGGCTATGGCGGCTGTGACGACAAAGATGACCGAGGCCTTTTCCGTCTCCGGTGCGCCCGCAGACTGCCGGGCACGGGTGGATGAGCTTCTCCAGACCGGCGTCACTCAGATCGTGGTGGGCTCGCCCATCGGCCCCAACAAGGAGAACGCCATTAAGCTGATTGGAAAGCAGGTCATAGGCAAGTAGGTGGATTTGAAGTTCATGCGCGCACTCTACATTGGGCGCTTCCAGCCCTATCACCTGGGGCATCAGGCGGTTTTGGAGAAGATCGCAAAGGAGGTAGAGGAGATTGTGATAGTAATCGGCAGCGCCCAGGAGAGCCACACTTCCGAGAATCCCTTCACAGGCGGCGAGAGGATGGAGATGATCTATGCAGCTTTAAGCGAAAGCGATCTGAGAGAGCGCTGCATCGTCACGCCTTTGCAGGATATCAAACGAAACTCGGTATGGGCCTCTCACCTGCAATCCATGGTGCCTCGCTTTGATGTGGTCTATTCCAATAATCCTCTGGTGGTTCTGCTCATCGGTGAAGCGGGCATTCAGATAAGAAAGCCGCCCATGTACCAGAGAGACCTGTACTCCGGTACAGCCATCCGCAAGCTGATTAGGGAGAACGGCGAATGGTCCGGGCTGGTGCCAGCCGCGGTGGTGTCATTCATAATGGAGAACGGCGGCGTGGAGCGTCTGATTTCAGTGTCCAAGAGCGACAGCCCGATGGGTGACAGCTTTTAGCATTTGTCTTACCCAGGCAAAGAGATATAATGTAAGAAACAAATTATAAATGGATGAGAAGACTGACTGCCTTTATCTCAGGAACGGTCCAGAAGACTGGCTATCGAGCAAAGGTAGTAAACCTGGCAAATTTCCTTGGACTGAATGGATTTGTTCAAAACCTTCCCGACAACAGAGTAAAGGTTGTGGCCGAAGGTGATGAGTCTGCCCTGGAGCGTTTTATCAATGATTTAAGGATCAAAGATTCTCTGATCTATGTGCATGACATCGAAATTAATTACACTTCAGCCATGGGAGACTTCATAAGATTTGAAAAGATGGTCGCCGAAGGTGAAACTGATCAACGCTTGGACAAAGCAGCGGAACTGCTCAGTGATCTAATAGTTGTCAACAAGCAGATTGTCGCCCAATTAATAATAAATAATGAGGAGATCAAGGGTGTCCGCGAAGAGGTCAAGGGTTCTCGCGAAGACATACGATCCGTTTATGAAGAAGTGAAGGGTGTCCGCGAAGAGGTCAAGGGTTCTCGCGAAGACATACGATCCGTTTATG
>JBAXWY010000065.1:0-10865 GCA_037128175.1 Methanothrix sp.
ACTTCATATCCTGCGCGATTCTTTTGGTGCTCTCGCCTCTCTTTTTGGCCCGAATCATATATCTGATCTTCCTCTCGGTTAGTTTTACAACTTTATTCTTCTTTCCCATGCCACATTGATGGGTATATAAGGTCAAAGGTTTCGGGACTACACACAATCATGGCTAATCGAAATATTTTTATATTGGCTCGAATTATACTTTGATCGAGGTAGAATTATGGGAATACTGTCGTTCGCAAGTGCCCTTTCACTGATAATATTATTAGCAATTCCAGCTTTTGCAGATGATGTCGATAACCTCATCATAGATCTCACAGACCAAAACGATACAGTCAGAGTTGATGCTACAAGGGCTCTATTTGTTCTAAAAGATGCAAGATCAGTAGATCCATTGATTCTGGCGCTAAGCGATGAAGATTCTGAGGTTCGAGCTGGCGCAGCGAGCGCCCTGGGATGGATCAAAGACATAAAAGCAACAGATCCCTTGATTCGAGCTCTAGATGATGATGATGCGGTTGTCAGAAGTACAGCTGCAGGAAGCCTTGGTGTGATCAATGAAACGAAGGCAGTGGAACCATTGATCCGAGCACTTGATGATGAAGATTTTAGTGTCAGAGCCAACGCCGCAATTAGTCTAGGACTGCTCAAGAGCCATGACGCAGTAAACCCATTGATTCAAGCTCTAAGCGACAAAGACAGTGAAGTCAGATGGAGAGCTGCTTATTCCCTCGGAGAAATCAGCGATAATCTAGCAATAGATCCGTTGAAACAGGCGCTAGATGATGATGATGCTACCGTTCGAGAGGAAGCCAGAGCGGCTCTGGAAAAAATAGAACCACAACAGAACGATGCACAAGGCAAAATAGCATCCCCCAAAGGAACGCCTGCAAAGGAAGGTGGCGATTTTGATGGCCAGCAACTCGAAAACTCTGAGATTTTCAACAACGAAAATGCGGGTTCTGTTGAAAACTCTCCATCATGCAGTCCGAGCTTTACGATTGACCGGAGCTATTACATCAGCTCCATCGAGAACTATCACTGGAATTATGGGAGTGGCACCACAGAGGCAGGAACTATCGGCCTGCAAAAAGAGGATGGCACAATATACGGGCCATGGAATGTAGAGGCCAGCTCGGGCCAGGGCGGCGTGCCCAAAGCCAATTGGATCGCTCATCCTGAAAAAATTTTGCCCCCCGGAACGTATACCATAGTGGATTCCGATCCTTCCACTTGGTCTCAGAACTCGGACTCAAGCAATTGTGGATTTAGCAAAGTCGAGGGTCATACCGAGACCGGAGCAAAACCCGGCCTTACTAAAACAAGCGGAAGTCAGAGCAGTTCGTACCAGGTTGGACCCGACCAGATTGCGATCCCGAACTTTGCATCCCTCATCCAGACCTCGGAGTGGGGCATGGTCCCAGCCAACCAGGTAGTAGTAATGCTGAAGGAAGGAAAAGGCCGGACAGATGCCGATCGCTTGGCATCCGACCTGGGGGGCCAGGTTGTGGGGTTCTTTAACTACATTAACCTCTACCAGATAGAGACCTCTGGCACGACCGAGGCTGAATTAATAGACTCCGTGGCCAAGGCCAAGCAGGATCCTGACGTAGAGCTAGCTTTCCCCAACCAACAATCCTATCCCGATGCAACTGTTCAAGGAAAAGAGTGCTCTCCCCTGGATGATCCAGTCTATACTGAAGGTGGTCGCGGCAAAGACTATGAGATGATAGGTGTCCAGCGGGCTTGGGATCTGATAAGAGTCTCGGGTCTTTCCCTATCGAAAGTGCATGTAGGCGTAGTAGATGACGGTCTTTACAAAGGAAATGATGAGTTCAATGGCAAGGTGAAGATAGATACAAGTGAGCAAAATTCTGAGCTGCAGAATTCTTTGGGAAAAATATACGATAACAATGGGTTACTTGTAGCGGATTATACAGTAGCCGGTAGTCACGGTACTGGCGTTATGAATATCATTGCCGCAAACCCCGATAATGGTGGAATAACCGGCATAGCATCTGAGCCGCTCGGGGACAAGCTCGAAACGTCCATGATCAATTTCAATGCTCCCCCTTATGGAGACAATCCAAAGAGTGCGCCAGATCCAAATGATCCAACGAAGGTTGTGTGGACAAACGGCAAGACCTATACCTTTAGCGATTTGTTAGCAATCAATAAAAGCATAAACGATGGAGCAACAATCATAAGCTGTTCATGGGGCAATCGTGAAGCTGATCCCAATTTTGCGGCAGCCTCCAAACAGTTCTTTGAAAAGATGGCCTTGAATCATCCTGATGTGCTCTTTGTTTGTTCAGCGGGAAATGAAGGAATATCGCCGGATGGAGCCCGAACATTTCCGGGAGGCCTTCAAATGCCCAACATGATCACGGTGGGCAACATCATGAACGACTGCTCCAACACAGCAAACAGTAACATGGCCAGCAATAACTTCGAGGTGACCCTTGCTGCTCCCGGTGAAGAATCAGTAAACGGCTTCGACAATAATGGCGGTATAAAGAATAATTTGGGAGGCACCAGCATGGCCACGCCCCAGGTAACCTCCGCAGCAGCCCTGATCCGCGCCCTGAATCCTCAATTGACGGCTGGCCAGATCAAGGATATACTGGTGCAGAATGCCAGGACAAGCGTTGATATTGATGGCAATAAGGTACCTGCGCCTCCAAAACTGGGCGGCCGCATCCTTGCTATTGATGAGGCAGTTTTCAAGGTAATAAATGACCAACGCAAGAAGCTGAACTTAACGCCATTCACAGATATAGATTCTGCTCTGGGATTGGCCCGAATTGGTTTGGTCGCTAAAAACGATCCAGCATATCCAAATGACTGGAAGGTAACGGCAGAGATCCTGAGCGTCGAGACTAAAAAAGGTGCGGACGTGGCCATCGAGCTTCAAGGAGAGGGAGCTATTGGAAGCGACCGAAAGATACACCTCAGCCAGGCGGGCGCTGTAAACTGGGATGTGACCACAAAGGGCAGCGCTACGGTGGTAGTGAAGAGACTTGATACCAACGGCTGCAACAGAGCTGTGCTAGCTGAACCTTCCGAGGGCTTGAGCGGCAAGTGGCAGACCTGGACTATAATTAATGGCGTCAAAATGATGGATGGAAGTGGGCTGTTGTTCCTCTATATACTTAACCAATCAGGAAGCTCCATAACTTTCACGGCCCCTCACGTGATCGCTAGGGACATAGTCGGAACTATCAGCGGCAGCACCTTTACAGGCACCTTCATAGACAGCGACACTAACCGGACTCAAGGGAATATAGAGATAACCTTCTCGTCGGATGGCAACCACTTCACGGGACGGAAGATGAGAGAAATTTGGCCGCAGGAGTTGGAATGGGGCGGTGATAGAGTATCCGAAATAGGTCCAACTCCCGCACCTTCCTCATCCCCTATTGCTCAGTGGGTTAAGGGGTCAGGTAAGTTGTCGCCTGCTACGAGTTAGCAGAAGAGCTAAGCCGCGAGCCCATAAAATCGATTATGCTGAATGAGATGAATGGAGCTGCAGGCCTAGGCCGGGAGTGGCTCTTCCTCGGACGGAGCTCGGGACACCTGTGCACCAAGACGGTGCTCCGGAACCATAGACCGCCTGGCAGAAGAGGCCGGGATTCAGGAGGTTATGCGCCGGCAGAAGCTCTCCAGGAGGAAGGTCACGCCCCCATATCCTCAGGCACAGCCATGTGGTGAATGCGCTGATGGCAGGCGTGCCGGTGCCAATGAATTCAGATAGCCGGGTGGGGCACAAGAGGCTATAGATCTACGCCACCGTGGCGCTGGCCCCTGGTGAAGGAGGCGTATGATCTGCATGGATTCGGGCCGGTGAGTGCAAGGATCTAATAGCAGCTCGATTGGAGGGGATGTGCGTATAACCTGCAAGTCTTCTCGCCCATTTTCTCTTTTGGCTAGGATTGTCACAAATTCGGTTCTGGCAAATAACTCATTCTAGACACTATGGAATGATTTATCGACAATTGCGCGATATCGGAAAATCGCAACCCATCACCCCAAAATATGAAATAAAATCTGCCGCGTAACATCATATCTTTCGAGATAGAAAACATATTTATAAAATTGTGTTGCCCTCGTATATCAGTCAGGAATGTTTGATCCTAAAGTACGTGCAACCTGCTTTTTCGCGGGAGAAGAGATGCGGGCCACGGGAGCGCAAGGGAGGACGTTCAGTTCATTAATTAAAATATAAACATATAGTAAAAGTTAAATGCTATTAGAACCTTATACATATTAACAAACTGGGATATAATACAAACTACTAAACGGTAGGATTCCAATGATAGGTACTAAAAAAGTATTACTGTCTTCCATTATTCTGTTAATGGCGATATCCGTAGCGGGCGCTGGGCTATGCATCAGCGGCTACAAACTGGATGACTGCACGAAAGCTGGCCTCTCCGGCTGGACAGTTACCTTGAGCAATGGATCATACACGGTCAGCCAAACCACGGACGGCAGCGGCAAGTATCAGTTCTGCGGCTTGTCTCCCAGCACCTACACAGTTTGGGAAACGATCAAGAGTGGCTGGTCTCCATCAACCACGCCGTTCTTGAATGTGAACCTGATCACCAACCTCATCAACAAGAACTTCACAAACAGCAAGCATCTGTGCATCAGCGGCTACAAGCGTAATAACTGCGATGGCGCTGGCCTCTCCGGCTGGACAGTTACCCTGAGCAATGGATCTTACACGGTCAGCCAAACCACGGACGGCAGCGGCAAGTATCAGTTCTGCGGCCTGCTTCCCGGCGCCTACACAATTTGGGAAACGGTCAAGAGTGGCTGGACTGCCAGCACCTCGCCAATCCTAAGCCTGACTCTGAGCTGCAACACAGACTTGACCAATCAGAACTTCAGGAACCAGCAGCTCATGTGCATCCCAATCATTGCCCTCCGTGCCGCTAATGGCCAGTACGTCTGTGCCGAAGGTGGCGGTGGCGATGGAGTCGTAGCTAACCGCAATGCAATAGGTGGCTGGGAGACGTTCAAACTCATCGATCGAGGAAGCGGCAATGTAGCTCTACAGGCCGCCAATGGCAAGTATCTATGTGCGGAAGGAGGAGGAGGCGGAGCAGTCGTAGCTAACCGCAATGCAATAGGTGCATGGGAAACATTCAAACTCATCGATAGGGGAAACGGATATTTTGCTTTGCAGGCCGCCAATGGCCAGTATCTATGTGCAGAAGGAGGAGGAGGCGGAGCAGTCGTAGCTAACCGCAATGCTATAGGAGCATGGGAGACGTTCAGGTTTATGGATCTCCGAAGACCTGCAAAAGTGGCGCTTCGGGCCGCCAATAACCAGTACGTCTGTGCCGAAGGTGGCGGCGGAGATGGTGTCGTAGCTAACCGCAATGCAATAGGTCAATGGGAGACGTTCAAACTCATTGATCGAGGAAACGGCAATGTAGCTCTACAGGCCGCCAATAACCAATATGTCTGTGCAGAAGGTGGAGGAGGCGGAGCAGTCGTAGCTAACCGCAATGCGATAGGAGCATGGGAGACATTTGGGCTTCTCTATCGCGGGAACGGCAACGTAGCTTTGCAGGCTGCCAATGGCAAGTATGTCTGTGCTGAAGGTGGGGGTGGCGATGGAGTCGTGGCCAACCGTAATTCTATAGGGGCCTGGGAGACATTCAACCTAATTCCGACCTAGGATATCGCAAAATACAAAATTCCAACAAGAACACCTAGGATGGATGTGAGGAACTCTATCCTCACATCACTTTTCGGGAGATAGAGACCTGGCATATTTAGGCGTTATTAACGGCAGGGATTATCTCCAACCAGGAATAAATGAAGAATCAAGGAGGTAGTATCTTGAAATATCGATTGGCCCTTATATTTGCACTAAGCCTAATAGTGCTTAGCGTGGCAGCCTTGGGAGAGAATTCTGATCAGTATATAAAGGATCTAAAGGATGAAAATAGTGCTGTGCGAGCTCAGGCTGCAATGGCTCTCGCCGAGCTAAACGACGCCGCAGCCGTAGAGCCTTTGATCTCAGCCCTTAAAGACGAAAACAGCTCTGTTCGATCAGAGTCGGCGAAAGCTCTTGGATGGATCAGAGATGATCGTGCTGCGGGTCCATTGATACAGTCATTGAATGATCCAAATTGGGAAGTTCGAAGTTCAGCGACGTTAGCTCTTGGGGAGATCAATGATTCTGGGGCTGTGGACCCACTGATACAATCTCTGAATGATGATAATAGTTCTGTACGAGCTAGAGCTGCAGGAGCTCTGGGAAAGATCGGGAGTGAAAAAGGGGTCGATCCATTGATTCAGGCTTTGAAAGACGAAGACCCCCTAGTCAGATATCTGTCTGCTGAAGCTCTGGGAAATATCAAAGATAGCCGTGCTGTAGATCCACTCATACAGGCGCTGAAGGATGGAGATAACAGCGTAAGATATTGGGCTGCAGTGGCTCTTGGAAAGATCAATGATGTTCGAGCAGCTGATCCATTGATCCAGGCTTCCAAGGAGGACAAAGATATCTACATCCGAGATGCTGCGTCAAATGTGCTAAAGGAGCAGGGATGGGGACAAGGAGCATCGTAGAAGTTGGGTAAACAGCAATCATTAGATTGTGCGAGAGATGAAAACCCTGTGCTTCCCCTTTTTTCGGGTAGCAATGGGATGAAGCCGAAATTGACGCCAATTTAGCAGTCCTAAAATACTATGCTAAAATATATATACTTACACAGTTAAATCGTACTTAGTTGAGCCTGGTGGTTTTGTTGAGAGGAAAAAACGAAATTCGGATCACCTTTCTCGTGGGTACATTAGTCCTTCTATTAGTTGCATCCACGAGTGCATTTTCGCCTATTAATTATGTTGAAAATCCACATCTAGCCACGATTTCAAATGCTTCGATACCCATAACGGCAGCAGAAGCGGCTATCGTGGCAAACACCAGTATAGATGCCATAGACGTTAACATCTCTAAAGAGAAAACGGTCATAGCTTATGGTGGACCAAGACCAAGCGATAATATCACATTTAGCAGCATCTCAGGTCCAACCCAGATTGAAAATTGTGGTTCAGTACAAAGTACGTGGCCGCCAACAGATTACGTTCTTCTGCCCCCAGGATCTCAAGATTCCGAAGCTTACCATGTAGCTGTAATTGGAGATTCGGTAGCTTGGGGCAATGGATTGTGCCAAGAGAATAAGTATTACTATCTAGTTGCTGATTGGCTTCGAAAAGTTCGAAACCAAGCAGTAGAGGTGAAGGTTTACGCGCATTCTGGGGCAACTATAGTTGAGAAATCTGAAGCAACTACAGTTGGGGAAACTTGTGAAAACATCGATCCAGCCTTTAGTAGTGGGTGCCCCACTTTAATGGATCAGGCAAATAGCATCGAAAATGCAGCCGATGTAGATCTTATTTTGGTGTCTGGTGGGGGAAATGATGTGGGTGTCATGAAAATACTAAATTATAATACACCGACTGATGAAATCCACACCGACTGTACGAAGATCCAAGAATCTATGAAGAATTTGCTAAATGATCTATTGATTAGGAGTCCAAATGCTAAAATCATAGTAACAAATTATTACCCACTAGTTTCCTCTGATACGATTCAGAACGTTCTTGCTGCATTTGATTTCGCAAAACTGTTACCTGGCTTTTGGACTGCATTCGGTCTTGGACCTGTTGAATTTATATCAACATTTACATATATTAACAAGGTAAAGGAAAATTCAGATACCTTTTATCAAGCTTCAACGGACAGTTTAAGAAATGCTGTAACGCAAGCAAATAACGGCGCAAATCGTATCTCACTTGCTGAAACAAATTTTAAGTCCAACAATTGTTATGGTGCAATTGAAACATGGTTATGGGAGTTAATCAGCTTAGGCCCACCACCGAAAACAGATGACGATATGTATGACTATCGCAATCTATATTGTTCTAATGATATAGATAGAATTAATGCGATAGGTCATCCAAACCAAGGTGGCGCAAAAGAGTATGCTCGTGCGATAGAGGCGGTCATAACCGGAGATAAAAAGCTGCCGGAGTACGTTGCTCTACGCGCTAACAATGGCCAATATGTCTCTGCAGAGAATGGTGGCGGCGATAAGGTCATGGCTAACCGCGATCAAAGACTTGGTTGGGAGACATTCAAGCTCATAAATCTAGGCAATAACTACGTCGCTCTTCAAGCATTTAATGGCCAATATCTTTGTGCAGAAGGGGGCGGTGGAAAGGAGATCAAGGCAAACCGGATTTGGATAAATGATTGGGAGAAATTTGTACTCGTCGAGCTAGGAAATGAAAATGTTGCTCTCTGCGCTAATAACGGCCAGTATCTTTGTGCTGAAGGTAGTGGTGGCAGAGAAGTAGTGGCTAACCGCAACGCTGTAGACGCATGGGAGACATTCAAGCTCATGAATCTAGAAAGAGTTGTAGCTCTGCAAGCTGCAGTCAACAACAAGTATGTTAGCGCTGAGAACGGCGGCAACGATCCATTGATAGCTAACCGCGATTGGATTCAAGGATGGGAAACTTTTAGACTCATCGATCTAGGGAACAATAACGTGGCCCTCAAGGCCGATGCTAATGAAAAGATCGTTTGCGCAGAGACTGCGGGCCTACAACCATTGAAAGCCAACCGTGATGCTATAGGCGCATGGGAGACGTTCAAACTTGTCTCTCTGAGCAAAGTTGCCTTCCAAGCCTCTAACGGCCAGTATCTTTGTGTCGAAGGTGGCAAGGGTTATGCGGTCGCAGCTAACGGCAACTCGATAGATGTCTGGGAGACGTTCAAACTCATCGACCTGGGTAACAATGAGGTAGCTCTTCAAGCCGCTAATGGGCAATATCTGTGTGCAGAAGGCAGCGGTGGCGGAGCCGTCCTAGCTAACCGCGATAAAATAAATGCATGGGAGACGTTCAAACTCATCGACCTGGGTAACAATGAGGTAGCTCTTAAGGCCGCTAATGGGCAATATCTGTGTGCAGAAGGCAGCGGTGGCGGAGCCGTCCTGGCTAACCGCGATAAAATAAATGCATGGGAGACGTTCAAACTCATCGATCTCGGGGACAATTACATGGCCATTAAGGCCGCGGCTAACAACAAGTACGTTTGCGCCGATAAGGCTGGCCAAGATCCATTGATAGCCAACCGCGACGACCCCAAGGATTGGGAGACCTTTAAGCTCATCGATCTTTCGGCTGATGTTTGCCTCCAAGGATGTAAGTATTCCACCATCCAAGCCGCGGTAGATGCTGCGAACCCCGGTGACACAATCAACGTGGCTGATGGCACCTATAAGGAAAACGTGCATATCGACAAGTCGTTGACGATAAAAGGGGCTGGAGCAGACAAGACCATTGTTGATGGCAATCAAGCCGACTCGGTATTTAGCATCGGTAAGCTTGATTCAAACATTGACGTCTACCTAAGTAATATGCTTATCCGCGGAGGGTCAGGAGTTTCCGAATGTGGTGGAATCCTCAATTATGGTAAGCTGACCGTGGAAGACTGCACCATCTCAGGTAATGTGTATGATGGTATCGAAAGTCGGGGGGCTGGTGCGGTTACTATGAAAGATACCACCGTATCTGGAAACTTCGGCCACGGCATACTGAACAATAATAACGGCCCCGGCGTCTTCACAATGGAGAGTGGAACTATTTCAGGGAACACAAATGGCGGTGTGGAAAACTATGGCACCTTCGTAATGAACGGAGGAACCATCTCAGGAAACAGCGCAAATCATGACGGCGGCGGCGTAATGAACAATTTTGGCACTTTCACGATGAATGGTGGAACCATCTCAGGGAATAGCGCGAAATATGATGGTGGCGGCGTGGAAAACATGGCATCATTCACGATTAATGGTGGAACCATCTCAGGAAACAGCGCAAATAATAACGGCGGCGGCATAGATAGCCAAGGGCATTTATTTGTAAGTGGGAAGAGCCAAATAATTAACAATCAGGCTAAATCTGGCTATGGCGGTGGGATATATACTGACCCATATAGCGATCAAATGATTATTACATTTGACGGTACAAACGTTGCAGTAAAATACAATAAAGCACACCTGCCTGACACACTTCCAGCTACGTGGTATAAACAATATGGCGTATACATGAGTAATTATAACCCGACCACGACCAATGGATTCGATCCCGCAACGCAAGTAACAGATAACTCGCTCATTTAGGCTGCTATCAAGGGGGGTGGCAGCTTGCCCCCCTGCCCTTTCTGGAACTTTGGGACTTGGGTTTTGAAAGTACATACAACCTGTGACTTATTGTCCCAAATCTTTGCCATCTCATATCGCCAGGCGATTTTTATAAAGGCAAACTTGAGTTCAAACTCCGGGTATGGTGCGCTACGTAAAAGGCCCTTGCAAGAACCGTTATCTGTAGCCTGAATAGACCGATATGAGTAGATCTAACAAGTAGAATTGTGCTCTATTCTGTGGTGTGTGGAATGAGGACTTAGCCCAAAGAGCTTTTGAGCTGTTTTCATCATGCCGAGCTGGTTGTACAATCCGGTGCGTACAACTTGCAATTAGTTCTATGGCATTTTTAAATGATTTTATGGAAATGCCATAGAACCATTTCAGAATAGCAGAGCAACGATCTCATAAAATCGATTATGCTGAATGAGATAAATGGAGCTGCGGGCCTGGCCAGTCCTCAAGCCCCATAACTCCGACTAATTTGCCTCTCTCCTCCTAATGGCTGGCGTTCTTCTGGAGAGAATAAGGACGAGTCAGGCTATAAGTCTTTGGGAAGCTCAGGATGAATGAAATAGGATGCTGTAGGATCTCATGAAAGAGGGATAAGAAGGAGGGAGGAGAAAGTCAATTGGATGT
>JBAXWY010000066.1:0-8701 GCA_037128175.1 Methanothrix sp.
TCGCGTGAGATTCAACCGGGTCCGGTTTCACGCGAAGGCGCGAAGCCGCGAAGTCAAAACATTGGTTTATTTCGGCCTCGCTGTACGAGATGATTCAGGGTTAAAGTGGATAGAGATGTGATGGAAGAGTTCGTCGAGGAGCTAAGATGATCGTATTAGACACTTCGGTTTTCATTAGGGGCCATTCTTAAATTCTATCAGATAACAATTGTCTAATTATGAAGTGAATGAATTGGCCTCTGCAATAAATACGAATATTCCTGAGTTTAGTCCCAGCCGTATCGACGAGCTGATATCTAAAGTGGATGTTCTTGCCCAGGAAATTACCGAAATGACTGTAATGCTCCGGGATATCAAAGAATCCTTTGAAAAAGATATAAGTAATCCCAGGATTATTATTGTAGAAGAGATGGACAAAAAAACAGCAAAGCAAAAGGTCTTGGACTTCATGAGGTCTCACAAAACCTCAGATATCGCCGAACTGCATGAGAATATTAAATGCGATATAGCGATGCTGATTGAGATCATTGATGAGCTTTGCGAAGAAGAAAATATTGCCGAAGGAGAGTAAATGCCGATCTCCAGAAATTTGAACGACAGCGTTGCTGGAGCAAAATTGTATTGCGTCTTTGAGAGAAGCAGCAAACCGGCGAGAATTTCCACCAAGGGAAGACATAACGCACAGCAGGTTACACTGGAAGGAAATCCTGCCGTGGCCACGATCAGGAAGACTCTGAAATACGTCCAGGGATAAGAGCCAAAGCAATTTTTGGCTCTTCGCTATTTCCAGCTGCTAACCTAAGGTTACTATGTTTTTCCAGTTGTTAGTTAGTCGCTCTGTGCGTACTCTGTGAACTCTGTGTCTCTGTGGTGGAAACGTCGTTAGCCGCTGGTTATAACCAAGTGGCTGACGATACTACCACCTTAGAGACACAGAGCGCACGGAGGACTCACAGAGGACTCGATTATTCTATTACCCACGCGAAACAGCTAGGAACCCAATTTTTTTAATTAGACACGCTCGTTGCATCTCCTTCATCTACCCTGCGCCCGCGTGCGCTCGCCCAGGCCCGCTGAGAATGTGAATAAAAAGGGGTAGTAGCTCCAAAAAAACCGAAAAAAAGTTATTCCGTGCTGATGGCTTCAACCGGGCAGGCTTTAGCGCATTTCCCGCACCCGGTGCAATTTTCCTTATCTACGACTGCCATACCCTGGTCGTTTAGGGAAATGGCCCCGGCAGGGCACTCTGCAACGCAAGCTCCACAGCCGATGCATTTGTTCTCGTCCACTGCGGCAGGCATTAATTTAGCTACTGCATACGCCGAACCTACCAGAATGCAGAGAACTGCCAGCGCAACCAACAATCTTGTATGCTTCATTTTTGTGAACTCCATTTGAGAACGTTTCCTGTCGATCCGTTCTTCAACTTATTCTAGCACGGAACGATATTTAAGGATAGGGGCGAACGAACATACTCTCAAAACGGGCCGGTCTGAGAAAAATAGGAAATATCGTTCATAATTCGGATTAGATCCATTCAAAGGTTTTAAATGGAATTTGGGATGGCATTAAGCTTTCTTTTTTACAAGCGTGAGGACGTTCTTTCCATCTCGAAACTCGAAAGACATTCTATCCACGTAACACCGGATGAGATGAATTCCCAGACCACCAACGGGACGATCCTTAGTATCGTCCTGGGATAGGTCCACGGTATGACTTGTGGGATCGAATGGAGTTCCTTCGTCCTCGATGATCAGCTCCAGACGATCGCCATGCACTCTGGCAACAATATGGATAGTGCCGTCTTTTCCAGGGTAGGCGTACTTGGCAACATTGGTGCATGCCTCTTCTAAAGCCAGTTGAACCTCCATTATCTTTCGCGAATCAAAATCTGCAAGGCTCATCAAATGTTCGATGAAGTCAGAGATGACGGGAATTTGCTCAATTGTTGCCGCTACTGTAATCTCCTGCTCATTCTCCATTGTCATCACTATCATCACAATGCGTTTTACAGTTTAGCGCCTCTCAGAGCCTCACCCTGGTTAGGATAGATGGAGAAGAGCCTGGTAAAGCCGGTCATCTCGAAAACCTCTCTCACGAAGGGCTGCAAAGAGACCAGCTTTACTTCTCCCTTCCTGGGCCGGACCTTCTTTTGCGTAGCGAGCAAAACCCGCAATCCAACGCTGCTGATATACACCACCCCCTCCAGATCAAGCACGATATCTGATTTGTTCTGGTCTATGAGTTCGTTCAAGATAGTCTCTAGATCCTGATAGGTGTTGCCGTCGATTCTACCGGAAACGGAGACAATGGGCACGTTATCGATGCTGGTCTGGTTTATATCCATTGATATCACATCACACCGCTTTTACTACTACCATGGTAATATCATCAAACTGAGCCTGTCCTGCACAAAATTGAGATATGTCTCCCAGTATTTTGTCCAGTATCCCCTGGGCACAAAGATGGCAGGATTCGCGAATAATGGAACAGAACCGTTCAATGCCGTACTGCTCGAAGTTGCCATTCTCTGCTTCATTTACGCCGTCTGTGTAGAGCACAAGAATGTCTCCCGAAGCGAGATCGACTCTGCGCTCGTCGTATTTCGCCCCGGCAAATGCCCCCAGTGCAATGCCCGTCACCTCCAGTTTCTCAAAGGCATTGCTGCTGCTACGCATGAGCAGCGGGGGAGGATGTCCGGCATTGGCGTAAATCAGGCTTCGCGAATTCTGGTCCAGGACCCCGTAAAAGAGGGTGACGAACATGCCCTCCCTTGAGTTGTCAGAGATCATGTTATTGGCATCCTCCAGAACATCGGTTCCTTTCTCATGATGAGTGGCGTTGATTCTCACAATGGTGCGCGAAAGCGCCATGAACAGGGCGGCAGGCACGCTCTTTCCTGATACGTCGGCTATGACCATTCCCAGCTTTCCCTCTCCGGGTATGAAGTCATAAAAATCACCGCCCACTTCCATGGCGGGAATGAATATCGCCGCCAGATCAAAGCCTGAAAGGGGAGGGATTCTTTCCGGCAAAAAGCTTCTTTGGATATCGGATGCAATGCGTAGCTCGGATTTGGATCTCTCCAGCGTCTGCTCAGTTCTTCGCATATCTGTGATATCTCGAATAGACTCGATAGAGCCCACGATGCTGCCCAGCGAGTCGTAAAGCGGCGTGGCTTTGGCCCAGATGAAAGAGCCTGTCGGCCCGAAAGTGGGGATGAAGATCTCGCTGGTGAGTGTCTTGCCGTCCCTTTGCAGGCCGGGATAATTCTTCTCGATCACTTCATCGGCGAGAAGCACCAGGTCCGCCAGGATCGGCCTTCTGATGCCGTAAAAAGGCAGAGCGTATTCGTAGTCGCCCTTGCCGACCATATCTGCGGCACAGGCGCCCGTCATCTTCTCCATGGCCCTGTTCCAGGTGAGGACCTTGCCCTGATTGTCAATGGCAAATGTGGCATCAGGCAAGAAGTCGATGACATCGGCCAGACGCTGCTTCATGGCGGCGATCTTCTCTGCTGCCCTTTTTCGCTCCGTAATGTTCATGGCAACATGGACCACCCCCTGCATCTGTTCATCTCTTCCTTTTATGGCGTTGCTGCGAGTTATCCAGGTCTTTCCGTCCGGGGTGACCAGTTCGCCATCATGAGAATGGCCGGTTTGCAGGGTTAAGGCAGCTTTGCATCCGGGGCAGGGGGCATCAATCCCTTGAATTGATTCATAGCAGTATTTCCCACAGAGGTCTTGCAAAGAAAGTCCCAAAGACTTTTGCACGGCGGTATTAACCCAGATGATGCGCATTTCAGGGTCAAGGTACTCAACGGCCACATTTTTTAGGCTGCTGAGGATGGCTTCTTTCTCCTGTTCGGATTTCTGCAAAGCTTCTTCTCCTCTCTTTCGCTGTGTTATATCACGAATGGATTCAATTGCGCCAGCAATCTCTCCCTGGGAATCATAAAGAGGCGCAGCCTTGGCCCAGAGATACGAGCCATTGGTTCCAAACGTCGGTATGAATATCTCAACCGTTAAGGTTTTTCCAACTCTTTGTACGGTGTCGTATTTCCCATCAACCTCATCTTGAGGCATCAACACCAGGTCGGCCAGAATCGGCCTCCTAATGCCGTAAAATGGCAGAGCGTATTCATAGTTGCCTTTGCCGATCATATCTATGGCCAAAGCTCCGGTCATCTTCTCCATTGCAGGGTTCCAGATGATCACTTTTCCATCTATATCTATAGCCAGAATCGCATCCGGCAAAAAATCAACGCATTTTTCGAATATAGATAATGGAATATCTCTGGCAGATCTGGGAGATAACACGTTAATAAATAACACTTTGATCTTATTTAAGCATTGACTGTATTGAGGAAAAATATTAAATATAATTTATTGATATTTGGTAGTCTTGTCCAAAAGGAGTGCTTTTGCCGTGGAGCCAATGATATCGCAAAACGTGCCAGGGACCAGAAATGTCACCATCTATCCCTACCTGTGCAAGATCGACATCATGTCATCCAATTCTTACCTTCTCTCCAGCCCCGGACAGATCGCACTCATCGATCCCGGCGGTTCGGAGAGCCAGATCGATTGCCTGGAAGAAGAGATTCAAATCCTGCAAGATGAATTGCTTCGTCCGGTTGTGGTCTATCTTACTCATGTTCATATCGACCACTGGTACCAGCTGACGCAAGGCAAAACATTATCGAAGGCCTTTCTGGCAGTACAGGAGACCGGAGCCATGGCTCTGGAGATGAACGACCCCCAGATGACCCTCTCAAAGCTGTTGGACCGGCCCATGTCAACGGTCCCCGTCGATATCAAACTGCTCTCCCGCCCGGACAAAACCAAATTATGCAGCAATTCTCTTGATCTGAAGGGATGGAGTTTCGATTACATCACAAAGTCTTGGCGAATAGCCGAGGACGTGGTGCTTTATAGCCAAATCGTACCTTTGGGGGACGCGGACCACCTGGAGATTTACCACACCCCAGGGCACAGCCCGGACGGTGTCTGCATTCGAGCTGGGTCGATGCTCTTCGTGGGCGATGTCTTCTTCGCACCCAATCCAGGAGTGGCCGGAGCCTATGGCTGGAGCCAGAAGGATTTTATGCATTCCATCTTGAAGATTTTATGGATCCTGGAAAACGAAAAAATCCTCATATGTGGTTCCGGCCACGGTAAACCTATCGACGTCCAGACGGCACATAAGACCCTGGAAGTCATGTACATAGATGCGGCATCTTTGAAGGACCTGGTAGAGATTACTCCCCTCTGGGCCAGGCGAATATCAGACTATGCCCAGGATCTCATAAGCGAGCTGGAGAGGATCTTCACCATCATCGCCGGCCGGCTGGCCTACATATCTCATGTTCTGGGCGAGCTGGAGGAAGAGAGAGAGGCCAAAGAGCTGGACTGCCTTTTGGACACTAAGTTAATGGACGAGCTATTTGTTGACTTCCATGCCTTCGCCAGAAAACTTCATGCTGGAAAGAAGCTGGACATAGAGATGGTGCATAAGACCGGACAGGTCGTAGGCAGGCTGGAAAAGCTCTTCGCCAAGAGAAAGCTGGAATCTGTGCTCGACCAGTCTCTTCTAGACCGGGCGGGCAGGCTGCTCAGTGACTACGCGGCGACTTATCGCGGCTTTCGTCCCCCTTACATTGTCTCCCGCGTGGACGTCAACCTGCTCATCGAGGGGGTCCTGGAGAAGTTGCTCCACAACCATTTCGAAGAGGAGGCGATTATGCAGGCGGAAAGCGTTGAAGACTTCCGGTTGGCACTAAAGGCTCGCATCGCCCACGTAAACATATTCGAGGACGTAAACCTGGCCTTTTTGCCAGGCTCCGGGAAGGCTTTTGCGCGCATGGACCTGGAACGCTTTGCTGATGTATTGATCGATATTCTGGAGCGGTTCGCAGGGGCGAGAATTAGGGAGATGGAAATCGCCACCGTTTTGAACGATGAATGGTTGATGGTGCAGATCACGGGAAGAGGCGAATGCACTTGCCATCCTTTGAGCCAGTCCAAAAGGTTCTTTGAAAGGAGCCTGGCCCTCTCGGGAGGGCTTTTGCAGACCTCTTTTGAAGCGAACCGTCCTTCTGTGGAGATCGAGTTCGCCGCTTTTCCGGAAGAACAGTGATTGAAAATTCTATCCCAGCTCAAAGCTCGTTACGCCGAAGATTCCGTCCATCGGTAGGCCGGGGTCTTCCTTGGTGTACATGCGCACCGTCTCGAATACGGGATACATGTTGTGACGTTTGGCCAGTTGCAGAGCGGCAGAGTTTGGCTGTGGTGTATCCAGGAAGACCGGCGCGCCCTGTGGTGCATGGCCAGAAAGAGCGCAAAACATAGAATCAGCTACATCCTCATCATCGGCAAAAAGCGGCCCTATTTTATAGCCCTGATGGCATTGCCTGAGAACACCATAACCCTCCAGCTTGCCGTCATTCAAAGCACCAATGGCAATGCCCCCTGGTTGTCGGACCCACGATTTTGTGAATACGTGCCTTTTCACCGGGAAGTATTGATCATCATAGGCCAGAAGATCTTCCATGGGCACCTCTGAGAGATATTTTATGCCCTCGGCTTTCCGCTCTTGTCCGGTCCCAACTCCCTGGTGACGCACGCTCTTGTAGCATGGCCAAAACCCTTTGCTCTCATACAGTTTCTGCTGCTCGCAGACACTATCAAGTCCAATGTTCCTGCCCTCCAGATACTTCATCCCCGCGTTCCATATCGCGGTGCCCAATCCCTGGCCTCGGAATGGGGGTCGGACTATGTAAAACCCCAGGAATCCAAATGATGCATTGTAGGCTACTGCGGAGATACTTGCTACTGGTTTGCCATCGAGTACGCCCACGAAGAAGCCGTTTGCGTCCGTTCTGTAAAATGTTTCAGCATCGTGAATGCCAGGATTCCATCCTTCGGAGTTGGCCCAGGATATGATGAGATCAACTTCATGCCTTGCTGCCTTCCTGATTGAATATCCATCGATTAACATTATCGGCACCTACTTTCATTCTTCGCGTAGATCCCTGAGCCCAGGTACCTGTTGCCATCGACATCCATCGCGTAACCGGGCTTCAGAGCAGGAGTCATGATCTTAAGAATGCTGACAGTTCTCCCAGATTAAAAAAGTTACTGGAGGACGAGAACCGCCACAGACCCCTGACCGTTGAGCACGACCAGTAACTCTTCGGAAGATGCCGGGGATAATGGTGGAATATGTGTTAGAAAAATTTAATATGTTTGGGCAGAGCTTATCTCCAACGGAGACTGCACCATGAAATGCACATCAAGTATTTCCTGCCTCATTTTGCTATTTGCGTTGTATTTGGCGACGCATGATTGCATCGGAATGGACTACAGAGAAGAGAAGGACCATGGCATAGCGAAAGTTATGAGTGTTCCTGTGGGTGATATCAACATCGCTTACAGGATGCAAGGCCAGGGAGATCCGATAGTGCTGATCATGGGCTATGGCTCAACAATGGATATGTGGGACCCCTCGTTTTCTGGATAACCTCTCCACCAAATACAAGGTAGTAATATTCGACAATCGTGGCATGGGAAATACTAACGCGCCTCCTGGAAATTTTTCTATCGCTCAGTTTGCCAATGACACCGCAGGCCTTACTTAGGCATAGAAAAGTCCCATGTACTGGGCTTGGTCCATGGGGTCGTTCGTGGCTCAAGAGCTGGCCATCCGATACCCCGAGAGGGTGAATAAAATCATTCTATATGCGGGAGATTGTGGTGGAAAGGAGGCAGTCATGCCTTCCCCCCAGGTTCTAAAAGATCTATCCAATACGTCTGGGTCCCCGGAAGAGAGCGGCATGAGGCTATTCAATCTGCTCTTCCCCAAGGAATGGCTGTCCAAGCAGCCAGCCTTCTATAAGTGGTTCCCTTTACCCAAAGAGACATCACTTCCCGAGAATATGCAGCGCCAGGCCCAGGCCATCGCAACGTGGCCAGGTGCCTGCGACCGGCTCAGCTCGATAGAGTCGCCCGCCCTTGTAGTCACCGGAACAAATGATGTCATAGCGCCTCCTGAAAATGCATTCATTCTGGCCCAAAGGATAAACGTCTCCTGGCTGGTCCAGTTCGATGGGGCAGGCCACGGCCTGATGTATCAGTATCCTGACCGGCTTGCTAAAATTGTCGCGGACTTTATCGAGCTGTCCAATTAGCACCGGATTGGAAAAAAGGCTTTGATCGCTCATCTTTTCAAACTGATGAAGTTATTCTTGTTGTCAAATACATAAACCGACCCTATTGATTCGTCAAAAGCATCCCGATATTTTTCCTCACTCTCTCGCAGTACCTCTTCAGCCCCGCTTGCCCTCGGTGATATCGTGGAGACACAGCCAAAGCTATAGAGCCGTCATCTCGACTTGCAGCGTCGCAAGAACTGTTAGGAAGGACGGGGCGCAGGGGCAGAGAGTCCCTGCCTCTTCAGAGGCGGGATGAATCGTGCCCCGCTGTTATTTCCTGTGGACCAGCAACTATATTAGGTAATGACGCAGATTAAATGATAATGCCTAAAGTGTTTCGTTATAGATTGAAGCCCACAAAGTCGCAGGTTGCAATATTTAACCGGCAACTTGATCTATGCAGGTGGACCTATAATCAGACACTTGCTTTGCGGAAGAACGCCTGGGAGAGTGAAGATCGATCCATAAGCTACTTTGAATCTAAGAGAA
>JBAXWY010000067.1:0-8580 GCA_037128175.1 Methanothrix sp.
GTTTACGGACTACCACCACAGAGACACAGAGCGCACGGAGGACTCACAGAGGACTTGATTATTCTATTACCCACGCGAAACAGCGAGGAACCGATTTGTATAATCTTCTCACTTAATTTTGTTCTGTTACACCTTTGGACGGATTGCTAAAATAACAAAACGATCTTATGCACCTTATTCCGCTAAATCACTCCCCGGTAGTACGCCATCCTCCTGGCATGGGGCCGGAACAGCTCCAGCAGCTTCTTCTCCTCCTCTGCCGCCAGCAGCTGAAACCGCGTTCCTACGCGGGCCAGCGCCTCTACCTCCCCGGCGCTTTTGCAGCCCACAACGATCGTGCTGACCTCCTGAGAAAGGGCAAAGCGCAGCAGCAGCTCCACCGTCACCCCGTCCTCTGGGGAGATGTAGTGCGAGCCGCCCAGCACCTTCATGCCGATGACGGCGTGGCCACGATCCAGGGCAGCGGCCATGACCATGTCCAGGAATCCGCCCAAGACGGCTTCCGCGGGGTTGACGGGCATGAGCACAGCATCCACCGGCCAGTTCTTCACGGCGTGCTCCAGGATTCTGGGGGCATGGTGGCCGGTGACGCCCAAAAAGCGCACCAGTCCCGCGTCTTTGGCTTCCACGAATGCCCGCAGGGCCCCGCCCGGCCCCTCCATCTCCTCGATATCCTGGCGAGTCCGTAGATCATGAATCTGCCACAGGTCCAGGCGATCCAGGCCCATGATCTCCAGGGACTCGGCCAGGTCGGCCCTGGCGCCCAGGTAGTCACGGGCAGCGGACTTGCTGGTCTGGAAGATGCCGGAGCGTAGCTCCTGGTGGCTTCGCCAAAATTTGCCATAGTAGCCCTGGCTGCCTGCGTAGGCTTGGGCCGAGTCGAAGTAGGTTATACCCTGGGCGGCAGCCTGCTCGATCACGGCTTTTGCCTCCTGCTCGCGCCCGTACGTGCGCAGCACGCCCTCCCCGCCCAGGCCCACCTGAGTGACGAGCGGGCCCGACTTTCCGAAGAGCCTCGTGGTAATAGTCATAACAATTCTTCCTCCGGGATATATGGACGGCAGAGTATAAAAAAGGAGGCTCTTGGCGATCCGGTGTTTGCAGAGACATGACTCGAATCCATCCGCTCTTAATTACTCTATGACTATTGTGGTGAGAGTGGTAGTAAGCTCTAATCTCGCATTTACAGGCCGACGAAAAGAGGATGTTAAGATTGTGGAAGAAACGTGAGCTACGGCTGATTTCCGTGAGGCGGTCCTTAGCCACTGACAGGCAGCCTTATGATCTTGAGGATACTAAGAACGTCTCATGTATTATAACGGCAATCGTGGCAGCTTGAATTCTATTGTGGAGTTTGGAGAATGGCATATAACCCAGATGGATAACGGCGCATGGTATGGTAGCCTAAAACTTTCAAATGATAAATTTGTCGCAATTTCTCAATACAAATCAGGTCAGCCGCTAAAGGCAAAATTCTATAAAGACCGCGAAACCTATGAAGGTCAAATTTATGTCGAGAAAACTAAAAAAGATAGCGGAGATAGCCTAGGTGCTGTTCAATTCAAAGGTAGTTTTAAACTGGAAAAAATCATGTAAGACACACAGAGAAGAAGCAAAAGCGACCCTGATATGACCCAAAGGGTTTTCATCAGACCTCACAATCTTGAAACCTGTTTGTGGAGGGAATCGATGAAAATATTGATTATCGCTATACTTTTGTTTCTGGTTATGCCGTCTGTGGCTGTCGAACGGGCCGAAGATGTGATGTATAATGCCGCCATGCAATCACCCTCGGTAGGAGCGGCTAGAGTAACCATGGATGCTTCTCATATCGGAGTTACAATAACACCAGGCCCGTATGCCACTAACATGCAAGATGCGGCAGCGTATATCATGGTCGCTGGATACTATTCTGTACTGCTAAGGGCACCGGATTACAATGGCTACTTGAGGATCGGTGTTGCTCAGAATGCAAAGATAGTGACGGTCTGGGAGATGGGAGCTAATGAGATGCGCCAGGCGAATGCTACCGGGGGTCCTGAAGAAGTGGTTAAACTGATAGTTGATCGTGTCTATAATGGCGGCAAATCAATAAGCTACTATCGAAGCGATGGCTGGGGCGATGTCACAAAACCTTATGGCAGACTTAGTCCATCAGTGGGTAATTGGCTATAAAAAAAATATGGAGGGGAATATCATACAACTTAAATTCATTCTTGCTTTGGTCGCGTTGACTGCTTTATGTATGCCTGTAATTGGGCAAAACACAGCAGCGTATTGGATAAAAGAGGGGGATGCCCTTCATAACCAGAGTAAGCACGATGAGGACATACAAGCCTATGATAAAGCGATTGAGATAGATCCACAATCTGAAGAGGCTTGGACAAAGAGAGGTAGTGCACTTTTTGGGTCTGGTAGAGCGGGAGCATCAGACGAAGCTGTAAGATGTTTCGACAACGCAATTCTGATAAATCCGAATTATGCAGAGGCTTGGATGGAAAAAGGCAGATGGCTAGATTTTTCAGAATTTGCTGCATATGTAAATGAAGGTGTAGAAGCTCGTGACGAAATGGCACGAAAAGCAAATGAGTGCTTAGACGAAGTGATTCGGATAGAACCTAATAATACCGAAGCATTGGAACTGAAAGGTGGTAACCTAGAGTTGCTCGGCATGAATATAGATGCTCTACTATATTATGATAGGATTATCAGCATAGATCCCAAAGATAACTTGACTTGCTACAAGGCATGGGAGGCCAAAGGTGAAATTTATCGTCGTGAACTGAAAAATTACGAGCTTGCTGTCAAGTGTTACGATCAAGCAATAAGTGCGTACAATAACGATAAAACAGGCGATCCCAGTTATTACTATTTGTTCGTGTATAAGTCCAAAGCTTTGTTGGAACTCGGTCGCACCGCAGAAGCCAATGCAGCCTTCGCCAAGGCCAAGGAGCTAGGGTATGAAGGCTGAATCCGGCTCCGATCTTGAAATAAGAAATGGAGGAATTGAATGAAGATAATCGCCGTATTTGCGGCATTAATATTCCTGATCTCACCTGCTCTTGCATGGGAGATCAATAACGGAACAGTCACCATGCCAGAATACGAGTTATTGGAAGCTTTGACCATAGCTAAAAATGCAGGAATGTGCCAGACGACAGGTAATTTTGCGACCAACCAATACAATGCTGGATTCTTAGCATATACGGATTATAGCACCTACCTCACAAGTTACAATAAGGCAATCCGGCGATGGAATAATCTGCTTGATGAATATTTTTTGTTCACAGTTGCAAATGAGAATAAGATGGAGGAGTTTAAGGTTTAGTCATCCGCCTAGCAGAGCTGCCAAAAATAGCATAATCTTTTTTTTCATGACTTATTCCTCTTGTATTTCGATATAGGATACCTAACTACCTAAAAAACTTAATTATCAGAAACACTTTTCGCTATATATAGGAACGCAATGCAGCGACCTGGTTTTTTTTGAATAGCTCTTTGGACATACTTTCTATCTCACTCATCATTGTTGTGTGCAGGCGATTTAATTCATTCATATGTAGATGTAGAATAAACTCGTTACCAAAGAGCTTTTTCGACCTAATCGGATAGACAAAAATTATTTATTAGGTAAACAAGCTAGTTTAGGGTTAAACAGTATATAATTAATTTTCATCAAGCGGACAATATGCTCTTCCGGTTGGGAATACTATTCGCTAGAAGCTCTTGCTCAGCACAGTTTCAGAAGATCCAACGCCGTAATGAATAGGAGGGAGGCAAAAGTCTTAATGTAGGAGGGATTGAATGATGGTCTTCGACTTTTGCCGATTAGACTGTAAGCGTTCGCCGATATTTAAGGATTTCGCCTCAGTCGGATTTTTTCATCGAAAGCGATATCCTCTTCCTCTCCATATCCACATCCAGCACCCTGACCGTCACCTTCTGCCTGGCCTTCACCACGTCGGTTGGATTCTTCACGTAGCCATCCCGAAGCTGGCTGATATGCACCAGCCCGTCCTGGTGCACGCCTATGTCCACGAAGGCTCCGAAGGCGGTGACATTGGTCACAAGCCCTGGCAGCTTCATGCCCACCTTGAGGTCCTCCATCTTCTCAATTCCCGGAGCAAAAGAAAAGGCCTCAAACTCCGCTCTGGGATCGCGGCCTGGCCGGGACAGCTCTTCCAAAATGTCTTGCAGCGTGGCGGCGCCTGCTTTCTCGCTGATGTACTTTTTAGGGTCCAGCTTTTTCAGTAGGCTCTCATTTTGCATCAGCTCCCGGACGGTAACCCCCAAATCGCCCGCCATCCGCTCCACCAGAGGATAGCTCTCCGGATGCACAGCCGTGCCGTCCAGGGGATTGTTGCTCTCCCGAATGCGCAAAAATCCCGCCGCCTGCTCGAAGGCCTTGGGCCCCAGGCGCGGTACTTTGTGCAGATCCTGACGCGAGCCAAAGAGGCCGTGCTCATTCCTGTACTTCACCACCGCCTCGGCCAGCTTGGGCCCCAGGCCGGAGACGTAAGCCAGAAGCTCCCGGCTGGCGGCATTCACATCCACCCCCACCAGGTTTACACAGGAGGAGACCACATCGTCCAGCGCGCGCTTCAGCGCGGGCTGGTCCACGTCATGCTGGTACTGGCCGACACCAATGGCCTTGGGCTCGATCTTGACCAATTCTGCCAGCGGGTCCATGAGCCGCCGCCCAATGGAGACCGTGCCGCGCACAGTGGCATCCTCATTTGGAAACTCCTGCCGGGCCACATCAGACGTCGAATAAACCGATGCTCCCGACTCGTTGACCATCATGATTGCCGGATCCAGCCGCAGGCTCTGCAAGAAGGCCTGCGTCTCTCTGCCCGCCGTGCCGTTGCCGACAGCAATCACCTCGATGCCTTTTTTCTTGCAGATCGAGCCCACCAGGGCTGCCGCTTCCTCCCTCTTCTTCTGAGTATCGTGGGGGTAGATCACATGGCTCTCTTGCAGCCGGCCCAGGCGATCAAGTACAGCCAGCTTGCAGCCCGTACGTAGGCCCGGATCGACGGCCAAGACGCACTTTTGCCCCAGCGGTGGATCCAGAAGAACCTGGCGCAGGTTTTCGGAAAATACCTCAATGGCTTTCTCCTCGGCATGGGCCCGTGCCGCCGCCAGCGTCTCATTTTCCATGGAGGGGGCAAGAAGCCGCCGGTAGCCGTCCAGAGCCGCCTGCATCACCTGATCTGCCGCCGGGCCGTTTCTTTTTATGAAGAGCTCCTCTAAAACCGCCAGCCCATCCTCCTCAGCCGGAGCCACGTGCACGCTAAGCGCGCCCGCCCGCGCTCCTCGCAGCATGGCCAGGAGCCTGTGCGGGCTGGCCCTGGAGAGGGCTTCGGAAAAGTCCAGATAGTCCCTGAATTTTGCGTCGTCCTTTCCATCAGACGATTCTCCTTTTCCGGCAACAGCCACAGACCGGATGACGCCCTGCGATTGATAGAGCTGCCTCATTCGGCTTCGGGACTCGCCTTCCTCGCTCATCCACTCGGCCATGATGTCCCTCGCTCCGGCCAGGGCCTCTTTTGCAGAGGCGACGCCCTTCCCGGCATCCACAAAGGACAATGCCTCATTTTCCGGGTCCAGGCCGCTCTGGTCCTGGGCGAAGATCCTCCTGGCCAGTGGCTCCAGGCCGCGCTCTTTCGCCGCCGTGGCCCGCGTCTTCCTTTTAAGCCGGAAAGGAAGGTAAATGTCCTCCAGCCGGACCAGGGTGTCGGCTGCCAGAAGCTTGGCTTGCAGATCCGGTGTGAGCAGCTCTCGTTTGGCCAGAGAATGCTGGATGGCGTCCCGTCTCTCTTCGAGCTGACGATTTTTGGAGAGTTGATCACGAATCCTTGCAATTACGACCTCATCCAGATTTCCTGTGGCCTCTTTTCGGTATCTGGCAATGAAGGGCAGCGACGCGCCGCCGTCCAGCAACTCTACGGTGGCCAAAACCTCTCTCTCGCCCAGGGATAACTGCAAAGCCAGCTTTCTAATTTGAAGATGGATCGCAGGAATACCGGATCGTTCATTGATTGTGTTTATAGACATAAGGTATCAAATCTCGTGATTAAAAATAACGGTTTTACGGCATCGTTACATAGGTCGGAAATCATTGTCATTCACGACTGATGTGTATGGGATATGAAAAATAGTTTTCTATTGTGATGATATCATCAGGTCATATTCAGCACCGCAAAGGTGAGTGGAACGAGGACTATCGCGAGAAGTAGATGTATCATGATGAGCGCCGAAGTGGTGTCGCTTGCGCACTTATAATGCGTAGCGAAGACCGATCCCAAGACAGCGGCAGGTAAGGCGCTGATGAGCGTGAGTACCTGGGTCTGTTCGACACTGAGGTGGTAAAGGCCAGCCTGCAAGTGAGCAACCCAGGGTTGCAGCACCATCTGGATGAGTACGGAAATAATTAATAGCGTCCAGATCCCCTTCAACGACTTCATTTTGAGCTGAAGTCCAAGAATGAGACAAGCAAGTATAGCCACGGCGTTGCCAATGATGCTCAATGCTTCGTAGATTGGTGCCAGAAACCATTGATTGATAGGAATCTGAAGGGGAGCGATAATGAGGCCCAGCACGGTAGCAAAAAAAATGGGCGATCTAAAATACTCCGTGAAAACACTCCTCTGGGTCCCGATGTTCCCTGAATATTCTCCGAAATGCATGGCGACGACAGGGCCAAGGATAAAGATGGGAAGTCCCACGCCAAGTTCGCTGAGGAGGATGGCATCCGTCAGTGCTAAAGGATTATTCGGAAAAGAAAATTGGATGAGTGGATAACCGATTAACGCTGTGGAGCCAAAGGAGGAGGTGAGCATTAGAGCACCAATTTTTGGCTTGTCAAGTCGCAGACCTTTTCCTGCGAGCCAGGCGGCTCCCATGGAAACGATGCCCGTCACAACCATGGCCAAAACCATCAAGAACTGGCGACTCGATACGGGGTGTGTCGAAAGCTGAAAAAAGATAAAGGCTGGAAGTGCCGCTTGTGTGAGGAGCCGCGCGAACAAAGCCACATCCTCCTCCTTCACGAGGGACTTTTTTTTCATGATGATACAGGCGACTACCACCAACGAGAAGGCCAATACGGATTCAAACACCTGTATATTCGCAGTCATATTGTACAAAAAATATCGATGATAAGTCACTGAGCCTTCAAGAACTCCTTTTGAGCGGCATCGGCTTCGGCACGAGTCTGATCGGCTTCTTTGAAGGCACCAATCATCTGATCGTGATATTCTTGGGCCATTTCCGCGAACTTAATTACTTGATCGTGGTAATTGGATGACTGATCTCTCAAGGCTTCCGCTTCATCGAGAAGCTTCCCTAGCTCCTCATTCTTCTCAAGCGGCTCTTTTCTTCCTTTTAACTCCGCGCGCAGGGCAGCAATTTTATCGACCAGCTGCTTCTCTTTATCCGGGCTTAAAACCTCAGTTTGTTGCCGAAACTCCAGGAGATATATCTCGCGGCGCGGATCTCTAATGGTGCGCTCACTGGAGAGGCTGTGCTTCTTTCGTATATCGTCTATCTTTAGAGAGAGCTGGTTGATTTTCTCGTTGGACTCATCCCTCATCTTTTTTGACTGTGCCACATTCTTGTTACTCTGGTCCCTCAGCTTCTTGGACTCATAGGCTTTGTCAATCAGATCTTGGGTGGCCTTGTTGAGCTCATTTCGCTTGGCGGCCCATTTGCTTGCTTCAGCGTTCAGTTGGCTTGTTCGATCCTTGAAGGCAAGGGACTCCTGCCTGAGTTTGCCTCTCTTATCTTCCAGTTCTGTCAGCATCCCTCGTATGTCCTCCTGTTCCAGTGTCCGCGACTGGGGTTTTGTCCCACCGAAATCTAAAACCGGGAACACTTCGCAAAGTGGCGAAACTAATAGAGTACGCCAGAAGATTTATAGTTTCTGTCATTAACCAGATGATAATGATGAAAATGTCGCTGGGGGCGAAGACCCTTCTTTATCCCACGCCACTATGTGTGATTGGGACCTATGACCCTACCGGAAAGCCAAATGTAATGACGGCTGCATGGGTTGGTATCTGCTGCTCCAGTCCGCCATGCATTGCCGTTTCTCTTCGGAAAGCTACCTATACCTATGGCAACATCATGAATCGCAAGGCATTCACCGTATGCCTGCCCTCAGAGGATTACGCCAAGCATGCGGACTATTTCGGCTTGGTCTCAGGTAGAGACGTGGATAAATTTGCAGCAAGTGGTTTGACGCCGCTAAAAAGTGAACGAGTAGATGCGCCGCTGGTAAAGGAATTTCCGGTAGCTATTGAGTGCAAGCTGCATCGCTTCGTTGAAATCGGTCTCCACACAGAGTTCATCGGCGAGATCCTGGATGTCAAGGCTGACGAGTCGTGTCTGGGAGCCGATGGTCTGCCGGATATTGAGAAGATTCGACCAGTTCTGTTTTCTCCGGAGGGGCGCAAATATAATGGCGTGGGAAGATTCATTGGCAAAGCTTTCTCCCTGGGAAGAGAGCTTATGAAGCCCTGAAGTTTTATTTTTAAAGCAATACCCCGATGCTTGCATCGGGGATAAAGGGCATGCTTA
>JBAXWY010000068.1:0-8282 GCA_037128175.1 Methanothrix sp.
AGTACTTCGACTATCCAAAGTACCATGTCCAAGCTGAGAAGAAGAATCGAGCTGCTAATAAATCGTTGCACCGCAAGAAGCTGGGATCCAATAACCGGAAGAAAGCCCAGACAAAGTTGGCCAGGATCGCAAAGAGAGTAACAAACCTTCGCGAGGAGTTCTTGCATCAGGTATCAAGGAAACTGGTAAACTCGGCTGACAGTATCGTATTTGAAGATCTGAGCATCCAGAATATGCTTAAGAACCACTGTCTTGCAAAGCATATTCAGGATGTATCATGGGGAAAGCTAATACGCTTCACGGTGAGCAAGGCTGAAAGAGCTGGCAAAACCGTGGTATTGGTTAATCCCTATAACACTAGCCAAAGATGTTCCGCTTGTGGTGAGAATGTGCCCAAGAAGCTAAAAGATAGGGTGCATATCTGCTCTCGGTGTGGTCTAATAATCTGCAGAGATCTCAATGCAAGCATGGGAATCAGAACCCTCGGACTGAGGGGGATAGCCTGTGGAGAATCGACCTCCGGCTTTGGCCTATGTCCAAAGTAAGCGTCGGTTCGTCGAAGCAGGAAGCCCCATCCTTTAGGGTGGGGAGGAAGTAACAATGAATGTTTCGTCTGAGACAGGAATCGAAATACGATTTACAGCGATAAACCCATCTCTCGTGCCCTCTCCAGCTCCCCGGGCATCTTCTCGATCTCTCCTTTCTCGTAAGCCTGGGCGAGCAGGCTGCCTGCATTCTCCAGCCCCAGGTAGTCGAAGGACATGGCAAACATCTGCAGGAGCGGCCCGCAGCATGCCGCTCCTTCCTCTGAGGGCGCAACTACCATTCCCTTCTTGCCCGAGAGCTTGCGGCTGGCGATGTAAGGCCGCAACCTATCGATAAAAAGCTTCATCTTGGCGGTGGGCCCGTACCAGTAGATGGGCGTCCCGAATACGATGAGGTCGGCTCTCTCCAGCCTGGCATAGATCTCTCCCATCCCGTCCGAGAGAGCACAGGTGTAGCCGGTCTTTGCCCTCTTGCAGCCGCGGCAGTCCAGACAGGGCAGGATCTCGTAGTCGTAGAGGCGCAGCCTTTCTGCGACGTGGCCCTTTACCTCTGCACCTCTGAGTATCTCATCCACAAGAATCTCGGTGTTTCCGCCTTTCCTGGGGCTTCCCAGCACTGCCAAAACCCTCATTTGTACCAGTCGAGGCTTTCGTCCACGAATCTTATGAACGATATGAAGAAGTCCTTTGCATCCTGATTCATGCCTGTCCTGGTGATCATTTTTTCTGCCTGACCGGCATGCTCTCTTGAGAACGATTTGGCCTCATCAAGAGCGCCACAGTCCCTTATCAGGCTCTGCACATATTTGATTTCTGCACCATTAATACATCTCTCTTCCTGCATGATTGCTGCCAAACGCTTCTCCTTTTGCAGAGCCAGGATGACGTGTAGCGGCTTTTTCCTCTTGCCGATGTCCCCACAGGGTACTCTCCCATACTGCTCCTCCGTGGCAAAGGTATCGATGATATCATCCTGAATATCGAACGCAAATCCTATGTGCCTGGCAGCAATATGAAGCCGCTCCCGGTCTTTCTCAGGGGCGGATGCCAGTATTGCGCCGACGATCATCGACGCCTTGAAGAGAGAGGCTGCTCTTCTGCCGGCCATGACCTCCCACTCCTTGACATCCGGGTCCTTGTACTCGAAGAGCATGTCCAGGATCTGGCTCTCGTTGACAGCCCGAAACTCTGCAGCCAGTAGTTTTGCTGCATCTACAAGCTTATTTTGCTCAAAGCCGGATTGCATCAGACATTCTATGGCCAGGGCATAAAGAATATTTCCGGCAAACATGGCCGAAGCGACGCCGAAGCGCTCATCAAATCCCCTGGCGATAGTTTTATGCAGCGTATCCCCGCCTCTTCTCTTTTCTTCGCCGTCCACTATATCGTCGTGTATGAGGATGCTGTGCCGGTACAGCTCAATGCCGGAACAAACCCTGACGATTCGCTCATCTATTTGACCGGTAAAGCCCTGGTAGACTATGAGTGTGCTACAGGCAGACAGCCTTCTTCCGCCTCTTTGCACAAACTCACGGGTAGCATCATAAACATCTGCCAGGAAGGGATGGTACTTTTGCCCATCTCTTACCATCTCATCCAACCGGTTCTTGAGGTCTTCCTCTATGATTGCCCCATAGCTGTCGAGCACATCTGTGTAGTCCATTGAGCTTTTCTCCTCAACACAATCCATCTGATCCTATAACTTGTCAATTAGGTTTAAGATACCAAGATTCCAGAGCAATTTCGGATTCTGCTTGAACAGAAGGCTTAGCAGGTCTCGTGTATTCATCCTGGAGACATCCTTCCCGTGCAGCGATCCTGCCAGACGGTTCAGATCATCATCGGTAAGCTTCAGGAAGAAATTCTTAGCATTATAGCGTTTCTCTATCTGCTTGCCGATAGATGATCTCCACTTATCCTCATATTCTTTAAGGCCGGCTATACTTACATCCCCCGAAGATATTGCTTTTCCAGCAGTCTCCCCGGCCATTACTCCCGCCCTCATGGCATTTATGATCCCGCCACCTGTAAGTGGATCAGATTGATGGGCAGCATCTCCAACCAGCATTATGCCGTCTGATGTTGTATTATTCATTGGACCGGTGGTGGGAATCCCTCCTGCCACTATCTGCAAAATCTTTGCCTGGGGCATCCTTCTCTGCAAGAATCTATCCAGCAGCCTTATGGGCATTCCTGGGCCGGATTGAGAGCCCTGTATGCCGATGCCCACGTTGGCAAGTTTGCCTCCTTTGGGAAAGATCCATACGTAGCCTCCCGGAGCCATTCTGTTTCCGAAAAAGAACTCACAATATTCCTGGTCAATGCAGTCGTCCAAAACTAGATACTGCGCACAAACCATAATGTCCTCCGGTTTTAGCCTGGTATCTATTCCCGCCCACCTGGCTACCTTGGACTCTACCCCGTCCGCGCCTATGATCAGAGGTGCCTCGATCTGGAGGGGCTCGCCCTGGCAGATGGCTGATACTGTGCACAGATCGTCCTTCCTGATCAAGCCGGTTGCCCGGGTCTTGACCAGGACCTTTACACCGGCGCAGGCAGCCTGGAGGGAGAGGCCGCGATCAAAGGTTTTCCTCTCCAGGAGGTATCCGCCCTCTCCTTTGCCGTTATCTACGGTCGTGAAAACATTATCGTTATTGGGAGAATACAGCCTTACTCCATTTATCTCATTTGATATCCAGTCGGGCTGCACCTTGATCAATTCGCCAAGTTCCGATCTATGGCTCACTCCCTCGGCGCATCTGATAGGCTCTCCGATCTCCTGCCGCTTTTCCAAAAGTACAACGTTCAGGCCCAACTCAGCCGCGGTCTTGGCAGCCATAGACCCACCAGGGCCCGCTCCTATTACAACGACATCGCACTTCATTCTATCTGCATCATCTTGGCCAGTGCCTTCTCTAGCTTTTTTTGCGTCTTTGCATTCGGATTGAGCAGAATATCCAGATCTCTTTCAATTTTTTTGTAACTCTCCTCTGAAGCGGGGCAATCCTCGTAGATCTCCACACCCTGAAGTCCAATTTGGCCGGGGCTGAGAAATGGGCTGCATTTGCATACCATTGGTCTCGCCTGATATATCTTGCATCCCTTTTGCGAAACATCGTAAAACCGGCATGGCTCTGTTGCCTTAAAGGCCAAAAGGTCGGACTCGCTAGGATGAGGAACGGTGTACTCTTCGATCGCTTCTTCCTCAGAAATATTAAAAAAGCTCGCCAATCTGCGAATATCTTTGGGATAGAGGTCAATGGGATCGGCTACCTGGCAGCAATGGCCGCAGCGCTGGCATTGGAAATCCATTTGGGTTTGAATGCGCAGGTAATCGTAGGGATCTAAGGACATGGATTGTGACTGTTCCTCCTCAGAACTTTTATTTAGACCTTTCTGCATTTGTATCAATCGAAAAGACTTATTATGTAATAGTAATAATATTGCGTCCAATGCTTAATATAACAGATCTAAGCGAGAGGCAGCTTTACGTGGAAAGCGATTCCTGGCGATGCAACTTCGGCTATGGCGAGCCGGTGAGGCTGGGCCTGGTCCTGGAGGCTGTGGACCTGGCTCTAAGCGACGTGGAGGAATTCTCTTACGTCATAGATGCCGGACTCATTCCCCAGTTTGATTTTCTGGATGAGGAAATATTGGAGGAAGCAAGATTGGACGGCCTGGAGACGCAGGAGGAGCTTTTGCGTTATGCCTACGAATGCTATGGCAGCGTGCCCGTGAACATCGATGCCGTGCAGCCTGCCAAAGCCTCCTGCGGATTGTCAGGCTTCGTTGCAAATAGCAGTATAAGCTCCGTAATTGCCGGAACGGGTGAGGAGATGGAGACCCGCCACTTCCAGGACCTAGGGGAAGCCATGTCTTTTGCTCGCGACTTTTATGTCGTTTATGCTCCCGTCATCTTCGGCTTCATCGATGTTGTGCTTGATCACCCTCTCCGGGTGGGGGGAACCGGCTGGGACAAGATCAGGCAGATGTCCAAAAAATAAATCTGTACCACAACCTTAAATAAGTTAAATGTCGAACATTAAGTAGTCAGAAGTCGATAATATTGAGTAATGAGAGGAATTGTTATGCCGTACTATCATATGATGGACTGGTTCCCATTCATGGGATTTGGAACAGTCTTTGCCTGGTTTATCTCGTTAGCTGTAGCCTACCTGGTCTACAAGGATGCTGAGACGAGAAACATGAATGGGCTTTTATGGGGTTTGCCGATCTTGATACCCTGGATAGGCATGCTGTTTCTGATACTGTATCTGATCATGCGCGATTCGGGACGCCGCATTGCTGCCATTGCAACCGAGAGCAGCGCGCCGGCAAGAACCACCGCAGAGGAGGTTCTGGACGAGAGATATGCCAAAGGAGAGTTAACAAGAGAGATCTACCTGCAGATGAAGGAAGACCTTAAAAAAAGTTAAACAAAAAGAGCTTGTGCATCCGCGGCAGTATGCAAACCAATAGCACCTAAATTGCGCTCAATGGCCGCGCCAAGCTCATCTATCTTTACAGGCTTGTTGAGATAATCATCAGCCCCTGCATTATAGCAAAGATCGCGGCACATCTCCGCCTCAAATGAGGTGACAACTATTATCTTGGGGCCTTGCGACCACCGCTTGCGAATAATTTTTGTTGCTTCAATTCCATCCATTTCCGGCATTTGGATATCCATGAGCACCAGATCGTAATGATGCTCTTCCAGAGCCACCAGAACCTCCCGGCCGTTCTTGGCCGTATCGGCCTGTAGTCCCAGCTTCTTGAGTGCAATCAGAGCCATCTTCTGATTTACCGGGTTGTCCTCGGCAAGAAGAATGTTCAAATTAGGTCTGGCCAGCATAGTCCTCAATCAATGATATAATGCTTTTAGTATAAGAATTTTTCTTTAGTAATTAATTTTAAGGCAGAGTTCTCATTTTGTTTAAATGAGTTCTATAAGTCTATTTGCAAAGATGTATAATTCTATAATATGGTGCAGTCATCCATAACTTAAAATTAATTCAAATATTACTATTATCAATGGGCAAACATTCATTTGATGTTATTCCTCCCAAGAATGCAAAGTGATTTATGCTATACGGTTTGGCTTTTCTGTGCATTAATTTTGTATACTTGTGCGCGAGAATAAATCCCGATTAACAGGAATTCTCAGGAGGGGCAAGGAATTGAGAGCAAGTCCAATTTTGTTGCTGGTGTATGAAGGAATTGTGATGCTATCCTTAGCAGCGTCTGCCGAGCAAGAGATGGTGACAATAGGAAAATATGATATTTAGATAACGGGAAAAGCCCTATGCAAACTTTTTTCGGCAAAGACGCACCAGGATAGCATTCATGGAAGAGCAAACCAAGCTACAAACGGAAAAGGTTGAAGACAGCTTCTTTTTGACTCCCACCTTTCAGGCTCTGACCATAGGAGTTCCCTTCTGCATCTTCAAGCTGCTCTTCGGCCTGCTTGCCCTGCGCACGGGTGCACCGTCCGCCTCCCTTTCCACCTTGGGATGGCTGGTCATTGCCTGGGCCCTGGCAGATTTGCTCTTGAACCTGGCAAGAGTCTTCTTTCACCTGGCCGGTCGGGAGGCCCCCCTTGAGTACTGCACCATTGCAGAGGTGGGAAGGCTCTTTAAGAGGCCCAGGCTATTTTTGGCCATCGACACTCTGATCACCTTTTCCATCATATGTTTCGTTCTTTGGTCCGGCTGGATAGTGCGCCTGAGCCAAGAAGAGTCCTATCTCTGGTATGCTGCTACCACATTGAACCTGATCAGCATCTCGGCGGTCAACATCTGGATCGAACTAATGAGAAAAATATAAATTTTCGAACCGGATATGTTAATGATAATGAATAAAGACCTAGAAAGCCTCCTCTGTGAATTGAAGACAGTTCATGAAGATCTGCGACTCGTATCTACGGAGATAATAGTAGTTTCTGATTGGGTGCGGCTCAAGTGCAGGTATGGCTGTGGCAATTATGGAAATCATCTCGGATGTCCGCCTTTTACTCCTACCCCGCCCGAGACCCGAGCGGTTCTCTCTGCATACAGAAATGCCGTTCTGGTCCGTTTTGAGGCAAAGCCAGACCCCAAGGTCGCGACCAAACACGCTGGCCGGTCTCTCTCCAATTCCGTGGTCAAGATGCAAAAGACCGTGGCCGAGCTGGAGAGAGCCGCTTTTTTGGCCGGCTACTATAAGGCATTCGGCATGAACGCCATGCCCTGTGCCCTCTGCGATACATGCATCATCGAGGAGATGCAAAAGAAGGATCAAGCGGTCTTCGATCTGGATAGCGTGAAATGCAAGAATAAGGAGCTCATGCGGCCCTCCATGGAGGCCTGCGGCATCGATGTCTTCAAAACCCTGCAAAACGCCGGCTATAAGCCGCGGGTTCTCAAGGACTGCAAGGAAATGGTGGAGCTGTTTGGTCTGATACTCCTGGACTAAAATAAGCTAATATACCATCACACCCTACTTGAGTTCGATGCAGTGGGAATTGATCGGCTCAAGTGCCGCCGTTTTGACCATGTTCGGCTTCGTGCCCCAGATCCTCAAGATCTACAAAACGCAGTCTGTAGCGGATGTAAGCCTGGTTATGCTCCTGCAATTCTGCCTGGGAATGTTCCTCTGGCTGCTCTACGGCTTGCACATTCAGGATAATATTCTCATCGTAGCCAATATCGTATCTTTTTCTAGCTTGATAGTAGCCATTGGATTATTTTTAAAATACAGGAAAAGATAAATCAGCTCTTTTCCAGCTTTTCTCTGATCCGATGCTGCAATCGTTCTAATGAGCCTTTGGTGCACTGGCGATTCTCACAGGGTGAGAAATCCTTGGGGCTGCAGCCGGCCAAAAGCTCCATAACCCGGTCCGCTACATCATAGACCTGTAAATCCTCCAGATTTTGTAGAAAGAGTGAGGCCTCTCTGTTGAATTCGCGGCATTTTCCAGGATCGGAGACTCCACCCTCATGCAGCTCATAAAGCCGATTCAGCTCCTTTTGGACCTTCTGCCAATCATCTCTGTCCATTTCTGTTAAATCTGCTTTTTCCAGGCATATAAAGCGATGCATTTGATATTAAGGCTGATTTAGGGGACCGCTCCCTTCACCAGCCCGGTTATCAATGAGAATCCGACACCATTAGCTCCTGGATTTATGGGCTTGACTTCGAGACCCCAATTCCCAATAGCCGCACTTCTCAGGAAGTAGTAATCGTAGTTCGAACCCACGAGGTGCATTACATTCCGGTTATCGCCCTGGACAGGAAGAATGCTTCCGTTTGGCTGGATCAAGGTCAAAGTGAAGCCGTAATCCTTCCAGGAAATACCTATCATCTCTGCCCGTTCCGAGATAGACGGTCCGGTTTGGTATCCTGAAACGGCCTGGTCTTCTAATCCCAGCGATCTCACAAACTTGAGGGGCAATGCACCTGGATATGCTATGCCGTTCTCCACCTTTAAAGTATTGAGAGCCGTAACCGACTTGGCCCAGGGCAGGGTTATGGCCGTCCCGACAGGAATTGTGTAGGACTGGGCGGTAGGAAGGGTACTGGTGGGTGCGACATATGGCTGATAGTAGGGATAATAGGACGTAGCATAGGGATAATACAGATACAGGCAGACGCCATCGATGCATGTCTTACCCGGTGCGCAGACAACGGGTGGATGCAGACATCCCCGGACTGGATCACAATAGTCTTTTGTGCAGGGATTGCCGTCGTTGCAGTTCTTGG
>JBAXWY010000069.1:0-8032 GCA_037128175.1 Methanothrix sp.
AAAACGCACTTTTCTCGGAGGTTTCTCTTAAATGCCAGTAAATAGGAATCCTCTATTGAATAATATAATTATATCAAATCATGCTGGTGCAAGGATGTTCGAAAGAGGCGTATCCGCCGATGACCTGATATCCTTAATAACGAACGGAGAGATAATAGAGGAATATCATGATGATTATCGCTGCCCCACCGTGCTAATGCTAGGGCAGACAAGAGGAATACCTCATCATATAGTTGTGGCAATCTGCAAAGATCGGCTGATAATAGTAACAGTATATCTGCCAAATGAAGATGAGTGGATCAATAGTAAGCGGAGGAAATAGAATGGACCCTGGTGAATGCCTTCTATGCAAGAGCAAAATGCGAGAAGGAACAACAGAATTTGTCGCTAGAGTTGGTGAGCAGGTAGTAGTAATCAAGAGCATCCCGGGATTTGTTTGTCCGAACTGCGATGAGGCTTATTACACCATAGATACTCAAAGAAAAATCGATCGCATCATGAAGGCTTTTCATGAAGGAAGATTGCTTGCCAAGCCAATCGCTGCCGGCGAAGTTGATCTGAAGGTGCTTGAAGCCTGTCGGCCTGCGGCATGTGCTGCAATCGAGGATCTCTAAAGTATGTGATCGACAAGTTGAAGTCCTCGCAGAGTCGCTACACAGGGCGCGTGAGTGATCCCGTATGGATGCGTGTGCTCGAGGTGGCCTGCTGCCTGTAAGTCCTGTCGGATCTGGTGTCAGGAAAAACCAGGCCAGGATAGGCGAAATTGCGGGCGCATTCGGTCTCCTGTTTTGCGATCCTTGCGAAGCTATCCGAAGCCGCGCCCGGCAGAGCCTATCGACAGTGTCTGCCTTTGCCGGTGTCCGCCGCCCGCGGGCCCACCCTAGGCTGCGATGTTGACAGGGCTGGCTTGCCTGGCGGGGTCTAGGGGACAGGAGGGCCGGTCTAGCCGGGATTACGGGTTCACGCGAAGGCGCTATAGGCGCGAAGTTCCGGCTTCATTGACCAATACATTCATCTGATTATTCTGCATAATAATTCAGTATGCGGTTCGATGTCGTGGTCAGAAGGGATGAGGATGATTATTATGTTGCCACGGTTCCAAAGCTTCCCGACTGTCACACACAGGCCAAGAGCCTTGACGATCTGATGAGCAGGATCAAGGAGGCCATTTCACTCTATCTGGAGACGGAAGGCAGCAGCACCATGGCGAAGGCTTTTTTTAAAAGCTCAATCTCGGCATGAGCCTGGCCGAGCAGTCTCTCAAGTTCTGCAATCCTTGCCTGGTCCTTGTACTGATTTCCATTACCACTAAACGCTTTTTCGGGATTCTCGGTCAGCTCTTCTCTCCACCGAGAGGGCAGGGCCGGATGGATGCTATGCTCGCGGGCGATCTGAGCAAGAGGTTTGCCACTCTCAAGTTCAGCTACTACTGATATCTTGAATGCTCGGTCGTAGCGCCGCCTCGTCTTTTTCATGTACTTCCCTCCATAAGTTGATGTTGCTTAACTCATTGTCCACAAGGAGGGGTTCACTCCAATAGAAGAGCCCAAAAAAAAAATGATAGCTATGCCAGGATCAAGCTGCGATCTTTTCGCCCTGGACTATGCTTCCGTTCTCAGCTATGGTCCAGATGGTGTATGATCCGCTTACATCTCCATATTCATCAAATGTTATATTGCCCGATGTGCCTTGGTAATTGATATCTTTGCCTTCTCTCACCAGGCTCAGGGCCTTTATCAGATCCGAGACTTCGACGCCAGGCGGATTGGCAACCGATCTTATGTTGTCGGCAATGGCCCTACCGGATGCCACCTTTGCCTGTTCAATGGCCAACGCCACCACAGACAGGGCATCGTAGCTGTTGGTGCAATAAATGCCTGGCTCTTTGCCGTACTCTTCCTTGTAAAGAACCCGGAATGCATCATATGCTTTTCCACCCGCATTCTCATCAGGCGCCAGACCCTGCAGCCCTGCCACTATGTACTTGCCACTGGAGTCCTTTCCCGCCAGTTCAGCCAGGTTTTCGGCCTTCAAGCCTTCTGAGAGGAGCCATGGTGTATTGGTGAGTGCTCCCTTCTCGTAGGCAGTCCTGAGAATTAGGCTTCCAGTCTCAGGATATGAAACCATCATTACGAACTGCGGATTTCCGGCTGCGATCTTTTGCACCTCGGAATCAAAGATCGTCTGAGATGGATCATACCTGACCCTCTCCAGCACCTTTCCGCCGTCTGCTTCAAAAGCCTTTATAAAGACTTCCTCAAAGCCCAAGCCATAGGGATTGTTGATGACAATGGTTGAAACCGTCTTGTAGCCCCGCTCCTTTGCCAGATTGGCCATAGCAGATCCCTGCAATGTATCCGAGGGCGCAGTTCTGAAATAGAGATCATTATCATTGTAAGTAGTGAATTCCGTGCCCGTGTTGGATGACGATATCTGCAGCACACCACTATTGGTAGTGATATCGATTATGGACATGCTCTGCCCGCTGCCGGTATCACCCACAATAACCGGAACTCTATCCACTTTGACCAGCTTGTTGGCGGCATCGACTGCGGCCACGTTGTTGGTCTGGTCATCCTCAACCAGAAGCACGAGCTTCTTTCCCAGCAATCCGCCATTGTCATTGATCTGCTTGGCAGCGAGCTTCATGGCATCGCTCATGGGTCCCCCATATGCACCCAGATCGCCGGTTAGAGATTGCAGCACTCCGATATTGATGTTTCCTTCAGCGGGAGCTGCCCCACTTTCTGCACTAACGTTAGTTGCTCTCTCGGTCACTACACCGCCCTTATCATCAGCCTTCTCGGCGCATCCTGATATAAATACAGCGAGAATGAGGGCCAGGAATATGAAATGTGATTTTAGCCTCATGACATCAACCGATTCAAGAAGCGAAATAGATTGAATAAATAAGTATCGCAGAGTCAAATCCTTATGAGATTTTGATACTTGATGATTATGAGGGTATAAGATTAAGATATTGCCGGACGACTTCAGGGAAAGATAAAAATAGGTCAAGATAATAGGATTTTCGAGCTTGGAGATTATGATCGGCCAGCTTATAGCTAATGGTATAGTTTATGGGTGCATTATTGCCCTGGGCGCCATAGGTTTGTCTTTAGCATATCGAATTATGAACTTTGCCAATTTCGCTCATGGCGATTTTCTGACCCTTGGCGCTTATTTGACTCTTTTTTTTGCAGCAACCTTGAACCTCGGCTTTCCAGCGGCTTGCATTCTGGCCATTCCTGCCACGGCAGCATTTGCCGTGGCCCTGGACATAGGAATCTGGAAGCCTATGCGCGGCAGCGGAGCCAGCCGAACCGCCATCATGATCCTTTCCATTGGCGTATCCATAGCTATGAGAAATGCTTTGATCATGTTCTTTCGGCCGGATGCATTGAGATTTCCACTGCCAGTGAGGGAGAGCATGAATGTGGGCGGCATTCTTCTTACCCCTATCCAGGTTAGCGTGGTATTGATTGCCTTTGCGAGCATGCTTGCAGTACATGCCCTATTAAGCCGGACGGTCTTGGGAAAGAGCATGAGGGCGCTGGCCGACAACCCTGACCTGGCCAGGATCACCGGAATCAATGTGGACCGGGTCATCAGACACACCTGGACGGTGAGCATGGGACTGGCCGCACTGGCCGGCATAATGTTCGGATTGATTACCCATCTCAATCCCAACATGGGCTGGTCCATTATCCTGCCCATGTTTGCAGCGGCGATACTGGGCGGCATCGGCAATGCTTACGGAGCTATGTGCGGAGGAATGATCATAGGCCTCGCCCAGGAGATCTCCACCGCATTTTTGCCTGCAGAATATAAAATTGCAGTCAGCTTTGCCATTATGATTGCGGTTCTATTCTTCAGGCCCAAAGGCCTGCTGGGTGGAGGATAAAATGCTTGACTACCTTGTATCCATAATGCTCACTGCCGGTATTTATGCCATATTCGCCCTGGGCCTGAATTTGCAGTGGGGATATTCCGGGCTTCTCAACTTCGGACATGTGGCATTCATGGCCATTGGTGCCTATGCAACAGTTCTTTTGAGCATGAACGGAGTACCGTTGATCTTTGCTGTTCTGACTGGAATGGTACTGGCCGGGGCCTCTGGGGCGTTCTTGGGTGTGGCCACGCTCCGGTTGCGAGAGGATTACCTGGCAATAGTCACCATCGGCTTTTCAGAGATCATCAGATTTTTGCTGCTCAACTGGTCATCTCTGACCAGGGGGTCCTTTGGGCTTTACGGATATCCCCGACCTCTGCAAGGGCTGGTGGCTCATGAGGACTATAATCTCCTTCTGGCAGGTATTGTTATCATCGTCCTGTTGTTTGTTTATGCACTTCTTGAGGTTTTGGCCAAATCGCCCTGGGGCCGGGTGCTCAAGTCAGTCCGGGATGATGAGGCGGTTTCCGTCTCTTTGGGCAAAAACGCCTTTTCCTATAAGGTGCAGGCCCTGGCTTTGGGCTCAGCCATCGCTGCCCTCTCCGGATCGCTTCTTGCCTTTTACCTGCAGTATATCAATCCCAATAATTTTCAGCCCATTGAGACATTTTATGCCTGGATAATGGTCATCATGGGCGGCAGCGGAAGCAATCGGGGCACGATTGTGGGAGCGATCCTGCTCTGGGGATTTTTTAGCACATCACGCTTTTTGGAGGGATATATCTCCTTCAGTCCATCGGCATCCAGCGCTGCCAGAATGGTTATCATCGGCATAATCCTGGTCGGACTCATGATGTTTAGGCCCCAGGGATTGTTCGGCAGAAAGGAGGAGCTGGCCGTTGGCAAATGAAATCCTCAGGATAGAGGGGGCGAGAAAAGGATTCGGTGGCCTCCAGGCCGTAGACGGCTGCAGCCTTTCCGTACAGGAAGGGACAATTGTGGGTCTCATCGGGCCTAACGGAGCCGGTAAGAGCACACTCTTCGACCTCATATCAGGCTTTGTGAGGCTGGACTATGGAAGCATTATCTTTTCGGGCAAGGAGATAGGGAGCCTACCGGCCCATAAGATTGCACGCCTGGGCCTGATTCGCACCTTTCAGATACCCCGGGCCCTTATGAGGATGACAGTTTTGGAGAATATGATGCTAGGTAGCCAAAATCAGACAGGTGAGATTATCTTTGCGCCCATCATCCGCCATAGCAAGGTGCAGGCAGAAGAGAGATCTATTAAGAAAAAAGCTGAGGAGATCTTGAAATTCTTTGACCTCTTGCGCATGAAAGACGAGTATGCCGGGTCTATGTCCGGCGGCCAGAAGAAGATGCTGGAGATGGCCCGCGCCCTGATGGCAGACCCCCGGCTGCTGCTATTGGACGAGCCTTTCGCTGGTTTGAATCCGGCGCTCTCAGAGAGGCTCATTGAGAGAATCAAGACGCTTCGTGAAAAGGGGCTCACCATTATGATAATTGAGCATGCCATCCCCTATGTGCTTGCTCTCTCTGATGAGCTTTATGTCCTGAACAAGGGAGCGATATTGGCGAATGGCCGGCCTGATCAGGTCATCTCAGATCCACGGGTTTTTGAGGCTTACCTGGGAGCGGGATTTGATGCTCAGCCTTGATCTTATCACTGCGGGCTATACCGACGAGAACATCATAAACGAGGTATCTCTCCATGTAGATGAAGGAGAGATGGTGACCATTGTAGGCCCGAATGGCTGCGGAAAGTCAACGTTGATGAAGTCGATCTTTGGACTGACCAGGATGCGGGGCGGAAAAATTCTGTTCAAAGGCCAGGATATCACGGGACTGCGGCCTTACCAACTTGTGAAAAAGGGTCTGTCCTATGTACCCCAGGAGAGAAATGTATTTCCTGCGCTCAGCGTAAAGGAGAACCTGGAGATGGGGGCCATCGCTCTGGCCGGCAGTGCAGAAGAGCGCATTTCGCTTGTGCTGGAGCTGTTTCCAGGGCTCGCCGGTCGCATGGATCAGAGAGCCGGGACTCTTAGCGGCGGCGAGCAGAAGATGCTGGCTGTGGGCAGAGCTATGATCATCAATCCTTCCATGCTGCTCTTGGATGAGCCCTCTGCTGCTTTATCTCCCAAGGTAATGAGCCTGCTCTTTTCTGAGATTCAGGAGATAAATGAGCGGGGTGTGACAATTCTCATGGTCGAACAGAATGCCCGCAGAGCTCTGGCAATCAGCGACAGGGGATATATCATGGAGATGGGACGAAATCGACTGGAAGGACCGGCACAAAGCCTTCTCGACAACCCCGAGGTCTGCCGGCTTTACCTGGGAAGAAAATAGTGGTAGTTCTTGAGAAAGATGGGGGGATTAGCTTTATCAAAGAATATGCTCAAATTAAATTCAATTCAATATGAAAGAGGCATGAAAGATGAAGTCTTACTTGATTTTGTGCTATTTAATATGCATTATGGCTGCAGCTAATGCAGCATACGGAGCGGATTCTGAGGCACAGGAGATCAGGATAGGTGTACTTCTCCCCATTACGGGAGACTGGTCTTCACAGGGGGCCATATCGAACATCGCTCTGGACATTGCCGATGATGATGTAAACGGCTTCCTGAAGGATATCGGCTCTTCTTGGAAGGTTAATCTAACGACAAAGGATACTGGGACGGATCCGAAGACTGCTCTACGGGAACTGAAAAATCTTGGCGAGCAGGGGATAAGATTGGTAATTGCTGCTGTATCCAGCTCTGAGCTGTATGCCATGAACGATTATGCCAATGCCAATAATATAATAATCATAGGAACTGCCAGTACATCCCCCTCTCTGGCAATTCCTGGAGACAACGTTATCAGGCTGGTTCCGGATGATGCAAATCAGGGCAGAGCTATGGCAGAGTTGTTAAAACTTGAGAATATCACTGCGATAGTCCCCATAACCAGAGGAGACGTTTGGGGAGAAGGACTGCTAAATGCCACTAAATCCAGTTTTGAGGACTATGGAGGAGTGGTGCTGGAAGGTGTGAGCTACGAGCCGGGAACAGATCTTTCTTCTGGGATCAATAAATTGAGCTCCATTTTAAATGATAGCAAGAGCAGATTCGGTCCTGCAGGGGTAGGCATCTACATGGTCTCATTTGATGAGGCAATACCTCTAATGGCTATGGCCTCCAGAGATCGCGAGCTGTCATCTGTGAGATGGTTTGGATCAGATGGAATAGCGAATGCGTCCAGCCTAGTTGAGAACTCCACTGCCGCTGAATTCGCATATAAAACAGGACTAATCTGCCCCATCTATGGAGTCCTACCGGGACAATTTATCAGGAATATGAGTGATTATGAAAATGTCATCGAGGCGATCAAACAGCAGACCGGATCCTCGCCCAGCGGCTATGCTTTGGCGTCTTACGACGCACTATGGATTGCATCTGAATCCATGATTTTAGGCGGATCCGGCAACACATCTCAGCTTAAGGAAGCTCTTACCAACATCGCCAATAGATTCACTGGAATTACAGGACCGCTTAGCATAAATGATGCAGGGGACAGAGAATCAGCGACATATCAATTTCTGGCAGTAAATAAAACCAACAACAAATACTTCTGGCAGATAGCAGGAGACTTCAGATCGGGGCCCAGTGGTGGAGTGCTTAATTTCAATGGACTGACCGCAAAGGTAAGGACTGCGCTCTAAGGAAGATTGGCTCTTCGCTGAGTTGTGTAGGTTGGACTTAGCGGACGTGGACCATTCTTTGTTCCCTTGTGTCTTTGTGGTGGGCCAATCCATTGCCGATCACCACGAAGGCACAAGGAAATAAATTTATAATTTCTACCCATAAAGAAACGAGGAATCCCATATGATTGGACCATGAGACATTTCAAGCTGAAAGGTGTAGCCAAAATTGTGGACCCAGGGGGGCACGCGCCCGGGCGTGGGGGCCCGGCTGCGCTCGGGGTTGGGGTGACGGAAGATGCAAGCATGGGGCAAAGGGGGCTAAGATTACGTAAACTGCAATCCTTCAAAGCAGATTAGTTTCGCGAGATATTACCATTGAGGTACGTGTTTAGCTGGCCAGCTTCAAGGTTAGCATTTGGAGACAATTCAACCCT
>JBAXWY010000070.1:0-7787 GCA_037128175.1 Methanothrix sp.
CCATGATGGGAGAAGATGGCAAAAAGATGGGAGAAGGCCAGGATAGCAAAGAAAATCCCTGCGGTTGCCAGAAATCCATGATGGGAGAAGATGGCAAAAAGATGGGAGAAGGCCAGGATAGCAAAGAAAAATCCGTTGGTTGCCAGAAATCCATGATGGGAGAAAACGGCAAGACAATGAACCACAAGTCTGTCAAGTCCATGATGGGTGACAAGGGAAGAGAGGACCACGGAGAAGTTAAAATCGTTATTATCAATGTGAATACCTGATCAAAAAAATTACTTAAAATATCCCAATTAATTTTTTGAGAGAAAAACTTTGTATTTATATATTAGGTTTTATTCAAACATGGTGGAATTAATCTTGAGTGGACATGGGCTAAAAACAAAAAAATTAAAAATATGTATCGGAGAAGATTAGCATGATAAAGGGCTCTTGTTTAGCAGTATTGATACTGCTAATAGGCAGCAGCATGATATTAATCGCATCATCCCAGGAACAAGTCTCCCATACGATTTACATTTATGAGGGAGATTTTAACGGCACTCTGCTTTCAGGTGTCCAGGTTACCGGCCAGGATGCGGCAGGCTACAGTTTTGAAGGGATGACGGACTCAAATGGAGTTGTAGTTGTCAACGGGCAACCAGGAACCTGGACGTTCGTATTCATAAAAGACGGCTATGAGACTCTCGACTTGAGTTATGATGTAACTGAGACAGGTGAAGGTGCTGTCTATCTAATAAAAGCCAGTCAATCCTAGGATCTGGGTTGAATATAGAGTGAACATGGTTTATCGTTATCTATATAGTCTGAACAATAAAAATATGTATCGGAGAAGATTAGCATGATAAAAAGCTCTTGTTTAGCAGTATTGATGCTGTTGATAGGCAGTAGCATGATATTAACCGCATCATCCCAGGAACAAGTTTCCCAGACGGTCTACATTCATGAAGGAGATATTAACGGCACTTTCCTTTCGGGTGTCCAAGTTGCCGGCCAGGATGCAGCAGGCAACGATTTTAATGGGATGACAGACTCAAATGGAGTTGCAGTCGTCAGCGGACAACCAGGAACCTGGCTGTTCGTATTCATAAAAGACGGCTATGAGACTCTCGACTTGAGCTATAATGTAACTGAGACAGGTGAAGGTGCTGTTTATCTGGTAAGATCAGTTCTGCCCCAGGAGAAAATTGCACCATCTCAGAACAATCAGCAACTTGAAGCAATATCAGAGTCTACTACGGCCTATCAAACGCAACTGGATACTAATGCAACTCCATTATGGGTACCTGAATACACTCAAGAACAAGTCTCCCAGACGGTCTACATTCATGAAGGAGATATTAACGGCACTTTACTTTCGGGTGTCCAGGTTGCCGGCCAGGATGCAGCAGGCAACGATTTTAATGGGATGACAGACTCAAATGGAGTTGCAGTCGTCAGCGGACAACCAGGAACCTGGCTGTTCGTATTCATAAAAGACGGCTATGAGACTCTCGACTTGAGCTATAATGTAACTGAGACAGGTGAAGGTGCTGTTTATCTGGTAAGATCAGTTCTGCCCCAGGAGAAAATTGCACCATCTCAGAACAATCAGCAACTTGAAGCAATATCAGAGTCTACTACGGCCTATCAAACGCAACTGGATACTAATGCAACTCCATTAAGGGTACCTGAATCCTATCAAGAACAAGAAAGATTCAATCCAACGATTTCACAGAAAATCGAGACCGATAGAAATGAAACCGTTTCAGCGGAATACTGGCTTGAAAAAGGCAATTCCCTCTATGAACAGGGCAGATACGATGAAGCAGTTCAGTCTTATGACTGGGCCATATTGCTTAATCCGCAACTTGAAGCAGCCCGGTTAAACAAAGGTAACGCTCTCTACGTACAAGGCAACTATGACGAGGCTCTTAAGGTATTCGATCAGGCGATCGAGGTTAATCCACAAAATGCAATAGCATGGCGCTACAGAGGCTTAACGCTCATAAAGCTCGATCGCACAGTAGAAGCGAATGCAGCATTTATCCAGGCCAAGATGAGTTACACAGGCTAAGCATTGGTGATGAAAGATACCAGGCTGCCATACTTCCCAGCAATATGAGACCATCCATATCATCCTAATTGGAGACGGGTCCATTCTTGCATATGGTTCGGTGGGCCGCGCCTGCAGTTCTGAGGGCGGCACACTCATAGCAGCTACCGCGGTCTCCAGAGAGGCTAATGCAACTGCTGATATTGAAATAGGTATTGCCGCTTATGCCGCCTTCCCGATAATGACAAAAATATCAGCCTCTGCACCCCTGGTAATGGTCGGGACTCAAAAGACTGTTGGAGTACTCACTACATGGACAAAAGCAATTTCTGCCGGGTCTCTTATCCAAGCTAAGCAAGTCAACTACAACCCTGCTAACGCTAAGATTATTGATATCGTCCTTGTCTTGGAGCATGCATGAGGAGAGGCTATGCAGGAATATGCACGCAGGACGATCTCATCCATCCAGCTAACCAGAAATAGGAGGGATGGGCAAAGTCGATGATGAAACAAGTAGGAGGGATCTAAGATGGTCTTTGCCGACCTTGCCCATTTCGTGATCGACGTTTAACGATATAAATATGTGGTACACCTCTGATTATGGTCCCATATCTTCATACTCACGTTGGTTTCTTTATATCCTCTTTCATTTGCAGGTACTGCTCTCTGGTCAGCTCTCCCTTCGCGTACCTCTCCGCCAGAAGATCTTCGGCGCTCTTGATAGACGGTTTGCTAGGTGCGAGAATCTTCTCGCTTTTAATCAATTTATATATTAGGTAGGCTACTACTAAGATAACTACAAGCCAAATTAAGCTTGTCCAAAATCCCATAAAGGGATAATTGTGCATCATGTGATAGTATGGCATTCTACCTAGTTACGACGTGCAACGATATAAATATATGCTGTTACAATTAGGGTATACTCAAAAATTGCAGGCAATTACGGAGTGTGGTCGTTGCAAGCAAACCGCATCCCAAGAAGGAGAAGTGCACAAGCACAAATAATTGCTGTCAAATTGGAGTTCTGCTGTCATCCTCCGGTTACCATAACCAGTAATTCCAGTACGATCTATTGAATCGGGTTTCTTAGATCTATATTCATATATTGGACCTTTTCCGGCTGCATCCGCCATTTGTAGTAGCCGTTGCGACTTACTTCCAAGTGCCTGACAGGATTTGGATATTGACAATGCAAAGCCGTCTGAAAGGACAACTTGGATAGTCATATACCGTCCCACAACATCGGTTTTATTCTCTAGCTCGGATACTACTGATTTCTTGAATACACCGTCGTAGCGCTGTCTCGTCTTTTTCATTTACTTTCCTCCATGAGTCGATGTTGCTTAACTCATTGTCTACCTGCATGGGTTCATTCCAATAAGCAGCTATCTTGCCTTGGCCGATAAATACAAATTAGTCGGCTGCGCTTGCAGTGTATTACATGCAAAAAGAACCAGACAACTGGCGCGGCTATGAGTGGACCGCGCTTTCCGTTACCACCGTAGGAGCTTTGCTTGCCTCCATTCAGGGCTCGGCCCTGCTCATCGCTCTGCCTGATATCATGACCCAGCTTCATGCTGGATTCATGACCATCATGTGGGTGATCCTGGGCTTCATGCTCATCACTACCGCACTTGTGCCCGTAGTGGGAAGGCTGGCGGACATGTTCGGCAGAAAGAACCTTTACAACGCCGGTTTTGCCGTCTTCACTTTGGGCTCGCTTCTTTGCGGCCTCTCCCAGTCCCAATTCCAGGGCTGGGATCTGGTCGTCTACCGCATGATTCAGGGCGTGGGCGGAGCGCTGCTCTTCACCAACAGCGCGGCCATTGTGACGGACGCCTTTCGCAAAGGGCGGGTGGGCCTGGGTCTCGGAATCAACACCATCGCCTTTTCTGCCGGCTTCCTGATGGGCCCGGTTATCGGAGGCATCCTCACCGCCATCGACTGGCGCTGGGTCTTCCTAATCAATGTGCCTCTGGGGGTAGCCGGCACCATATGGGGCATTCTGCGGCTGCGCGAGCCGGTGCTGCTTCCCACAAGGCAGAGCTTCGACTGGCCCGGAAGTGTCACCTTCACAGTTGGTTTAGCTACCTTGCTCCTGGCAGCCTCGCTGGTAGCCTTTCCACTTATCGATGTTGCCTATGTCTACGCCCTCTTCGTCCTGGCCGTGTTGAGCCTTGCAGCCTTCTATGTTGTGGAGAGGAAGGCAGAACAGCCCATGATGGACTTTCGGCTCTTCCAGGAGAAGCTCTTCGCCTACGCCTGCGCCTCCAATGCCATCAACGGCCTGGCCCGTGGGGCAGTGCTCTTTGTCTTGATCTTTTTCTTGCAAGGTCCCTACGGCCTCGATCCTCTCTGGGCCGGAATCATGATGGCACCTTTCGGGGCCGCCTTCATGTTCGTGGGACCTGTCTCAGGCTACCTGTCCGACAAATACGGTTCTAGAGGCCTGGCCACCGCTGGGCTGCTCATCTCCGGTATCGGCCTTCTGGGTCTGGCCACGGTCGTGAGCAGCACGCCCTACTGGTTGCTGGCTCTTTACCAGGCTCTGATGGGTGGGGGCTCAGGGCTCTTTGCCTCGCCCAACACCAATGCCATCATGTCCTCAGTTGTCCCGGAAAAGAGAGGCACTGCCGCAGGGATCAATTATATGCTCATGAGCACCGGGCAGATGCTCAGCATCGCAATTGTCTTCCCGCTGGTTCTCAGCCGCATTCCTGAGGATGTCATGTTCCATGTCTTCCTCTACGGAGGCGGCATGAGCGGTGCACCTCTGGCGGCCTTCGAGTCGGGAATGCACGAGGCGTTCCTGGCCAGCTTCGCTGTCACAATAGTTGCGGCAGTCATTTCCGCTCTGCGGCCGGCGCATAACTTTGTCAGGGAGACAACAAGGGTACCTCTTTAGGTAGGAAGGTCTCCGATGGAAATATATACACCTTAGTGACTGACACTAAGTCACTACATTGTGCATAGTCTGCAGGAGACAAAGATGAGCCGGATCGTAAAAGAACCTGAAGAGAGACGAAAAGAGCTGATAGATACCGCTGAGCGCCTGTTTATAGCCCAGGGCTTCGATCAGACTTCTATAAGCGACATAACAAAAGAAGTAAATGTATCTCAGGGCGCTTTCTACTACTACTTCGACTCAAAGGAAGATGTCTTGGTGGCGGCGATGGAGAAACAGATAGCTCTGATTGAAAGCGATTTTATTCGGATTGCAAACAATAGCGACCTGGATCCGGCAGCCAAACTCAATTCCATGATCAATCGCTTTCTAAGCGTCTCTGCATCCGGGAAAAAGATCATAGGCTACATCCACCAGGCCAAAAATGCTACGCTACATAAGAAGCTAATGAGGATGAGGCCGTTTTCCAAGATAGCTCCGGTTATGGCGGACGTAATCGTCCAGGGTTGCAAGAATGATCGTTTTCATGTAGAACGTCCACTGGAGACCTCCTATCTCCTGCTCGTGTTGATAGCGTCTACAAATCATATGTTCTATCAGAAAAACGATGATTTAGCCAATTCAAGAGAGGATGATAGGGATTCAGAATTTCTTGAGAATATGCGTGCGGCCATGGAGGATCTCCTGGGCAGAATGCTTGGAGTTAGCGATTACAGGTTCATCCTGCAGATTTAGGTTGCCAGGGGATAGAAAGACACGCATTTATTACTGACTATGTGTAAGTCAATTGACATCGGATTGAGAAGGTGAAAAATATCACAAATGGAATTGAACCGATGGACGGACCTCAGCCTGGCCAGGCCAAGGGCGAGGCTGCCATCTCCATGCAAGGGCTGACTAAAAGATTCGGCGATATGACCGCTGTGGATCACATAGACCTGGAAATAAATAAGGGCGAGCTCTTCGGTCTCCTGGGAGCCAACGGAGCAGGCAAGAGCACTATCATCAAGATGCTCACCACCATGCTCATGCCAACAGAAGGCGAAGCCCGTGTATGGGGTCACGACGTGACTCGGGAGAGGAACGCGGTGCGATCCTCGATCGGCGTCGTCTTTCAGGACCCGGCCATAGATGGAATGCTTACCGGCCGGGAGAACCTGGATTTTCACGGCAGGATGTACGGAATGAACGGCCCCCTGCGCCAGGAGAGGATTGATGAGGTTCTGGAATTGGTGGATCTGGTCGAGAAGGCTGACATCAAGATGGAAGACTACTCCGGTGGCATGCAGCGGAGGCTGGAGATTGCTAGGGGTCTGATGCATTATCCACATGTGCTCTTCTTGGACGAGCCCACCCTTGGCCTGGATGCTCAGACCAGGCGATATATCTGGCAGTACCTTCGTAATATGAACAAAGAGAAGGGTGTTACCATCATCCTCACCACACATTACATGGAAGAGGCGGACGCTCTTTGCGACCGCGTGGCAATCATCGATAACGGCAAGATCGTGGCCCTGGACACTCCCTCAAACCTCAAAGATATGATTGGATCAGACACGGTCAGCCTGGAGGTTCAGAGTGGTGCGCAAGCATTGAAGTCATGCCTGCGATCCTTTCCCTGGGTTAATTCCGGCGTCATCGTCAATGGAACCCTCGAGCTGATGGTGGACCATGCCCAATCCAGGATTCCCGAGATCATGCAGGAGGCAAATAAATGCGGCGCTGTAATCACCTCAGTTGGCCTTCATAAGCCCACTCTTGAAGATGTTTTCCTCAAGTATACGGGCCGGAAGATAAGAGAGAGCGGAGGCGCAGCTGGGATGATGGGGGCTATGATGATGCACAGGAGGCGAAAATGAGACAGGATCTTAATGCCATTTATAGCATCTGGCTTCGAGAGATGCTGCGCTTTTTCCGTCTGAAAAGTCGGGTCTTTGGGTCCATAGCATCGCCATTCTTCTTCCTGGCCTTCATGGGAATCGGATTTGGCGGAGGCACAACCATGCCGGGCATTCCTTCCGGTGTAGACTATGTCAGCTTTCTGACGCCGGGGATCATTGGCATGACATTGCTATTCTCAGCCACCTTTGCAGGCCTTTCTGTCATCTGGGACAGAGAGTTCGGCTTCCTAAAAGAGATAATGGTTGCCCCAGTGAGCAGAATTGCCATAGTCCTAGGGCGAACGGCTGGAGGCTTGACTACAGGAGTTCTGCAAGCCTTGATCATACTTGTTGCAGGGATAATCATGGGTATGAAGATGCCAAGCCTTGCCGGATTCCTGTTGTCCCTGGTGTTCATGGTCCTGGTGGCCGCGACCTTCATCGGCATCGGGCTGGCCTTCTCCTCCAAGATGAAAGATATGTCCGGATTCAGCCTGATCATGAACTTCCTCATCTTTCCATTGTTCTTCCTGTCCGGAGCGCTCTTCCCCCTTGAGAGATTCCCTGGGTTGATAAGGGACCTTGCCTACCTCAATCCCCTCACCTATGGCGTGGACGGCTTGAGATACAGCCTGATAGGCACGAGTGCCCTTTCCCCTGCAGTAGACATGGCGGTTTTGGCGGTCTGCTGCGCTGCCATGCTGTTCCTGGGGGCGTATCTCTTTGAGAATACTGAGGTGAAGTGATCTTCAGATACAAATTTTTGCAGGCTTTTGTCGCAAGGAATCATTCCGAAGAAGGTGAACAAACATTTCCAAAGTGATAGAGCTGAAAGACATCGAGAAGACCTACAACATCGGTGATTCCGAGTATCCCGTGCTGAAGGATGAAGTATGCTTCGGGCCGCACGCACGCCCGGTTAGCTGGAGATCAGAAATCATCGAGCCTTCTTTGCCCAGATTCC
>JBAXWY010000071.1:0-7049 GCA_037128175.1 Methanothrix sp.
TACGATTCATCCCCAGCCTGAAGTCTGGGGTCTTCTCTACCCCTGTACCCCAACGCGATAAACCTGGCTACTCAAATAACCGAAAATTATAAAATACCACCAAGAGATTTTGAGAGAAAGGACTTGATAATGCTCGATCTACTTCTGCAAACGCTCGACGATACCGTCTCTACTATGATAACCGTCTTTATCATGCTCTTTCTCGCCGGCCTCATGGTAGAGATGAATGCATTCTCACGCATCACCCATCTAGCCAGGCCGCTCATTTCCATATCGCACCTGCCTGCCGTGTCGGCATCAACCTTTGTCATCAGCCTCGGTTCAGCCCTGGCGGCCAATACCGTGATCGCCAGACTGTTGGCTGAGGGACAGCTGACCGAGCGTCAGGCATTCTTAAGTGCCATCATGAACAGCGTTCCCGTCTACTTCCGGGAGCTTTTCACCTACCAACTGGCTTTTGTGATTCCGGTTCTGGGCATCTATGTGGGCGGGGCTTATGCCGTTATTTCGATCGCTACAGGGCTCTTAAAGCTGGCACTGGTCCTGGTACTGGGCCGGGCTTATCTTCCTGTCGATTTATCCGCGTCTTGTGCAGCGTCTTCATTGTCTCCTCAGTTAACGCCGTCCTCCTCATCAGCCGCAACGCTGCCGCCTCTGCCGCCACTCCCTCCCCAGGCACACAAAAATGTAAGAGAGGCAGCCAAAAAATCCCTGCGAGGACAAAGCCGCATATTCCTCAGAATCGCAGGGCTCTACTTCATCATGACTTTCCTGGTTTTGTACTTAAGCCGGGAAGGCATTCTGCAATCGTTAAATGTCATACCCTTGGCCAATTTTTTTGCCGTTCCCCCGGAGACGATAATACCGCTCACCATTTATGTGGCCAGTCCCAAGGCCGGCATCGCCCTGCTGGGACCTCTGATCCAAAACGGCGGCATATCGGAGACTAAAGCCCTCATCGTCCTCATGCTGGGCAGCCTGTTCATGCTCCCCTTCTACTCTCTCCGCTCGCTTCTGCCCAATTACACCTCGGTCTTCGGCATGAGGCTGGGCCTATTCCTGGTGATAATATCCACAACCATCAGCGTGGCTGTAAGAATGTCGGTGCTGCTGATGCTGCTCATTGCAACATGATTATTTTTTCTTCATGCAGTTGATCGAAGCTCCGGCAAAGGCCGCCCCCACCACAATGTTGGAGAAGTAGGTAACGACACGCCAGAGGATGACCAGAGGCCCCAGCAATGCAGGCGGCACAAACATGGAGTAAAGATAGCTCATGGATAGCTCGGCCACGCCGCTGCCCCCCGGAGTCAGGGGCAGGATGGCAATTATGGCCAGGATAATCTGGGATGTAATGGAGAGAAGGAATTTAGGATCAGCTCCCATGCCGATTAGCAGGGATGAGGGGACCAAAAAGTCACACATCCAGATGAGAGCGGTAAGAGCTGCCATGACCGGCGTGCGGCGCAATGTCTCTTTGGCCAGTTGAATGCCAGCTTCGCGAAAGAGCCAGATCTCTCGCTCTAAAGAAAAGACAATGGGTCTGTTGCCGGTCTTCTTTTTCAGCCACAACATAAATCCGGCAATTCTCTCCGGCCGTCTGACAAGCTGCCAGAGAAAGGTCAAGAGCAGGACGAGAAGGACCACGAAAAATGCCCCGATCTTCAGACCGAAACCGGTCAAAAAGTCGGAGAAGATAAGAAATAAAGCCAGGGCTGCTACGAAGAAAATGCTGTCCAGCAATCGCTCGCCCACCGCAACAGCCGTTGCACTGCCGTAACTCATACCGTCGTCTGCCAGGATCTTGATGCGCAGAGGCTCACCTCCGGCGGAAGAGGGAGTGAGGGCAGCCAGGAAATTTGACGCCAGCGTTGACATAAGCGAGAGGCGAAAACTTATCTCATGGCCGGCAAGAGAGGTGAGGAGCTTGAGCCTGACTGCATAAAAGATCCAGGAGAACATGTGCAGGACAAGCCCCAGGATCAAAAATCGTCCCTGGACAACGGAGAGCATCTTCCAGCTTAAATTGGTTTCTGTAAATTTTAATATTAGAATAATAGAAACCAGGCTCATGACCATTGCTAGTAACGCGGCCTTTACCCTTTCATCTTTAAACTTTAAGCTCAAATTCCCTCTTCAGGCAACCTCGCGATAGACCGATTCCATGCAATCAAGCACTCTCTTCCAGGAGTAATGCTCCTCCACCGCCCCCCTGCCCTTATGCCCGAGGCACGCTCTTCGCGGCTCGTTTTCATGAAGCTCCTGGATTTGCTCACAGAGTTCCTCTGTGCTGGAGTAGACCATGCCACCATTCTTTGCCACCTCGTTAACACCAGGTGTGTCAAAGGCGAGGACTGGCGTCTCGCAGGCCATGGCTTCCAGGAGAACGATGCCGAAGGCCTCCAGGCGATTTTGGGTCGGCAAGACAAGTATTTCAGCTCGGGAGATTGTATCTATAAACATGCTTCGCTCCAGCCTTCCTGTGAACTTTGCCCGGACATGCAGCTTTGTGGCCATCTCCTCTAACCGGCTGCGGTCGTAGCCGTCTCCAACCAGCAGCAGGTCCAGATCCGCACTCTTTTGCACCTCGCTCATGGCAAAGAGCAAAGATTCAATTCCCTTGTAGCTGAGCATTCTGCCCGCGTAGAGCACATAGTTCTCCTTCTTTCGACCTTGAGGGTAAAGAGAGACATTCACCGCATTGGGCACAATTTTTAGCTTGTGAAGGTAGTCTTTCAGAACGGGTGAGGTCTCTGCATAGCTCTTTGTGGTGGCTATTACGATCTTTGCCTCCTCCAGAACGGGCCGGACCAGCAACTCATTAATTCTCTCTAAAGCAGCGGCGAATGGACGGGGCATGGCATGCCCATTTATCATTTTTGGAACCACCACATCGTTGTGGTAGGTAACAACATGTGGCGAGGCACTACGAAGCATGAAAGCAAAGAGGGGGCTCGGGATATGGCTGTGATAGACATCAGCCTCAAATTTAGGTACCTTAATTGGCATAGGTGAATAAAATAAGTCAATGCTCGGTATGCGAACTAGCTCGCCGGTCCATCTTCCGCAAGACGAGGCAACGCTAACCTGGTGCCCCCTCCTGGCGAGGCCGTCCGCCAGCTCTTTTACATGATACTCCACTCCACCTGTGTGGGGTGGGAAATAAGGAGATATCTGCATTATCTTCATAGATCCCCCAAATATTTCTCCCACCACATCTTCACCCGAATCGATGACCCCGGCAGCACGAAGGCCCCGCTCTCTTCTTGCATGGCGCCCTTGAGATACTCTCTCAATATCCCCTTCTGCTCCTCTGTCTCCGCATGAGCCTGGGGCGCGAGCGCCTGCACAGCCTCATCCAGTGATTGGTAGCGCATGCTGTGCTCCAGCCGGAATGTTCTGATGTGCGGGTAGATGCCCATCTGGTAGAGCACATTGTAGAGCACATCGCACTTTGGGCCTGTCTGGTACGCCCGGCCATGCAGCCTGGGCCATAGCTCCTGCCACTGCCGGTCCCAGGAGGTCGGCCCGGCAAAGTGATAGAGATAAACGTACTTTGATGACGCTTGCATCATCTTCTCAATGGCTGCCTGGATGTCTTGCATGCCCAGAGAGAAGGAGGCAATTACCACATCGTAAGGAGGCTGCAGATCCTTTTCCACGTCCACATCCTCCCAGCGCTTCTGCACTATGGAGATATTTTTAGCGCCAAACTCATTCATCTTCTCTCTCATGACGCTGCACATGCCCTCTGCCGGCTCCACGGCAGTGATGTGCGCCACCTTTTGGGCGAAGGGAATGGCCAACGTGCCCGGCCCGGCGCCGATATCCAGGACGCGTGACTCTTCCGTGATATCCGTTTCCCATACGGTCTTGTCAATGCGGCTTCGCTCCTGCCTGCACATATCCCAGAAGGCGAGAGCGCTCTCTCGGCTCTCCCAGATGCGAGAGCAGTCCCGGCCGGGGCTTGAATCCCGGTTCCTCTTCATCTGGCTCTTCCAGATAAGATTCCAGTCGATATCTTTCAAGGGATCTATCATGATAATAATTTGTTTAATTCCGGCAGTTTCGCTCTCAAGTCCATCCGGCTACTGGGATTTTCCCAGCCGTGCCCCAATCTCAAACGCTCGCCTGCAGTCCTGCGGGAAGGCTGTCCTCTGCCGTTCCTTCCTCTCCTCCGGGTCGAAATAGCTGAATACGACCTTGTCGTAATCCTCGAACTGGAGTGTCTCATTGGATGAGAGGGTTTCAGAATGCCCGAATATCATCTTCAGGACATGCTCGTTTGCCCCGATATGCGAGGCATAAATCTCCTTCATCTGCTGTTCGGAGACGTTCATTGTGTAGATGAAGGCCGTCGGCATAATCTTAGGGAAGAGCGAGGCTGGAGGTTTCGTGTAGGTCAGGTACGGGAACATCAGCCGCTCCATGAAACTGCGCATCATACCGGTCACCGTGCCGAAATAGATAGGCGAGCCGAGGATGAGGGCGTCGGCATCCCTGATCTTTTCAAGAACGGGTGTCAAGCCGTCTTGCACGGCACATTTCCCGTAACTCTTCCCGCCTTTCAGTTTGCATGCAAAACAGCTCGTACATCCCTTAAAATCAAGATCATAGAGATGGATGAGTTCTGTCTCCGCTCCTTGAGACTCGGCACCGTCAAGCGCGCTTTGGAGCAGAGTTGCAGTATTCCATTTCTTTCGTGGACTTGCGTTGATGGCCAGGACTTTCATTATCGTGCTCCTTTCTGTTTTTTCAGGCAGGCCAGGGTTTACTGCCACATTACCTCAAGGGTTTTCCTGCGAGGGATCCCGAGAACCCTGTACTGCGGGTGGCCGAACATCATGGCATAGGCGCTCTTTCGTCCCGTGGGCAGGCCTAGTTCTTTCTGGAGCGGTTCATAAGAGATGGCCGCCATGGCGACGAATCCCGCCCAGCAGGTGCCGACGCCAAATGCAGGCGCAGCGACATCAAAATGCGTCAGTGCAATGATGGCATCGACCGATGCAACTGGGTTCCCCTCTGGGATATGGGCGAAGAGCAGGTGAGGAGCGCCCCGGCAGATGACATCGTGTCCCTGTTCCCAGGTGGCAATAAACATCGGTACGTAGCCGCTCATGGGATGAGCGGTGTTCAGGAGAGTCTCCATCCATTCAATGGTCAGCTCGGCGATCTTTTTCACCTTCATAGGATCATGAACAACCAGCCACTGCACCGGCTGGCCGTTGCTTCCCGAGGCCGCGTACCGGGAAATATCCAGGATTTCGAGGATCTTGTCCTTTGGCACAGGATCACTGGTGAAATGCCGCACGGACCTTCGTTTCTTGAGATAGAACGCGATTGTCTCTGGAGAAACGGTGCCGGCACCCTCCGGCAGGGGCAGCCTTTCATCGGGCCGCAGGTTTAAGAGCAGCGCCTGGGACGGGCAGAAAACCTCACAGTGCCCGCACTGGAGGCACATGACTGCTTTTTCATTCCTTACTTTGGGAAGGATGCTCTCCTCCCCCGGATCAATGATAGCCATTGGGCAGACTGCCGAACAGATCCCGCAACGGGTGCAGAGATCCTTTTCAACGATTATGGTTTCCATCTGAGGTTGCTTCTTTTGACAGCATAAGATTCTTTCCGGCACTCCAAGCGTCGTAGGCATACTTTGCGAGCGCCCAGTCGCGGTTGTCGGGCAAGCAGGAGCGGGCTAGTACAGCTTGGCCCAATTAAAGCCATGAGATTCAACCGAGGACGGTTTCACGCGAAGGCGCGAAGCCGCGAAGTCATAGCATTGGTTTACCTCGGCCTCGCTGTACTAGCCCGCCCCGGGCAGCCGGACGGATATTGCCGTTCGGATTCGACCCTAATTTAGCCCAGAAGGCAGAGATGCACTGCAAATTATTTATCCCTTTTCTTGCAGATGTCCAGAGTCCCGCCCGCGCGCATGTGTGGGCGGCAAAAGTATTTAATGAATTCTATCGTCCACACTAAAGTGATAAATATGAAAAACTGGAATGTGCTAATTGTAGTAATCATGCTGTTGACAGCGACGTTTTTCATCATGCAGTTGGCTTTGGCAAATGAATCACCAATCAATTCATCCAACAAGACAGAACTCGTCTCATTTGTTGAGTTTGCTTTGGCCTATGCCCAAGAGAACGGCAAAGATAAAGCACTCGATGAGTTCAGCAATAAGACCGGCTCATTTGTCCGCAAAGATCTCTACATCTACGCTTACGATTTCAATGGAACTTGCCTTGCACATCCATTCAAACCCGATTGGATCGGTAAAAACAAGCTGGATGTAACAGATTCCAATGGCGTCCCATCTCTCAGGAACACGCTCAATGTTGCCAAGGAAGGGAAAGGATTCACTTACTTCATCTTCCCAAACCCTGCTCACGGTAACAGAGATGAGTTCAAGATCGCTTATGCTATGAAAGTGGATGACAATTGGTTTCTAGGCTCTGGAATCTACATATCATGTTCGTGATATTATGATCTTACAAACTCCGGGCATTAATTCTAAGGATATATCTCTGAAGACCGCTCCATTACAGACCGCTAGGGAGCTGACACATTCATGCAAGGTATCAAAGACAAATTTTCCCATCTGCCGGAAAATATCTCAGGATTGCGAGAGCTGGCCTACAACCTCTGCTGAAGCTGGCACCTCGAGGGCCGGGCGCTTTTCAAGCTCCGGAGTTGCCGGGGCTGGTATCTGAGCAACCACAACCCTGTAAAGATGATCAACCGCATGGATAGAGGTACGCTGGAGACGGCAACATCCTACATCTAATTCATGAGGCATTATGACTACGAGATGGCCCGCTTTGAGACAGCGTTATCTGGAAGGAAAAGCTAATGAGAATTCGGGATGCTATTAAGCTCATAGAAGCTGATGGGTGGTATCTGGAACGTACTATTGGAAGCCATAGGCAGTTCAAACACCCATTTAGGAATGGACGAGTGACGATTGCCGGCAGGCTCGACCTAGACCTTCATCCTAGTACAGCTGGGCTTAAATAAGCCTAATTTTAGGCTGTAAGTGCCCTCCCTCG
>JBAXWY010000072.1:0-6702 GCA_037128175.1 Methanothrix sp.
GACTACCACCACAGAGACACAGAGCGCACGGAGGACTCACAGAGGACTCGATTATACTATTACCCACGCGAAACAGCGAGGAACCAAAATTAAAATGCGAGTTCCGTCCTGTTTTCAGGAGGAACTTGCCAATCTCTTCCCTTCCAGCTCCTGCAATTGGAGCACCCTCATCTGCACAACATCCATGGCATCCTCGAATAACTTCCTATCTATCTCAATGCCGAAGAATTTCCGTAGCTTCTCAGGCGGGGTCATGGTGCTGCCGGCGGAGAGATAGGCCATGTAATTCTCATTGAACTTTTCCGGGTCTTCTTTATGCATCTTGAATAAAGACAAAGTCACGGCTTTGGACAGAGCATAGCTGAAGGTATAGTAGTTATTGGTGAGATAGATATGGCTGATGTAGGTCCACTGGGCACTGTCCTCTGGATAATAATCCACCAAACCGCTTCGGTAATCCTTGGATAGGTTGGTCCAGAGCAGGTTAAGATCGCTGCCGCTCACATTTGTTTTTTGGCGGCAAAGCTCGTGTGCCTTGTTCTCAAACTCGGTGATCATGGGCTGGAAGGTGAAGTAGTTCTCATAATCACTGAGGGTTTCGGCTAAAATTGCCAGGGCCGTATCCTGGTCGTAGTTTTTCAGGGCATAGTCCACAAAGAGCTCCTCATTGAAGGTTGAGGGAATCTCCATCTCGTACTCTCTGCCATAACAGTAAAGATAATCCACATTACTGCCCATCAGGTAGAAGTTGATGGCATGGCCCATCTCATGAGTAAGGGTTTTCTGGTCATCCATCAAACCCTTGAAGTTCATGAATATCAACGCCGGGCGCTGAAGGGCACACATATCCTGGCAGTAGCCTCCCGGCTGCTTTCCGCCCTCTGGATTGGGGTAGACATCCATCGAGCCGCTGGTTGTTGTCTTTACGAATATGTCCTGGAAGGCCGGGTCCATCGCCGCATAAGAAGCGGATATATTGGAGAGCGTCTCCTCGTAGCCATATTTCTTGTCAGGATTTTTCAGCAGTTGAAGCGCCAGGTCATAAGGCTTAAGGGGCGTCAGATTCATCCTTGTCTTTCGAAACTCGTAATAGCCATCGAAGTTGCCCTTGCGCTCCTTGAAGACCTGGTTCATTGTCTCCACCTGCTCTTTAGTGAGATAGGTCTCGAACATCTTGGCGTCGTAAGAGTCGGAGTAATTCAGTTCTCGGGCGATCAGGTCGTCTAATCTTGATTTATTGCCGTAGATCTCTGCCATTTTATCCGACTCGTTAATGAGATGATAGAAACGTTTGTCGTAGCCCATCTTTCTGTTGTTTCGGTTGCTGTCCGTAGAGAGAAGCTCCGAGTAGGTTTGAGAATTTATGGCCAGCTCACTTCCATTCTCTAAAGTGATATTTCCAGCAACGGTAACGTTATTGGTTACAGTCTTTTCCGCCTCGGTGTTGATCTTCATAAGCTGGTTGGATATATCAGCCAGATAGGCGGCATGCGTCTCATTTCTGGGCCGGTGATCTTTGTAGCGCTGGTAGCTGTCCACAAGGTATGCTCGGTACTTTTCCAGGGCCCGCTCCTCCGAAAAAAGCCTTTCCCATTCGGCAGGAGGAAGCGACTTGAGCCGTATTTCGGCGAAGGATGTGGCCTTGGCATGCTCAGTGTATAAATTCTGCACATCGGAGATGAATTTCTCAAAGAATTTGTCGTTGACATTCAGGCTATTTTGGGCATAAGCATAAGCCATAACTACGTTTATGTTCCTGCTGAAGTTCTTACTCTCCTCGATATATTCCAGCAAAGCCTTTCCTGTGAGGTTCTTGAACAGGGGGCGAAATGTCGCATTTATCTCTTGCGACTTATTTTGCAGCCCTTCGAATTCTGCGGTTGCCGTCTCCTTATCTTTAAATAAGCTTGATAAATCCCAGGAAGTGGTAATTTCACTTTTATTCAGTCCTGTCATCTCTTTCTCAGGAGATGCGGCTAGGCTTGAACCGCTAATCAAAAGCATAATTACAATGAGCATGGCCGTTATTAAAAATCCTTCTGCCGATTTGATCACTTTTCCACCTCGAATGGCAAACGAATTGATTAACAACTATAAATAACTGAGTTTGCATGGCTAGGATGGTTTCACAATGAAATATAAATAGAAAAAGCGGAGTCTATCTGCTTCGTAGGGTAAGGGATGAAGACAAAGATTAGAGGACAAATGATGAATAAATATCCAATAGTTGCACTGGTCCTGCTCCTGGCAGGAATGGCTCTGGTCTTGAACTCGTCCGGCATTTCCTGCCCTTTTGCCGGAGAAAACAGCTCATGCCAGGTAAATGGAAGCTGTAGTGGGAATTGCGGCACAAATTGTGGAGGGAATGGCAGCGGAAACTGCATCTGTCCCAATGGTGCCACATGCGCTCAAAATAACTCCACAAAAGAGAATTGCTCCGCACTGGGGTCATGTCCCGTGAAGAATCGATAGACTTTTATGGACGATTGAATTCTTGATGAGGAAAGGTGATCCGTCTTGATGGGAATCAATGAAATGGGATTCGAGGTCTTCGAGGAGATGCTCGATTATTCAGACGAGCTGCAAATCGAGGTCCAAGAACTTGATAACGGTACTGTTGTGGCTGATGCGGGCGTGGTGGCCAAAGGTGGCTATGGTGCAGGCGTCTACCTCTCTCGCCTCTGCATGGCAGACCTGGCGGAAATTCAGCTTACACCCTTCGATATTAAAGGCGTTTTATTGCCGGGCATTCAGGTGGCGACAGACCATCCCGCCGTCTCCTGCATGGCCTCTCAGTGCGCCATGTGGCAGATCAAGGCGGACAAGTACTTCGCCATGGGCAGCGGTCCGGCGCGCGTGCTGGCCAGAAAGACCCGCGACCTCTACGAGAAGATCGGCTTTGAGGAGTCCTCGGATGTGGCAGTCATTGTCCTGGAGTCAAACAAGTTGCCGGACGAAACCGTCTCTGCCCTCATTGCAGAAAAGTGCGGCATCGATCCGGCTGACCTGAGAATTGCCGTTGCGCCCACGGACAGCGTGGCCGGGCTGGTGCAGGTCTCGGCACGCGTAGTCGAGACGGGTCTGCATAAGCTCTTTACCATGGGCTTTGACATAAACACCATCAAATGCGGCTGGGGCCGGGCTCCCATCTCACCCATAACAGGCGACGCTACCATGTGTATGGGCTCCTCCAACGACGCCATAATTTACGGCGGGGAGACTTACTACACACTGGAGTACGAGAACCTGGAGGAGCTGCAGCAATATCTGAAAGGCATGCCTTCCCAGGCCTCTCGTGATTGGGGAGCACCCTTCTACAAGACCTTCAAGGCGGCGGGTTTCGACTTCTTCAAGGTGGATCACAACGTCTTTGCCCCTGCCAAGGTTGTCCTGAACGAAATTAAGTCGAGGCGCACTTTTGTAAGCGGTCGGGTGAATTTGGACGTATTGGCTGAGTCCTTCAATATTCAGAGCTTGGACACCGTTTGTTGAGGTCCCGGGGAGAGGCTTTCTGCCAATTCCTTTTTTGTTAAGAATTGCTAAAATCCGGGATAAGCTAGATAAGCTCGCTATACATCCAAGGAGATTGAAATGAATTCCCCAGAGTGCGACCTCAAGGGCCATGGACCGTGCCGCGGCTCTATCTGCCAACGTGGCATAAGCCTCAATCACATGTGCGATCTGCACATCAGGCTTCAATCATATTGGACTGGACACAATCCTGGTAAGAAACTCAACGATTGGCTGGACGGACTGGCAAATGCGGAGATTGAGGAGGCATTGAGGAAGGCTCCAACCCGAGGAAAGCACTGGATGGTGGTCGATATGCCATCCAGCGAGGAGTAAAAAAAGGAAAATCCCTATTGAATTGGCTGGATTTCAGATCAGTCATATCCAGGGAAATACTCCAGACGAGCCTGTTTCTCTGGGATGCCCAGCTCCTTAAGCAAGAGGAGCATGGAATCTACCATTCTTTGCGGGCCACTGGAATAGAATGTCCAATCGGCATAATTGGGAAGGAGCTCCTTAATCATATTGGCATCGATTCTGCCCATCCGGCCTTTCCAGTTAAGAGCAGGGCGGGTCAGGGTATTAATGATAGTAAGATTCTGATTTTTCGCATTTAGGCTATCGAATTCATCTTTAAAGGGAATATCATCCTCCTGCCGGTTGGAGTAAAACAGGAAAATGTCAGTCGCGAGGCACTTATCTGTGCAGTATTTTATGATGCTTCGTAGAGGCGTTATGCCTATTCCCCCAGAGAGCATGGCGATCTTATTGTACTCCCCGTTAAAGGTGAAATCGCCATACGGTCCAGAAAACCTGATAGTGTCCCCATTTTTTAGGGAAAGGAGGGCATTGGAGAACTCGTGGCCGGTCAGCCTTTTGGTGACCTGCAGAAATTCCTCAGTCGGGCTGCTGGAGAGAGTGAGAGGCTTTCTGATTTCGCCCTCTATGCCATTAAGCTCTAGAATTATGAACTGACCGGGGAGGTAATCAAATCCTGGTGGCCGGCAAAACCGAATTGACCGGGATGACCGGGTGTTTTGCACGCTCTCAATTACCTGAGACTCAAATTGCGGCTTCATAAAAAAATTGGCTCAGATCCCTGAGGCGCTGGCCAGCTCCAGGCTTTGGCTTCGATCGTTGTTGCCCTCAACAAGAGCCACAATGCTTCCCGTATTCCAGAGATAGAGATATCTGAAGCTGTTATCTCCTCGAATGTCCTTGATCTCCAGAGTCTCATGGCCGTTGATTGTGGCATTGCCGAATATGGGCAACTTCCGAGCCAATTGATCCAGGTATGTCTCCTGGGATTTGAAGTTGGAGACGGCGGCCCTGGCGTGCTCCTCATCGGAAAGCTGGATCAGGGTGACCTTGGCATCGTAGTTCTCGCCGGGCTTGCCCCACTGGTAAATGCCCACCGAGGTATTGGCCGGGCCAATGTCATTCGATCCGTAGAATCCCTTGATATAATCGGTCATATTCACACTGCTGTCCATCTCGGGCAGAGCTGCCAGCAGCTTGAAGCCGTCCGGCAGATTCTCCTTTGGAACGGCAGGATTCGCAGTCGCTGCACCCGCCTGGTCCTTCGCCAGGCAGCCGGCGCTTGACGCCAGCAGCAGGGATATGAATAGTAAGCAAATTATGTTCTTTGATGTCATGGATGAGCCTATCGTATTTTCAAGTCCATAAGCCTTGTGAGCCGAAAGGGCGGTTCGACATTCGCCGTTCTTTCTACAACAAACCACAGAGGCGCAGAGACACAGAGACCCAGCGCATTTTAGGGGCATGCTGCATAGCGAAGAACCCTTTTCCCCGCTCCTAACACGCTAAAGCTGCACCGCTAGCTCATCTTCTCCTACTACGATCCCCGGAAAGTCCTCTACCGTCGCCACAGCCTCGCGCCGCATCTCTAGGCTGGTGTACCTGCCCGCATCGAAGTGGGTGAGCGCGAGGCGTTTGGCTTTGGCCCGCCGGGCGATATCGGCGGCACTCTGGGGATTGAGGTGGGGCCAGGCCGGGTTCTCTTCGCCGGGCAGGTGGGCGCATTCCGCAATGAGCAGATCGGCGTCTGCCGCCAGGAGCACGGCATTCTCGCATACTCCGGTGTCCGGGCAGTAGGTGATGATCTTGCCGTCCAGATCGAAGCGAAAGCCCATACAGGGCGAGGCGTGCACCAGGAAGCGGCAGTCCAGGGCGAAGGGCAGTTTGTAGGGCCCCGGAGACAGCTCGCGCACCTCTACCGGGTAGGGCAGCTTTTCCAGGGGGACTGTGAAGGGCTCGTTGATAATAGTATGAAGTGCCGCTTTGGTGCCCTTCTGGCCGAAGACTGTGAGGCTTTTGAAGCGGAACTTGCTAAGGACGTGCAAGCCTTCGATGTGGTCCAGGTGAAAGTGACTGAGGAAGAGAAAGACGGGCAGGTCGTCCTTGATGTAGCGGTCCGCTTTGTAAAGGCCGTTTCCTGCATCCAGGATGATGTGGTACTTGTCGGAGTTGATGAGGGTGCAGATGGTGCTCCCCGTGGGGCTGTCGTACCAGCCGTTGGTGCCGAGAAAGATGATTTGCATGCTAATTCTCCACAGCCCACTCGGCGAGCTTCTGGCGGACTTTTTCGGCCAGGGGGCTTTCGATCTGCTGGAAGATCTGGAGGGCTTCGTTTGCGAGAGAGACGGCGTCCTTTCGCTGGCCCAGCTTGTCCAGAGCTTGGCTCTTGGTGAAGAGGGCCTCGCCTTCTCCCCGGCGATATTCCATCTTTTTGAAGATCTTCAGCGCTTGATCGCAATGATCCAGCGTCTTGTCGAGCTGGCCGAGATTGGAATACGCTTTGCCCAAAACGCTTAGCGCTTCGCCTTCAAATTTCAGATATTCAATCTTGCGAACAATGACCAGCGATTGCATGCAGTATTCGACGGCTTTTTCGGTTTCATTCAGGTCTAAGTGAGCTTTGCCTAAATTACAGAGTTCTTCTCCTTCGTTCTTTTTGTCCCCGATTTCTCGAGCGATGACAATGGCATTCTCGTAGTAATCGATCGCCTTACGAGTCTCGCCTAGTGCGGCGTAGGCCTGGCCCAAGCTGTCTAGTTCGGCTCCTTCATTCCTTCTCTCCCCGACTTCGCGGGAGATCTTCAAGGCCTGTTCATGGTATTCAATGGCCTTACGGATCTCTCCCAAGTGAGCGTAGGCCAAGCCAAGGTTGAC
>JBAXWY010000073.1:0-6439 GCA_037128175.1 Methanothrix sp.
TCCATGCCCGTGCCGCAATTTTCAACAAGCGGGCCGTTTACATCTGGATGAACCTGCACGGTGTCGATCTCGTAGATGGCTTCCCAGATTCCGGCGATCTCGGCGGGCGTTGCGCCCTTGGCGGTTATAGCGGCCAGGAATGCGCCCTGCTGCAAATCGGGCTGCTCGTTGTTCAAAATCTGCTTGAAAAGATTGTATGCCTCAACTCTCGTCAGGTTGCTGCCCCTAATCAGTGAGTCCACATGGCTGCCAAAGTACCTCAAACTGTCTTCCATTATCCCGTTCTCCGCATTGCTAAAATGGCTCTTCACTAGGCGTTTCTTTGTGCGTCCTTTGTGGCTTTGTGCCTTTGTGGCATGGTATTTTTTTGGTAGGGATGTGGGTCAGAGCTTACTATTACTATTATTATTACTACTACTACCTTCACCACAAAGACACAAAGGCACAAAGACGACTAAATTTATCCCTTAATTCCTAATTCCCGCAAACAACCGATTTCATCCCGCTCCTTTGAGCGGAATGGGAAAATGCCTCCTCAATTCCAGCAAGATTCGTCCTTTTGGTGATGAGCCAGTCGGCCTTGATCTTGCCAGAGGTCAAAAGCTCTACAGCCTGCCCGTTTTGCCGGCTGCTACAACCGTAGGCTCCGCAGATGGTCAGCTCATGGTAGTGAATGGTGCACAGGTCGATCAGCTCTTCGTAGTTTCCAGGAGCTGGCCCTGAGAAGATGCAGATCCTTCCGCCGGGAGAGAGCAGCTTCTGAAGATCATTGTCCACCCGCACCTCTGGGGTGGCGGTGAGGATGACGTCCACGCCTTCTTTGCCGATCTCCTCGACCAGAACGTTTTTTCCAGACTCTTCAGCCGGATCGACAACCATAGCGTTTGTGTGCCTTTCCAGCAGGCGGATGCGATCAGGCATTCTCTCCGCTACTATTATCTTCTCGGCTCCCTGAAGCTCAGCTAAAAGAGCATGCATAGCGCCGATGGGCCCGCCGCCGTAGATGAGAACACAGTCCCCCTCAGAGACGCGGGCCTGTTCCTGGCCGTTAATGCAGCAAGCCAGAGGCTCCGCCAGAGCGGCGAGAACCGGTTCGGCTCCCTGGGGCAGCAGGTTAACGCCGCCGGAAAGGCTCTGCTCGGGCAGGGCTAAGAGCTGTGCAAAGCCTCCGTCGCAGTTGAATCCCATGATCTTGATGCTCGGGCAGCGATTGTCGGCTCCCCGCAGGCACGACCGGCATTTTCCGCAGGCCAAGCCCGGCCAAACCTGTACCAGGTCACCTTCGGCCAGAGTTGAGTCTGAATCCATCTCCACGATCCTGCCTACCATCTCATGTCCCAGCACGCGAGGATAAGCCAGGTCCCGGTGGCCCTGCTCTCTCATTTTGACATCCGTGCCGCATACATTGCAGGCTTTGATCTCCAGCAGGGCGCCGCCTTTGGGGCATAATGGATCAGGCAGATCGCAAAGCTCCAGAACTCCCGGAGCCTTTAGAATCGCAGCTTTCATTTCTTGGGCAGCTCCACGGTCATGAGCACCCGGTCCGTCTCCTCGACCAGCTGCTTTTGCGTAACGCCGTAAAGTCCGGCCAGAAGGCTGGCACCGCCCATGCCTACGCCCTCTTTGACATAACCTTTTGCGTAGATCTGCACGCCCGGGATCTTGGAGTTCTCAAGTCCCGGGTCGGAGTAATAGTAAGGCCGGCCGGTCGACTCTACGATCTCCTTAAAGTTGGCAGTTTTGTCTTCCACGATATATTTGGTGGTAGCAATGGAGATGTCGCCCTCGATCTTCAGGGCTTTTCCCAGGGCCAGCACGGCGGCCATTTGCGTGCCACCGGCTAAGACCATCCGGCAGCCCTGCAGGCCCTGCATGAGGCCCAGAGCCGCAGCCATCATGGGGTCGCCCACCTGTTCGACTGCCCGCAGGGGTTCGCTCTTCAGGCTGCCAATTTTGATGCCGGCCCGCTGAAATGCACGAGACACCACGCTTTGCTTGAGGGCAGTGGGATTGGACTTGAAGCTGCTGCTAACATTGACATCATAGCCCAGAGCCCAGAGAACGGCCATCGCCGTGGTCGTGCCTCCGGCGATGGACTCGCCAATGAAGACGCAGTCGGAGAGTTTGGCGAGCTTCTTTCCCAGCATGGCAGCATTTTCGTAGAGGGCTTGGGCCCCAGGCACGGCAGGCTCTTTGCGAATGTCGCTGCCTGCAGATCCGCCCAGCTCCACATAGGGAATGGCCGGCTTCTTTCTTAGGCCCGAGGCCACGAATAAGGAAGGTATGCCGGTTAAGTTGAGCGCCGCTTTGGTGACGATGGCGGGAGTGGGCGAGCCGCCCGGCGCTTCCGGTAGCTCGGGCATGGTGATGATGCGGTTGGTCTCCACCAGTTCGGCATCGGCGCCGGGGGTATAGTCGGTCAGCTCCGGCGTGGTTCCGGCGGCGGATAGGCCGGGAATCTTGCCGGTGTCGGTGTTGGAGATGATGCAGAGAAATAATGGCCGCTGGGGGCGCGGCTCGAAATCGGGGTAGATCCAGTTTGGCATAATTCTAGCCCTGGTCTGCACCTATATGAAACCAACGCCAGTGGACTTAATTTAAATAAACTTGCGTTGCCCGGCACACAAGCAGGCTTTGGCAGAATTGGAGCGGAAAATGAAAAATGGATCTAAATAATGCCTTTTACCCTCAGGGCAGCCCGCATCTCTGTAACTTCCGATTGCAGCTTTTCGAACCTCTGTTCCAGATAACCCTTCAGGTCTTTTCTGGTTTCCCGAACCTCTTCCAGCAGATTATCCGAAGAATTGAGGTCCTCCTTTTGCAGCTCGATGGTCTCTTTTTGCAGCTCGATGGTCTCTTTTTGCAACTCGATAGTATCCTTCTGCAATCCGATCATTGTATCCATCTTTCTGCCGAGGTTTTCGTTCAGACCATTAACTGCACCAATGAGATTCTTCAGGTGGACTGCGGCGATATCCAGCCGGGAATCTGTCTCACCTTTATCCACGAGCTTGTAGAATCTGGAAAAATCGCCTCTGGGCTCAGAGTATTCTCTTTCGATGGATGCGACATTAATCAGACTATTTTTAATGTTTATGGCTTCTTCAAACCATTTTAGCTTATCTTCATCGCCTTCTGCTACTATTTTTACCCGGCCGTCATCGAGATTCTCCACTACTCCTTTCAGTCCCAGCATTCCGGCGAAATCGGTGACTTTTGCCCTGTATCCAGTCTTCTGGACACTGCCCGAGACATAAGCTACAAGCCTCTTCATCTTCCTACATTTTAGGAGTTCTTTATATTTGGCCTTATCGCTACTATTGGAAAATGATTTTCCCATCGGCAAATGCACTTAGTATTCGTAGCTTGATAATTAAACCCTAGGGTTACAAGAATAAACCGCAGAGTCGCAGAGCGCGCGGAGGACGAACGAACGGAGACGAACTATTACAAAGAAGCAAATATGCCGTTACTTTCTAGTGCTGTTAATATGGTTAATTGCGCGTCTCTGTGGATGGTGGCCGTTCTCACTGACCTGATCGCGGCGGATGGGGATAGGATTATGATAATCGATCTGGGTCCCGTGGATGGAAGGGTGGAAGAGAGGATTGAATTTTTGGGGGTGCATGCAGCTAAGAGTGAACAGGAAGGAAAGATTATTATAGTTTGAAGCTGCAAAAGCATGCCAGTGGGTCCGGGAGGTAAATGGGCAATCATAAGGCCCAGTATTACGAAAACTCCCGAGACGACATACGCACTTCTTAAAAACGTACGTATAGTTAACAAGGTTCGTGAAACTGCTCCGCATGACGATTAAGAGATGGATGTGGTGCCGACTATTTAGCATTATTTGAATAGTTAACAAACCTCGTGAAAATCATCACTTTGTCGATAGCAGTAAAGGCCGAAAAACGGCAGCTATTTCCATGACTGAAAAGTCGTGGCTCAATTGAAACGGAAATACCTGATGACAGGGAAGCCCTCTTGCTGCATATTTCCATGACTGAAAAGTCGTGGCTCAATTGAAACGCCCATGAGCCCAGGCAGGGGCTCACACGTGACGGATGAAAAACAAGATCTATCGACATCATAAATTCAGTTTCCCATGGGAAACGGCTTTGTGAGATGCAGAGACTAAATTATAGGCGCGGGGTGCAGGGGCAGAGAAAACTCCGGTCTTCGGGCCGGAGATGAATCGTGCCCCTGCCGTTATGCAGAAAACTATTAATACAATTAACTGCATAACGAGTATCTATGCTTAAGGCGTACAAGTACCGAATCTATCCAACCAAGTCCCAACGGACCGCGATGGAGAGAACCTTAGACTTGTGCCGATGGACATACAACCAGACCTTAGCATATCGAAAAGATTCCTTTGAAAAAGAAGGCAAATCAGTCTCAAAATATGAGACCCACAACCTTCTACCAGATTGGAAATCGGACAAACCTGAATTAAGCGAAGTCTTTTCCCAAACCCTTCAGAACGTCCAAGAAAGGGTAGACCTGGCTTTCAAGGCTTTCTTCAGGAGGGTCAAGGCAGGCGAGGAACCAGGATATCCTCGGTTTAGGGGAAGAGGTTGGTACGACTCGTTCACCTATCCTCAGAAGGGATTCAAGCTAGACTCTGGAAAGCTCCGCCTTTCTAAGATCGGAGAAATCAAGATCAAGCTGCATAGACAGATCGAAGGCAAGATCAAGCGTCTGACAATTCACAGAGCAGCAACCGGAAAATGGTTTGCTTGCTTCTCGGTTGAACTTGAAGATCTGCCGAAACCTCCCTGGAAAGATAGGTCAATCGTCGGCATAGATGTAGGCTTGGCGAGCTTTGCCACCCTATCAAATGGCGAAAAGATTGATAATCCTAGATTCTTCCGAGATGAGGAAAAGGAACTCGCCAGGGTCCAGCGGAAGCTCTCAAAAGCCGCTAAAGGTACTCCTGAGAGGAAAGCTGCCTTAAAAGTCGTTGAACTGGTCCATGAGAGGATCGCTAACAAGAGATATGAATTTGCTCATCAGGTTAGCCGAGCTCTGGTGAACCGTTTTGGCCTGATTGCGTTTGAAGATCTGAATATCAAGAACATGCTTCAAAACCATTGCCTTGCTAAATCCATCTCGGATGTGGCTTGGAATATGCTGGTGACTATGACATCTTACAAAGCTGCAAACGCTGGTTCGATTGTCGTCCTGGTAGATCCGATAAACACTTCCAAGATGTGCTCAAGGTGTGGTATTCTGGTTGAAAAAACATTGGCGGATCGAGTCCATAACTGTTCGGAGTGCGGGCTGTCTATGGATCGAGATTGGAATGCAGCCATAAACATATTGAGATTGGGACTTCAATCTCTGCCAATCAACGGCTAGAAGTTCCGTCCTTTAGGACGGGGAGAAGTCACTTATTCCCGTAGATTCAAAATACTAATGTCGGATGGATACTAAATGAAAAAATATATTGCAGCATTATGCATTTGCCTTGTTCTGCTGATCGGGCAAGGTGCCGCTCATCCCGCGCCCATTCATATCGGCCATGGCCTTATCGGCAACATGAACCCTTATGAAAATGGTGCTGTTGTTTTGGGTTCGTATTTCAACCCAAATCAGGGAACCTATAACAACTACTGGAGCTTTGAATCTCGCATATTTGACTTCTGGCGTTTTATGCCTTCTGGATTTTGGTATACGAATAAAAATAATAATTGGTATAAATATTGAAAAAAATTTTCGGCAAACATATCTCCGAAACCTCTTTATAATCTTCAAGACAGCCTGATCCACATGAAAAATCACTTCTCTGTTCTTCTCATTCTCCTTCTCTTGCTCCTGGCGGGCCAGGCCACTGCTTCCTTCTGGTTCAAGGTGACTGAGGTCACGCCAATTGTTATGACGCCCCATAGCGAAGCCAACTTCACCGTCTCTGTCAAGGGCCTGGGCAGCGAGAGAGCCTATGTCGAGCTGGTCTTCAAGAACAAAACCGAAGGAATTGATTTCATCTGCCCTAAGATGATCAAAAACGTCTATCCGACGGGGGTGACCAAATACAACTGCTCCGTCAAGGCAGCAGATGTGCCGCCAGGCAACTATTCTTTTGTGGTGGATGTTGCCGCCACGGGATCGCCCTCCGGCAAGAAGACGGCCTTCATTAATGTGGTAGCGGCAAAGAGCCCTGCGGCAATTGAGCCTGAGAGATCGCCAATGCCAACGGGACCGATGCTGCAAACATATAATGGCAATAATGGCAATCAGACACCAGCTAAGGAGCCCCCTGCCCAGAAAACTCCGGCTTCAGGTGCAGTGGCGGCAATCCTTGCCATGCTGCTTGTCTTCTGGAAGGTGAAGAGCTAGATGGGAAAGGTCTTTTTGGTTCCTCGCTGTTTCGCGTGGGTAATGGAATAATCGAGTCCTCTGTGAGTCCTCCGTGCGCTCTGTGTCTCTGTGGTGGTAG
>JBAXWY010000074.1:0-6200 GCA_037128175.1 Methanothrix sp.
GAGTATATCGAGTACAAGTACATAGAGGAGCTTATCCTTGCCGACCCCGAAGCCGTTCGACTCGCGGCTTCTCTTGCAGAACGCCTGGAGGGCTACGCCGGGGACATTTGCTCAGAGGCTTTCGGGCGGGAAGTGGAGACTCTACCGCCACCTTCGTGAGCTGTCCTTTCTGCTCACCCAGGCCGTGGCCGGGCGCTGTCCCAGGCTGATCATCAGCATGCCGCCTCGCCATGGCAAGTCGGCTTTAGTCTCTCACTGGTTGCCGGTGTGGTTTCTCGATCTATTCCCCCAGTACAGAGTCATCCTGGCCAGCTACGAGTCCGATTATGCGGCAACCTGGGGCCGCAAGGTGAGAAACACCATCCAGGAGCATCCGGGGGAGCTTCGGGTTGAGATCTCCGGCGATTCCTCGGCAGCCAACCGCTGGGATACTACTGAAGGCGGCGGTATGAATGCGGTTGGCACTCAGAGCGCTGTTACAGGTAAAGGCGCACAGTGTTTATATGGAAAGACACTCATAACTACTGAAAAGGGTAAGATCTCAATTGAGGATTTAGTGAGGATGCCACTGCGTCCTCGCGTCTTAGCGTTCAATCATCGGTCGAATCTTTTTGAGTGGCGGAAGATCCTCGCCGTAAGGGTGACCTATGGCAATAGACTACTTGAAATCGAAACAGCTAGTGGCCATAAAGTCAGAGCTACCTATAGACATCGTTTTTACACTTGTGAACGAGGCTACCAAGAGGCGAATAGTCTACGGCCCGGCGACCGGCTTATCAGCTCAGAAGTCCAAGTCCAACAAGATCTGCGTTCGTTGTGGGAATCCGAAGGGAGGCAACGGCTTACTTTGCCTAGCTTGCTACCAGAAACTTCGATCGGTCAGAGTAGTTCTTCGCTGTACTCTCTGCGGGAAGGAGCACGAAAAATACCTGTACGATTACCGCAAAGCACTGAATCGGGGGCAAGAAGACTTCTATTGCTCCAGGGCATGCTCTCAAAAGCATCATGCCGTAAAGCATGCGAGATCTTGCGCCTATTGCGGCCAGCCAATGCCTGGGAAACGTCGGAACAAATATTGCTCAGAGACTTGCCGCACAGCTTCCAGACTATCCAAGAGGCCTGTGAAAATCTGCCCGATTTGCGAGGCAGAGTTTATTCCTCGCTCTTCCCGTGCCCAGTTCTGCTCTCGGGAATGTGCGAGCGCTGCCCATTCCGAGAGAATGGTTGGACTTGGAAACTCCCACTATCAGGATGGGATGAGCTACGCAATGTGGTTCACTCAAATGAGACCTTTGATCCTGGAGCGAGACGGCCACAAGTGTGTCGTCTGTGGATTGCAGGAGGCCTTCACTCGGATAACCTGGAACGGACAGGATGTTCAGAGGTCGAATCTTGTTATTCATCACTTAAACGAGGCTGTGCTGGACAATACACCCGAAAATCTTGTAACTCTTTGTCAACCCTGCCATATGATTCATCACAAATCAAAATCGACCCCGTATCTGTGGTTCGGGAGTTACGCTGTGGAGAAATCCCTGTCTATGACATCCAAGTGGAAGGCTGCAACAATTTCTTTGCGGAAGAGGTTCTCACCCACAACTGTCTCATCATAGATGACCCCCACAAGGACCGGGAGCAGGCCGAGTCCCCGACTATGCGAGAGAAGGTCTGGGATTGGTGGACCGGGACGGCCGAGAGCGTCTGGAGCCTATGCCATGGGCGCCCTTCGGGGTCGTCATCGTCATGGCCACCCGCTGGCATGTAGACGATTTCACCGGTCGGTTGGTTGGCCGCAAGGTCGATGCCGAGGCAGGAGGCCAGAGATACTCTCCTCCCTGGGTCGAGTACCGGCTTCCTGCCCTGGCCGAGCTGGAAGATCCACTGGGCCGGCTGCCGGGAGAGGCTCTCTGGCCGGAAAAGTATCCATTGCCTTCTCTTTATGCCATCAAGGAGGACATCGGGCCTTACAACTGGCTCTCTGAGTATCAGCAGACGCCCATTCGCCGGGAGGGTGCACTCTTCCGCCAGGAGTACTTCCGGGCGGTGGAGGTGCTGGGCTGATACATTACCGAAATTTACATAAAGAATGAAATATATGCATATGTGCAATACGAAGAGGGATCTCATTGGCCTACACGGATCTGGTCATCCGGTTGTCTCTGGAAGCTCCATACCATTTTGTTGCCACCGCCCTTGAGGATGGCAAACCAGTGGCATCTAATTCTTTTGAACTGAGACTTGACGAGCTCAGGGTAATGGAGCGCCTTAAGGTGCTGGAGAAGACTGCACTCAGCTCTGGATCGAAGGAGACTTTTCATGTGGACTTTGGCCAGGATCTCTATCGGAAGATCTTGGCTGGAGAGCTGGGAGGCTACTTTGAGAAACATATGGAGCGCAATAGCGAAGGTCTACGAATTAGCCTCCAATTTGACGATAATGTTTCAGATCTGGCCGCTCTTCCTTGGGAGTTCTTACATGACGGTGAGGATTTCCTGGTCGCTAGGAGGAACACCATAATCTCCCGGATGCCTTCTAGCCAGAGCAGGGTCCATTACCAGCCCTTGGAGTCTATACTACGTATGTTGGTTGTGATCTCCACACCTAACGATCCCAGCTGCGCTCCCTTGAATATTGAGGTGGAGCGGGATAGGATCCTGGATGCAGTCGATAAGTTATATGTGGAGCACAAGATGGAGGTGGACTTCACCGATGATGCTACCTTCGAAACCATCCAGAGCAATCTGAACGAGAAGGAATATCACATAGTGCATTTTACTGGTCATGGTAGTATTTCTGATGGCCAAAGTTACCTTGTTCTAGAGACCGAGGATCTTCGGCCTCACGAAGTGGACAATCAGATCGTCTCTGATCTCTTCTCCGACCGCGGAATCCGACTAGTGGTCCTTAGTGCCTGTGAGTCTGCTGACCTGGCAAACAAGCTGGTGAGAAAGAAGATACCCGCTGTAATAGCCATGCAGTACTCCATATTGGACACCTCGGCCAACAGGTTCGCTTCCGCTTTCTATCAGGCCATTGCCAACGGTAGTGCGGTAGATCTATCTTTGACTGAAGCCCGCATCGCCATGAGGAATGCGGAGAATGCTAATGGCGTAGACTTTGCCACGCCTGTACTCTATCTCCTAGATCCTCAATGTCTAGATGTTAGTACGATTGAACCTGCCAAGCCCGAACTCTTTCTGAAGCCCACCATGCTGGGAGAGGTCCAGATCAAAAAGATTGGCTTCGTGGGAAGACAAAGAGAACTTCGAACTCTCCAAAAGTGGTTTGCATCAGACCTCAAGAGGGTGGCTATTATTCATGGCTGGGGTGGCATCGGCAAGACTGTTCTTGCTACTCGCTTAGCCATGAGGATGACCAATAATTTCGAAGGCGTCTTCGGGTTCAAGTGCTCAACGAATACTAGGCCAGAGGACATTCTCAATGGTTTCAATGCCTTCCTTGAAAAAGTTGGCATCTCGTCCCTGAACCAGATCCTTTACCAGCCAGAGTCATTGCAGGTTAAGACTGCCTCCCTCGTAGCAATACTTAACCAACGTAGCTTTCTGGTAATCCTGGACAATTTCGAGTCATGCCTGGATGAGAGCAGAAGCCACATAGCAGATCCAGATTTGCGGTGGTTCGTGGAGCACTTGCTCAATGATACCATCTCCTATACTAAATACATTATCACCAGCCGCTACGACTTCGACCCCTTGCAAGGACGGCTGGGCGGGAGCATAGGCCATCTTTCGGTGCCCGAGATGCCTTTCTATCAAGCTATTTGGCTGATGAATAATTACTCAGAACTTTCCGGGTTGAGCATAGAGTGGGGGAAAAAGAGGATCTATCAAGCGATAGGAGGTCACCCCTGGGCTATAGGGATGTTTGCCAAGCATGCGTCTGCAGATACCGTGGATTCCCTGCTGCAAAAGCTGGAACCATTAAAGAGAGAGTCAAACGAGTTTACGCTCTTTGATATGTCTTATTCAAAGTTGAATGAAGAGTCTAAGAAGCTGCTCCTAAGCGCTTCGGTTTTGATGGAGGCGGTGCCTTATGGAGTTCTTTCTTGGATGATGGGAGATGAGATGCATCCAAATCCTTCTATCGACCACTCTCTCAAAGAGGCTCTTGCATGGGGACTAATGGCCATAAAAGAAGAGCCGGATGAGATACAATATCCTGACCCTGTGCAGCGTAGAGCCAAAGAGCCATTGTATTCTATGCATACGCTTGTAAAGGATTTCGTAGATAGAGATGGGAAGTGGGTAAAAGAGGACAAAAAAATTCTGTTGATACGAGCGGCCCTTTATTATGAAAATAAAGCCAAAGCCGATAAAATTGTCTGGAACTCTCTACGAGCTAGAGATTACTATTATCAAGCGGAAGAGTGGGAAAAGGCCAGCGAAATTGTTGTCGGAATCTGGAAGTATCTTGATCGTTGGGGTTATTGGGATTGGGCAAAGTATCTACTTAATCAATCTATTGATACGACTTCGGGCAACACCAGAGCTTTTGCCAAAGGTAACCTTGGGATCGTATATCATACGTTAGGCGACTTGAACATGGCTTTTAAGCTGCATAACGAAGTGATACGTGAAATGGAAGGCGACAAAAAAACTGTTGCGGCCTCTATACATGAGCTAGGTACAATTTACCAGGAACAAGGTAACTATTCAGAAGCGACTAAGCACATTAAGCATAGTACGGCTCTCTTTTTGGATATTGATGATAAAGAGGGCGCTGCTAGCTCCATGCAGGTTCTGGGCATTATCTATCAGGAACAAGGTAATTATGCGGAAGCTATCAAACAATATCAGCAAAGCCTTAATTTATTTAGAGAAATTAATGATAAATATGGTATTGCTAACGTTCTCCACCAACTAGGCATTGTATATCAGCGTTTAGGACACTACTCTGAAGCAATTAACTTTTACAAAGATAGTTTGGCTATAAGGAAGGAGATAGATGACCGGCGAGGCATTGCTAGTTCATTGTATCAGCAAGGCAATTTATGCATCATACAAGGCGACTTATCTAAGGCTATTAAGTTCCACGAAGAAAGCTTGGATATAAAAATTGAGCTTAATGATAAAGCAGGGATCGCTCGCTCATCTTTATCTTTGGGCGTTATACATCAGAACCAAGGCAACTTTCCAGAAGCAATCAAATACTATCAAAACAGCTTGGCCTCATTCAAAGAGATAAATGACAAAAAGGGTATAGCTAGCTCTTTGCATCAGATAGGAAAAATACACGAAGATGAAAAAGATTACACGGCTGCTCTCCCCAATTATGTTCGTGCCTTTTCACTTTTCAATGAACTTGAAGATCCCAATCAAGAGATCGTCAAGGTATCCATCAACAGATTGATGAAGAAAATAGGTGAATCTACTATTTGGAATTCTATTAAGTAAGTTATGGAGGCATGTATGACATTTGAAACAATAATTTGTCCAGGATGCAAATTGCCTTTTGAGGTCGATATCGATAAAATCCTGAATGACGGAAATACTTCGTCAGTCAGAATAAGAGGGAATAATTTGCATAGAGTGAAATACGTCGACCTGGAGTGCCCTCGCAATGGTTGCAAACATAAATTTGAGTATCCACTACCATGACAAACGATCTGCCTAGAATGACCTCAGAACCGAACCCATTCTGGAAAAAGAATGCAGAGAATGTGGTGGGCGAGTCTATCACTATCATCGAGGACGTGGCCAAACAGATAATAGTCATGACCACCTTGTTGGAGGGTCTTTATTTCCATGCCATAACCTTCTCCGATCTGAGAGGGACTCTGAGCGGCGGAATCGTGTTGGTTTACCTAGCACCCATAGCTCTATGGCTGATAAGCCTGTTTTTCGCCTTATGGACTTTAACTCCAAGGGATTATCGCGTAAACATAAACTCCAGCCGGGATTCCAAGGAGACTTTCGAGAAGCTCGTTTCTGATAAACATATCCGGTTAATATTTGCCGAGTCTATCCTCATAACCAGCTTCTTGTCCCTGTTGATAGCAGTTTATTATTACCTGACCTCTAAGCCCCCAGCCTAAATGCGCTAAAGTCTATCTGCATCCTGATAAGTAGGGTTGAGAACCAATTGTAGGTTTATCAAACCTTTTTGGCTTTAGCAGCAGCCGTCAGCCCCTTCTCCCCCCTCCCCGGACCCCACCCCCCTCATCCCCGTAGCTGTTCCGC
>JBAXWY010000075.1:0-5962 GCA_037128175.1 Methanothrix sp.
AATACTATATATACTTTTGCATATTAATAATTGGGCAGGTTTATAGGAATCCTCGCTAGAAAGCAATAATAATAATAATTTCTCAGTTGAACCGAAGATATTTGGAGAAAGCACGTATCTATTTGAAAATGGTACACATTATGCACCTTATACCCTTGAATTTACAGTCGCCAATAACGCCTCTGCTGGAGATCATGATATATTTGTTAATTATATATATAAGAATTCAAACAAATGGTTTCAAGATTCGAAAATGATACGGTTGCACATAAGACCTTGGTATGAACGTGATTTGGCGAGATACGCCTTTTTCGCAACAGCTATATGGGCAATAATTTCAATTCTATATTGGATTAAAAAATATTTATGGCCTTGGCTAAAGCCTTGGTTACGCGAGCTCTTCGTCCCTATTTGTTAATTTTTTTTTGCAGGATATATGGAAATACAGCCAACGCTCCTTCATCTTCTCAGTCGAAAATGATGGCTATGATCTTCGTCCAATGTATTAATAATAATAATTAAAAATTAAACGGCAGCGCACCCCGCAGCAGAGCTGTGGGGTATTACGATAAAATAAAAAAATAATAAGTGAACTGATTTGCTAGCTCCACTATCTTCTACCCTTTCCTATCATCTCTTGCCGCAATCCAAAACTTCATTACCCCTCTCCCACCCGTTCATCCCAGCAGAGGCCCTCCAGATGACCGTGCCTACACCAAGCATCGATTACGCCGCCCTGAAATCCGGTGGCATCATCATGCAGAAGGATGACGACTTCTTTGCCATCCGGCTGAGGCTACCTGGCGGCTCCATCCCTGCCGACAAGCTTCCCTGGATCGCCGAGGTGGCCAGGAAGTACGGTCGAAACGAAGTTCGCCTCACCGCCAGGCAAGGGATCGAGATTCCCTGGATCAAGTTCAAAGAGATCGAAGCCGCCCGAAAGGAGCTGGCCGAGGCCGGCCTGGCCCTGGGCCCCTGCGGTCCCCGCTTTCGTACAGTGACTGCCTGTCCCGGCCTGCCCGTCTGCCGCAGAGCATTAGCGGACAGCCAGAGCTTCGCCCGGCAGATAGATCAGAGATTCAGCGGCTTGCAGCTCCCTCACAAGTTCAAAGCCACAGTCTCTGCTTGCCCCAATGCCTGCTCCAGGCCTCTGGAAAACGAGATCGGCTTTTGCGCGGCTGTGCAGCCGTACATGGAGGCGGATGCCTGCATGGGATGCGGACTATGCGTGGATATTTGCAGGGAAAAAGCCCTTGTCTTGCAGGACGGAAAGCCGCTGCTCGATAGGAGCCGGTGCGTGCACTGTGCTGATTGCATGCAAAGCTGCCCAACTGACGCCTGGAAGGCGGAAAAGAGCGGCTACTCCGTCTATGCCGGAGGAAAGAATGGCAGACGCCCAAGGCAGGGAGAAAAGATCGCTGACTTTGTGAACGAGGAGCAGGGCATGATGATAATTGCGCGCTGCCTGGACTTCTACCGACAGCATGGCAAGAAAAGAGAGCGGCTTTATGACCTGATTCGCCGCATCGGCAGGGACGAGTTCAAGGCTGCTGCATTGCTGCGATGAGGAGATGAGGAGCGGGATAATTGTGTCTGGATCTTTCACGGATGAGCAGATAAGGCGCTACTCGCGTCAAATAATACTGCCCGAGGTAGGAGGCAAGGGCCAGAATAAGCTGCTGGCTTCAAAGGTGCTGGTCCTGGGGGCGGGGGGGCTGGGATCTTCGGCTATCGCCTACCTGGCGGCAGCAGGCGTGGGAACCCTGGGGATTGTAGATAACGATATCGTGGAAGTAAGCAACTTGCAAAGGCAGGTCATCCACGGAGGCAATATCGGCCTTTCCAAAGCGAAATCTGCAGAGAACTTTGTTCGAAGCCTCAACAGCGATGTGGATGTCGTAACTTACCAGGAGCGCTTTGGCGCTGACAACGCCGGAAAGATCGTCCAAGAGTATGATTTCGTGGTCGATGGAAGCGATAACTTTCCCACTCATTACCTGATCAACGATGCCTGCGTTTTGGAGAAGAAGCCCTGCTCTCACGGCAGCATCCTCCGCTACGAAGGGTATGTTACTACTACAATTCCGCAAAAAGGTCCCTGCTATCGCTGCATATTCAAAAAACCCCCACCGCCGGGTCTGATTCCCAATTGCCAGGAGGCAGGCGTCTTCGGCGTGCTTCCCGGCATCATCGGCACCATCCAGGCCTCAGAGGTTCTGAAGTACATCCTGGGAATCGGCGAGCTGCTGGCGGGCAGATTGCTTTGCTTCAATGCCCTGGATATGAGTTTCTTTGAGGCTGGGGCTGAGAAAAGGAAGGACTGCTCCGTTTGTGGCGACCGGCCCGAGATCACCAAGATCGAGCAAAAGAACTACCTGGAAAACAGGCAGGAAGAGTGCAGACTGTGACCGAGGAGCTTGATCTGAGGGGCGAGGTCTGCCCATACACCTTTGTCAAGACCAAACTTCGGCTGGAGGAGCTGGAGGGCGGACAGGATCTGATCATCCTGCTGAACGATTCCGTTGCAACGGCCAACGTCTCCCGGAGCCTGCGTAGTGAAGGTCATAAGATCCTGGATCTGAAGGCCTTATCTGGCGAAATTTGGCAGATAATAGTAAAAAAATGAGATTGATTTACAATGAAAGCGATAATACTTCTTTCCGGAGGACTGGACAGCACCCTGGCAGCAGAGCTCATGAGTCGGGAAGGTCTGGAACTTCTGGCTGTAAACTTCAAGACGCCTTTTTGCCTCTGCGACCGACATTCGTCTAACTTGGGATGCGGCAGCAATGCCCGCCGGGTGGCTGAGGCTATAGGAATAGATCTGAAGGTCATCAACGCCACCAAGGATTTCCTGGAGGTGCTGAAGAAACCCGCGCACGGCTACGGCGCTAATATGAATCCCTGCATTGACTGCAGGATCCTCTTCTTCCGCAAGAGCAAAGAGCTAATGGAAGAGGTCGGAGCATCTTTCATCATCACCGGAGAGGTCCTGGGCCAGCGGCCCATGAGCCAGTTCAGACGGCAGATGAACATCATCGAGAGAGAGGCTGACCTGGAAGGGCTTGTGCTGCGTCCGCTCTCGGCCAAGCTGCTGGCGCCGACGATCCCAGAAAAGAACGGATGGATCAGCCGGGAGAGAATGCTGGACATCGCTGGCCGCTCCAGGAAGCCGCAGATGGCTCTTGCTAAGGACCTGGGGATAAACGACTACCCCTGCGCTGCCGGGGGATGCCTCCTCACGGATCCGGAGTTTGCCAACAGAATCAGAGACCTCATAAAGCATGACGAGCTCGATATGCAAAATATCGATCTATCGAAAGCAGGTCGATATTTCCGGCTCTCCCAAAGCGCAAAACTTATCGTGGGCAGAAATGAGAACGAGAATAAGATTCTCACCATGCTGGCCAAAGAAGGAGACTATATCTTTGAACCGGTAACCATTAACGGCCCGATCGCTGTCGGAAAGGGCACATTTACGGCGGACCTGCAGGAAGTTGCCTGCCGAATCGTGGCCCGCTACTCTGATAGAGATGGCGAGCTTGATGCGGATATTTCTTACAAGAGACTTCCCGATAGCGAGGGGAGAACGATCAAGGCGAGCTTCCTTGATGACGAAGAGCTGGTAAAGCTAAGGACGTTGATCGCTGCGGCTTGATGGCCGTTCTGAAGAGCAATGCCTCGCTGGCGAGACCTAAAAAACTGGGTCACGATACCAGGCTGACAAGACGGTATCCTCCTTTTTCTGTGTCAAAGCCTGCCGAAAAAAGGCATCTCTTGCTTTTGCATAGATCGAATTACCGCGATGCATAGTTATTAATTGCTTTCGAGGATTTCTTACCTATAGAGGTAATTCATGGTACTGGAACTTGAGAACCTGAGATTTGGAACGGAACTGCTCAAACGCGGTTTCGCCAAGATGCAGAAAGGCGGCGTCATCATGGATGTGACCACACCGCAGCAGGCGGCCATTGCCGAGGAAGCCGGAGCTGTGGCGGTCATGGCCCTTCATGCCGTTCCCGCGGACATAAGAAAGATGGGCGGAGTGGCCAGAATGGCAGACCCAGCGATAATTGAGGACATCATCAACTCCGTAACCATACCGGTCATGGCCAAGGCCAGAATCGGCCACTTCGTGGAAGCCCAGATTCTGGAGGCCCTGGGTGTGGACATGGTAGACGAGTCCGAAGTGCTCACGCCTGCGGACCAGTTTCACATCGAGAAGACCAAGTTCACCATTCCATTCGTCTGCGGTGCTCGCAACCTGGGCGAGGCCTTGCGCCGCATCAAAGAGGGCGCGGCTATGATCAGGACCAAGGGTGAGGCTGGAACCGGCGATGTGAGCCAGGCTGTGCTGCACATGAGGATGATCCTGGGCCAGATCAGGAGCCTGAAGGGCATGGATGAATTGCAGTTGTTGAAGGTGGCTCGCGAGATCGAAGCCGATCATGATCTGGTGGTCGAATGCGCTCGCCTGCAGCGCCTGCCCGTGGTCAATTTCGCAGCCGGCGGCGTGGCCACGCCCGCAGACGCGGCACTGATGATGCAGCTCGGGGCAGACGGCGTCTTTGTGGGCTCAGGGATATTCAAGTCCGAGGAACCGGAAGCCATGGCCGTAGCCATTGTCCTGGCGGTGCACAACTTCGATAATCCGCAGATTTTGGCAAAGGCCTCCAAGGGTCTTGGCGCAGCCATGAAAGGGCTGGATGCGGCTACGATTCCCCTGGCGGAAGCCTTACAGACGAGAGGCTGGTAAGCGCCAAAAATAGATATCAATTGGCAAACTTTATATCCTTTAATGGATTAACAATTGTGACTAAGGACTTAAATTTGAATTGATTTAGGAATTGCCGCTATAAGGACCTTTATCTTCTCGAAAAAGGCTAACAAAAAGTGACCAAAGAGCAAGGATATCATGAAAATAAGAGGTTGACATATGGGAAAGATCTACGAAGATCTCACCAAGACCGTTGGCAATACGCCACTGGTCAGACTGAATAGAGTTACAAAGGGCCTGGATGCAACGATCGTTGCTAAGGTTGAGTACTTCAACCCCCTGGGAAGCGTCAAAGACCGAATAGGTGTGGCCATGATCGAGGCTGCTGAAAGAGCAGGGCATATCAAAGAAGACACCATCATTCTGGAGCCGACGAGTGGCAACACCGGCATAGCTCTGGCCTTTGTCTGCGCTGCCCGGGGCTACAAGCTGGTGCTGGTTATGCCCGAGACCATGTCGATCGAACGGCGCAAGCTTCTCAAAGCCCTGGGTGCGGACCTGGTTCTGACTCCCGGACCCCTGGGAATGAAAGGGGCGATCGCCACTGCTGAGGATATGCTGGCCAAGAACCCCAGCTACTATTACATACCCCAGCAGTTTCAGAACCCATCTAATCCGGAGATTCACCGGAAGACTACAGCTGAGGAGATTTGGCGTGATACGGACGGTGAAGTCGATATTGTGGTGGCAGGTGTGGGCACGGGCGGAACGATCACGGGCATCGCCGATGTGATAAAGTCTCGTAAAAAGGGCTTTAAAGCCATTGCCGTCGAGCCGGCTGCCTCTCCGGTGCTGGAAGGCGGAAAGCCTGGGCCCCATAAGATCCAGGGAATAGGAGCAGGCTTTGTCCCGGATGTCCTGCAACTCGACCTGATTGATGAAATCATTCCGGTAACCAATGATGATGCCTTCACTACTGCCAGAAGACTGGCCAAAGAGGAAGGATTGCTGGTGGGAATATCCAGCGGTGCGGCAGCCTGGGCTGCACTGAATATTGCAGGGCGGCCAGAGAACAAAGGCAAGCTGATAGTAGTAATATTGCCCGACACGGGCGAGCGATACCTGAGCACAGAGCTCTTCGAGATTTAGAGGTGGCCGGAATATGAGCATCAGAGAGGATATCAGGACCGTCTTTGCCAAGGACCCAGCTGCTAAATCGACTTTAGAGGTAATCACCTGCTATCC
>JBAXWY010000076.1:0-5797 GCA_037128175.1 Methanothrix sp.
AAAATGCCTCCTGGTTTGAGACGCTGCTTTACGAATTCACCAATTTTCCGGGCGGCGATCACGACGACATCGTGGACGCTGTTACGGGATGTATCGAGCTTTTAAACAATTTCCAGGCCGCAGCCCCGGTGGTCTCGCCTGGCGTTTCCCGTGGTAGGAGCAAATGGAAGAGGTAAGAAATGAGCAAGAAGAACAATCCCCATTTAATAGAGCTTGGCAGAACAGGTCTTACCAGGTTTGGCGGCTATATCTATGAGGAATGGCTGGCCGATTTGCAGGGCTCGAAGGGTGCACAGGTTTATAAGAAAATGGCCGATGGCGACGCCATTATTGGCGGGATGCTGTTTGCCTTCAGGGAGATTTGCAAGTCGGCTCCCTGGTTTGCTGTGCCAGGAGGCAGCAAACCGGATGATCTGGAGGCTGCAAAGTTTCTTGAATCCTGCCTATACGACATGGCAACCCCCTGGCCATCTATCCTTGACGAGATCCTTTCCATGCTGCCCTTCGGCTGGGCCTACATGGAAACTGTTTTCAAGCTCCGCCGTGGGCCAAGGCCGAAGAAAGCCCAATTCAAAAGCCAGTACAATGACGGTCGAATAGGCTGGCTGAAATGGGCTCCCAGAGCTCAGGAGTCCCTGAACGAGTGGATCTATGACGAGGAAACGGATGAGCTTTTGGGCATGAGCCAAATCCCAGCTCCGGACTACCAGGAGAGGAGGATACCGCGAGAGAAGGCCCTGCATTTTGTGACCACTTCTGCCAAAGGCAATCCTGAAGGTCGATCCATCCTTCGCAATGCCCATCGAAGCTGGTACATGAAATTCAATATCGAAAACCTGGAGGGGCTGGGTCTTGAGAGGGAACTGGTTGGCTATCCGACACTCTATCTCCCCTTGGAGATAATGAAGCGTGAGACGGCAGAGGCCGAGGAGGCTTACCAGATGTACCTCGATCTGGTGTCCAACATTCGGCGGGATGAAGCCGAAGGTCTCCTCCTGCCTTCTGTCTTTGACGAACACGGCAACCGGCTCTATGAATTTAAGCTGCTCTCCTCGTCAGGCACACGCCAGTTCGACACCAGTCGGATAATAACCCGCTATGATAGTCGCATTGCCCTTACTATCATGGCCGATTTCCTGCTACTCGGCCAGCAGCAGGCCGGATCTTATGCTCTGAGCGAAACCAAGGCCAGAATGTTCTATCAGGCTCTGACATCCGTCCTGGATAACATAGCCGAGACCATCAATAGCCAGGCTGTGCCCACACTCCTCGAATTCAATCCATGGTGGGACATCACTGAACCCCCCTATCTCGGTCATGGTAAAATTGAGCTTCCAAACCTGGAGACTCTGGGCAGCTTCATTGAACGACTGGTCAATGCAGGCATGCAGGTATTCCCAGACGAGCGCCTGGAAAACCACCTGAGAGGTTTGGCCGCTCTGCCCTTGAGAGACACGAAACAAGGGCCTTCTCGGCGTAAAGCAAAGCCTGCTTCAGCTCCCAAAAGATCACGGCAGCGGAAGAAGCCGGAGCAGGGTCATGGTGGCGAGGAGGCCGGTGAGGAGGTGGCTGCCTGATGGTAAACGGCTGGTGGTGGAGATGTGGAAATGGCACACCCTGCAAAGCTTGCCAGGAGAGAGAAGGCCAGTTCTTCCCTCTCTCTGTGCCTTTTCAACAAATTCACGATAATTGCGTTTGCTACCCTGAGCTGTCTGAGGTAGAGGACCCTGAATATTCTGAGCTGCTGCCGGAAGAGGAAATCCCTGGCCTGCAGAGGGTCAGCTTTGAAACGAACGAGCCGGCACCAGAGCTCCCTCCGATAGGGGATGAGGATCTGAAGTTCATCATGCCTCTGTCTCCTGATGCGGGCCTGGGTGAAATGCGTCAAATCCCAACTTTTCAAAAGGATGTGAATCCAATGAAGTACTTTTCCAGCTTTGGCGAACTCTGGGCTCATTGTGAGCCATCTCTTGGAAATGGCACGAGTCTCTACGTGGAGAAGGCCGGGCAGAGGCGGGAGTTCGCTACCCGCCGCGAGCTGTCGATCCTGGATCGCTGGGCAGGAGGAGCGACCATCGTCAATGGCGGAGCGGAGAGGGCAGTGCTCCTCAAGGCGGAGATTCAGCCGCAGAGTGTTACGAACGCAAAGGCGGTCTTTGTCGCTGCCTCTCCTAACCGGATCGAAGTAGCGAGAGGAGTTCCCCTGGCCGGTGATGGCAGGAAGCTTTTCCGGAAGTCCATCCTGGAACCAGCAGGCCTTCTGGAAGAAGAGACCGGTTTTCTCTACCTCGTGCCCCGCTGCCTCAATCGTGAGCCGACTTATGATGAGGTGGACGCCTGGCGGCCCTGGATTTTGCAGCAACTGCAAACCATGAACCCCAGGGTCGTAGTAGCCTTGGGAAAAGCCGCGGCAGAGGAGGGCCTGGCCGGAATTGCGATGCCTCATCCTCATGCCGTCCTTCGCCATGGTGACTCCGGGGAGCTGGCCCGGAAGGTCAAGCGCCTCAAAGAGGCTCTGGCCGAGGCCCAGAACATCGATCATGCTTTAAATAGTTGGAATCTTAAGGAAGTTCCTGTCGAAGAGATTTACGCTCCGATTTTCAAACGCGATGAGGAAAGGCGTTTGGTGTACAGCGTAATCGCCGAGTCCGGGATGGTGGATGCCCAGGGCGATGTGATGGATGCCCAAACCATCGAGGACATGGCTCACAACTTCATGATGAGGTTCCGAAGATTCGACGAGCGGCACAACTGGAAACAGGTTGAGGCCTTGCCCGTGGAATCCTGGGTCTTCAGAGAAGATGTAACCCTCTTCGGACAGCTCATCAAGGCTGTTTCGTGGGTTATTGGTGCCAAGGTCTTTGACTATGGGATCTGGCAAAAAGTCGAGTCAGGTCTCTACAAAGGGTTCTCAATAGGAGGAAAAGGTGTCCGAACCCCGAGAGTACGATTTGCGTGATGTAGAGGTGCAATCCATAAGTTTCGTTCCTCGTGGCGCGAACAAAAAGGAGTACTTAGCAGTGGTGAAGGAATTGAAAGAAGACATTGTGAAAACCATCCTGGAGACGCCGGACGAGGATCTGGCCAAAGCTCTCCAGGAGGCGGGCCTGGAGGGCGAGGGGGCCGGGGCGCTTGTGGGAGCGGCCAAGGTCCTCAAGGCTTACAAAGACGCCCTTCCCGAGAACGCAATTGCGATCCTGGCGAAATGTGCGGGGCTTGCCTTACCTGAAATCGAAAAGGAAGATGTGCCGAACAAAGCTGGAAAGGAGACGAATAAGCGAGCTGCAAGCGAACTGTCCAAAGAAACCCTGGAGAAACTCGATCCGGGCGTTCGATCTCTGCTGGAGAAAACTCTGGCCGAGAGGGATCAGGCCACAGCCAAGGCCGACGAGGCTCTGGGCCTGGCCAAGGAGCTGAAGGACGAGAAGATTCTCAAAGAGTATATTGAGAAGGCCGAGGAGCTGCCCAACCTGCCGATTGAGGTCCTTAAATTTGCGCCGATCATGAAGGCCCTGGGAGAGGAGCATCCGGCTGAGTTTGCTGAGGTCTTCAGAGTTCTCAAGGCTGCAGATGCGATCATTGAGAAGAGCCCCGCTTTTTCTGAGATCGGCAAGGCCGGATCCAAGCCGTCCAGCGCTGAAGGGCAAATCTACGCCAAAGCTCGTTCCATGGTGTCCAAGGATGGGGATCTGACCTTTGAGGAGGCTGTAGAGAAGGTCATGGACCTGGAGCCGGAGCTGTACGAGAAAGCAGAGCAGGAGCGCCAGGAGCGAGTAGCCAGGAGGGGGCGGTAGATGCCGACAATTGAGGATGCCTACTCGACCAATGTGCTCGCTGGAGCCGATCTGTCCGACAAGCGGTATTACGCTGTGAAGCTGAACTCCTCCGCACAGCTTATCCTCTCCGGTGCCGGTGAGAATGCTCTGGGCATATTGCAGGACAAGCCGGCATCAGGCAGAGTCGGAAAAGTCATGTGCGAGGGCAAGAGCCCGGCCATCTATGGGGCTTCCGTAACCGCAGGCAACTCCTTGACGCCTGACGCTGCGGGCAAATTGGTTCCTGCTACAGGCAGCAATGCCGTAGTTGCAATTGCCGCAGAATCCGGATCGGCAAATGAGATCCATTCCGTCTACATCGTGAGCCGTGCCACCTCGGGAGCCATACAGAAGTCCATTCTCACTATCCCCATAAAGCTGGCAAAGGTGGCCAATGGCGACGTTCTGACCAACTTTACGCCCGGCTTTCCTGGCAGCATCGTGAGGGCGGCCTTTGTTGTAACTGATCCCGTGGTCACGGCCAGTAAATTGGCGACCTTGAACCTGGAGATCAATGCCGTCAATCTGACGGGTGGCGTAATCTCGCTCACCTCGGCCAACTGTACGCCTCTGGGTGCTGTGGTCGCTGGCACTGCCATTACTGCGAACAACACTTTCACTGCCACAGATACAATTAGCGTCGAGGCTGCGAGCGTGACGGCCTTTGTAGAGGGCGAAGGCGTACTGCTTCTGACTTTGGGATAAGGAGGTGATGATAAAATGCCAACAGCAGGAGATCAACACGTAAACGGGCTGCTCACCAATGTAGCTGTGTCCTGGTATCAGAAGACAAAGAACTTCGTGGCAGCCGAGTGCTTCCCGGTGGTGCCGGTGAAGAAGCAATCAGATCGCTACGTCGTGTACGACAAGGGAGATCTGCTCAGAGACGAGGCCGAAGAGAGGGCTCCGGCCACCGAATCAGCGGGCATGGACTACGATATCGATACCTCGCCCACTTACTTCGCTCCCAAATATGCGCTGCACAAGGACGTGGACGACGACTCAAGAGAGAACGCCGATAAACCCATGAACCCGGACAGAGATGCCGTCAAGATCCTCATGCAGAAGATGCTGATCAAGAGAGAGCGCATCTGGGCAAATAGTTACATCAAAGCCGGCGTCTGGACCAACGACTATACTGGCGTCGCCTCCGGGCCGACAGGCAACCAGTTCGTGAAGTGGAGCGTCTCCGGGTCAAAGCCGGTTAAGAATGTGGAGACCTGGAAGAATGTCATCGAGGAGATCACGGGCTTAACTCCCACTGTCCTTGTCCTTACGCCGGATGTGGTGGTCGAGCTCAAGGATAACGCTGACATTCTGGGCAGAATCCAGTATACTCAGCGGGGCATAATCACTCCTGATATCCTGGCTTCGCTCTTCGATGTCGAGAAGGTGCTCGTGCCCAGGGGAATCTATGAGACGGCTGCCAAGGGCGCAACCTCCGCTCCGACGAGGATTGCCGGCAGCGGCAAGGCTCTGCTCTGCTATGCCACCAATGCGCCATCCATCGATGAGCCCAGTGCAGGCTACTTCTTCGCCTGGGAGGGCCTGTTCGGGGCTTCGGCCTTTGGCGGGCGAATCAAGAAGTTCAGGATGGAGGAAAAATCAGCCGACAGGGTCGAGGCCGAGATGGCCTTCGATGCCAAGCAGGTCGCCCCCGATCTGGGCCTATTTGCTTCCTCAGTGATCTGAGGAGGCCCTCTTACTTTTTTGGAGGGCAAATGACCTGGACCTATACCAACAATCCCGGAGGGAGCAACAAAGACGCTTTGCGGCTGGCTGTGGGCGACACCAATCAGGAAGACCAGCGCCTTTCAGACGAAGAGGTCAACCACTTCCTGAGCCTCTATCCCGAGAGCCTGAATCTGGCGGCAGCCGATGCGGCTGAGGCCATAGCTGCCCGGTACTCCAGCATGGTCGTCTCTTCTGTGGGCGACCTCGACAACTCGCCTCATCTGAAGGCGGAGTACTACCTGAAGCTC
>JBAXWY010000077.1:0-5480 GCA_037128175.1 Methanothrix sp.
TACTATATATACTTTTGCATATTAATAATTGGGCAGGTTTATAGGAATCCTCTATTGTCTAGGAATATAAATTGGGCATTTCTATCCGGGTGGTTATTTCCTTCAATTACTTTTTGATTTGACTGTAAACTGTAGCCTTGCCCGCGAAGCAACTCGGCCACTCTCGTATGACTGACATTATGGCCCATCATTTTGAGTTCGCGTGCTAACTTCCTGGTGCTCTTGCAAGGATATTGCCGCGATGGTTCACGGAAAGCTCAAAAACAAAATAGATCAGCTTGTCCAAGCTCTGAATGGAAGGCTGACTAATCATCATAGATACCTTCTTCGGCTACACCTGAAACAGATAGCATTTCTGGCAGAGCAGATCAAGGAACTTGATGATGTGATTCAGAAAAAGATGAAACCTTTTAAGAAGGAATCGGATTTGATTCAAACCGTTCCAGGAATCGGCAAGACTACAGCACCGGCAATTATCGCGGAGATTGGAACGGATATGTCGCAATTTCCTGATGATGCTCACCTATCATCCTGGGCGGGAATATGTCCTGGAAATAACGAAAGCGCTGGGGTAAATAAGAGCGGAAAGATTCGCAAAGGCAATAAATACCTCAAGGCGACCCTTTGCGAAGCTGCCTGGTCGGCTTCTAAAAAAAAAAAGGTTCCGCATACAGCGCTTATTACAACAATATCGCCAAACGAAGAGGCAAGAAGAGAGCCTTAGTTGCCCTAGCTCATCAAATGTTGATGGATATCTATAGAACGCTGAAAACGGGTGAACCTTATGTGGACGAAGGAGCAGAGGCCGTCTTTGAGAGAAATTCGTCTGGCAGACAGAAGTCAGCTATCCGATTCCTGGAGAAATCGGGATATGTAGTGACCAAAGCTTCTGCTTAGATGGTGACTCCATTTTCGTACCACACAGAGTTCACAGAGTACGCACAGAGCGACTAACTAACAACTGGAAAATGGCGAAAGACACATTTTTCCCACTTCCAGCTCTCTTTCGGTTATTCGACAGGTTTATAAATCATCAATCTAACCGGAAAAACCGTGCCTGAGAAGACTGCTAAATGTTCATTCGTCAATCATAAAATCAGGCTTTTAAAGCCGGAGAGGTTAGCTTCGGGTATCTTCGGGCATCTGGTCTTTTCTTTCTTTTGATTTAGGGGCGAATGGGCAAGAGATAGGTTGCCCTAAATTAGGCCCGGACATGGGATGGTAATATGTTATCAGAAAACGATGTCAAAGTTCTGAAAGCGATATTGCAGGGGCATTCTGATCCTCAAAGCATCGCCGAAAATCTGTCGATGAAGGTGGAGGCGGCAAGAGCGGCAGCAGACGCTTTGGGCGAGCAGAGTCTTGTCCTGGTGACAAAGTCGGTAGAGGAGTTATTCTCTCTGACTGAAGAAGGCAGAAAGTATGCGAAAGATGGCCTTCCGGAGAGGGTGATGCTGTCCGCCATCGGCCAGAGCCTGGCTATGTCCGAGCTGAAAGATCCAGCCCACAAAATTGGTCTAGGGTGGCTGAGGAGGAAGGGTTGGGCCACGATTCAAGGGGGCGAGCTCAAGCCGCTGGGCTCTGCCCCGCGGGGCAAGGACGAGGGGATACTGGAAAATCTGCTGGCCGGACCGAAGAGCAGCGCAGATCTGGACAAAAAAGGCCTGGCTGATCTTAAGAGCCGAGGGCTGGTTGACTCCAGCAAGAGCAAAGAATGGCGGTACGAGATCACTGAATCTGGTAGGTCGTTCGTAGAATCCAGCAAGAAATACGTTGAAGCGAGCACTAAGCTAAGATATGACCAGATATCATATTTGCCAAAAGTAACATCTGAAGCCATCAAGAATGGTGAATGGGAAGGAAAGTATGTCACAATAGACGGAAATCAATATGAGGTCCGTCCCTACGACGTCACCCTGGCAGCCGATCGGATCGTCCCCGGCAAAAAGCACCCCTACCAGAGGCTCATCGATTTCATGCGGGAGATCATGCTGGAGATGGGCTTTGTGGAGATCAAAGGCCAGATTGTGCAGTCCAGCTTCTGGAACTTCGATGCGTTGTTCCAACCGCAGGACCATCCTGCCCGGGAGATGCAGGACACCTTTTATCTGGACAGCCTGGCCGATATTCCCGACTATACCCGCGTCAAAGAGATGCATGAATGCGGAGGAGCCGTTGGCTCCACTGGCTGGGGCGGATGCTGGAAGCCGGAGGTGGCCCGACAGGAGGTGCTGCGCACGCACACCACGGGGGTGACCATCAAGTATCTGGCCGAGCATCCCGAGCCTCCGGTCAAGGCCTTCGGCATAGATCGCGTCTACCGGCGCGAGGCCATAGACGCCACCCACACCCCGGAGTTCGAGCAATTGGAAGGCATCGTAATGGACAGGGACGTGACCTTCTCTCATCTTCTGGGCATATTGAAGGAGTTTTATGCCAAGATGGGTTTTGAGGAGGTTCGCTTCCGGCCGGGCTACTTCCCCTACACGGAGCCCTCTGTCGAGCCGGAGGTTTTCATAGACGGTCTGGGATGGGTGGAGCTGGGCGGAGCGGGAGTCTTCCGAAAAGAGGTCACGGCGCCCTTCGGCATCGAGCATCCCGTGCTGGCCTGGGGCCTAGGCGTCTCGCGGGTGGCCATGCTTAAATTGGGGCTCAAGGATCTGCGGTTGCTCTATCAGTCGGATATCGAGTGGCTACGCAGTACGCCCGTTTCCATCAAGCTTTGAGGGATTGATCATGCCGGTTGTCAGACTTTATTATGAGGACATGGAGAGGCTGATTGGAGCCTCTCGCGATACTATCATGAGCAGGCTGGCCATGATGGGTGCAGACATTGGAAAGAGGGCAGAAGAGGAGCACGTGGATGTGGAGTTCTTCCCGGATCGGCCCGATCTTTATAGCGCCGAGGGCGTGGCCAGAGCCATGCAGGGCTTTTTGGACATAAAGACGGGGCTGGTGGAGTATCCTATCCGGGAGGGGCCGATCGTCCTGCAGGTAGAGGAGTCGGTAAAATCAGTGCGCCCCATCATCGGCTGCGCTGTGGTGCGCGGCCTTTCCTTCACCAGCGAGGCCATTGAGTCGCTCATGGGCCTGCAAGAGGATCTGCACTGGGGCCTGGGCAGAAATCGGCGCAAGGTGGCCATCGGCGTGCATGACCTATCTCGCGTCACGCCTCCTTTCCGCTACTTTGGGGAAGATCCGGCGCGAAAGTTCGTGCCCCTGGATTTTGCCGAAGAGATGAGCATGGAGGAGATGCTGCAAAAGCACCCCAAAGGCAAGGGCTACGGCCATATCCTGCAAGGTTGCCAGCGTTATCCGCTTATCGTAGATGCCAAAGATCAGGTGCTCTCCTTCCCGCCCATCATCAATGGCCAGCTGACGTCGGTCACCGAGGAGACCGAGGATCTGTTCATTGACGTCACGGGAACGGACGGCATGGTGCACAAAGCCCTGAACATAGTAGTAACCTCCCTGGCGGAGAGGGGGGGAAGGATCGAAAGCGTACTGGTTATGAGGAGCGAGGGCGATTTCGTCTCCCCCAATCTAGAGCCTTCTGCCTGGACGGTAAGGGCAGCGGAGGCCAACAAGCTGATCGGCTTTGATCTGACTGCCCAGCAGTTGGCCGAATGCCTGCAGCGGATGCGCTTGGGGGCAATCGCAAATGGCAGCGATGTTCAGGTGCTGGTTCCGGCCTACCGGGCGGACATAATGCACTCCTGGGACATCTTCGAGGACGCTGCCAAAGCCTATGGCTTTGAAAAGCTTGAGGCCCGTCTGCCTCGGACGGTGACTGTAGGCCGCGCCCACCCTTCCGAGGTTCGGAAAGCCGAGATTCGCGAGGTAATGGCCGGGCTGGGATATTTGGAAACAATGCCCTTCACCCTGACCAATGAGAAGGTGCATTTCCAGTGGATGCGCCGCTCGCCGGAGGGGGCAGGCGCAGTTGCCGTGCTGCATCCCATCAGCGAGCTGCACACCATCCTGCGCACCTCGCTTCTCTCCAGCCTTCTGGAGATCTTTGCCCTGAATCAGCATCATCCTCTCCCCCAGAGGATCTTTGCCGCCGGGGACGTGGTGGTGGAGAAGAAGACCCGCATGCATCTAGCCGCAGCATCCATGCACAGCGGCGCCAATTTCTCGGAGATACGCTCGGCGATCGATGCCGTGCTGCGAGAGCTGGCCATTAAGGCAGAAATTGTTCCGTCTCAGGATGGTGCGCTCATGCCCGGCCGGAGCGCGGATCTCCTGGCGGAGGGCCGGAGGATAGGCTGCTTCGGAGAGCTGCACCCTCTGGTTTTAAGGAGCTTCGGGCTGGAGCAGCCAGCCGTGGGGATGGAGCTGGAGTGGGGAGAGCTCTGAGAGGAGCTTTCTGCGTTTCTTTTTAGTACGAAAATGCCTCTTTGTGTCTTTGTGCCTTTGTGGTTAAATTTTTTTGCAATAATAAACGTCCTATGACTACGAATACGTTCACCACAAAGACACAAAGGCACAAAGACGATCTATTTTCATCCTCGTATCTCGCCAGACAAACGGCGCCGGAAAATGGGTCAGATTTATCTGCTAATAAACGCAATAATAATAGCTGGCTATTATGGAATGTGGCGGCTATGAAGGTTCGAGATCTGATGAGCTATCCCATTGCCACTGTGACCCCGGAGGCCACGGTGCTGGAAGCCGTGAAGCGAATGACGGCGGAGAAGAAGGGATGCGTGCTGGTGGCCCGGGAAGGCCTTCTCAAGGAGTGCCTGGGCATTGTCACCACCAGCCAGATCTTCCTCAAGGTCTTTTCCCAAGGCAAGGATCCGGCGGCGATTGCTGTCCAGGAGATCATGACACCGGGGCCCCTGGTCACCACTGACCTTGATGCCCCCACCAGTGAAGCGGCTAGATTGATGCGAGAGCACAATATCAGAAGGCTGCCGGTGATGAAGGACGGGGCACTGGTAGGGATCGTCACCAGCAAGGACCTGCTTGAATGCGTAGTGTGATGCTGCTGGAAAAAAGAATTCAACATTTTTGGGCGGGAGTGGATGTTATAGTCGGCAACCGCATAATGACCAACTACCGCGAACTGAAACACATTGTTACCTTGAACATAACATTTCTAACTCTATTTCTGACTTCGTAAAATTCGTCATTACGAGTATCTAGCGGTCTCTTTTCCCAGGTAGCACTGAGATGATATAGGCTATGATCAAAATAATAATACCAGACGCAGTGTAGCCATATATAAACAAAAGAAGTCCTATAAGTCCGACAAATCCGCTGAGAACATAGTTGGCAAAATTTTCCTCTGGTGTTCGTCCTTTCCTCACATAGTCTCCGTAATTTTTTGCAATTTCTATACCATTGTCAATACCACCTTTTGCTACTTCACCCATTACTCCTACAGGTTCACGAATTTTTTCCATATTCAACACATACGTGAGGATTCCTATTTACTGGCATTTAAGAGAAACCTCCGAGAAAAGTGCGTTTTT
>JBAXWY010000078.1:0-5385 GCA_037128175.1 Methanothrix sp.
TGTTTGTCCAGCGTCAGGTCCATCTTGCTGTTTATGTCCTTGATCCCGGAAATGGATTCGTCTTGCTTGCCTAGCATCTGATCCTGTTTGTCCAGCATTTGATCCTGTTTGTCCAGCATCTGGTCCATCTTGCTGCCCAGGTTTCTATTTGTTTCCTTTATCTCATGAGTTGTCTCATCTTGTTTATTAAGAATTTGAATTAGAACATCTTTCATACCCTTTAGGACGTAAATTCCTTCATCAAGACGTGAGTCGGTCTCACCCGTCTCGACCATTTTATAGAAGCCACCGAAATTTCCATGAGCTTCAGAATATTCCGTTTCGATGGATGAAACCTTGATGAGGCTGTTTTTTATATCTATGGCTCCCTCGAACAACTTCAGCTTTTCTTCTTCACCCTGTGCTATGATTCTAACTCGTTCATCACTCAAGTTCTCGACAAAGCCTTTAAGCCCTAATCCATTGGCCAGTTGGATAACTCTTGCCCTATAGCCTACCCTCTGGACGCTGCCCGAGACATACGCCGAAAGCTGCTTCATTGCATACATTTCAGAGCTTTTTGTATTTGTCTTTATCTATCATCCAGGCCGAGGCTTGCCTTCTCCTGGCATAGGCAAAGAATACAAGATAAGCCAGGCCCGCTATTTCCGGTATGAGAATGCCGGGATTTTTCAGACCGGAAAGAAGCATCTCCAGGTAGCTCATGGTATTCAGAAGGGGGACGCTGGGAAACGGTCCGAGGAGCGGCCAGAGTAAAGTTTCCGGCGAGTTCCACATAAAGTCCAGGGAGAGGTGGATGAGCACGCCCCAGGTGAGGGAGATGAATCTGATATCTTGGGAATAGACGCAAAGGGCAGAGAGGATCACGAGGAAGAGCAGCGTGTGAGCAAAGATGCGACCCATGCTGGGGCTGCCAAAGGCAATGATGCCCAGGGGTTTGTCGATGATGTCGGGAAGCATGGAGCCTAATGCCAGAAAGGCCAGGCTCACATTGCTAAAAAAGCGGGCGGAGGCTAGAGCGAGGCCCACATGGGCAAAGAGAAGCATTGGGCAGAGAAATCGTTTGCGGGTATATAATTATTTTGCGGGATTGCTACTATTTGAAAAAATGCGGATTGGAGGTTAAAGAGCAGGGCGATGATAATGTTTGGGATTTTAAATTGCGTGGTTTTATTTAAATTGGCTAAATTTATGGAGAGTGCCAACCGCAACCTTTTTAATGTATCTTGGGTCTCTCAATACTAATCTTAATTACTATGATAGTGGGAGCTGATGCGGAAAGAGTGCCGGACCCTTACGAGCAGAGGTTCACGGATGGCTTTGCAAGTCTCTCTCACCCTATAAATTGAGTTCAAGCAGGTCGCTGAATTGATGCAGCTTCGATTCATTCGTGGCTATTGATGGCGAAAATCATTAAAAGATGATAAGAGGCACCTAAGCTTTGCAGCGTTGGCTGTAGATTTTGCCCTCTGGGGCGGAATGCGGATTGATCTTTATGCCAGACGGCGGCACACATCGCTGCAAGCATCGGGGTACTGCGATCTGATTCAATAGATTATATGATATTTAAATAAATAATGCCCGAGGGGAGCCATGTTGTGCTTTAGGAAGCTACTGGTCTTAACTTGTATCCTCATTGCCTTGATGTCAATTGGATTAGCGATCGATGATGACATTGATCAAACGATAACGGAGGGCCTTCGATTCGATTCGAATCAGACGGTGGAAGGGTTCGGAATTGCCAGCTCATATCGATGCATGGAGTCTTTGGATCGGGTGCTGCATTCCCACAGTAGTGGTAGCGGAGTTTTTACCAGCGAATCCAAAGCCATGGTCCGAGAAGGTGTTGTAGCTAAAATTGCTCCGGATTCGTTCAAATTAGATACAGGTATTGGACTTCAAGAAAATACAAGCAATGCATATTCGCCGACAAAACTAGATTTTCCCGGCAGTTTTCATTCTGGACCTATCAGTTCTTTATGGAGCGATTCCACTATTCTTTCTGCCGGGAATAATAATGCCAGTGCTCTGGAAGCAAGCTTTGATCACGCGCAAGCTCTGAACAAGGAGATGACGACGAAAGTTTCCGGCATGGGATCTTATGAAGATATCCTGTCTTCCACTTCCTTTGAAGGCAGCATGGACCTGAATGCCGTATTCAACGGCACAGCACAGATTGGAGCGTATGTAGGGCCGCTCAATGGGACGAATCCGAATGTTTTAATGGACGAGTACTATCTGGGAACATTCACCATTAGCAAAAAGATGAAAATTGGATTTAAATCAAGTCTCACACAAGAGGAAGAAGAATGGCTCCCATGTTGCTCGGGCGGCTGGATTAATATGAATTACATCGATAAAAAGAGCTTCCCGGTTGATGTAAATAGAGTATTCAACTGCACGTGCATCTAGGTGGTAAGAGGACCCAGGGATTTGCAGCGAAGGCTGTGGATTATGGTCCTGGCCCTTTTAGCTGTCTTTTTTTCATCGGGAAGCAACCGCAAAAAACCACGAAATATAACCACAGAGGCACAGAGTTCACAGAGGACGAACGCACGGAGAACGCACAGAATTGAATATCATAATTGGTTTGGATTCGCCGGGGTATCCGGTTTCTATTAAGATTGAGAAGCTGGACGAAGGGGTATATCTGGCTACAAGCGATTCACTCCAGGGTCTGGTAGCTCAGGGCAGGACTATTGCTGAGACTGTGGAAATCGCAAAGGATGTAGCAAGGAAGCTCATCGAAATACATATCGAGCGACGAGATCTGCTGCCTGAAGTGTAGCCTTCAGGCCGAATTCAAGGAAATTCTGGCGATCAAGGGCATAACCCGTGTGGTTGAGGCTCCCCGCGAAGAGGAGATGCAGCGAGGGGTTGACTTGATACTTGGAAGAACAAGATGATTTTTGTAGCATCGTGATCATCCTGGCTGAAATATATGCACTTTATTATTACTGATTATTTAGACGGCGAGATAAGTATCTCCAAAGCCGCAGAACTTCTGGGAATGACCCGAATAGAGCTTCAGAGAAAGCTCAAAGAACAGGGAATACCCATCCGATCTCTTTCCATAGATGATGCTTTTGCCGAAGTAGAGGCGCTCAGGGATGCATCATAACGACTGCCATGAGAGAGCTTTTATCGATGGAGCAGGGCCTGCAATTGAGATCGCCGTAGATCTTTACAGGGATAAAAAGGTCAGCCTCTGGAAAGCTGCTGAAATGGCGGGATTATGCATGGAGGAGTTCAAGGATCTGCTCTGCGCCCGGTCCATCAAGATCGAAATAGGCGGAACGAATGAGGAGAGTCTCTCCCGGCTGGAGAGATTGGGTCTCCTAGAGTTGGACGAAAGGATGGAGAAGTTCGCTCTAAAGATTGCAGCTGAATATCCCATGAGCCTCTCGGATGCAGTTTTAACGGCCAGAGCCGAGGAAGACGATGAGTTATAAGCCGAGAGATAGTTATGGACGAGGCCGAATCAATAAAGATGATCCCGCATTTGATCAGATCTTCGATGAAGATGGTTTGGATTGACTAATATGAAGAAGCCGATGTGCTTTATGTCAGCTTTGTCTATCTTCCAAATGCAATTGAAAACGAGGAGGACGAAGATGGGATCATTAGAAATTACGATAAAGAAGGCAAGCTTACAGGTTTAACAATCATTGCAGCCAAAAGATTCGCAAAGGAAGCTGCTGCCTAGCTTAATATTGATTGTTTCTTAAATTCTTTGCAACACACGGGTCTAAACCTATGGTTTACTAATTTCACCACAGAGGCACAGAGCTCACAGAGACGCGCAATTTACCTTATTACCTATACTTGAAAGGAACCGCATATTTGCTCCTGATTAATAGTAGTCTCCGTCGTTCGTCCTCTGTGCGCTTCTAACGACTCTGTGGTTTTATTCCCGTAAACCCCTGGTTATAATCATGTTGATTAAACCCTACTGCCTACGACTTTCACCACAGAGACACAGAGTTCACAGAGTACGCACAGAGACTAAAAAAAAAAATAAAAGCTTAAGACTTGAAATTTATCCTAGACTTCTCTTATGAGCTTCCCGTACCTGCGGTGGTGGCCGTCCGTAAACCTGTGGTTATAATCATCATATCTATTATTCCAACCTAAAAAATAGCATGCGCATGAGACCAGCCTTTAATTTTCGTTTTTTTTTTCTCTGTGCGTTCTCCGTGCGCTCTGTGTCTCTGTGGTGGATCGTTCGTAAACCCCTGGTTATAATAAGCATGCTCTAATTCCCATTGCCATAACCCTTGGCACCCGGCCCGAGATCATCAAGGTGCGATCACTCCATGCCCGAGGAGTTCAACCGGACGGTGGCGGATCACATTTCCGATTATCTGGCGGATTTGGGTACCTTATTACCAGAAACGTCTTTGGCTGTAGATAAGACCATATACAAAGAGTGTGGAATTTCTCTAGCGTGCCTGAGATAGCTCCAAAGTCATCTGATTGTCAGTAGACAAAAGAAAGTCCAAAATGCATATAATACACAAAGGTGGTTTGATATTGACAGCAAAGACTCAGATGGTTATCGATGCCCTATCACAAGAGCTGCGCATTCCTAAAGAGGGCGTATTAGAGCAAGGGCTTAAGGCCTTTTTAGAAAGGAATTTGCGAGAGATTAAGGTAGAAATATTTCACATCACCGGGAAATATGGCATTTCTTCGGTTGAGGAAATGGATAAGCGTTACAAGCAGGGAACCTTAGTGGAAGAGGATACCTGGCGAGACTTTCAACGCTTAGATCATCTGGAATATAAAAAAGAACATTTAGAGATGCTTCTAAAGACGGCACCAAAGCAGTTGTAGTAGTGAGACCTAAAGGGATCGCAGATGTGCTGGAGAAATTCAGCAGAAAAGTGGACAAGGATGTTCTAAAAGAGTTCCTGGAGGTGAGAGGGGTGAATAGTTGTTGACACTTCTGTTTTTCTTGATGAACTCTTCTCTGCAGTATAATTTCGTAAAACCACCAGTATCTCGCCAAAGGCTAACAATCCCAGCCTAACTGAAAATGCATCTACAGCATTAATACGAGTTCTTCTGAGACGGGCGAGGGGGGCTAGATGGTAGACAAAAGGTTTTTAAATCACTACTGAAATTAAGAAATTAGGTAGGATAGCTGTTGCCTCTTGAAGGCTATGTCGGTCATCATCTGAATTGAGGTTATGATAAGAGGGGATGACTGGATAGCCGGGGCTTTAGAAGTCTATTTTTAATATAACTATTATTATAAACAACCGAGACAACGAGATCAAACAAGCATGAGCCCGAGAGATTAAACCCTGGGGTTTACGATTATTAACCGCAGAGACGTGAAATTTACCTTAATATCAGCACTTTAAAGGAACAGCATATTTG
>JBAXWY010000079.1:0-5226 GCA_037128175.1 Methanothrix sp.
CATCGGTAGACACCTACCTGCACTACTCTGAGGAGATGGCCAAGATCGAGCAGGCTGCCATCGGCGCCAGCCCCAAAGTTCCCGCTTAGAGAACATATTCTAAAATTAAATGGAGTGAAGAAAAATGGTAACCGCTACACCGGACGCATCAAGTCTTGCTGAGGTTCTGGATAGAATTCTTGACAAGGGTATCGTAGTAGATGTTTGGGCCAGGATCAGCCTGGTTGGCATCGAGATTCTGACCGTCGAGGCACGTGTTGTCGTAGCATCGGTAGACACCTACCTGCACTACTCTGAGGAGATGGCCAAGATCGAGCAGGCAGCAATCGGCGCTACCCCTGGTGTTCCTGCTTAGGGACTGATTTCTTCTATTTATTTTAGGAGGAAGAGCCATGGAAGATTACGCAAACACCAAAATAGAGACCTTCGACGAGCTTATGTCCAAGCGCACTCGGCGAGAACTGGAAGAACTGGCTCTGAAGCATGGCATAGAGAGTTTGGGTGGAACAAAGTCCCAGTTGGCTGAATACATTCAGGCGGCTATGAAGAAACAAAAAGAGCCGCTCAAGTCCGTACCAATGATGAGTCAAGAGCCGCTCAAGTCCGCACCGATGGTGAGACAAGAGTCGCCTAAGTCCACTCCAATTTTGAGTCCTAAGGAGGCTCCGATGATCGAAAAACCGAAGAGTGCAGTAAAATCGGCAGGCTTTGGCAAAAGAGGTGTTTTGGCTAAGGCCAATGCAATCGACAACAAAGCCGCAGATCTCAAGAAAGCAGGCAAAGAGATCCGTGATGAAGGCATCCAAGAGATGACGAAGGCGGTAAAAGAGTTCCATGCTGCCGGCAAAACGTTGTCCCGAAATATGCACTCTGAAGGTCAAAAGATGATCGAAGACGGCCAGAAGAGATTCAATCAGGGCCAAGTGCAATTCAAGCGGTCAATTGATGCCCAAATCAAAGAGAATTTAGAGGCTACCGCAAAACTGCACTCCGGAGCCAGGGAGATTGTGGCCTCTCAAGAAAAGATGTCTCGCGAGTTTCTGAAGGCTGGAAAGAGCATCCGAGATGAGGGCAGCAGGAATTTGCAGAATGGCGTGGCAAAGTTCCAAAGCAATCTCAACTCGCAGATTAAAGAGAACCGCGAAGCTGTCTCCCGGCTATATTCCGGCGCAAGAGAGCTTCAGGGAAGAGCCGCGTCTTTCCAAAACGAGATCCACAAATATCAAGAGCAGGATCTCAAGAACTATGTCCGCGATTTCTACTACGGGTAAACCCTTAGTAGAACTTTTTATTATTATTCATACTCCATGAAGGTGCTAAGCGATGCCGTATATTGAGTCACATCCCAGGAGGGTGAGAGGAGAAGCAGTTCACATGACCGCTTCTGAGAAAAAGGCTAGCGAGATGTCTCACAATTCCGAGGCAGGATTGAATAATCCCAACATTCAGGTGAGAATCAGGTCTCCGGCTAATATGGACTGCAGCTACGAGCTGATATCAGAAGAAGCCAGGCATAAGGCAATCGAGGAGGCTTTCCTGACGCCGGAGGCAAATCACTTTATCAGCACACCGGAGGTAATAGAGATGGAAAGCCGGTTGTCTCTCTGGCTTCAAGCAGGCTATCCTGTGCATCTGATTGGGCCTACGGGCTGCGGCAAAACCAGTCTGGCCGTGCATGTGGCCAAGGGCCTAGGTCGACCTGTGGTCTGGATAAACGGAGATGAAGCCATAACCACATCTGATTTGATTGGCGGCTATTCTCAGATGCAGAGCGAAAGCGTGCGGGACAACTACGTCCACAATGTCTTCAAGACCAAGGATACCATGAAGATCGAGTGGGTGGACAATCCTCTCTCCCTGGCCTGCAAATTTGGCTACACCCTCATCTACAACGAGTTCTCCCGAACCAAGCCGGCATCAAATAATGTTCTACTGTCCGTTTTTGAGGAAGGCATCCTGGAACTACCAACTAAATTCGGAGAAGATCGGTACATAAAAGTTCATCCTGATTTCAAGGCCATCCTCACCAGCAACTCCATTGAATATGCAGGAATTCACAGGCCGCAAGATGCACTGCTTGATCGTATGGTAGGCATATATGCCGACTACTACGGCTACGAGACCGAGGTTCGAATCGTGATGGAGCATACGGAAATTTCTCAGGACAAGGCCGAAAGAATTGTGCAGATAATAAGATCGATAAGAGAGAAGCTTCCCGATGCCCAGAAGCCCGGCACCAGAGCCTGCATCATGATCGCCAAAGGACTGCAGACCTTAAAGGGACGCGATGATTTAGCCATAGATTTCAAGCAACTGTGCATCGATGTCATAGCCAACAAGACCTGCTCTCCCCAGGACATGGAAGAGAAGAAGAGACTGGTTATGGAGTCGGCGACTTGAGTCTGGCCTAAGGATCGATATGCAACCAATAACTGCGGTAGTCGAAGAGGCTGAAGTTTATAAAATAAGCCAGCTCTTCCCCAAAAAGCCTCCTGGACTTGCATTCAATGAGACCGATGCTCTGGTCATTAAAGCCAGGATGCAGGACGGAAGGCAGGTCGGAGCCACATTTTATTTCTGCCTCAAACCGGATGGAACTTTTGAGGAAGAAGCCTTAGGCAGAGATGCCGTCAAAGCCAGGAGGCATAAGCTTGCCTCATTTCTTCGCTACTATAAATTGGCTGACGAAGTAGATAAATATAAATTGAAAGAGAGAATTCATGAATTCAAAGGAGGGATCGTGGAAGTAATCCCCATCCACAAAGAGTTCTCTATCTACACTCCTTAGGTGACCATACATGACCGGTAAGCCAAAGATTCAGGAAATTCTTGGGATTGCAAACCAAGCAGCAGAAACCATGTTGAAGAAGAAACTTGACAGCATCATCAGCCTGAACAAGGATGCAGAAGGCTGGGTGGCCGAGGTAGAGGTGCTGGAAAGAAAATCTGTGCCCGACACACAGGATATTCTAGGAAGGTACGAGATGAAGTTCGATCCTGATGGGGAGCTGCTCGGCTACAAGAGGATAATGCTGCGCAGAAGAGCGGACATGGAGATGGTCGAGGAAGAGGTGTAGCTTCTTGGTAAGGAGGATTCTTAAAGCCGAGAATACGGTTCCCGAAACCCTGGGAAAGTATGTTTATTGCGTCATTCCTTTCCCCACTAAGGAGAGGAAGAGCTTTGGAAATCTCGGCTTTGATGCTAGTGAGGTCTATACTCTGGACTACAGGGATCTGAGTCCCGTCGTCAGCGATGTGACCTACAGGGATTACGCCGTGGATGAGCCGGAAGTAGAGGTCCACAGGAATGTAGTGGAACAGGTAATGCAAGAGCACAGCGTAATTCCCGTGGCCTACGGCATGGCATTCAAGAGCAGAAAGCTGCTGCAAATTGCTATGAGCGCGGGCTATCAGGCCATGCAAAAGGCGCTGCCGGTTGTAGACGGCAAGGTGGAACTTGGCATCAAGGTCTTTCTTCCCAAAGATCTCGAACCTATGGGCAGCGCCCAAAAAGAGAAATGCAGCGCTGATTTCCTAAACAGCCTCTTAGCAGTATCCTCTGATAACAAAAAGCTAAAGCTCTTTTCCGACCGCTTGATTTTAAACAGCACTTTTTTGGTAGAAAAGTCCGGCATGGATGAGTTCTCTCTGCAAGTAGGCAGGCTCAAAGAGAAATATACTGAACTGAAGGTGCAGTACTCCGGTCCCTGGCCGGCCTACAACTTCGTAGATATTCATATTTTGGGAGGCAAACGAAGGGGGTTTCGATAGAATGTTCATCATAGATGATATTCTGCTGCGATCTATTGGCATATCCCTTCCCGGGCTGGATATGATTTGGACGCTGGAGCAGATCCAGAAGTTTGCCTTAAAAGGATACTACAATCCGGAAAAGATCAAGGACCAGATAAAAGAGACCCGTCTGCTCTATGAATTCGGGGAGCTTGATCGCCAGGAATACGAACTGAAGAACTCGGAGCTCTTGCATAAGCTGGATGTAGCTAAGAAGGTTTTAGAGATGGACCTCGGTACAAAGATGGACATCCTGGGATAAGATATGGCCGATGAAGTTGGAAATCTGGAAAATTGCCCAGCGAAAGATGCAAGGACGTTTTTGCAGATCCTATTAGAGATGGAAGAAAACGATGAACATAAGCGGCTGTTTTCGGGATCAATGGGATATCCAGGCTTCTTTCGGGCAATTTACCGGGGCAGAGTGCAGATGGGATTTGAGGATGAAAATAAATAATCTTATGGAGATGCGAGACAATGGCCCTTCTAAGCCAAAAGATCCTGGATAACAGGAGACGTCAGCACGCCCTGGTAACTGCTCATAAGAGGAGGATAAGAGACGAGGTTTTGCCTGCACTTATGCAGACGAAGAGAACATGGTATGAGAGCTCCAAACGAAGCAATCGAATGATCAAAGATAGATGGCATACTCAAAAGGTAAAGGTTAGAGATATGCAGCGTTTGCAAAGACTCATTCATAAAGCCAAGATGCTGGCTCATAAGAGGCGAATTCGGGACGAGATGGCCAACCGAAAATAGCTTGGGGGTAAAGATGAATTCTTTGGCGCCGACAAAAAGCCAGAATCTTGCCGATATTGTAGAAAGAATCCTTGACAAGGGCCTGGTGATCAATGCAGATATAGCCGTATCTTTGGCAGGCACGGAGCTTTTGGGCATCAAGATTCGGGCTGTTTTAGCCTCTTTTGAGACCGCGGCCAAGTACGGCCTGGAGATGCCCGCGGGCACCAATCTGAATGCACCTGGTTGGAAAGATGCCCTCAAACCCAAGGCCAGCTGCCCAGAATGCGGAAACAGAAGAGATGAAGATCTGCTGATTCGAGAGGGCTGTCACATCTGCGGTTGGTCAAGTCCAGCTCACCTGCCCATCATCCGAGAGAGCCTCGGAAATTACGATTGATCTTTGGAGGGATAATAAAAAATGGTTGAGGACTCAAAGGATAATGATGCTAGTATTGACAAACAGGATGCACAGAAGATAGCGCGCCTGGAAAAGAGGATCGAAGAACTGGAAAAGGGGTCCCATAAGCAAAGTGAGGGTATCCAGGTGGAAGGCATAGTGCAAAGCGTGGTGAGCCAGTTCATTCCCGGTCTGGGGGGCATAATCAAGTCACTGGAACAGTCCTCACCCGAATTTAGGCAGAGGATTGCCGACACGGACGCGGAGATAAAACACAGGATCGATGTAGGCTGGTC
>JBAXWY010000080.1:0-5192 GCA_037128175.1 Methanothrix sp.
CAAGTGGCTTGAAAACGAATGGAATGCTGCGAAGAGTAGAGCAGAGGAGCAGATCAGCGAGCTTGCTGTAGTCCGTGATCGAACTATGCAGCTTGAGGTCCAGCTAACGAAAAGATCACAGGCGCTCGACAGCACTACTCAGGTACTGACCCAGGAGCGCGAGCGCGTCAAGTGGCTTGAAAACGAATGGAACGCAGCCAAGGTCAAGATCGATGAGCTCAACGGCCATTCCCATTACTGGTGGACTGTGGCTGATAATATGAATCATGAACTTCAATCCGTAAAATCCAGCTATTGCTGGCGCATCTCTCGCCCACTACGTGATGCTTTCGATTTATTGCTTAGAGTATGGATCATGTTCGCAAGTATCCCTAAGACCGTAAAGGGCAGTATTCGAGGTCTGCTCAGTTCCATTCTTGCCGGGTTGATCAATTTTTCCCTGGCTCACCCTAAGATCAAAGTGCAAGCTTTGGCTTTGTTGCGCAGAAGTCCAGCTCTTGAGGCACGGTTGCGTAGGTTTGCTGCTGCAAGGGGTATAATTCCTGGCGGAAAAACTGTGCTGATCTGTTCTGAGGAAAAATTTGAAAGATCAATAGAGCATTTGAACCTTACGCCCAGTGTCCGTCGCGTCTATGCCGACTTGATGGCAGCCAAAGAACGATGTAGAAAGAGGGGCTATTGATGCGTATCGTCATAGATCTGCAAGGAGCGCAGACTGAAAGCCGGTTTCGAGGCATTGGGCGTTACTCTCTTTCGTTGGCTCAAGCCATCGTCCGCAATCGAGGGGAGCACGAAGTGCTCATCGCCTTAAATGGCCTCTTCCCGGACACCATTGAGCCAATTCGTTCTGCCTTCGATGGCCTGCTGCCACAAAAAAACATTTGCGTGTGGTATGCACCGGGCCCTGTGCGAGAGTGTGAGACTGGCAATATCTGGTATCGCGAAGCTGCTGAGCGCATCCGTGAAGCTTTCCTAGCCAGCCTTCAGCCAGATGTATTGCATCTCACTAGCCTATTTGAAGGCTACGAGGACGATGCTGTTACCAGCATTGACATTTTCAACCAAAGGACACCAACCGTTATCACGCTATATGACTTGATTCCCTTTCAAAATCCAGATCAATACCTACGACCAAATCCTTCATACGAACAATTTTACCTGCGCAAGATAGAGCATCTGAAGCGGGCCTGCGCCTGGCTTGCGATTTCAAATTATTCGGCTAAGGAAGGATGCAAAGTTCTTGGGTTAAGGGCCGACAAGATGTTTAACATCTCTACCGCTTGTGATCCTTGCTTTGAGTGCATTGAGATTTCGCCTCAGGCTGAGGCAGAGTTGCGACGACGATATGGGATAACTCGACCTTTTATGCTGTATGCAGGTGGAGCCGATAGCAGGAAAAATCTGCATCGTCTTATTCGCGCTTACGCACTTCTTTCCCCCGCCTTGCGTAAAACGCATCAATTGGTGCTTGCGGGTAAGATGCCGGAGAGTGAGACCTTCGCCCTGCAAGCCACAGCCAAGTCCGCGGGTCTGAGTAAAGATGAAATGATATTTACCGGTTATGTCACTAATGATGAGTTGGTACAGCTTTACAACTTGTGTAAGCTCTTTGTATTTCCTTCATGGCAAGAGGGTTTTGGCCTACCGATACTTGAGGCTATGTCCTGCGGCGCGCCAGTAGTTGCTGCAGATACCTCCAGCGTCCCGGAGATAGTTGAGCGAAAAGACGCCATGTTTGACCCATTTTCTGAAGAAGCTATCGCAGCTAAAATCATTGAAGTGCTTACGGATGACGCCCTTCGTGATGAACTAATCTGCTATGGTGTTGAGCAGGCAAAGAAATTTTGTTGGGATGGAACCGCCAAACTGGCTATCGCAGCTTTTGAGCATATCCACGCCGAGCGAAAAAAGACCCACGAGGAGATCCAACTACCTGTTCTTCGCCCAAAACTTGCTTATTTCTCGCCTCTACCACCCGAGCGAAGTGGAATTTCCGACTATAGCTCAGAGTTACTACCCGAGTTAGCCCGCTACTACGATATCGACGTTATCGTTGCCCAGCCCGAAACGTCCGATCAATGGATCAAGGCATGTCTGCCCATTCGCTCAGTTGAATGGTTCATGCAACATGCCAACCGCTACGACCGTTTGCTCTACCACATCGGCAACTCAATTTTTCATAGGCACATGTTCGATCTCCTTGATCGCTTCCCTGGTGTGGTGGTACTGCATGATTTTTTCTTGAGTTCCATAATAGAACATTTGGATGCAAAGGGCTATGTTCCCGGCGCGTGGGCACTCGAGCTTTATAAGTCGCACGGCTACGCAGCTGTTTGGGAACGTTTTCATAAGCAAGATATGAATGAAGTCGTCTTCAAATACCCATGCAACTTTAGCGTCCTCCAGCAGGCAATAGGGGTGATCGTTCATTCAGCTTACTCGGCTGGGTTGGCGAGTGAGATTTATGGAAACGGACTAGCGGACGACTGGGCGATTATTCCCCTTTTGCGCGTTCCGACCTGTGGAGCAGACCGGATTGCATCACGAGATAAGCTCGGGCTGGAGCCCAATGATTTTATCGTTTGTAGTTTTGGCATGCTAGATCCACTCAAGCAAAATCACCGTCTGCTTAGTGCTTGGCTGAGATCTGACTTAATAAATGATCCATCTTGTCGATTGATCTTTGTAGGTGAAAACCATTGTGGTGAATATGGCCAAAGATTGCTAGATACAATACGCCAAAGCGGCCTAAGTGATCGCATCTGTTCCACGGACTGGGTAGACATCGATACCTTCCGGCATTACCTTGCAGCCGCAGATATGGCGGTGCAGCTACGCGCGCACTCTCGTGGAGAAACCTCGGCTGCAATCCTGGATTGCATGAATTACGGTTTGCCTACCATTGTAAACGCAAACGGCTCGATAGCCGAGCTGCCAAAGGATGCATTATGGATTTTGCCGGATGAGTTCGAGGACTCTGAGTTGATAGAGGCGCTCAACACCCTGTGGCACGATGATGAGAGGCGCTTAACATTGGGAGCGCGAGCACGCGAGGTGATACTAACCCGCCACGCACCTCAAGCGTGTGCTGAACAGTATGTTCTGGCCATCGAAAACTTCTATGCATACGCGGAAACTGGACGGCATGCACTTATCGAGACACTTGCTGGCCTTGAGAACTCACAAGACGATGAAAGGGCAATAGTGGCCTTAGCCACCGCGATCGCGCAAAATCTGCCGATGAAGCGTATGGCTCGCACAATATTTCTCGATGTTTCTGAGACATGCTGCAACGATTTGAGGACCGGAATACAGCGTGTTACACGCGCCTTGATGTGGGAATTAATCCAATCGCCGCCAGAAGGCTTCCGAATTGAGCCCGTTTTTAACACTAATGAAGGTGGCTATTGGCATTACCGTTATGCACGTCACTGGACACTCTCGTCATTAAACTGCCCTGACGATTGGCTTGCGGATGAGTTAGTTGAGTTTCAGCCGGGGGATGTGATGCTGGTTACAGACCTTACAGGTGATAGGGTGGAGAAAGCCGAACAGGCTGGGGCATATCAACGGCTTAGGGATATCGAAGTTGCTCTATATTTTATGGTTTATGATCTTCTCCCGATTCAGATGCCCGAGGCATTTCCTCCCGATGCAAGCGACGTTCATGAGAGATGGCTGAAAGCCGTCTGCTGTATTGCAGATGGTGTAATCTGCGACTCCAAGACTATTGCCGATGAGCTTACAGAATGGCTAGAGACCAACGGACCGAATCGGATGCGCCCCTTAAAGATCGGCTGGTTCCATCTGGGCGCGGATGTCAATAACTCCATGCCAACCTCTGGCTTACTGAACGATGCCCAGCAGGTACTCGCTCAGCTTGCCGTCCGTCCCAGCTTCCTGATGGTAGGCACTATTGAGCCACGAAAGGGATATTTGCAGACTATTGCAGCTTTTAATCAACTGTGGGATCTTGGTGTAGATGTTAATTTGGTTATTGTCGGAAAGGTGGGATGGAAAGGTGTTATTGATGAAATGCGCCGCACAATTCCGACAATTGTTGAAATGCTTATCCACCACCCGAAAAAGGGTGTGCGGCTGTTTTGGCTGGAGGGTATCAGCGATGAATACCTGGAAAAGATATATGCGGCCTCTACCTGCCTCATCGCAGCTTCCGATGGCGAAGGTTTCGGTCTGCCGCTCATCGAAGCCGCACAGCATAAATTGCCCATTATTTCCCGTGATATTTCTGTCTTCCATGAGGTAGCCGGAGAGCATGCTTTTTACTTCAAAGGCAAAGAGCCTGCTGATCTTGCACGGGCAGTACAGGAATGGCTGGCACTTTACAGATCTGATCTGCATCAAAAAACAGATGACCTGCTATGGCAAACCTGGAAACAAAGCACTCAGCAATTACTTGGCGTTATACTATGGAATAAGTGGCATACCGAATGGAGAAATATCAAAACGGGGACCTGCTCAAGAAAGCTACCAATTTGCCAGAACGGAATCATTTAGATGTAATCGGGATAAGTCAAGCTACTCTCGCATTAGGAAATAGGCGGGTAAATAGGAATATTCAAATGGAATAGCACAATCAATAAATATGGGAAGATATGCATTACATAATGGCTGTTGGTGGATGAGATGTCTGAGCATAGTAGATTAAATTGGGGAGACTCAAAAAATTCGCACATTTATATTCTACTAATCATTTCATTAATAATTTTCTCACCCGTATTTCTAGCAGAAGGGAAGACATGTCCTGATTGCCCAGTAACTAACGGTAACAATCCGAACTTTACCATTAACGCATCTGATCTCAGTAATGGTGTAAATCTCCCTCCAATCGAAAATAGTGTTGCATTATTTGCTCTTCGGGCCTCCAACGACAAGTATCTCTGTGCGAATGGCGGCGGTGGGGCTGCAGTCGTAGCCAACAGGGACGCGATGGGTGCCTGGGAGACATTTGGGATAGTAGATCTCGGAAACAACAAAGTAGCTCTTAAAGCCTTCAATGGTCAGTATGTCTGCGCAGAAGGTGGCGGCGGAGATGGAGTAGTGGCCAATCGCAATGCTATTGGTGCCTGGGAGACATTTGGGATTGTAGATCTCGGAAACAACAAAGTAGCTCTCCAAGCCTTCAATGGTCAGTATGTCTGCGCAGAAGGTGGCGGCGGAGATGGAGTAGT
>JBAXWY010000081.1:0-4941 GCA_037128175.1 Methanothrix sp.
CCTTACCAATTGCCAAGGTGGCGGAGCGGCCACGCAAATGCCTGCAGAGCATTACCACTCCGGTTCGAATCCGGACCTTGGCTTAAATTATTTGGCGCAATAATATTTTTTGAAGGTTTTCTACTATGGGCTTCTTCATTTGTCCCTCATGGCGACAGGTACTATTCCTCAGTACTATCCTCATCATCCAGTATGAAGCATTGCATCAAAATCTTAGATAAAAATCTAGATATATTTTAGGGAAAAGCTTATATCGTCTCAAGCTGTTTCATTACAGTCCTAATTATTCAGGAGGCTTAATCAGTTTTGAGCAAAGCAACGGGCTACGACGCAAGCCAAATTCAGGTTCTTGAAGGCCTTGAGGCAGTCAGGCGCAGGCCTTCGATGTACATCGGCAGCACAGACACTCTGGGGCTGCACCATCTGGTTTACGAGGTGGTGGACAACAGCGTGGATGAGGCCTTAGGAGGCTACGCTAAAGAGATAAACGTGATCCTTCGTCCTGACGGCAGCGTCTCCGTTATGGATGATGGTCGCGGAATTCCCGTGGACAATCATCCCCAGTTCAACCGCCCTGCTCTCGAGATCGTCATGACCGTGCTGCACGCCGGAGGCAAGTTCGACCATGAGTCCTACATGGTCTCCGGCGGACTGCACGGCGTGGGCGTCTCCGTGGTCAACGCGCTCTCCGAGTGGATGGAGGTAGCAGTTCAGAGGAACGGACGGGTCTACTGGCAACGATATGAGCACGGCAACGTGGCATCCGAGGTCGAAGTCAGAGGGCATTCCGAGCACACCGGCACTACAGTCACCTTCAAGCCGGACGGCAACATCTTTGAGGAGACAGAATACAACTTTGATACACTCTCTTCCCGGCTGCGAGAGCTGGCTTTCCTCAACCGTGGCCTGCGGATAACCATAAAGGATGAGAGGACGGACAAAGAGAACGACTTCTGCTACGAGGGTGGCATATTATCCTTCGTGGATTACCTCAATACCAACAAAGAGGCTCTGCATAAGCCGCCCATCTACTTCTCGCGCAGCAAGAACGGAACGCAGGTTGAGGTTGCCCTGCAGTACAACAACACCTACAGCGAGAACATTTTCTCTTACGCCAACAACATCAACACTCGCGAGGGTGGAACTCACCTTATGGGCTTTCGCGCTGCCCTGACCAAGACGGTCAATGAGTACGCAAGGAACAATAAAATCTTCAAAGGCGAGGTAAAGCTGGGTGGTGAAGATTTGCGCGAGGGACTGGTGGCGGTCGTCAGCGTGAAGCTTCCCGATCCACAGTTCGAGGGCCAGACCAAAACGCGATTAGGAAACAGCGCCATCCGGGGGATAATCGAGTCCATGGTCTCGGAGGGCCTGGCCGAGTTCTTTGAGGAAAACCCAATAGTTGCCACCACCATTGTGGAGAAGGCGGGCGAGGCGCTACGTGCCCGCGAGGCGGCCAGAAAGGCCAAGGAATTAACCCGCCGCAAGAATGCTCTGGGTTCAGGTGGGCTGCCAGGCAAACTGGCCGACTGCTCCAACAACGATCCCTCCAAATGCGAGATTTATATAGTTGAGGGAGAATCGGCAGGCGGCTCGGCAAAACAGGGCAGAAACCGGCATTTTCAGGCCATTCTTCCCCTGCGCGGCAAGATCCTCAATGTGGAGAGGGCCCGGCTCGACAAGATTCTCAAGAACAGCGAGATTCGCAATATGATTGTGGCTTTCGGCACAGGCATCGGCGATGACTTCGATATCGGAAAAGCCAGATATCACAAGGTAGTAATAATGACCGATGCCGATGTGGACGGTTCGCATATTCGCACCCTCCTCCTGACCTTCATCTACCGGTACATGAAGCCGCTTATCGATGCAGGCTACGTCTTTATCGCCCAGCCCCCCCTCTATCAGGTCAAGAAGGGAAAGGCCGTCAGCTACGCCTACTCGGATGATCAGCTCAACAAGTTGGTGAAGGGGCTGGCCAAGCCTGCCATTCAGAGGTACAAGGGCCTGGGAGAGATGAATCCCGAGCAACTGTGGGATACGACCATGGACCCCGAGAAGAGGACCATGCTGAAAGTGACTCTAGAGGATGTCGTGGAGGCGGATCGCATCTTCACCATCCTCATGGGCGACCAGGTAGAGCCCAGACGCGAGTTCATAGAGACGCACGCCAAGTATGTGAAGAATCTTGATGTTTGATATTTGAGGTGGCTTTGACAGAAGTACTGGTTAACATCACTGAGGAGATGAAATCCTCCTACATTGATTATGCTATGAGTGTGATCGTAGGTCGAGCCTTGCCCGACGTGCGCGACGGCCTCAAGCCCGTTCATCGGCGCATACTCTATGCCATGAATGAGCAGGGCATGACCCACGACCAACCCTACAAGAAATCAGCGCGTGTGGTAGGAGATGTCATGGGTAAGTTCCATCCCCACGGGGATGCGGCTATCTATGAGACAATAGTACGCATGGCCCAGACCTTTTCCATGCGATATCCCCTCATCGACGGCCAGGGCAACTTCGGCTCCGTTGATGGCGACCCGGCTGCCGCCATGCGTTACACCGAGGTACGACTCTCCAAGATCGCTGAAGAGATGCTGGCCGACATTGAGAAGAACACCGTGGACTTTGTCCCCAACTATGACGGGTCGCTGAAAGAGCCCACTGTGCTGCCGGCAAAGCTGCCCGACCTTCTCCTCAACGGCTCCACCGGCATTGCGGTGGGCATGGCCACCAATATTCCGCCTCATAACCTGACGGAGCTATGCGGTGCCATCATCCATCTCATCGACGAGCCCCAGGCCACTATTTCCGAGCTGATGCATATTTTGCCCGGGCCCGATTTTCCCACCGGTGCCTACATCGTAGGCCGGGTCGGAATTGAGGCAGCCTATCAAACCGGCAAGGGCAGCATTATGATGCAGGCCAAGTCGGAGATTGAGGAAGGGACGAGAAGCACTAAGATAATCTTTACTGAGTTACCCTACCAGGTCAATAAGGCCAAGCTGATCGAGGATATGGCAGAGATGGTCAAAGGCGGCCGTCTGGAAGGCATATCCGATCTGCGGGATGAGTCGGATAAAGATGGCATTCGCATGGTGGTGGAGGTCAAGAGCGGATTTAATGTTCATGTGGTCTTAAATCAACTGTATAAGCACACGGCTCTTCAGACCAGCTACGGCATCAACAACATGGTTTTGGTGGACGGCCTGCCAAAGATTGTCTCTTTGAAGGATACCTTGGAGCATTACATCCATTACCGCTCAATAGTGGTGGAGAGGCGCACCAGGTTCGAGCTTGATGCCGCCGAGAAGAGAGCTCATATCCTGGCAGGTCTGCTCATTGCTCTGCACAACATCGATGAGGTAATAAGAATAATCAAGGCATCGTCGTCTCCAGTCGAGGCCAGAGATTCCCTGATACAGGCCTTCCTGCTCAGCGAGGAGCAGGCCAAGGCTATTTTGGACATGAGGCTGCAGAGGCTCACCGGTCTCGAGCAGGAGAAGATTGTATCCGAGGCGGCAGAGCTGGAAAAGCTCATCGCCGAATTGAGGAAGATCCTCTCCAGCAACCTGGAGATTTTGAGCATCATCAAAGAAGAGTTGACATATCTTATCAATACCTACGGGGATGAGCGGCGCACCCAAATCATCGAGGCGGAAGGCGAGGTTTCCCGAGAGGATCTTATCCAGGAGGAGGAGGTGGCAGTGACCATCACCTCTTCCGGGTACATCAAACGCCAGCCCCTTACGGCTTACCGCATGCAGCGGCGCGGCGGACGGGGAGTAATTGGCGCTGAGACCAAGAGCGAGGAGTTTGTAACCGACGTATTTACCGCCTCCACCAAGGATTATCTGCTCTTCTTCACGGACAAGGGCAAGGCCCACTGGCTTAAGGTCTACGAGGTTCCATCTCTCGGTCGGGCCACGCGGGGAAAGTCCATTGTCAATCTTCTGCAACTGGAGCCGGATGAGAAGATCACGGGCGCCATACCCGTGAAGAGCTTTGACTCCGGCTTCATAATCCTGGTAACCCGGAGCGGTAGCATTGTCAAGATGCCCTTGCTGGCTTTTTCCAACCCCAGAAAAGGCGGCATCAAGGCCGTAAATCTGAAGGGCGACAGCCTGGTTTCCGCCAAGCTCACGGACGGAAATAAGGAGCTATTGGTGGCCACCAGGTTTGGCAAAGCCATCCGCTTCAAGGAGGAGGACGTGCGCGCCTCCAACCGGGGCACCATGGGTGTGAAGGCCATCAGCCTGAATATGGGTGACGAGCTTATCAGCATGGATGTGATCCGGCCGAGCGCAAATTTCACATTGCTCACCATCACCAATCAGGGCTACGGCAAAAGGACGGAGCTGGAGGAGTATCCCCAGCAGAGGCGCGGCGGCAAGGGCGTCAAGAACATCGATGCCAGAAAGGGCTTCGTCTGCTGCACCACCACGGTTTCTGAGGACGACGAGCTGCTGGTTACCACCAAAGACGGAGTGGTGATCCGAATTCTGACCAGCGAGATCCGGGTGCAGGGCCGCTCCACGCAGGGCGTGCGCATCATGAATGTCAAGCCTGGGGATGAGGTGGCGGCGGTGGCCAGGATTACCTGAGGCCCCGCGCCATTCTTTTTTGGGTAATCTCCTGCCATAGTGGCCCGTTCAACGATACAAATATTTTTTTGCATTTAATCTATTGCGTCCGACTAATTGATATATCATCCATGATTATTTTAGAATCACAGCATCGTACTGCCTTACCCCGGAAAAAGAATCTGAATGTTCTGCACGAATCTCACGGGAGCCATTTAAATGAATCAAGTGGTGAATAACGTCAATGCAAGCCGAATAGAACGTATCTCCGACATTCTGGCCGCAGCAGTGGTTCTCATAGGCTGCCTCATCTTGATGGGATGGGCACTTGACGCTCCGTTCTTAAAGAGCGGCT
>JBAXWY010000082.1:0-4791 GCA_037128175.1 Methanothrix sp.
ATCTCTGCCAATCAACGGCTAGAAGCCCCGTCCTTCAGGGCGGGGAGAAGTCACTATCACAAAAATCATATAGGTAAAACCTAAGTAAGCAGCATGAGAAAAGCCTTATTGTTGCTAATAACCTGCTTCTTATTCGTAGCCGCATCCTGGTGTGGAGCGGCTGCACAGGCAAATCCAGTAAATAATTCTACGAATGCCAGCATTAATGCCAGCGCTTCCATGGGCACAATGAACCTGGCCCTATTCAGCATGCCCGATACCCGGCAGAGCACGGAATATTCCTGCGGCGCTGCCGCCATGCAGGCGGTTTTGGGCTACTGGGGAAGAGACATTGGTGAAGAGGACGTGGGAGAGATGCTCAACACCAATGAAGAGTCCGGAACCTATCCCGACGATATCATCAGGGTGGCCGGGGCACTTGGTCTACAGGCTGAATATAAAGAAAACATGACCATGGCTGATCTGGAAAACAACGTAGCAGAGGGAATTCCGGTCATTGTGGACTGCCAGGCCTGGAGGAGCGTCTCGCAGTACAATGAATCCTGGGCGGATACCTGGTACAATGGGCATTGGCTGGTAGTAATTGGTGTCGATGAAAACAATGTGACCTTAGAAGATCCCTACATCCTGGGAGATCGGGGCTTTATGTCTCGCGAGGAGTTTCTGGCGCGCTGGCACAATGTGCGCGGCCTGGACGAGACGGATACCGGAAAGCAGATTCACATGGGAATCGCCATTCGCGGTGAGATGCCTGCCCCCTCTTCCGGCCTTCGGCACATTGATTGAGAAATTAAATGAAATCGATAATGGATAGGATCAAAGAGTCGGGCAGAGTTTTCGTCTTTGGAATTGCCGGAGACAGCGGCTCAGGGAAGACCACCATCTCGCGCGGCATAAAGAGGATACTGGGCGAGGAGATGGTCTGCTCCTTCTCCATGGACGACTATCACAGCCTGGACCGGAAGGCGAGAAAAGAGCGCAATATTACGCCTCTGCACCCTGAGGCCAACCACCTGGAACTGCTGGCAGATCATCTGGAGGCTTTGCGGCGCGGGGAGGCCATCGCCAAGCCGGTTTACGATCACGGCATTGGTGCGATCAGCGGCACGGTGCCCTTCGGTCCCGCTCCCGTGATAATCGTGGAGGGTCTGCATCCCTTTTTCACGCCGAGACTGCGCAGTCTCATCGATTTCAAGATCTTTGTCGATCCCTCGCGCTCGGTGAAGAGGCTTTGGAAGGTGCGCCGCGATGTGGGCGAGCGAGGCTATCAACCTGCCCAGGTTATGGCCGAGATCCTGCAACGCGAGCCGGACTACAAGCTCTATGTGGACATCCAGAAGATTTATGCCGAGATCGTGGTCAAGATTCGGGATTCCCACTTTCATCCCAATCTTCTTGAAACGGAGCCCAACCACGACTGGTACTCGGTGCGGCTCGTTCAGAAGATGCTGGATCAGCCCGTCTCCCAGGTCGGACTGACCATTGATTTAAGCAAAATTCTGAGAAGCTCGGAGCACGATTTTTCCATCGAGTTTCAGCGAGACGATTACTACGGGAAAAAGGTGGGCATCATGACGGTGGATGGCGAGATTCATCAGTCCATGATTGCCGATCTGGAGAAGAAGCTTGGCGACTCGCTGGGCACCTATGCCGTCATCAGCGACCGGCGCGAGCAGTACGTCAATGCCATCGGCCTCTCACAGTTGATCTTGACCTGGAGCTGTATCGAGAAGCTGGAGCATCTACTGGGCAAGAGCTGATTGTTAGAGGATAATGCGCCTTTGTGAACGGCGAATCGTTCTTCGTGGCTTCGCGCCTTCGCGTGAAACCGGACCCGGTTGAATCTCACGCGAAGCCGCGAAGTACAGAAGAAACAAATTACTATGGTTTTCCAGTTGTTAGTTAGTCGCTCTGTGCGTTCTCTGTGAACTGTGGTGTCTCTGTGGTGGAATTAGTCGTTAGCCACTGGTTATAACCAAATGGCTGACGGTACTACCCCCGCGAGAGGGCGAAAGCCGAGCCCTACCGGTTACCAGTGCTCCCTGGCGATAATCTCATCCAGGCTTTTGCGGCCTCGTGGGCCTGGCTCCTCGGCCGGGTAGCCCAGGGGCAGCAGGGCCACGACTCTTATTTCCGGGGGCACGCCCAGGATCTCCTTCACCAAATCCTCGTAGAAGGCGCCGATCCAGCAGGTGCCCAGACCAAACGCGGCGGCGGCCAATGTCATGTGATCCAGGGCAATGGCCACGTCTATGGCGTAGGCCGCTTGGCCGCAGGTCATGACCAGATCGGATGTTCCGCAGGCGGCGATGACCACAGGTGCCTGGCCCACAAATTGCTGGTCTCTGGCGGCCTTGGCCAGCAGGCTACGCGTAGCGGCATCTCTTACTACTATGAAGCGCCAGTCCTGCATATTCCGGGCGGAAGGCGCAAGCCTGCCAGCTTCCAGAACAGCTAAAAGCAACTCTTCTTCCACTGATTTATCCAGGAAGTTTCTTATGCTCCGGCGGGCCCGGATGGCCTGCATCAGATCCATTGGCAGATCAAGCCCTCTTCTTCATCTCTTTCTCTATCTCATGGCCGGCTTCGGTCAGGCACCAGATGCCTTCATTCTCGAAGACGAGGCTTCTTTCCGCCATATCTGACAGGATCTTCTTGACGGATATTGCAGGGATGTGTTCGAATTTGGCGACCTTTTCCGCGGACAGCTTGCCCTTGGCGCCCAGGATCTGAACAACTCTCTCTCGATGCCTGGTTCCCATGATGAATCCCATGTTACTGGCTAAGTCTTCTGGCATAATTTATTACCTCTTTTTGGCGTTAGCTTTATTAGCTGTTCACCTCAATGTTAAAAGTGGCGGGCAGTCCGGGTGGTTCGGCGTCACCTATAACCCGAAATCGTCGACAAGCGGGGGGCGAAGCTGACGGAAGACTCTGGGTGCTGTGTGCTCAGTCCAGTTGCGAACTATGATTCTCCGTCCTGCAGGGATGGCACCGGTCCATGGATTTTCCTGAAGGAAGGTCTGTGTACCATAATAGCGGGAACCGGTTCAGGCCCGGAAGGGAGCAGACCCACCGCGGGTAACTATCGCTTACAGGTATATGGGGAGGAGAACGCTTCGGGATTAACTGGCATGCAGGCTCGTTGGCAACCGTTGGCGTGCCTGCCATTTAACTCTGATCAAACCGCAATGCAGTTCGTTCTTCGTCCTGTAACCAGCCCATAAGGATCTGGGATTGTATCCTTATTATATTGATTTTGTTTTAGATGTCGTTCGCCGAGACTGCGGGTAAGCGTATTACCTTGCGAGGATTCGGTGCTTGAAATGCTTGGGACTAGTGTTCAGCTTCCAAAATAACATAGCAATATATTAATACCTGGTACTCAATCTAATATCATGCCATTTGTGAGTGAACGCCCTGCTTTGCAGTTAACTGAAGAATAGCTTGAGTCCATTAATAAAGCGAGCAAGTCAAGAACGCTACCTGAGAGAGCAGTCGAGCGTGCCAAGATACTTCTTGGATACTTTGAACGCAAATCAATTTCGCAAATTGCGCGAGACTTAGATACCAATAGGCCCAAAGTTGAGCGTACGATTGACAAGGCCTTTGCTTATGGAATTTATCCGGCGATGGAAGATCTCCCAAGAAGTGGCAGACCACGAACAATATCTTCTGGCGCAAGAACATGGATTCTATCTCTTGCTTGCTCAAAACCACTAGACCACGGATATCCATATGAATTATAGACACAAAGTTTATTAGCAGGACATATCAGGAATCATTGTTTGGATAATGGGTTCCCAGAATTATCAAAGTTATCTCGTGGCACAGTCTCGAAAATACTTGGCGCGAGCAACGTAAAGCCCCATAAAATTTCGTCTTACCTTGCCCCAATTGATCCAGAATTTGAGCCAAAGAGCGTGGTTGTACTACATACCTACAAGCAGGTGGAATTGCTTCAACAGATGTCCAAAGAAAATAAGCCGCTTGATATGGTTATAATTTCATACGATGAAAAGCCGGGAATTCAAGCTATTGAAAATAAATATCCCGACCTAATGCCTGCATTAGGCAAATATGCCACGCTTTCCCGCGATTATGAATCTATAAGGCATGGCACAATATCTCTGCTTGCAGGAATTGATCTCTTAACCGGGACCGTTCATTATAGGATATTCGATAGGCATCGAAGTAGGGAGTTCATTGAATTCTTAAAATGTGTCGATTCAGCCTATTTAAAAGATATAAAAATAATTATTATTCTTGATAATGTTAGCGTACATACATCTAAGGAAACTAAGAGCTACCTCAAAACAGTTCCGCAACGCTTTCATTTTGTCTTTACACCAAAACATGCCTCATGGCTAAATATAATCGAGAGCCTATTCAGCAAAATGACTCGAAGCATGCTGAGAGGGATTCGTGTCTCATCCAAAGAAGAATTGAAGGATCGCATGAGTCAATATATCGACGATATGAATGAAACTCCAACAATATTTAAATTGAATTACAAAATGGATAAGATGGCTGGAGGAATTGTTGTTGATAAGGGCTGCGGAGTATTGATATGTTAATTTGGAACTGTAACACGAGGAGGGTTTTATGACAGGAATAACTGAGAAATCTCAAAGAAGTAGACATTTTCCCATTATAAGATAGTTATAGGGGATTTGTAGACTTTTTATGGATTTCATCTGGGGGAAATTTATATACGTATATTGATAAATAAAAATATATTTCACATCTCCTTATATCTCAATTAGTTATATCGATTACTAAATTTAAAAC
>JBAXWY010000083.1:0-4750 GCA_037128175.1 Methanothrix sp.
ATACTATATATACTTTTGCATATTAATAATTGGGCAGGTTTATAGGAATCCTCACGTTTTAGAATATATATATATCATACGCATTGTGCCAGAATTGAGATAAGATATGACATGGACAGAAATTGCATTCAACTCCGACGTAAATGAAAAGGAGAAGAACTTCCTAATTTTTTATCGCGTATTTTGATGCAAGTTTGTCGCTGTGGTATCAAGAATCTATTTATCTCAATAACACGAAGATGCTCACGGAGGTAGAAGGAGCAACGCTCTGAAATCGCGATAGAGCAAAACGCCTCAAGGAGTGCCTGGGCATTGTCACCACCAGCCGGATCTTTCTCAAGATATTTTCCGAAGGCCGGGACCCGGCAGCGATTGCTGTCAGCGAGATCATGACGGCAAGCTCCCTGGTCACCATTGGCCTTGATGCCCCCACCTGTGAGGCAGCTAGATTGATGCATGCGAGAGCACAACATCAGAAGGCTGCCGGTGATGAAGGACGGGGCACTGGTAGGGATTATCACCAGCAAGGACTTGCTTTTATGCGTAGAATGATGCTGCTGGAAAAAAGAATTCGTTAATTCTGCCGGGCGGCAAACGCAGAATTTAACTTGCGGGATTGCGAAGGGCGGAGCGGGAAGTTCATCTCCTTCTGGGTCGGGATGAAAGCGGAGTCCTTTGCCATGATTACTTTCGCCCCCTGCACAGATTAACTATATATTTCATTGCATCTCCACTTCTGCTAAGAAATGATTCCATGCAGGCTTCAAGTGCTACTTGGATGATCGATCACTTCTCCCTCGGGGAGATTTTGGATTCGCTAGACGATTCCATAGAGTAGGGAGGGAACACTCCGAACCTGTCCGATGAGATCTGAATCTCTGCATTGCGAATCTGATGTAAGTTCGGGCCAATGAAACGGAAACCGAAAATTCCCGCAAAACGCGCCCCGATGCCAGAGGGCAATGACGGCGTAAAAACGAAGAAGCAGCAGGGAAGCCCCGTCCTTCAGGGCGTGGGAGGAGTTCACATAGCCTAACGGTCAGGTCCCTGTGGTAAGTTAGAGGTTGCATAGCCTGATAATGCGCAGGTTTGCTAAACCAGAAGAAACTGGTTTTCTTCCGCGAAAAAAAGGGGACCCGTCAACAGGTTAGCAAACCATGCCCCAAAAGACATTTATACCAGCTATCCTAACCAGTCTAAGCCGGAAAAGGCAAATGCATAGAGCATATAAACCATCCAAGGCATGTCGAGGTTGCCTAGCCTGGTAAGGCGCAGGTTTGCTAAACCTGTTCTCCTCCGGAGATCGTGGGTTCGAATCCCACCCTCGGCGCTTTCTTACCTGTAAATAACGCCGAAGCAAAGCGATTTAAGCTCAAAAACAGATCATAGTCATTCGCGTGTCTCACCAACCGGGATGATTCAGAGTTAAGCGAAGGCCTCACAAGGGTTTTCGCTTTCCTCTGATAGTCTTTTACGCAATACGATTTTTGCACCATCCTCAAAGAGATGGGAGATACTTCTAAATTCGCCCGCGGCTACCGCTTCTTCAACGGCTTTATAGGTCTCGGGGCTCACACTTATGCTAAATTTCTTCACCGGCATGTTATGTTATCCGTTTTATGCTTTTAAATACTTTTTCCTACTAAGTATCACCGATTCTCTTATATAGTGGTGTGACCAAGTAGCATATCGGTGAGACACGTGAATGGAAGAACATTAGCAGCAAGCCCGGTCACTCAAGGCCGGGAAGCCGTAAAGCAGTTGATTGCCTATCATAACCACGGTGTAGAGCCTCAGGAGATGCCTAATTTTTACAGGCTCACGGGTGAAATGGTGCTGGTCCTCAATAACAAGAAAGATGCCTATTATGTCACCACGCCCACAACGTGCTCCTGTACGGCGGCAACCTACCAACCGGGGCAGCCATGCAAGCATAGCCGGAAATACTTCTCTGTCGCAAAGGCAGCAACCACCGCGGGCGAGCCACTTGTGCAGCGCGGTGGATTCAAGCCATTTGACACCCTGCCCGGCGAGAAGGGGGTGGCATAAATGGCCGCCTCAGCTCTTTCTAGCGACTCCATGGCCGCCGCTCTCCATGAACGCCTGGGTAAGATGGATCAGGCCATAGACCTTCTGCAAGGCCTTCGCAGAGAGACCGCTTCCCTTGTGGCCGAGCTCTTCCCCGAGGTGGTTTGAATGTCAGGCTGCAAGCACTGGAAAGACCAGGCCGATGGATTTCATGGTAATTGCCATCATCCAGAGGCCCGGCCAGGTGATAGTTGCATCCTGAATAATACTGAGGATACATGCCTACTCAGAGAAGAGTTTCCCACGTGCTCCGAGTGTGGGCGGAGGGTGGACATCTCCAGCGTACCGGAAAAGGTGGACTCCTATATCTGCGAAGTATGCGCCTCTTATGTGACTGTAAAGCCCGGCGCCGGCGTGGTCCCTCGGGGCGGGGAAGAGCCGGTAGCCGTCCACACGTGCGCCGTGTGTGGCGCTACCATGGCCTCAGAGGAATATGAGGCGAAGGGCTGCATAATCTGTGGTGCTGACTCGGAGGAAGGGCAATGAGCCGCTTCAAGCTGGAAGACGGGGCCATTGTGGACACCGACAGAGCCGTTAAACAGTGGGATGAGGCCACATTTCATGATGGTCGTAACCTGGTCTCTAAAGCAACCGGCAATCAATTCTTGCACGAGACCTTATACAAATCCAGTAAGGGCAGATACTACGTAGTCCACAGCTCACAATGGCAAGGTTCTCAGGATAGTGCCGAAGAGATCCCACCAGAAGCCGCCGTTACGTGGCTACTCCAGAACGAGCACGACTTGCCCGATGATCTAGCAGAATTCGAAGGGGGGATCATAGAATGAGCCGATCCCCTACTTTTGATGAGACCAACGACTCACTCAGAAAGGTTTGTGATGAGGCCCAAAAGGGTCTCTACCGACTCGGGCAAATCCGAGGAAGAAATGATCTTCAGTCAGAGAAGGAGCTTCGGTTTTTCGTATTGGCTACCAGCAAATTCATTCTGGAAAGGTTGCCATGTCTCCAGCTAGAAGAGGATGTAATTGAGTCGCTAGATAGCAAATATTGCCATACTCTAAATAAATTCATGGAAGGGCTGGAAGGAGATCCTGAGGCTCTATCATGCCAGGATCAGGCAGATAAGGGCCTCTGTGGTGAGTGCATCGAGCCGTGTGATGTCAGAGACGGAAAGGGGGTGGAGTAGATGGCCGATCTCAGGCAGGAAGCCACAGAAGAGGCCCGCGCCAACGGCCATCTCCTCGGGGGGTGGACACCTCACCGGCTCGGATGGGGTGCCTTCTGTCTGCATTGTGGGCTCTTTATCCTGGTAGCACATCGGGTCTATGGCCTCGCGTCTCCTCAGTTGTGTGAGGGCCGGCAATGAAGCTAAACGGGCCATGGAGCTTCGACAAAGGCCAGCTCCGAGATAAGGACGGTAACGCCCTTGCCAGCTTCCCCATTTTTCCGGGTGGACTTGGTGGAGAGGAAGACCTGCAGAACGGCCAGCTCTGCGCTCTCCTGCCCACACTGATAGACACCCTGGCCGCTCTGGTTGACAGGTGCGAACGCGCGCCCATTCTGCAGGGCAACGAGGGTATGCGTGCACCTCTCCTGGCCGAAGCAAAAGCAGTGCTCCAGAAGGTAGAGGAGGCCCGGCAATGCACTCAATGAAATGGAAGAGGGCCCGCCGTGTAGCCGCTCAGCAACGCGAGATCGCGAGAAGATTTAGGCAGGCCCGGATATGGGCCAATCTTTTTTAGGGAGGCTCAAGAAAATGATAGAGCCATCTAGCTTAGCGGATGCTATTCTTGAAATTCCTGCCTCCGAAATGCAGCTCGTTTTGAATGAAGCGGTTGGCCTCTTCAATCAGGCTGCCGAACTTGTCAGAGACGCCGGCATACTCCGAGGGAGAGAGCTTGCCCGGATGCTCACCAGGGCCTCGGATAGCCTCAAGGCCACACGTTCGCCCACAGAGAAGCTTATGCTCGTTTTCGCATACCTAAAACAGCTATTGGCAAAGATAAGGCAAGCACTGAAGAGCCGCCCACAGGAAGGCGGGAAGGTGGTACAGGTGGTTACAAAAATTATGGCAAGGGCCGTACAGATCATTGAGTACATCAAGACCTATGGAGAAGACGATCCGAAAGGCACAAAGAGAGACGTAGGACTAGATTCGCAGCAAGCAAGATTACTATTCTCAGGTGCTGGTGAGGAACCGGTAAGCCGTCGCGACACTATCAGAGCCATGAAACGAGCCGAAGCCCTTTGGCCTTCCCTAAAGTGTGGCCACAGGCCTAACGATGGCCGCCAGACTATGAGGCTCACCATAGAACGAAAGGATCTAGGGATTGCTCCAGAGTTCGGTTACTGTAACCTTAGGCAACGTTCCGGGAAGGATGTAAGCCTAAGCGTATAGGCATTTCTAATTAATATGGTCGAATAAAATACAATTAAATTTCATAAATCCGAGAAGGATAATAACCGTTTACTGCTTGCTTTAGTTTACCTGCTAATACCGTTTCGGTTTCGTTTCTATTATAATAGCACTTGAATATTATTTCTTTGGCTGGATAGATGTACTCTCCAGACTGTTGCCAGGTGCAACAGTACAAAAGGGACAAATTAAGCCATCTGCAGGAGCTCCTTTTTGGCCGTTTTGTACATCCATCAATGGCCTTCTCCTCTCGGGCAGGGTTGCAAGGTCTGTAGCGTTTTTTGT
>JBAXWY010000084.1:0-4630 GCA_037128175.1 Methanothrix sp.
GGAGCTATGGACCTGATCTTCCCTCACCACGAGGCTGAGATCGCCCAGATGGAAGCGACATCCGGGAAAAAGCCGCTGGTAAGATACTGGATGCACACCGGCTTTCTTAATGTTAAGGGCGAGAAGATGTCCAAGTCTCTGGGAAATTTCACTACCATTCGCGAAATGCTGAAAAAATATGAGGCAGATGCCTTTCGTCTTTTCGTTCTTCTGGCGCACTACAGGAGCCCCATCGACTTCTCCGAAGAGGCTTTAGAGCAGTCTCAGAAAAGCCTGGAGCGGATACGCCAGGCTGCGAGGATCATTGAAGAGCAATTGCAGGCGGCCCCGGAGCCAGGTTCCTCTGCAACTGAAGGAATCGATCCTGCTGTAGTTGAGGCTAAAGCCAGGTTTCTGGAATCCATGGATAACGATTTCAATACGCCCTACGCCTTAAAGGCTGTCTTCGACCTGGTAAGGGAAGTAAATCGTCGCATAAATGAAAAGACCATTTCTCGAAAGGGATTGCAGGATGTCGGTGAGCAGCTTCTGGAATTTGGAGATGTCCTCGGTCTTGGCTTTTATGTAGCAGGCAGAAAGCCAGCGGAAAAAAATATAACTGAGAGTCTGATTGCGCTCTTGATCGAGATGAGGCAGAAGCTGCGCGAGAAAAAGGAATGGCAGCTCGCCGATGAGATTCGAGCCAGGTTAAGCGAGCTGAACATCGTAATTGAGGATGCAAAGACCGGCAAAGGAAAATATACGCGGTAAAAGCTCCCCAGGCCACCTCTTTTCCATGCTGCTTATCCTCAATCAAATGATACAATAGCGCTCCTCAGTTAGCCCACCGAGAATAGCGAGGAGCAAACCTTTCATCCAGGATATTGAGGCCGATAGAGCAAGGCCGATAGAGGCTCGATGAACTGAAAAAAGGTGATACCGGATGAGGAAAAATGAAAGAGAGATCGGCGATCCAAAAGAACTGGAATCGATAATTGATAGAGCATTTGTATGCAGGCTGGCGATGTGCGAAGAATGCGCGCCATACGTAGTGCCTCTATGTTTTGGATATGAGAAGGGAGTCCTCTATTTTCACTCGGCGAGGGAAGGGCGAAAGCTGGAGATTCTCAAGAAAAATCCCAGGGTAAGTTTTGAGATGGACATCGATTGGGAGCTTGTCAGATCCGGCGATCACTGCAATATGAGATACAGGAGCGTTATCGGATTTGGCAATGCCTATTTCGTAGAGGACCCGGAGGATAAACGCAATTCTCTGGATCTGATAATGAGACATTACCATCAAGAACCCTTCGGCTATCCGGAAGACACCCTAAAGCGCACAGCCATTATCAAAGTCGAGATAGAGGAAATGACAGGAAAGGCGTATGGGTACTGATTTTTCTGGAATCAGGGGGGGTTCTGACGAAAAAAGATTTGATTACATCAGCCCTATCTGCCTCATCAATTCCATCTTGTCGTAGAAGAGCTTCTCCGCGACGATCTCCCCATTTATCCAATGGGCGACGGTGCAAAACTCGACCTTAAATTTCTTGCCAGTGGGCGAAATAATTTTGCCATCTGCACCTGTCATTGGACCTTTGAAGGTTCCCGTGAATTCAGCAACGGAGCAGGTCCAGTCACCTTGACCGAAAAGCACCTTGTAGGGATTGTTCCCAACATGGTTATCAGGAAATATCTTGAAGAACGCGATTGCTTCTTCTTTGTGCGATGGACGACCTTTTGTAGGCTCCGGTTGCCCTGGCCAGAATACTTCTACCTGACTGGCATGCCTCTTCTCGAACGTATCCCAGTCCTGGGTATTCCATGCGTCATCCAATGTTTTCATTAATTTCATATTTTCTTCAACGCTCATTTGAATTGCCTCCAGATCATAATCGTTTGCAGATAATGCTTGCGCTTCTAATCAATGAGAATTTATCTGCACTGACCGCTTGGACTAATTGTTATTATTATTACGTATATCATTATTACAATGATTCGATATAAACCTATGGTTGTTGCGATCTGTCTTGTCTTTCGTAGCAGAGAAAAAGCAGAGCCTTTTCCTTCTTATCCGGAGCCCGGCCCAAGGAGCATCCAAAGACAAGGTTGGGCGCGTTTCCCTGGCAAATTGCCCCATTAAAAAGGTATAAATATCACCTCAGTTAACAATTGTGATCGGTGAGTTAAAAATGAGGGATCGCCTTTGCTGACGCGGAAATACAGCCGCATAGCTTGAACCTGGACCGCTTGCCGCCATCGGCCAAGCTGGTAATCAAGGTGCTGGAATCGGGAAGCCTTTTGACCCAAAAGGAGATCATAAACAAGACCTACCTTCCCGCCAGAACCGTCAGATACGCCTTAACCAGGCTGAAGGAAGAGAACCTTCTTTCAAAGAGATTCTACTTCCCAGACGCACGCCAGAGCCTCTACGGCCTTAACGCTCTGTCCTTGGAGGTGATGACTGCATAGTTATATTTTTTAAACATAATTTCAAATATTTTTTAAATCATGCAAAAAAAAAAAAACTGACTTGAAATGTCACGGGCAATTTTATCAATCATGGCATTCCAGATATTGATTTGAGAATGGGAGAAATGATATGGAACACATAAAAATGCAGCTAACAGCAAAGCAGGCAGATGGATATGTTATCGCTCTTGGACCGGTAAATCTTGTCAACGTCGTCACCGATGTGGGAATGGTGGGCTGCGGGGCCTTTGACGTTGCGGCCCTAAACAACTTCGGCTACCCGGCAGCGAAAGTCAGGCCCTCCCAGGGAAGCTCGATTGCCACCATCGAGGACCTTTTGCAGGGCATAGTCAAGGAAGTGAATCCCGCCGCTGAGAAGCTGGGATTAAAGGTTGGGCAAACGGGCAGAGAAGCACTCGAATTGCTGTAGCTTAAATCTTAAAATCAAGTATTCTCAAAAAAATTTTTAGGCCGAAAGGTGCGCCCATCATCTGCTTACGCTCACCAACCGGCTGACTCCGTCGCTTGTTATCATGCCGATCACCCAATGATTGGCATCCACCACCGGCAAAGCCGAGATGTTGTGCTCATTCATGCGCTTGGCGGCTTGCTCGACCGGGTCTTCCTGGGCGGAGATGACCACATTGCGGGTCATTATCTCTTCAAGTAGAGTAAGCTTCAGGGCCACGGCTTTGGACACATCCCAGGCGGTAACAATTCCCACCAGCATTCCTTTTGCGTTGGTTACGGGCAGGTGAGTTACACCCTCCGTCATCATGATTCTGGCCGCCTCCTCCACGCTGGAGCCCTGCCGGATGGTTACTACCTCTCTGATCATCACATCCCCCACAGACGTTCGGGAGAGGAAGTTATGAATAGTATAGTTCATCTGTCCGGATTCCAGGAGAAAAGCATCATGCCCGTAGTTTGACTTGATCTCGCAATGTCGCACATCGATATCATTGGCACTGAGAGCCTCTGCGATCTCTTTGCACTGGTAAGGCGGATAAAGCCAGTCGGAGCTAATGGATACGACTAGGAATTTTGCCCTCAACCCTTTGAAGATTTCAGCTAAAGAGAGTGTGCCGTTCTTCGTCAAGTCGAAGTAGTCAATGGCTTTGGTGATGTAGAGATAGGAATTAGCATCGAAGCGCTTCACGAAGGCATCTCCGTGGTAGCTCAGGTAGCTTTCCACCTGAAAGTCCGGAGATGCAAGGTCGAAGCCGAACTCCGTCTTGCCCTGCAGGCGCCTGCCGAATTTCTGGTGCATCGACTCGTCGGAAAGGTATGTGATATGCCCGATCATCCTGGCCAGAGAGAGACCGCGGGCAGGAGGAGTCTGGCCGTAGTAGTTTCCATTCTCCCAGTCGGGGTCTGAAGTTATCGCTCTGCGGCCTACTTCATTGAAGGCGATCTGCTGAGGTGAAGAGTAGGCACTGGTGGCTATTGGCACGGCGAAGCGCACCATCTCCGGATAGGATACGCACCATTGCAGAACTTGCATTCCACCAAAGGAACCGCCGATGACAGCGAATAGCTTATTGACGCCCAAATGGTCAAGGAGCTTCTTCTGGACATCCACCATATCCTTCACGGTGATGAAGGGAAAGTCCAGGCCGTAAGGTTTTCCCGTCTTGGGATTTGGAGAAGACGGGCCGGTGGTGCCCTTACATCCGCCCAGGACATTAGAGCATATTACAAGAAATTTATCGGTATCCAGAGCTTTCCCTGGACCGATAATAACGTCCCACCAGCCTGGCTTCTCATCGCCTTTGTGCCAGCCTGCAGCATGGGCGTCTCCGGAGAGGGCGTGGCAGACTAAGATGGCGTTGCTCTTTTCTTTATTCAGCTTGCCGTAAGTCTCGTAGGCGACTGTGGCCCCGGCGAGCCGACCGCCATGCTCTAGTGCAATATCTTCCGGAATTCGAAAGCATTGGGTCTCGACCAGGCCCGCAGATTCCCTTTTCATAGCACCGCCTTGGCCAGGGCCTGATCCAGATCGGCGATGATGTCCTCGACGTCCTCTATGCCAACAGATACGCGGATGAAATCGGCTGTGACTCCAGTGGCCTCCTGCTCCGCAGGCGTTAGCTGCTGGTGAGTGGTTGATGCGGGATGGATGACCAGGCTCTTGCAGTCGCCGATGTTTGCCAGATGGGAGAGCAGCTGCAGCGATTCA
>JBAXWY010000085.1:0-4472 GCA_037128175.1 Methanothrix sp.
CAGGCTCTTGCAGTCGCCGATGTTTGCCAGATGGGAGAGCAGCTGCAGCGATTCAGTGAAACGGCGGCGGCGCACCCGCGCAGCAAGCTGCGGGGCATCCAAGGCGCCGCCGCATGAAGGTGGAACCAGGTTAAGCTGATCCAAACCTAAGCTGAATACGCATGCCCTTTATCCCCGATGCAAGCATCGGGGTATTGCTTTAAAAATGAACTTCCTGGCGGCAGGAAGGCCGCCTTTGATGCCGAATCCCAGGATGGCGTTATATTTGCCCTTCAGATACTTCTCTGCCAGGGCATGGCTGGGATGCTCCTCAAGGCCGGGATAATTGACCCAGGCCACAGCAGGATGGCTCTTCAGGAACCGGGCCACCTTCAAGGCATTCTCCGAGTGCCTCTCCTGGCGCAGGGCTAAAGTCTCCACGCCCTGTAGGAAGAGGAAGGAATTGAAGGGGCTTAGAGACGGCCCAAGGTCACGAAGAAGCTGCACTCTTACCTTGAAGATGAATGCTACATTTCCAAAGCCAGGGAAGTTGCCGAATGTATCCCAGTACTTCAGGCCGTGATAGCTGGGATCAGGCTCTGTGAACTCCGGAAACTTTCCTTTAGACCAGTCGAACTTGCCTGAGTCTACAATGACGCCGCCGATGGAGTTTCCGTGGCCGTTGATGAATTTGGTGGCTGAATCCACGATTATGTCGGCTCCATATTCGATCGGTCTGACTATGCCAATTCCCACCGTGTTGTCCACGACAAAGGGAAGGCCCTCATCGTGGGCGATCCTGGCGATCTTCTCGAAGTCGGGCACATCCAGCTTGGGATTGCCGATGGTCTCGGCGTAAATGGCCCGGGTCCTGGCAGTGATGGCTTTCTTGAACTCTTCCGGCTGGGTGGAATCGACGAATATAACCTTTCGGCCAAGCTTGGGGAAGGTGTAATGGAATAGTTCGTAAGTGCCGCCGTAAAGGTTGTTGGCGGAAACAATTTCATCCCCCACCTGGGTGATGGCGAGAAGCGCCAGGGAAATAGCGGCCTGGCCGGATGCCACCGCCAGTGCAGCAGTGCCACCTTCTATGGCTGCAATGCGTTTCTCGAAGACATCACTGGTAGGGTTCATGATCCTGGTGTAGATGTTGCCCAACTCTTTCAGGGCAAAGAGATTCGCTGCGTGTTCTGTGCTCTTAAAGACGTAGGAAGCGGTTTGATAGATGGGGACAGCTCTCGACCCCGTAGCGGGATCTGGTGACTCCTGGCCGGCATGGACCGCCAGGGTGCTTAGCCCGAATTTTTTCTCGCTCATTTTATACCTCTTAACTATTCTTAAGGAGGACTCTTCTCTACCCCATATCAGATCACAATTGTGAATCAATAATCACAATAGTTATCATATTTAAGATTTGCCGCCGGAAGGGGGAGAATTTATTGCCTTTCTCAAGATGAGGACTGATGATCCACATATTATGTAAGATCTAACATTGAGGCAAAAATAGCCTTGAGCAAGACAATACCCCTTCGTGCTTGCTCAAGAGAGTTTTCTTCAGTTATGACACAATTCAGGTCAGGTTGTCGTAGAAGCTGGTATCGAAGAGATCCTCCTCAGTCAGAATCTTTTTGATATTTTTCAGCTCAAAGTTTTCAGCAACATATGCCAGTGTAGAGGGTATTTCAGCATGTGGATCGCTTATCCATTTGCCATCCCATGTCCGCAGGGATTTCTTTACCTGATCTATGTCTTGCCCTGTCTTCTTGGCATAAATCTCTGCAGCTTCATCGGGATGCTCGTTAATGTACTTGGTAGCGTTGCTGTGAATCCGTATTATCTGCTTGACCATCTCTGGATTCTCTTCGATCAGCTTTCCGCTGACCACCAGGCTGCAGCAAGCATGATTGGGCCACATTTCTCCGGAAGCAATTACAGATTTGCCTTTGCCATTCAGCTCAATTATGGCTGGCGAAGGGTGCGGCAGGAAGACGCCGTCAATCTTTCCCGCGGATAGAGCAGTCATAGCCGGACCGGGATCCATTGCTTTTATGTCAACTTTAGAGAGATCCACGCCGTTTTCCATAAGCCATTTCTTCATGACTATATCCTGAATCGATCCTGGCGGGAAGGTTCCTATGCTCAATCCCTCTAAAGATCGAGGTCCATCGTATGCTACACCGGGCCTTAAGACCAGATTTGATCCATTGATGTTGACTGCGGCAACGATCTTGGCATCCAGCCCACTGGATATTGCTGAGATTGGTGGTGAAGTCCCGACGTATGCTATGTCCAGTTCACCTGCCACCATAGCCTGCATCTCCGGTATCCCGGTGGGGAACTGCAGCTCCTTCACATCGGTTATTCCAAAAGGCTTTAGCTCATCCTGCCACCAGCCTTTCTCAAAGGCAACCATTTCTGCTATTTGATGAGTGCTGGGTTGATACCCAATATTCAGCACCGTGCCTGCAGCAAAGACCGGGTAGCTGAGGTACAGCATCAGCAGCATAAATACGACCATCGTTATGCATCTTCTCACTATCATCACCTTAATTGGGATCGATTTAGATCCCGTTCACAATTGTTACCTGGGGGGAAATGGTATATCTAGTTTTCCCATTAGCAGTCAATATTATCCTTATTGTGCAAATTGCAGATTAAATTTTCCATAATTCTGCTACTTGAATGTGATAGGCCACTAAGCCCGCAATCTTTATATGATAACAACGGTTATATGATAACAATTGTTATTCAAGCTAACTTCGGCAAGAATGCAATAGTAGAGGAGAAAAGATGTTTGGGTTGGAAATATTGATTCTATTGCAGATCGCGGTGATGCTGGTCTTTGCCCTTGTTTTAGGCGGCTTGATGAAGCAGCTGCATCAGCCTGCCGTCTTGGGTGAGATTTTTGGCGGCATAATCCTGGGTCCAACCATACTCGGCGCCTTATCGCCTGCGCTACAATCCGAGCTTTTCCCCGTCTCTGGGGAAACTTCTCGAATACTCTATTCCATTACTTATTTGGGACTGGTTGCTTTCGTGTTCGTCGCAGGCCTGGAGCTGGACCTGACCTGCATTAGATGCCAGGGAAGAAGCACTCTGATAACCAGTATCTCTGGTGTCATCCTTCCTTTTGCTTTGGGCTATGCAATGGTTGTCCTGATGCCGCAGCTCTGGAGCATACCGTTTGAAGACCAGGGCATCTTCGCTCTATTTATGGGAACGGCTCTATCCATATCCGCCCTCCCGGTCATCGCCAGGATTCTCATTGACCTCGAACTCCTGAAGACGGATCTGGGAGGGATAATCATGGGTGCTGCAACCATAAATGACATAATTGGCTGGTCTATTTTTGCTCTGATTCTCAGCGTCCTGAACACGAACATTAGCCTTGGTCTCAATCTGGGACTCACCGCCGGAGTCTTGGTCGTGACCATTGCCCTACTTTATCTGACCGGTAAGAACAGAACCTGGCATAAGGCGCCTCTTGGAGGCGTCATCATAGATCTCATTGCCCTGATCATGCTGGCTGCATCAATTGCATCTGAGTTCATAGGCGCACACGGCATATTCGCGGCATTTCTAGCAGGAGTGATTCTCTCTTTGAGACATTCCAGAAGAGATCTCATTTTGAAGAAGACCTATCTTCCGATTATGACTGTATTGGCACCAATTTATTTCGTATCAATCGGGCTTAAGACCAACTTTGCGGCCAACTTTGATCTAACAATAGTTCTGCTCGTATTTTTCGTTGCCTGCATAGGCAAGATCATCGGAGCCAGTCTTGGGGCTCTCGCAGGAGGAATGGCAGAAAGAAAGGCATTGGCGGTCGGCTTTGGATTGAATGCAAGAGGCGCAATGGAGATTGTGCTGGCAACGGCAGCTCTGGATTATGGACTAATCGATGGACACATTTTTGTGGCTCTGGTGATCATGGCCTTGGCGACAACGATGATCTCCGGCCTGGCACTGCCCTGGCTGATGAAGACAGGACCCCTTAGCCCAAGGGCCTGGGAGCCAATACCTTTGCACGAACAAATCGGAAGCTATAATTATTGTGATAATTGATCGGCATGCTAACCTGGGGAAATGCCCGGCAAGAAGTATCAGACCTCATATCCTGTAGAAGACTTGTATAGCTCGCGGATGCGCTCTGCCGCTTCACCTGGGACCTTTTTTTCCAGAAGATCGATAAATATGCGGGCGGATTCGGGAGATATGCAGAGCAGGCACTCCGATTTGTCCAGCACTTTCTCGGCAAGGTAATTAAAATCTTCAGCGGAAAGTCTCTCAAGCCTTTCCTGGAAGTCCTCTACATCTGTTGCATGGTGCATAGAGACAGGGGGAAGAATTGAGCGGTAGTGAACGGGCTCACTTATTTCCGGTGCCAGCTTTCTCAGGATCTCTAAGCTCCTGGCATCTAATTTTCTCATGCATTTCCCAATATGTTTCGAGATAATTAATCTTTTCTTATCCGCTCCTGGCTCTCAGCAGGC
>JBAXWY010000086.1:0-4233 GCA_037128175.1 Methanothrix sp.
CAATCGATCCGGCCAGACGGGAGACCGCGCTAGGCGCTCCGGGCCGAGTTCGAGGGGTCGATGGGTAAACTGCTGCCCTTGCAAGAGCGGATCAGGCAAACGGACGAGCTGATCGACGGCGGCCCGGCTGTACGGGCTGACGGAAGAGGAGATCGGGATTGTACGAGGAGAGACTCATTAGAACTGGATGGATAAAAACAAATAAGTACTGAGAAAAGGAAAATAAGATTTGGAGTTCACTTGTATGGCCAGACCTATTGAGCTCGGATTGATCCTGGAAGGAGAAGACGCCGAGGAGTTTATAGAAGATCTCCTTCATCCTAAAGTCAGTGAAAAGAAAATGTGCATACTTAAAAAAGCTCAGGAAATCTATAAGGCGCATCCGGTTTGAATCAAATGGAGGGCATCCCTCACACACAGCTTCGTATTGCGAGCTTGAGAGAAGAGAATGATTTAGCATCTTTCTGCTCAAACAGTGATGAGCTAAACGATTTCCTGAAAAGCGATGCCCTAAAGGCTCAAAATGATCTGATAAGCAGGACTTATTTGTGCTTTTGGAAAGGAGCTTTAGCAGGTTTCGTTACGCTAACCACCGATACAATTGGATACAATTTGGTGGAGCAGTGCGATGGAATTGAGGGATACGTTTATCAAAAATATCCTGCCATAAAGATCGCGCGACTTGCAGTTGACGACAGATACAAAAGACGCGGTATCGGGCAGAATCTACTACTTTGGGCGGTGGGCAAAGCCTACGAAATTTCAAAACAAATCGGTTGCCGATACATAACAGTGGATGCAAAACGTGAATCGATAAATTTTTATCTAAAATATGAATTTAAAATAATAAAGAAGCATAAGGATCGAGATTTTCCGCCTATGTATTTTAATCTCTACTCTGCAGATAAAAAAGATAAACAAAAAGAGCCTGTTGCAAATGAAGAAAACACAAGCGATGAAGAAAAACTAAAGGTCGTGGGAATGGAAGCCCTAAACAAGGCCCTTGGTTTGGAAAATGCTCTAAGGTTTTTAGCTCTCTTCCATAGTGGACCGACGTGTTACGTCGAAATCTCAAGAATGCTTTACGAAGGGCAAAGCATCGAAGAAATCTTCAAGCGGGCCAAAGAACATTGGAGAGGCTGAAGTCTAGAATCCTAACCATTTCCTGGGCCAATGAATTCATCTTATGGTAGATTCCGCCACCCACGCGCCCGAGCGCGCCCGCCCCGGTCCTGCCAGCAGCTCTACGCCGAGGGCAAGCATGCCGAGATCCTGGCCCAGGTAGAGGCCTGCCCAAAGACGAGGCTGGCAATTTCATCGCCGAAAAGGAAAAGTCGGATGTGGTGCACGATTCAAGATCAGGGACAATAGTGGATGTGCTTTAACTTGTAGGATCGCGAAGGGCGGAGCGGGAATTCCCCATCCTTCAGGGTGGGGATGAAAGCGGAGCCCTTTGCCATGATTACTTTCGCGTCGCCCTCAACTAATATAAATAATAGGCATGCATATCTGTATTCGTATGATGATCTGCTATAAGTATCCTATCTTCTCTAACAAGGTCACTCAGTGGAAGTTAGCGGAGAATTTGGATACTTGTAGATGGCTCTATAACCGGCTTCTCCAAGACCTGAATGAAGCAAAAGAAAAAGGCATCAAGCTCAAGACTTATGATACTCAGAACATGATCCCATCCATGAAGCTTGAGAATCCTAACCTGAATCAGGTCTATTCCAAAGTCCTCCAGATGGTGAATTACACTCTTTGGTCTAACATCAAAGGACTCTTTGCATTAAAGAAGAACGGTCGAAAGATCGGACATATTCGCTTCAAAGGGTATGGTTGGTACAACACCCTGAATTACAACCAATCTGGATTCAAAATTGATCAAGATCATAGCATATTACATCTCTCCAAGATCGGAGAGATGAGGATCAAGATCTATCGAAAGATCGAAGGTTGCATCAAAGCAGTCATAATCAAGAGAGAAGGCGAGAGATGGTTCGCCATAGTTCAGGCCGATCAGGAACCACAGCCCTTACCAGAAACCGAGGAAGCAGTGGGTTTGGATGTCGGTTTGACTTCCTTCGTTGTTGACTCCGTTGGCAATGAGATAGAGAATCCGAGATGCGCAGAACAGGCCGCGGATAAACTGGCAAAGCTGCAAAGAATGTTAGCCAGAGCTGTGAGGGGATCGAATAATTATAAGTCCCTCAAGGATAGGATTGCGAAGCTGCATAAGATAATCAACTGCCAACGAGATGATTTTCTGCATAAGCTCTCTCGGACCTATGTCAATAGCTTCGATATCATTTGCGTTGAAGATCTTGATGTCAAAGGTCTGAAAGAGAAAGGCCATAATAATGGTATGCATCGCAGCATACATGATGCATCCTGGTCAAAATTCATATTCATGCTTTCGTACAAGGCTCAAAGTGCTGGTCGAAAGTTGATAAAAGTAGATCCCAGAAATACCACTCAAAGGTGTTCCGCTTGTGGAAGCATCGTAAAGAAAGATCTGTCGGTACGAGTACATGAGTGCCCTTATTGCGGGTTCTCATGCAATCGAGACTACAATGCTTCCAGGAACATACTCCTCACAGGGATGGAACAGCCCGTAGCGCCCATAGAGCCAAAACCTCTACATCACATATCCGTGATGCAAGTATTGGCGATGAAGTGGGAAGCCGCGCCCTTCAGGACGCGGTAGTTCACAATGCCAAAAATTCCATTTGATCAACTCTTTGACTCCGAGAAGGACCCTCTGCCATACGGAGTAGCCACGGATTTATTCGGTAGAGTGGTTTGGGCCTTAACCGAAGAAGAAGAGGAAGCAATGGTAAGAAAAATTCAGAGCGCATTCGGTGGCTAAAAACAATGCGCATCGCTGTAGATTCAGATATTTTCTTATACGCTGTCATTGACCACAATCGCGATGAGATCTTTTCATAATTTTAAGGAAGATGCAATTGGCTTCTTCGCGCGAGATTCCGGTTCACGCGAAGGCGCGAAGAACCGACGAGAGAAGGACAATTCTTGCCACACTTGGCCTTAAAGCGCAGTCTGTTCAATGAGCGAGCCGTCGGTCAGCCGGGCCCGACTGGAGAATATTTAGATATTTATAAAAATTGGGAGAGAGAGAGAACTTACTGGAACAAAACCTGCTAGCTCCATCAACCGCTTCGCCGCCAAGCATCCAAGCCTGCCCGGCGTTGAGGGCGCCAGGATAGACTCGCGCGTTTCACCGCGCGCGGCATCCCACCAGAACGAGTGACAGGAAATAGCTCGAAAAAGCTCCCGGCATGTCATCCCCAAAACCCAGATATCAGCGAGCGTCCCACACGCGCGCCCGCTACTGGGCCCGACGGCAACTCTAACGCCGACGGCAAGCACGCCGAGATCCTCCTGGCGGAAAGGATAATGGAGATAGATATGCTTTTGGCTTGTTTCAAATGTTATTTATCCTAAACGCACCTTTTTCTATTGTCGCAAGTTGAGAATCAAGAGGTTTGATATGTCTGATGGAACGGACGCAAAGATTCGAGTGGTTTACGAGGGTGGAGTCTTCAAGCCCCTGCAAGAGATTGACCTCTGCGAGGGAACGAAGGCTTTCGTGGTCCTTAAACCGGGGAGAATCACAAGTGTGGCTAGAAGATTCAGGATTAAAGTGGATAAGGATGTGATGGAAGAATTCGTCGAGGAGCGAAGATGATCGTATTAGACACTTCGATTTTCATCGACCTTCTGTTTGAATATAACTCTGAAAGGACACGATCTGCAGAAGATTTGCTCTCTACCTTGGAGGAAAATGGTCTGACAATAGTGGAACCGGATCTCTTCAAAGTAGAGTTTACAGGGCAAATTGCCAGAAGGATCAAAAAGGAACTGGCCCCAAAGATCTGCGAGGAGATCTTTGCAGAGCTGGTCTTCGTCAACACTTCCAGAATCTTCGAAGAGGCGCTTTCCATCGCTCGGGAAACGGGATCAAGGGCATCGGATTCATTTTACATAGCCTGCGCCAAGGCAGAAAAAGCGATCTTGGTTTCCAACGACAAGCATCAGATCGAAAGTGCCAAAAAATCAGGAATCGAAGTCTATAATCTGTTGCACGACCAGGAGCGTGTCAAGAAACGTCTGATTGATGCTGTTTTTTAATAATATATCCCGTATTTCCTTAGCCACCCGCGCCCGAGCGCGCTCGCCCAGGCTCGCCAGCAGCTCTACGCCGACGGCAAG
>JBAXWY010000087.1:0-4175 GCA_037128175.1 Methanothrix sp.
TTATGAAGAAGTGAAGGGTGTCCGCGAAGAGGTCAAGGGTTCTCGCGAAGACATAAATAAAAGCATCCAGGATGTCCGCCAGGAGGTCAATTCCGTTGGCGAGATGATCGCATAGAATCTATCATCCTATTTTCTCTGCATATTATTTTCGTCCTTAATTCGATATCTATTCTCTGAGGTCCCCAAAAAAATGCCCCGCATAATCTTCTCCGAGCGCGGATCCTTCCTCGGCAAGTCCGGCTAGCAGTTTGGCATCACCCGCAAGGACAAGCCGGAGGTGCTGATATCCGCCCAGGAAGGTGGAGCAGATCCCGGGTTCTGGGCAGCGGCATCTCCGTCTCCTTGAGTAATTATTTATCGGTCAACAGCACATTATCCAATATTCGGTGATTTCATGAATTTTGAACACGTGGCTGGAAAAGATAAAGGCCAGATCAGGCTCTTTGCCCTGAGCACCTGCATCTGGTGCAAGAAGACCCGAGAGCTCTTATCATCGATGGGCGTGGCCTTCGACTACATTTATGTGGACCTTTTAAAAGGAGAGGAGAGGGCCGAGGCCGTAGCCGAGGTCAAAAAATACAATCCAAGCACCTCATTTCCCACGCTCGTCATCGGCGAAAAATGCATTGTAGGCCTGAAAGAAAAAGAAATCAAGGAGGCTTTGAGTTGATGGAAAAAGACTTTGCGAAGCCTTCGGTCGAGGATGTGGACAAGTTATATTCCCGTCTGGATAAAGATGCCAAGCAGGGTGGATACAATCTCAATCCTGATGCCGATTTCGTGAGAGGCCTGATAAAAGGGCTTCTCACAAACGAGACGCGATATGGCTACCGGGCCTGCCCCTGCCGTCTGGCCTCCGGTGATAAGGCTGAGGATCTGGATCTCATCTGCCCCTGCGACTACAGAGATGCAGATGTCACTGAATTTGGCGCCTGCTACTGTGCGCTTTATGTCTCCAAAGCCGTCCTGTCGGGCAAGCAGGAGCTGTCTTCCATTCCCGAGAGAAGGCTGCCTTCAGAAGAGAGGGAGAAGCTGCGGCCAAGGCAAAAAGCACAAGCAGAGGTGCTTGGAGACGATATCGCAAAAGTGGCCCTCAAGCTTTCCATGCCCGTGTGGAGGTGTACCGTCTGCGGCTATCTCTGTGGTCGGGAGGCCCCACCTGAGGTCTGTCCCATCTGCAATGTAGGCAAGGAGAGATTCGAGCGGTTTATTTAAAGTTTTTTTTCTTGAATGGTGTCTGAAGGTCAATTTATGGCAGGAAATAAGAAGGCTGAGCTGAAGGTTTCCGGCATGGTTTGCGCTGCCTGCACGCAGGCAATCGAGAAGGCTCTGCGGAGTTTAGACGGCGTCGCCTTGGCTTTTGTCAACCTGGGAACGGAGACTGCATCGGTAGAATACGATCCCGAGAAGCTCTGCCTTGCCGATCTGGAAAAGGCGGTAAGGGACGCGGGCTACGATGTGATTGATGAGAAGGTTGTGCTCAGAATAGACGGCATGGTCTGCGCCATGTGCGTGGGGGCGCTGGAGATCGCCCTCAAAAAATTGGACGGCGTGGTGGAAGTGCGGGTGAACCTGGCGTCTGAGAAGGCTTACATCACCTTCAATCCCCGCATGGTTAGCCTGGCGGATATGAAGAAGGCCGTTCTTGATACCGGCTATCAATTCCTGGGGCTCGAAGGCGAGGAGGCAATGGCTGACCGGGAGAAGGAGGCGCTTCAAAAAGACCTGGCAGACAAGAAGAAGCGCATCATCATCGGCTTTGCCACCAGCCTCTTTCTCATGGCTGTGATGTACCTGCCTGTGCACAAAATCGTCCCTATGCAGATCGCCATGGCCGTTCCTAATTTCATGAGCCTTTTCATGCTCATCGTATCGGCTCCGGTCTTTGTTTATGTGAGCTACCCTATCTTTCGGGCCGCTCTGCGGGCGCTTTCTAACCGGAATCTGGATATGGACGTCATGTACGGCATGGGCATTGGCGTGGCCTATGGCTCCAGCATTCTGGGAACCTTCGGGATTGTGCTTAACGCGGATTTCATGTTCTATGAGACGGCAGTCATGCTGGCCTCTTTTCTCACGCTGGGCCGCTATTTAGAGGCCAGGGCCAAAGGCCGCACCTCGGAGGCCATCAAAAAGCTGGTGGGCCTTGTGCCCAAGAGAGCCACTATCCTCAGAGACGGGCGGGAGATTGAGGTGTCTGTGGAAGAGGTGTTGGTGGGCGATTTGCTCATCGTAAAACCGGGCGAAAAGATTCCTGCGGACGGCGTAGTTACGGCGGGAGAGAGCTACGTGGATGAAGCCATGATCACGGGCGAGAGCGTTCCTGCTTTCAAAGAGCCTGGCAGCCGTGTGGTGGGCGGCACCCTTAACAAGAACGGCTCCATCCAGTTCTCTGCTACACGCATAGGAAAAGAGACCGTCCTGGCCCGGATCATCGCGCTCGTTGAGATGGCGCAGGGGTCCAGGCCGGCCGTGCAGAGGATCGCCGACCGGGCGGTGGCTTATTTCATCCCCACTATTCTGGCAATCGCTGCGGCGTCATTTGTTTACTGGTATTTTGTGGCCCATAATACTCTGCTTTTCTCCCTCACTGCTCTCATATCCGTATTAGTAGTAGCCTGCCCCTGTGCTCTGGGCCTGGCCACTCCCACGGCCATTACGGTTGGCATTGGTCGCGGAGCAGAATTGGGCATTCTCATCAAGAGCGGTGAAGCTCTGGAAGCCTCGGATAAGCTCAACGTCGTTGCCTTCGACAAGACCGGCACTCTGACGGTGGGCAGACCGGATGTCACAGACATGGCGGCCCTGGGAGTAGACGAAAAGGAGATGCTGCGCCTGGCAGCTTCTGCAGAGCGGCTTTCCGAGCATCCCCTGGCGGAGGCGGTCGTCCGCAAAGCCCAGGAACGGGCCATCGTTTTGGAGAATGCGGGAAAATTTGAGGCCAGGCCGGGAAAAGGGGTGCTGGCCTTGGTAGAAGGCAGGCAGGTAGTGGCGGGAAACAGGATGCTTTTCACGGATTTGGGCATTGAAATTGTCCCAGAGCTGCTGGAAAAAGCTTCAGGCTATGAAGAGCAGGGAAAGACGGCCATGCTCATCGCCCTGGATGGCCGGGCCTGCGCTGTTCTGGCCATCTCCGATCGGCTCAAGGAATCGGCCCAGCAGGCCATATCTGATCTGCAGAAGATGAATTTGTCTGTGGTCATGATCACCGGCGACAATGCAAAAAGTGCAGCAGCGGTGGCGGGCATGCTTGGCATAAAAACGGTTCTCGCGCAGGTTTTGCCGGAAGACAAATCCAATGAGATCAAAAGGCTACAGCAGAGCGGGAGCAGGGTCGCCTTTGTGGGCGACGGCATCAATGACGCTCCGGCTCTGGCCCAGGCCGATGTGGGCATTGCCATTGGCAGCGGCACAGATGTGGCCATTGAGGCCGGTGAGATTGTACTGATGAAAGACGACCTGCTGGCCGTCGTGGCGGCCATAGAGCTCAGCCGTAAGGTGATCTCGCGAATCAAGCTGAACATCTTCTGGGCCTTTGCCTACAACGTGGCCCTGGTTCCAGTGGCGGCGGGCGCGCTCTATCCGTCTTTCGGCATAACCTTCCGCCCGGAGCTGGCCGGCATGGCAATGGCCTTAAGCTCCGTCACAGTAATCTCCTTCTCGCTCCTGCTCAAAAAGTATATACCGCCGGCAATACAAAATAGAAACATTGGAGGCTAAAAAAATGGCAATAGATCCGATATGCAAGATGACCGTCGATGAGAAGACGGCCAAGCTCAAGAGCGAGTATAAAGGCAAGATGTACTACTTCTGTGCGCCGGGCTGCAAGAAGGCCTTTGAGGCAAATCCGGAAAAGTATCTGGGAAGCTAGGCGCGGCGTGGGCTGGGCTCGAAATTGAAATACCGGCAAGCAGGCCAAAGGCGTCGTGGAGTTCGTCATGACCGGCAAGCTCACGGAAGGGAGAAAGGCGTGCAGACGCTACGGCTTAAGCCCTATCTGCGCCGCTCCTTGGTGATCGATCCCCAGGACCGCACAGACCGTTTACAGCTTCGCCTTCGTCGATTAACTGGCGACATCGGGCCGGCCTGGAAGCATTTCCAGGCGGTTCTGGTGGCGGAGGAACAGCCTGGGAAAGAAGGCAAAAGCAGATGAGACAAAAGAGGATATCCTGAAG
>JBAXWY010000088.1:0-3911 GCA_037128175.1 Methanothrix sp.
CAATGCAAGCATGGGAATCAGAACCCTCGGACTGAGGGGGATAGCCTGTGGAGAACCGACCTCCGGCTTTGGCCTATGTCCAAAGTAAGCGTCGGTTCGTAGAAGCAGGAAGCTCCATCCTTTAGGGTGGAGAGGAAGTCACAAGCTTTGAGGCCCATAATACATTACTATGAGCAATGATTTGCAGAGACCCAGTCGCCAAAGCCCGGAGAATGACGTATTAAAGAACATGATGCTGGCAGCTCGATCGTTGGGAATGGGAAGCTGCTGGATTGGTCTTGCGGCTCCTCTGGGCCAGGTGCAGGCAATCATGGACGATCTTGGAGTTTTGTCCGGTTGTAAGTTAGAGGGCAGTCTTATATTCGGCTATCCGGTCAAATTGGATCAAAAGGCCCCCAAGAGAGAGGAAAATGTGGTCTTGAAGTGGATAGATTAATGACGGACAAAGACTGCCCAGGAGAAGCCTAAATTGAGGGAAGACAAATTGCATATTGATGAATCGAAAGATAATTCTATCAGGGTCGATATTGTGCGATCCTGGCAAGAGGAAGAGATCGTGGATCTCTATCGGGAAGGAGGGTGGTGGAAGGAGGATATGGATGCAAGCAGAATCAATGATTTGATAAGGGGAAGCTTTCTATTCGCCGTAGCGATTGATATTTCTACCGGCAGGGCCGTGGGTATGGGCCGTGTGATTTCCGATGGTATTGCAGATGCGTATATTCAGGATCTGGTGGTGCAGGGTGACAAGAGGAGTTGGGGTGTGGGGAAAATGATTCTCAACAGGCTTTTAGAGGAGTGCAGCTTATGCAAGATCACCTGGATCGGCCTGATAGCGGAGCCTGGCAAAGAGGAGTTTTATGGATCGCAGGGATTTGCACCCATGCCCGGACATGTGCCCATGCTCTTTCATGAAGATGCAAAGGAGGTAAGAGTATGCTGAGCGCCGCAAACTTCAAGCCCGTCACACTTTCGGACCGAGATTTCTTTCGCCGGCATTACCTGAGCTATTCGCAAGATCATAGCGATAATACCTTCACCAACATGGTCTGCTGGAATGATTATGCCCATTACGGATACGCCTACGTAGATGACTGCATAGTCCTTTGCAGCACCATTGCAGGAATGACGCGCTACCGTCCTCCCATCGGCCCTAGAAATTCAGAGCTTCTCACAGACGTCCTGAGGCTTGCCGCCAAGAGCGAAGAAGAGCATCCTTTCGTAATCCTGGACCCGGAGACAAAAGAGTGGATGTCCGGGCTCTATCCCGATCTGCCATTTCATGCCGAGAGAAAGTACTTTGATTATGTCTATCTGGCCTCGGATCTGGCGGAATTGCCTGGCAAGAAATATCTTACCATCCGGCATCAACTTAATAAATTTCAGAAGACCTGCATGCCCCAGATCGAGATGATCCGCGAAGAGAATCTGGGCGAGATCAAAGATTTCCTGGATCTGTGGTGCGACTGGAAGGACTGCGACTCCGATCCGGTGCTTGCCAGCGAAAAGGTGGCCGTGTCCTTTGCCTTATCTCACTATGAAGAGCTGCAGCTCTCCGGCATTGCCATCCGGGCCAATGGCAAGATCGGGGCCATGTCCCTCTTTGAAGGGCTAAACAGAGATACGGCACTGGTGCATTTCGAGAAGGGCCTTCCCGATTGCAAAGGAATCTACCGGGCCGTCAATGCCGAGACTGCCAGGATCTTGGCCAAAGATTATATCTACATCAACCGGGAGAGCGACATGGGCGTGGAGGGCATCCGGGAGGCTAAGACACGGTATCATCCCCATCACATGGTAGAGGTGCATATGCTCAAGAGGGATGAACTGGAGAAGTTGCTGTGAAGCTTGTTAGTCCATAAGCTCGAAGACTGCTCTCGCCGGAACATTCAGGATTCGCGTGGTTATTTCTACGAATAGATCTTCCTGCTGCTTTCTATCCATGCCGAATTTGTCATCCAGGGCCAGTCTTTCCATCTCTAGAGCAATAATCCTTGTCTGAATCTGAGCAATTTTATGGCGAATTCCAAGCTCTGCAATAACATTCATGAAATAACCGATACTGAGTGGCTTTTCCGATGACAGATTCTTGATGAGGCCGCACTCGATACAATAAGGGTGGGGTTTTAGTCCTCGTTCTCTGCCTTCAAAGTAGTAGGTCAGCCAGATCTTCTCTCTGCTGCCGGATATCTTGTGTTCGCATGCAGACATCTATTTGCTCCCTTTTCTCTAATTAGGATCTAGAATTAGAAGCATTAAAACTTTTTGCAGGATGAAAATATAATAATAATATCTACTAAAAAAAGAGGGTGATATCCCACTTACAGATCAATGCGTGGGATATTCTCTACGGATTCTGGATTGGCCAGAGCAGACAGGTCTCCGGTCTCTTTGCCCAAGGCCTTGGCCTTGATGACACGGCGCATGATCTTGCCGGACCGGGTCTTGGGGACGTCCTTGACGAAGTAGACCTTGTCGGGGTAAGCGACTGGGCCCAGAACCTTCCTAACGTGGGTGGAGATCTCCTTGGCAAGCTCTGGAGACTCGGCAATGCCATCCTTGAGAATGACGAAGGCCACGATCTTCTCGCCCTTTACTTCATCGGGCTGGCCGACTACGGCTGCCTCGGCGACCTTGGGGTGAGAAACGGCGGCGGACTCGACCTCGGCGTTGGAGATTCTGTGTCCGGCTACCTTCAGCACATCATCAATTCTGCCCTGGATCCACCAGTAGCCATCCTTGTCGCGGGTGGCCTTGTCTCCAGCCAGGTATGTGCCGGGCTTGACCTGCCAGTACATATCCCAGTACTCCTTCTGGTACCTGACGGTATCCCTGAAGAAGGCCCTGAGCATAGACGGCCAGGGGGTCTTCTGAACGACGTTGCCGCCGTAGCCCAGTGGCACGGAGTTGGCATCCTCGTCGAAGATATCGGTGTTGAATCCGGGCAATGGGAAGCATACGGAACCGGGCTTTTCGGGTGTCATGACCAGAGGGGCAATGACGTGGCATCCGGTCTCAGTTTGCCACCAGGTATCAATGATGGGTGCCTGGTCGGCGCCGATGTTCTTCCTATACCACATATAGGCTTCTGGGTTGAGGGGCTCGCCCACAGATGCCAGAATTCTGATTGAGGAGAGGTCGAACTTCTTGACGAATGCCTCGCCTGTCTTCATGAACATCCTGATGGCGGTTGGTGCGGTGTACAGGATAGATACGCCGTACTGCTCAACTATAGACCACCAGCGGCCCAGATCGGGGAAGTCGGGAGATCCCTCGTAAAGGATGCTGGAAGCGCCCAGGCAGAGAGGGCCGTATACTACGTAGCTGTGACCGGTGATCCAGCCGCAGTCTGCGGTGCACCAGAAGACATCGTGATCATGGATATCCAGTACCCAGGCAGCGGTCTGAGCCGGAGCGACGGCGTATCCACCGTGAACGTGCTCAATACCCTTGGGCTTGCCGGTTGTGCCGGATGTGTACAGAATGAATAGCCTATCCTCTGGATCGAGCTTTGCGGTCTCGCACTCTGCGGACTGGCCGGCTACGAAATCATTGTAGAAGACATCGCGTCCCTCGGTCATGGGTACGGTAACGCCGGTTCTCTTGACGACTACTACCTTCTTGACGGTGGGGGCAGTCTTCATGGCCTCATCTACATTGGGCTTGAGGGGCAGTGGCTTGCCGCGCCTGAAGAAGCCGTCGGCGGTGACGACAACCTTGGCCTCAGCATCGTTGACCCTGCTTGCCAGGCCACCGGAGGAGAATCCGGAGAAGACGATGGTGTGAATGGCTCCGATCTTGGCGCATGCCAGCATGGTGATGGGCAGCTCAGGGATCATGGGCAGGTATGCGACTACTCTGTCTCCCTTCTCTACGCCAACGCTCTTGAGGGCATTGGCCATCTTGTTGAC
>JBAXWY010000089.1:0-3554 GCA_037128175.1 Methanothrix sp.
AGAAGACCCTGAGTTCAGAGATCGGGATGAAGGGCATCATCAAAAAGGTCTGCATCTTTCTTATGGTGGCCGTGGCCAATATCCTGGACATCTCCTCCGGCCTGGACGAGCCCTACCTGAGGACGGCTGTCATCTGGTTTTTCATCGCCAATGAGGGCCTCTCAGCGCTGGAAAATATGGGTCGGTTGGGCGTTCCATTGCCCGAGTTCCTCAAGCAGTCTTTGCAGAAGCTGAACAAGGGCAACACCGGCAGGTGAGACTTTGACCCTGGCCTACCTGGAGAGCTTGAAGGCTGCTCTCACTGGAAATGCGGGCATCAACGGCATGGTGGACGGCAAGATCTACAAGTTCCGCACGCTGGAAAAGAGCGAACCGGATCTGAGATCCGCCGTTCACAAGAGCCTCATCTCCTGCGAGGTCGCAGATTGGTCGGGAGGAAAGCTCTCCTCCGATCCTATTTTCATTGTTGATATTCGTTCCCGGCAGGGGACCGATGGCGGAGCCGAGTATTGCAGCGAGATCGTCAAGGCCGTCAAGGAGCTGCTGGATGATGGGTTCTCTGGCGTGGCAGTCTCGCAGATCCAGGGCGAGGTAAAGTTCGAGAAGGCCCTGGTAGCCTATCGCTGCCGCCTGGAGGTTTTTGGCCACATCAAAATCTCCTATTCTCTCAGCCTCTATCCTTCTCCCGCCAGCCCTCAGCCTGCAGGCACAGAGGTCGTCTTTACTGCCGTGGCCTCACCAGGAGAAGGGCTGGAATACAGATTCCTGCTGCAAGGGCCGGGCACTGGCTCGCAGTGGCGGGATCTGACTGGCTGGATGTCAAGAAACAGCCTCTCCTGGACGGCATCGGAGCAGGATGTAGGCAGCTCCACGATTAAGGTGCAAATTCGAGGCGGCAAGAACAAAGTTGAGCAGGATGCTGAAGCCACGGCCAGCTATACGATCACTGCCGCTTCTGGGGGCAGTGGATCTCTGCCCACCATCTCCAGCTTCACGCCTTCTCTCTCCTCGCCTCAGCCTCCTGGCCTGCAGATCGAGTTGATCTGCACCGCAACGGATGCCGATGGCAACGAGCTGCTCTACAAATTCCTGCATCGGCCGCCTGGAGCCTCCTACTGGAAGGAACTTACAGGCTGGCAGAGCCGAAACTGGACGACCTGGATGCCTACGCTGGCCGACAGCGGGACAAATGGCCTGAAAGTGCTGGTGATCGACGGAAAGCATGCCGAAAAGGGAGGCTATGACGCCATGGCCACAATCAGCTACACCATAGCGCCCTGAATTATGCCGACTGCTTTGAATTTTGTGGCCACCAATCCGGATGGCTCCACTTTGGCCCTCAAGCCCACCGAGTACCGCACCGATTGGCCCCATATGGGCCACCAGAGGCTTTCTTTCCAGTGCTTTGGCGGGCAGGGGATCAACGAGAGGGCCACCATCAAAGTAACTAAGTCGGGTCAGACCATGCCCGTCTTCTGTGGCTGGTTTGATGGCATCAAGAGACCTTCCTTCAAATCAAAGAAGCCGCAGGAGTATCACTGCTTGGGACATTCGGCAATACTGCAGTATCGTTATCCATTTGTGAGGGCTTTCACAGCTAATGACACAGTAAATGCCATATTGGGAGACACTCCCGCCAGCCAGGGCCTCTTATTCCAGGCCAGCTCCATGGCTACGCCCTTTTGGGCGCTTGTGCCCTACGGAGCTCCGACCGGCACTTATCAGTTGATCGGACCGACCGGCACAGCCTACCCTCAGAGAATTCCTGTGCCCACTCCAGATGTCTATCTTGGCACTACTAAGCTTACTGCGGCTGCCAATTTGGCGGGGATGGCCGTCAATCAGTGGCTCAGGGATAGTCAGATGCTATATGTTCGGACCGGCGTAGGCGCTCCGGAAGGCAGCCCGGAACATTATCCTTGCTTCATCGTGGGCTACAAGAATTGCCATGTTCGGGCCGGCTCGATCACAAACCAGAATCTCTCCAGCCCGGGTGTGCCGGCAACTCATGAGCGGCTCATGACCACGATTAACCGCGTGGTGGGCCATCAGGGCCTGGAATACAATTTCGTAAACCGAAGTGATGGCGACCAGGATCTTGATTGTGATTGGGCGGTTTATAGGGGCTGGTATGATGCCCCTCAGAAAAGCTATGTAGAGGCCGATCTCATCGACTTTCAGCCTGGCACTCTTGATGCCTACAACTATGGATTTGATGCCGTCATAATGAAAGGCCGGGATAGAACCTGGGGATACACCTTCTGGTCGCCGCAGCGATGGGGGCGGGACTACCATTCGGGCTTGTCGTATCCGACAAGCGGCATCTGGAAAGAGCATGTAACCAGCGACATTTCCATGAGCGAGGACCAGCTCATTGTGGCCACAGCCGCTAAGATCGGCCAGATGTGCGATGAGCGTACCTTGACGATCTGGACCAGGCCGGATTTTGGTCTCAAGTGTGGCGATTTTGTGAGGGTGACGATCACCAGCCAGCCCTACGATGGACAGTATGACATGCGCATTTTAAACAAGGCTTTGCAGAGCAGTTTGAATGCCGATGTGATGGAGCTGACTTTATATGACGGATTCCCAAGCGAACTCTGAAGCAATTGAGGCATTGCTGGAACGCATCCGCAGATTGGAGGATGCCTATCAAGGCGGCTGGATCTCGGCAGTGGAGGAGAAATGGACTTATGCCGGCGCAGATGCTGCGGTCAAGACCTATACCCTCACTGTGCCGGGAGACCTTGCCTGGAAGTATGGAAAAGGAATGAGAGTTAGACTCAAACAGGCCGGGATTACTTCATACTTCATCATTACGGGCGTGGCCTACTCAGCGCCCAGCACCACGCTTACGATCTTTGGAGGCACGGATCATAGCCTGGCCAATTCCCGGATCATAGAGCAGTACTTCTCGGCGACCAAGGCGCCTTATGGCTTCCCGATGGATCCGAATATATGGTCGGTAATCGTTACTAATACCTCTGCGATGGAAACTAATTCACCATCTGGGGGCACAATATACAACACTGGGGTTTATGCAGATTTACCGATAGGCGTTTGGCGAGTCAGTTATATTGCAATGCTACAGGCAGGTAGATTTGATAACTCATCCTGGACAAATGAATTTGTATCCCTATCTACCAGCAACTCATCGGTAAGCGACGCCACAATGAATATAAAAGTTGGTGGCTTTTTCCCGAACGATACATCTGGGATTTTTCTCTCTCATAGTGTTAATTCCCCTGAGAAGACAATTGCATTAACCTCCAAAACTCGATATTATCTGATTTATTGGACGGACGTACCGGGTGTTACCGTTATCTGTATCTATGGAAATCAAGCAACAACTGTAATTAAAGCCGTCTGCGCCTATCTGTGATTTTGGGGAACTTGTCTCCCTGATCAGTCAAAAAAGGATGAGGTTTGAATCAAGCAGGCCGGGATTTCGTGCTTCATGGCCTGCTCAGCGCCCAACAGCACGCTTGCGATCTTCGGGGGCACGGATTCTTCAATTTAAACGGGCTCAAGGCAGAAAACGAGAGCATCTGACT
>JBAXWY010000090.1:0-3368 GCA_037128175.1 Methanothrix sp.
ATATTTACGAGAAGGAAATTCTGGAATTATCAACCAAAAGTGCGGAATGTAGGATGCAAGGCAAGCTTGTCGTGGAACTGGCTGAATACATGGATGCCGATGCAGAGGTTGCGGGCATTTGGGGCCGTGTCCAGGGCATTCCAGGCCTGGGTTTTGATATGGCGGAACTCGCTTCGGTAATCTTCCGGGCGGCCCTTAACGATGATAACGGGGCAGTGGTACTGGAAGACTTGCTTGATTGAAGATAACAGCGGAGTCGTCGTGAATGGGGATTAGTAGCGTGTGCATGGGTGGGTGTAAATTGAAGTATAAAAATTACCTAATACCTTCTGAAATTTTTAACTTTTGTAATCTTTTCGCCATATCTCTGCTAATACTATCTATTTCTTGTGACTCAATGATTTTTTTATCACTCGTCAAGAGATTGGTTGAATAAATGTCGCAGAGGGCTTGGGCTATAATCAAAAGATCTGTATCTCCCAAAAGGTTGTCCCTTCCTTTTATCTCTGCGGCCAACTTTAAAGCATCTGCTTTAGCTGGAATTAGGTCAATTTTATCATCATCCAATACCTCAAAGAAATCTCCAATTACTTCCTTTTTATCTGCAGCATGAATATACTTGCTGCATAAATTATTCATGAGTTCCCCTGCGACTATAAATGGGAATTTAATGAATATTTCTCGATTTTTATGTGTTTTTTCTATAGCCCTTCTCACTTGCTCTTTTCTATAGCGTTCTTCGTCGTTTTTGGGCATTAAAAAAGATTGAATATATGTAGTATCGATATAGATATGTTGCTCATTTCCCTTTGATGGCATGGCATTTCAACTAGATTTTACCAATTTGTATTTCGCGAGGTCGTCAAATACTTGCTCGATAAAATCACCTTCATCATAATCACTCTTTATATCTTTCGTTCGCGCTATGAGAAACGAAGCCGTATCCCCTTCCGTAATCGTGTCTTTATTATTATTGTAAAGAGAAAGCATCGTTGCTCCAACCTCTAGCCAAGCGATTTTCTTTCCTGAGATAATCTGAACGAATTTCCCCATATCAAAATCAGTCAGATATTCTCTGTAATCTCCCAAGGAAACCGAAATATCTCCTAGGCTGTAATAATCCTTGGCGAGATCCGGCGAATATGGTCCCCTCACATATAGATTATAAATATATTCATTATCCCATCCAAGGAATCTAGCAATAAATACATATTTTTGGAGCCTAATTCTATGATCAAATCTATTAACATCAAAGGCAAAGCTACAATTGGCTCGCAGGAACTGAAGAAATGCCTTCAACTCGACCAGTCTCGCTTCCATTTCGACTCCATCTATTATTACACAAGAACTGATGTTATATGTATATACATTTTTGGTACAGGGCGAAAGTATAGATTGAATATCATACACTCAAAATATCTGCTCAATTAAGGCCATCATTGGTAATGCACAAATTCAACCATCTCAACCGTTAATGCCTGCAAATGCGGCAACACCCAGAAAAACACTTCAATAAGCATCAAGACCGGATGCATCCAATAATGAGAATATTGCATCGATCCATTCGCGGCCACCATGCAACGTTATGACCTCTCCTAGACTCCTAATCGTCCGGCATTCTCGCCGAGCAAGGTCGCCAGCGATCCCACTCGACCGCAATGATGCGGCCAAACGGGCCTCCTGCTCTCCTGGCGAACGGGCGTCCCTGTCCTCTTGCCCGATCGGATTCCAGCCAGCTATCCTCGCCGCCCAAGCTGCATCCCTACCGCCCCCCGGAGCTCCCGGCCAGCAGGCATGCCCGGCCACCGAGCGGCCACCCGCGCGTGATCCTCACGTTGACAGTAACGCAAGCGACGAAAACCACCCTGACAGCCGTTTGAGGGCAACATCCCAAACCATAAAGAGGTGAGAAAAAGGCAGCAGTACTGGAATGAGGGCCGACATCCTATTGAATGATAACTTTTATGGAGTTTTTGGCCATGCCCTATACTACGATCTTTCTGCCAAAGGCTGAAAAATATCTGGTTAAGCTGGACCAGGGCACCTACGAGCAGATAGAAGAGCATGTAGAGGAGCTGAAGAAGAATCCATATCAGCGCCGCCCACTTGCAGATATCAAGAAGCTTGGTGGTTTCAAATCGCCTGCAATGTATCGAATGAGGATCGGACGGCAACGGTTGGAATACTTCGTTGATGAATCCGAAAAAGCGATATACATCACCAAGGCCTTTCCTCGATCTGGAGATTCGGATTACCGATGAAGGTATATATCAAAAACAACTTAAATATGCCAGGTGGTCATGAGATGGCAGCCGTCGTAAAAACAAAAGAAGAGAAGATAGATTATAGCGAGGCGGCATACGTTGATTCCCAATATGAGTATTTGCAGAAGCATAAATCTGAGGGAATCACATTAGAAGAATTACGGCGCAGGCGTGCTAGCCAACGCTAAACCAAGCTCTATTTTATCAGGCCGAGAAAAATATTTTTGTAAGGCTCTAAGGTCATGCATGATATCCTCCACATAATGACCTGGCCCACACCCCCAGTCCCGCTCGACTGCAACGATGCCGCCCAAGCGGGCTTCCGGCCCCCCTGGCTTGCGTGCCTCCTGGCCATCCTGCTCGATCGGATTCCAGCTCAGCTATCCGTGCCGTCCAAGTGGCATCCCTACCGCCCCCCAAGCTCCAGGCCAGCGGGCATGCCCGGCCACGAGCGGCCACCGACGATCCCGCTCAACCGCAACGATGCCGCCAACCGGGCCTCCGGCCCCCCTGGCGTGCGGGCGTCCCTGCGATCCGTGCTCGACGGGGATGCATGCAACGAGAGATCAAGGCCTGCCCGCCAGAAGCTCCGTGATCTTGTCATCTTCGTCAACTTTAAATATTAAGCTTGATGCATATTATCTTGAGTAGTGCTGTAAGTCCTTCCCGAAAAGGATGAGGCCGCCCTGAGGCGGATGGGACGAAGTAAGGAAGGGTTCACTACACAATACTTATCTTTTCCTTCGAAGAAATCTATCGATATCGATATTCTCGATTTAATTTTATCATAATAATGATCTTCTCCGCTACTGTATTTGTGGCTTATTGCTCCTGCCACGAAATCTGCCACTTGAATGCACCGATCTGATCGGGAATCCACATGAATAATATCCGGCGGTTCAACATTCAAATCTTCCAAATGGTTTCCCATGCACGTTTTCCAGGTGAGATAGTTATCAAAGTGGTCCTTCTCCAGGCCATATAGCGACTTATCGACGATTACCTTTGCTTTGCCTTCTATCTGGTATTCCGTTATGATCTTCAAGAGCAGTGAGGATTCCTATAAACCTGCCCAATTATTAATATGCAAAAGTATATATAGTA
>JBAXWY010000091.1:0-3305 GCA_037128175.1 Methanothrix sp.
AAACGCACTTTTCTCGGAGGTTTCTCTTAAATGCCAGTAAATAGGAATCCTCTAGCATATACCATATGTCGGGAAGCAGCAAATAAAACCTAGGATCTATGTTTTTTACCTCAAGCTCTCCCTGAACAGTCCTGTTTCCAGGATCAATGATACGATAATTTAATATTGTTAATTTTGCCTTCGCGTCCTTAACTATGTACCGTGGTATGGATACAAGAATCCTGCTTAAATTTACATCTCCTGCACCTGATATAAACAATTCTACCTTAAAATTGCTGCCGGGATCAACATTAGTATCGCTAGTTTGTGTTATTATTGTATATTGAGGCGCTCCATAGAAGCTCATTTCACTTGATCCATTACCAGACGCCTCAGTGAGATTAATTGCAGAGATGAATAATAAAATTATTAATGCTTGCCTAAGTGCCATGCAGCTGGATTGGACTCTTGAGTCTGCAATTATTCCATGCATGTTAGCAACTTTTTCCACAACAGATAATTCTCAGTTAAATATAAAGACTTTTACCTGTTAGAGCCTTTCCTAAATACGTATGCACAATTTTTTCGAAATCCCCTGCGTTGGGGGCCAACCCGCGCCCCCGGCCAGCCCGCCCGGCGGCGAGCGTCCCTGCCCCCGTCCGCATGTCCAACCCCAAGCGCCCGCGCCTGCGAGCGGAGCTTGCGTCCATCCTTCCATCATGCATGAGGATGCCATGATAGCCGCAAGGTATATTTCATTATCAAGAGTTTATGTTAGACATGAGATCTCTGAGCTATCGAATTAATCTGCGTAAGGAACCCGAAGGCGGTTATACCGTGCTGGTCCCGGCACTTCCCGGATGCGTCACTTACGGGAAGACCGTGGAAGAAGCCATCGAGATGGCCAGGGATGCAATCACGGGCTATGTCGAGAGCCTCATCGAAGATGGCGAGGCTGTTCCTACGGATGAGGAACTCATCGAATGCAGGCTGACCGTGGAGGCGCATGCCTAAGCTATCCTGTCTTTGCGGCAGGCACGGTGCTGAATATTGGGTATCAGCCCAGCACTCATCAAATCGCGGAAATGGTTGCCTTTGAGAAAGGCTGGTGGCAGGATGAGCTGTTGCCATTTGGAATAACTGAAGTGAAGGAGTTTCAGTTTCCCACCGGGATACCGGAGATGCAGGCTATGGTGGCAGGGGAACTGGACATAGCTTACGTCGGGACTTCACCACCAATCTCGGCAATATCCAGTGGGCTGGATGCCAAGATCGTTGCCGCAGTCAACATCAATGGATCAAATCTGGTCTTAAGGCCCGGTGTAGCATACGATGGACCCCAATCTTTAGAGGGATTGACTATAGGAACTTTCCCGCCGGGATCGATTCAGGATATAGTTATGAATAAATGGCTTAAGGAAAATGGTGTGGATCTCTCTAAAGTTGACATAAAAGCCATGGATCCCGGTCCGGCTATGACTGCTCTATCTGCAGAAAAGATTGACGGGGTCTTCCTGCCGCATCCTTCGCCGGCCATAATTGCGCAGAACGGCAAAGGCAAATCCGTAATTGCTTCCGGCGAAATGTGGCCCAATCATGCTTGCTGCAGCCTGGTGGTCAGCGGAAAGCTGATCGGAGAGAATCCAGAGATGGTCAAGCAGATAATAAGGATTCACAACAACGCTACCAAGTACATTAACGAGCATCCCGATGAAGCTGCAGAGATCTATGCCAAGAAGACAGGTCAAGACATAGATCAGGTAAAGGAATCCCTGCTTACCTGGGACGGCAAGTGGATAAGTGATCCACATGCAGAAATACCCTCCACACTGGCATACGTTGCAGAAAACTTTGAGCTGAAAAATATCAAAAAGAATCTGACTGAGGAGGAGCTCTTCGATACCAGCTTCTACGACAATCTGAGCTGAATTGTGTCATACCTGAAGAGACATTCTTGAGCAAGCGCGAAGTGGTATCGTCTTGCTCAAGGCTATTTTTGCCTCAATGTTAAATCTTACATAATATGTGGATCATCCGTCCTCATCTTGAGAAAGGCAATAGAATCTCCCCCTTCCGGCGGCAAATCTTAAATATGATAACGATTGTGATTATTGATTCACAATTGTGATCTGATATGGGGTAGAGAAGAGTCCTCCTTAAGAATAGTTAAGAGGTATAAAATGAGCGAGAAAAAATTCGGGCTAAGCACCCTGGCGGTTCATGCCGGCCAGGAGTCACCGGATCCCGCCACGGGATCGAGGGCGGTCCCCATCTACCAGACCGCTTCCTACGTCTTTAAGAGCACAGAACATGCGGCGAATCTCTTTGCCCTGAAGGAATTGGGCAACATCTACACCAGGATCATGAATCCAACCAGCGATGCCTTCGAGAAACGCATTGCCGCCATAGAAGGCGGCGTGGCAGCTCTGGCGGTGGCCTCCGGCCAGGCTGCCATCTCCCTGGCGCTTCTCGCTATCACCCAGGTGGGGGATGAAATCGTCTCCGCCAACAACCTTTACGGCGGCACTTATGAGCTATTCCATTACACCTTCCCCAAGCTTGGCAGAAAGGTTACATTCGTTGACTCCTCCAGGCCGGTGGAGTTCAAGAAAGCCATCACACCCAGGACCCGGGCCATTTACGCCGAGACCATCGGCAATCCCAAGCTAGATGTGCCGGACTTCGAGAAGATAGCAAAAATCGCCCACGATGAGGGCCTTCCCTTTGTAGTGGACAACACGGTGGGAATCGGCATAGTTAGACCTATTGAATACGGAGCGGACATAATCGTGGATTCTGCTACCAAGTTCATCAACGGCCACGGAAACTCCATCGGCGGCGTCATTATAGACTCAGGCAAGTTCGATTGGTCTCGCGGAAAGTTTCCGGAGTTCACAGAGCCGGATCCCAGCTATCACGGCCTGAAGTACTGGGATACATTCGGCAACTTCCCTGGCTTTGGAAATGTAGCATTCATCTTCAAGGTAAGAGTGCAGCTTCTTCGTGACCTTGGGCCGTCTCTAAGCCCCTTCAATTCCTTCCTCTTCCTACAGGGCGTGGAGACTTTAGCCCTGCGCCAGGAGAGGCACTCGGAGAATGCCTTGAAGGTGGCCCGGTTCCTGAAGAGCCATCCTGCTGTGGCCTGGGTCAATTATCCCGGCCTTGAGGAGCATCCCAGCCATGCCCTGGCAGAGAAGTATCTGAAGGGCAAATATAACGCCATCCTGGGATTCGGCATCAAAGGCGGCCTTCCTGCCGCCAGGAAGTTCATTGAATCGCTGCAGCTGCTCTCCCATCTGGCAAACATCGGCGACTGCAAGAGCCTG
>JBAXWY010000092.1:0-3105 GCA_037128175.1 Methanothrix sp.
CGCAAGGGTGAGCGTAGATCATGGGAGACGGAGTAGGAGAAGGCCTCCAGCTCCTGGTTGGCTTTTTGCAATTGACCGGTTCGCTCCTCTACCGCCTTTTCCAGCTGCAACGATTGCTGTTTTAACTGGTCGTAGAGCCGGGAGTTTTGCAGTGCCAGGGAGAACTGATCAGACAGCGGCATCAGAATATCTAGATCCTTTTCGCTATAAGCGCCAGCCAGCCGGCTGGCCAGGCTGAGCATGCCTACGACCTCGTCTCTGATGATCAAGGGCAAGAGCACCCGTGATCTGATTTTCTCCTGGCGGAGAGGCTCGCTTTCCGTCCATTCGCCCTTCTCGCCAATTTCGTTCTCTACCAGGGGCAGCTTTTGGTTTACAATCCACTCAACCGCTGAGCCTTTGACATCTCTCCATTCGCCCTTACCGATGACCGGCTCGTACTCGGTCCAGATCATGGCCACAATCCAATGCTCTCCGGACTCGTCCAGCAAGACTACTGAAGTCCTGTCAATGGGGACCAGCTCCCTCAGATCCTCCACGAAGCGGTCGTACACCTGTCCGATATCCAGACTGGAGGTTACAACACGATCCAAGCGATTGATGATGAGCAGGCGGCGGGCATAACGGGCAAGCTCATCTTCCGCACGCTTACGCTTTGTGATATCGCTGAATATGGTGGCAAATCCATTGCAGCCCCAGGGAGATACTGAAATCTCAAGATGCTTATTCAAAGGCGAAAAATAGGTTTCAAAATGTTGGGGAATGCCGCTTTTGGCAACCGCAGAGTATTGGGACAGGTAGGGAGGCAAGGATGTGCCGTAGGCCTGTGTAGATAGCTTGTTGATAACCACGTATCTCGCTATGTTGAGGATGGACTCAAACATGGGATTTACATCCACAATTTTGTATTCAATTGCCTGCCCCATATCATCATAAACGAGCTCATGTAAAGCCACCCCCTCCTGCATATTATTGTAGAGAGCATGGTATTTCTCTTCGCTTTCTCGCAGCGCTCGTTCTGCCTTCTTACGCTCTGTGATGTCGCGGGTAATATTAAGAATATGCGGCACTCCGTCTAATTCGATAATTGATGCAAACATCAGGCCGTCGATCTCACCCTTTTTGGTAATAAAACGGACCTCATAATCTCTTACTTCGCCTTTTGCGAGCAATTCTTCAACAATCTTCCTTCGGTCCTCCGGGTTATTCCAAATATTGATCTCCAACGAAGTTTTGCCGATCGTCTCCTCCTCTGTATATCCGGATATCTGCGTAAATCCCTTATTTATAGAGACAAACATGCCGTCACGCAGTCGGTTAATGCTAACCGAATCCGGGCTTGTAAAAAATGCTTTCTTGAATTTTTCCTCACTCCTTCGTAATGTCTCATCAACTCGTTTTCTCTCCGTAATATCCAAGCCCTGTGCAATGACGGCCTGCAGTTCACCCGACTCGGAGTATATATTAGCAGAGTTCCACAGAACAGTGCGAACCTCACCGTTCTTGTTTCTTATAGGTATTTCCACCGACACCCATTTCTCGCCCTTAATCGCATCCTCTATCCACCGTATCGAATTCTCACGGCTCTGCTCAGGGAAGAGCATGCTCAGATCATTGCCTAAGACTTCTTTTGCATCATAGCCTGATACTCGCTCGAAAGCCAAGTTGAAGCGGTTAATCCTTCGCAGGGGATCCCAAACAATCATGGGTGCATTAGCATAATCAATGAGCTTGTCCAGGTAGTCTCTTGCCTCTTTTAGCTCCTTTTCAGATCGCTTGAGATCGGTGACGTCCCGCATGGTAACAAGTCTTTCGGGCAGTGATCCTGCGCCCGATGCCAGTTTTTCGATGGAGACATCAAACACACAGGCCAAAACTCCCGTTCCGATGGCGATGTGGCGGCGGGTGATGTGCGGCTCTTCAATGCAGGCACATAGCTCTCCATGCTCATGCAGGGCATCGACTGCACGCTTCCCCAGATCCTTCGCCCGGCATATTCCCAACGCTTTTTCCGCAGCCGGATTGAAATCCGCAAGTCTTCCCTCTCGATCGATCACCAGCATCAAATCGCTCATGCGTTCGAACAGTGTGTTGCGGGCGACTGGAACTATGTCGATAAAGCGGTACTGGAAAAGAGCAATTGCCAGAAGAATACCGGTAAAGGCAAAGGTGCTGGGAACAATATTGTAGTTCTTGACGGGAGTTATGCCGAAAAGAAAGAGGATGTCGGCGATTACCGGAATCAGTACCGCAACAAAGAAGAGCAGAGCCTGGCGTGCATAGAGCCTCTGGTTTCCAAATATCACCTGGAGCAGGAGAAGTAACGTAACTGCCTCCTCAATATAAATAAATGGGAAATAAACGCCTCGTGTCCAGATGCCGTTGGCGAAGCCAAGTACAGAAAAGCCCCCGGCTGTCTGTACAAGCGTATAATTGTAGCGGAAAACTGTGGAATACTCCGTAGTAAGCGCCAAAAATACGGTGATAATGGGAATGATCAAAAGGAGGGTCATGCGGCGCTTTGTCAGCCATGTGCCGTGTCCGGAGAAGTAAATTGCGATAAGCATCAAGCTAAGTGAGATAAACGGTGTGGTGAGAAAACGTATCTTCATGAGGAGAATTTTGAAGGCCAGGCTGTCGCTGGAGATGTCCAGTGCAAAGGTTACCGTCCAGACAACGCAAAAGTACATCAGAATTTCAAATGGAAGCTGGACGGGCTGAATTCTGAACCGACGGCTGTACACGCCCAGCCCCAAATGGATGAGCATGCCGATGAGAAGCAAAACGACAAAAAACCAGGGTATCTGATTCAATTGGGATCGACCTCGCTTGGATCTCTAGGAATGGTGAAACGAAATGTGGTGCCTTTCCCGGGTCCACTGTCCACCCAGATACGCCCCCCATGTCGCTCCACTATCTTTTTGGCGATAGCCAGGCCAATACCTGTGCCCGAGTACTCCTCACGAGTATGCAGCCGCTGAAATATCTCAAATATGCGATCCTTGTATTGGGGATCAATTCCGATGCCATTATCCCGAACGGAAAAAATCCAGTGAAACGGCGGCGGCGCACCCGCGCAGCAAGCTGCGGGGCATCCAAGGCGCC
>JBAXWY010000093.1:0-2881 GCA_037128175.1 Methanothrix sp.
ACATCCAATTGACTTTCTCCTCCCTCCTTCTTATCCCTCTTTCATGAGATCCTACCGCATCCGATTTCATTCATGCTCCGCTTCACCAAAGAAAAACTTATAGCCTGACTCGTCCTTCATTCCTCCCAGAACGCCAGCCGTTAGGAGGAGAGAGGCAATTTAAGTCGGAGCGATGGGGCTTGATGGCTGGCCAGGCCCGCAGCTCCATTTATCTCATTCAGCATAATCGATTTTATGGGCTCGCTGCTCAGCTCTTATGAAACAGTTCTATGGCATTTTCCTAAAATCCTTAATGAATGCCATAGAACTTTGCTGAAAGAAATGCACTTTACACGCACCACATAATACAACCTTTACAAATCGGCCTAAATCCTCTTTGCCTAACTACCCGTCCACATAGTCTTGGTAAAATCGGGTTTACAATCATGAGGTCGCTATTAATCGGCATCAGTAAAAGCAAATAGGAACTCCACAATTCGCCGCGCACCATCAGGGGGTTGGGGGCGGGAAGCATCCTTATAATAATATCTTGTGGTTTTAAGCATACCGAGAAACGGTAGGATAGCTTGCATGTTGTATATACTCGGCAACAACAAGGCTCGCTCAGTCATGCAGGTTCATAGAGTTCATACAAATCAACGATTCTACGTATATATGCCATCGTTTTCGCCTTAGGGCCCACTTCTCAGAATACTTGGTGCGAGGAGGCTTTCCTTCTTTTGGGGGTCAATATTGAGTCGGCGAAAACATTTTAGATATAATCAGAAATTGGAAGTAGGAAGTGGCTTAAAATTAGCTTTTTATACTATAACATTGCTATGAAATCCAGGAGGCTCTACGTGACTCAAGCGTTTAACAAATGCCCTAATTGTGGTAACTACGAAAATAGCTGGAAAATATACGCATGCCCAAGCGATCACTGTTTTTGCGGTAAATGCGCTCCAGAAAGGTGTCCTAATTGCGGCAGTACAAATTACACAGAGGTTGGGACTATTTGGAGAGGTTGACCGCCAACTGCGAGGCATTGGGCATCATCGACGGAGATATAATTTATGGCATTAACACGGCTTGATGCTGATTCAAGCTCTGTCCACACTGCGGCGGAAAAACTGTGGGGAGCTGAGCAGAAACATAGACAGCCAATAGGCCATTAATGCTCTGGATAAGGCAATGGAAAATTGCTGGTCAGAATCTACTCATAACTTTTTTTCATCATTCTGATCAGGCGTCCAGTATGCATCCCTGGTAGCGTGCCGAGTTTTCTGTAAAATTTCTGGCCTCGTATCCACACCCATTCACTCCTCTATCATAGATAAATACTTTATATCAGTCAGCCATTCCTCGTTGATATCCATGAGGATGGTACGCTAAGCCTAAGAAGCGCGAACGGATCCATTCCCAAGTTGGATACGCATGCCCTTTATCCCCGATGCTTGCATCGGAGTATTGCGTTTTAAAATAAAACAAGAGGTATGCACCCAAAGAAGCACAAATATTCTACATAAATGTAATAAATATATATAATATACTGTAAAAAATTGTAGGCTTTTGGTCTGAAAATAACCTCAACCAAAAAGTCTTTAATTTTAGAATCTTATCACAAAAAGTAGGTGCATTCAAGTGAGCGAAACTTCACAGGATACGGTCAAATTGGCAGAAGAGCTGGGCATGAAAGGCATAAATCTCTTCTTTCAGAACCTGGAGCTAACAACCCCGATTGAGAGCATGTTTGATGCAGCCCTTAAATTGCTGGACGAATCTATTGGGCTCTGGCCATTTTCGAACACTTTAAATATCAAAGCACAAATTTTAAAACGTCGAGGAGATCTTTCCGGTGCAATTACGAACGTAGATGCTGCTATCAAAATAGCTCCTCATGATCCCACTATTTGGTTATCTAAAGGAAATATTCTATGCTCCGATGATAGGATCAGTGAAGGGAAAAAGTGTTATATTGAAGCGCTCAAGAAATACGAGTCTGCGGATTATTTAAGCGCATTAAATTTGGATGATATCGCCAAGATCCCATCGGAAATGGAAATTGTCATGGGTCTTAGAGATAGAGCAGCTAGATATGGATTCGAACCAAATTGGATGGGTACATACATTGAGGGTTCTTGGCCTGCTAAACATTCTCGCAATTTTGATGCCGAATTGTTTTTTGACGGTAACAATGTTTCTGGCTGGATACGAGAGCCAAACACCTCCAAACGTATTGATAAATCGATACCATACCTATTCTCAAAATTATACGGCGTCATATCTGGTGATAACGTTACATTGATTAAAGAATATGAGGGTCGTGATGCTAAAGGGGACGAACTTTATAAGGTAAACTACAATGGAAAAGCCGATATCATGGGAAGGAGTATTTCTGGGATCTCCGGAACTTGGAGTATTCGAGGTAATTCCAGTGGGAAATTTGAAATGAAGAAATCGGCATGAGGCCATTCGAGGTGACGGGACTGAGTGGCTTTGAACAGATATCTCCCTCATGATGCAAGTCGCACATAAAAAAGTAACCGCAGCCCTGAGATTGAGATGGCTAGGCGCCCTATTCCCCCAGCATTTGATGTGAGGAAAAATGGAGCTCTTAGTCGTTGACGGGAGATTAAAGTGGTTCCTCGCTATCTCATGTGGATGTGGCAAGAGGTACAACTCCTCTGGGATGCCAACCCAGCCAACTGGACTGGGTGGTTAGTTACCTGCTTGCCGATTTCTTGATCCTGGCTCCAGATCCCATTTCATGATAACTTGAGGTTAGCAACATGGAACAGCGAAGAGCCATTAAAGTATCCAATTTTCACCTGCGCCGCCTGAAAATCGCTAGTACAGCTGGGCTGATATAAACCTAAGGATAAGGTTTTATATATAATCATTG
>JBAXWY010000094.1:0-2719 GCA_037128175.1 Methanothrix sp.
CTTCAGGATATCCTCTTTTGTCTCATCTGCTTTTGCCTTCTTTCCCAGGCTGTTCATTCTCAAAGGCCAATAGATCATGCGCAACTCATTTTGCGCAGAGCCGCCGCGCGGAATGTGCTCCATTTCCGCCTTAACCTGCTCTCGTATTGCCTTTAATTTCTCATTCATCTGAGTTCATCTCTTAATCATCTATGTATCCGGATAGATACATAAAACTATTGCTTAAAAGAGGGGAAACGAGAGTATCCAGGGCAAGGCCACGGCACTGGCCGTCTTATGTGCCATAGTTAGCTTGATCTGCCAGAAAGTACACATAAGACGGCATGAACTCCGAGGGCCTCAAAAGGAGGCTGGAAGCGCTCCGGGAGCAGAGGTCCGGGATAGATCGCGCTACTCTGCAGCTCGAAGCCCAGATTGAGGCCAAGGAGCGGGCCGAGAAGAAGGGGGCTGAGGTTCTGGAGGTGGAGCCTGCCAGAGGCGGCGGCTCTTACGTGCTGCAGAGGGTGAAATGCGGCAAGCCCTCCTGCCGCTGCGCCAAGCCCGGCGGGGAGCTGCACGGGCCGTACTGGTATCTATTCACAAAGAAAGATGGCAAGACCAAGAGCAAATATGTGGGCAAGAACCGGGCTGCGAGGGTGTGATGGGGCCGTCTTATGTGCCATTGCTTTTATGAGTCCCTCAAGCCAGGCACATAAGAAAGATGACACATCGCTCGGAATCGAGCGAACATCCGGTCCCGGTTGCGAGAGAGCCGGAAGCCTGAGCGCGGGCGGATGGGCCGGGCATCGAAGCGAATTTCCGATGCCCAAAACGAGATAAAGAAGCAACATCCATTGGACAATCAGATGGACCTCGTCTCAATCCTCCGCCTCATCGCCGAACTGCGCCGCCGCCATGGAGAGCTCGAGGGCGTGGAAGCCAAGGCCGCCCACACAGGCACCCCAGCCGACCTCTTCAAGCCCCTTTCCGCTTTCGCCAACCGCGCAGGAGGCGGCATACTGCTCTTCGGCCTGGACGAGGACGCTGGCTTCAAGGCCGTGGGCGTGGGCAATCCCCGCAAGCTTCAGGAGGACCTCAGCGGCCTGGCAGCCCAGATGGAGCCGCCTCTTCGCCCCAGCTTCTCTGTGGAGGAGATCGAGGGCGAGACCCTTGTGGCCGTAGAAGTCCCGGAGGTCGCCTTTGATCAGAAGCCCTGCTACCACCGCCCGCACCACCTCCAGGAAGGATCCTTCATTCGCGTGGGAAACTCCACCCGGCGGATGAGCGACTACGAGATCTATAGCTTCATCAGCTCCCGCACCCAGCCGACATTTGATGAGGAACCTGTACTCCGGGCCACTATACAGGACCTAGACAGAGCGAAGCTTGAGAAATACATCGCGCGAAGAAAGGAGGCCCGTCCCAACGCTCCTTACTGGAATCTGCCTTTTGAGCAGATTTTGAAGCAACTTCAGATCGTCGTTGAGGTCGAAGGTGTCCTGCATCCGACTCTTGCCGGAATGCTGATGTTCGGCGTTTATCCTCAGATCTTTGAACTGCAGCTCTTCATAGCTTATCTGCAATTTTATGGCACCACGACGACCGAAGAGGCTCCATCTGGCGAGCGTTTCCTGGACAACCGCAAGTTTGAGGGGACATTAGATGAGATGGTAGACGGCGCTGTGTCCTACGCGATGGCCAACATGAGGAGGGGCAGCCTTATCCGAGGCGTTACCAGGCAGGACATTTATGAGTACCCGGAGGTTGCCCTGCGGGAGGCCATAGTCAATGCCCTGGCCCACCGGGACTACAGCCATTTCGTGCGCGGTAGCCATATTCAGGTGCGGATGTTTGCCGATCGTCTTGAGGTCGAGAATCCTGGTGGCCTATATGGCAGAGTGACCATCGATAAATTGCAGGAAGGACAGTCTACCAGGAACCGGTTGCTCATGCATTTGATGGAAGATGTCCACCTGGTGGAGAACAGGGGCAGCGGCATAGATGCCATGCGGGATGCCATGCAAAAGAGGGGGCTGCCAGCGCCGTTCTTCGAGGATAAGAGGACGGCGTTTCTGGTGAGGTTCTATCAAAAAACCCCTGTTGAGGTGCCGCTCGCAGAAGAAGAGCAGAGGATCCTCGCCTATGTCAGGAAGCACGGGTCTATCCGGAGAGCTGATGCCCAGGAGTTGCTGGGCGCAAACGAGTCCCAGGCCAGATATCTGCTACAGAAGATGCAGAAGGCGGGACAACTGCGAAAAGAGGGGCGCTACAGGGACACTCGCTATTTTCCTGGTTACCAATAAATTACCAATAATTTATAGATTATTGGTAATTCTTGGAACCTGGGCAAGTGCATCAAGCAGCTCCGGGCCGAGAGTCGTAAGCTCGGTGCCGTCCTTGTCGCCTACCACAGATCTGGAGGGCCTGGGGGAGCTGGCGGACATCCGGGCCCGGCAGCGAGAGAGGTGACAGGCTGCGCGGGGCGAGGGCGCCGTCCATGGGATTTTCTCTGGTCTCCTTGCCAGTGATGATTCTTTTCATCTCTCTCTTACGGCTCTACAGGAGGGACCCGTTCTCCTTCGTGCTGTCGTTGATGGGAGGCTGTGCGGCCAGGAGGGCTCCGGCCTCTGGCTGCAACTTGATCATCCAGATGTTAGATCCGCCCGCGCCGAAAGAAGAGGTATAGCCAGCGACTATGTAGCCTCCGTCAGCGGTCTGCTGAACCGAATTCGCAACATCA
>JBAXWY010000095.1:0-2375 GCA_037128175.1 Methanothrix sp.
CCCTGGAACTGGGACCACTTTGTCCGGCAGCAAAAGGCGAGGGTTTAGATATGGCTGAAATAACCAAAATGCTGCCAGGTTATAATTGCGGTGAATGCGGCCACCGGCAGTGCAAGGATTACGCAGAAGAAATTTCTATAAAAGGAGATATCAGCAAGTGCCGCTACCTTGAGCTGGAGAGATTTATTGATACTAAGGCCGAGATCCAGCAGTTTCTATCGACCCACATTGTTGCTCTTGACAAAGTCGAAGATCTCCCGCTCGCGTGCCAGGGCTGCGGTGAGGGAATCACAGGGCTGAAAGGGGATCGAAAAGCCGATTTCTCCTTAGGCCCCATTCCTGGAGAGCCGTCCTGCCGTGAGGATCTATACCCATTCGCCAGGCCCATGGACATTGAGCCTGGTGACGTTCTCAGGTACAGGGCCCTGGGATGCCCCGTGATACATTTTGCCCGGGTAATGAAATATATCCAGGGCATAGCCACAGTCCATCTGGCTGGCCCCCATCAACTCCTCAGCGATGAGTTTCAGTATAAAGATGTGGGCATCTGCATGGTCACGGGCTTCGAAGGATCTGTGAGCAAGGGCCGGATTCCTGATGTGGGCGAAACGGTCAAGTTCCTGCCCAGCCACTGCCGTATGCAGCAGGTTCATTCAGGTGTCATAGTTCATTCAGAAGGCAGCAAGTTGAGGATTGAAGGGATTGACCTGAAAGTTTGGCGATAATTTTCATTTTTCTGCCTTCTTCCGGTAATCCTCAATCGCCAGATGAAGTGCATCAGCCGCAAGATTTGAGCAATGCATTTTTTGGGGCGGCAATCCACCTAGCGTATCTGCTACATCTTTTCTTGTGATCTTCAGAGCCTCATCAAGTGTCTTTCCTTTAGCCATCTCCGTGGTCATGCTACTGGTGGCAATCGCCGCAGTGCAGCCAAAGGTTCTAAAGGTAATTTCGTCTATCTTCTCCTCTTTCACTCTTATGAACATCTCCATTAGATCTCCACAAACGGGGTTGCCAACTTTGCCGTACCCATCTGGGCTCTCCAGAGCTCCCACATTGCGAGGATTCATAAAGTGATCCAGCACTTTTTTGCTATATCCTATCTCTGACATATTCTATTCACCTCTAGATTCTGATTCTAATCAGATAGTGCTTTACCTCGGACCTAGCGCTGACATTTTCCGAAGCCTGATAACGGACGCCTCGATGGCCTGGCCAGCTAAATCTATATCATCCAATGTATTGCTCCGTCCAAGAGTCAGCCGCAACGAACCGTGAGAATACTCCGGCTTGAGGCCAATGGCTGTCAGAACGTGACTGGCCGTAAGCTTCTTTGATGAGCAGGCAGAACCGGTGGAGGCAGCTATCCCCAAGGCATCCAGGTAGAGAAGCAACGATTCTCCTTCGATGTATTTGAATCCAAAGTTGAGGTTGTTGGGAAGTCTTTTAGCAGGATGTCCATTCAGCCAGGACTCTTCGATTCTGCTGAGGACAAAATCTTTCAGACGATCTCGCAGAGCTGTGAGCCTTATCGCTTCATCGACCATCGTATTTCTTGCCAGCTCAGCTGCTATGCCCAGGCCTACGATCCCAGGGACGTTCTCAGTTCCTGATCGCAGGCCATTTTCATGGCCGCCTCCTTGCTGAATGCTCTCGATCTTCACTCCTTTGCGAATAAATAGAACACCAATACCCTTTGGACCATAGAGCTTGTGTCCGGAAATGGAGAGGGCATCAACACCAAGCGATTTGACATCTACTGGTATCTTGCCCGCGGTCTGAACGCCGTCTGAATGGAAATAGATATTATTCTCTTTGGCTATTTCCCCAATCTCATGCAAGGGCTGAATGGTTCCTATTTCGTTGTTCGCATGCATGATGGAAATCAGAATCGTATCCTTCTGAATGGCTGACTCCAAAGCGGTCAGCTCCACAAGTCCTTCTTGGGTGACGGGAAGATAGGTCACCTCAAAACCCTGTTTAGCCAGGACCTTACATACTTCCAGTATGGCTGGATGTTCAATGGATGATGTTATTATATGACATCCTTTCTTCTTGTTTCTCCAGGCAATACCCTTCAAAGCCAGATTATCAGACTCCGTGCCTCCGCTGGTAAAAAATATCTCCGATGGTTGTGCATTGATAAGACGTGCAATTTTACACCTGGCATCTTCAATTGCCTCCTTTGCTTCTCTGCCAAAGCTATGCAGGCTTGATGCATTTCCATAAAAGTCCGTGAAATAGGGAATCATTGCTTCAAGTACTTCCGGAGCAAGCGGTGTAGTTGCGGCATGATCCATATCAAATTGAGCCCGGCTTCATTTTTAATGAATACCCCGCAGCTTGCTGCGGGGATGGACAGGAAACCGTCTTAA
>JBAXWY010000096.1:0-1956 GCA_037128175.1 Methanothrix sp.
GCCAGATCTTGAGTGTCCATGTGGGGATCATCGAATGCCGATATAGATGACTTCAGATCCGAGAGGGCTTCACTGGAAGCGTTGACAGTAGGCAGAGCCAGCATGAGTACGATCGATAGTAAACTTATTGCACCAATTTCCTTCCAGGCCATGGTAACATCTAAGCAGTCCACGGATTATATAGACGATTGCATTCAACATGGCGATCAAATTCTAACAGATCTGGATTATAGGGTTGATCATGTCCAGGGCATTCTCTGAGTTCGATGGGAATCTGAAGGAGAAGGCCAGCATCGTTCAGTCTTTTCATCGTGCGACCTGAGACCTACTCGACCTGCCGCTTGTCGTCCATCGTTGCCAACCACCGGGCGAGCATTTCTGCCAGTTCTCTTATCTGGACCGGTTTGGCAATGAAATCGCTCATCCCGGCCTGAATACACTTCCTTCGGTCACCTCGCATGGTAGAGGCGGTCATGGCAATGATGGGAATCTGCGGGTTGAGGGCCCTTGATCCTAGCTGGCGGATGCAGTGAGTGGCCTCAAAACCGTCCATCTCAGGCATTTGGCAGTCCATCAATACCAGGTCGTAAGGAATCATCTGGAGCGCATTGACAGCTTCCTGACCATTAGCCACCACATCAGCCCGCAGCCCCATCTTTCTCATCATGGCCTGGGCCACTTTCTGGTTTACGGGGTTGTCCTCTACCACCAGGATGCGTATCTTGCGCTTGCCGTTTTCTGAAATGGCAGGCACAGTCGCACAGCGTTCCATAGCTCCCTGGCCCTCAATTTTGGCAAGCCCCTCATCTTCCGATCCAGACTCGGCTGGCTGCTTCTCAAACACTGCTGTGAACCAGAAGGTTGAACCTTTGCCTTCTTTGCTTTCCATGCCGATCTTGCCACCCATCAGCTCGGCGAGCTGCCGGGAGATCGCCAGCCCCAGACCGGTTCCGCCGTATTGGCGTGTTGTCGAGCTATCTACCTGAGTAAAAGGTGAGAAGAGATTCTCCGGCAGATTTGCCGGGATGCCGATGCCCGTGTCGCTAACTGCGAAGCGAATTGTGGCATTTTGTTCGTCTTCGCTCTCCAGGCATACAAGGATCACTATCTCGCCCTTTTTTGTAAACTTCACGGCATTGCTGCCCAGGTTGACGAGAATCTGGCGCAGCCTTCCCGGATCACCAGAGAGGAGCGACGGAACTTCGGGTTCTACCAGACAGACCAGCTCCAGTCCTTTCTCACGAGCACCGATGGCCAGGAAATCTGTCGTATCTTTCAGCGTGGTGTGCAGATCGAAGTTCAGCGTTTCCAGTTCCAGTTTGCGGGCTTCAATCTTGGAGAAGTCCAGGATGTCGTTGATAAGAGTGAGAAGCATCTCTCCGCTCTTATGGGCAATTTGGGCATATTCGTGCTGCTGTGCATTCAAATCCATATCCTGCAGCAATCCGGTCATGCCAATGACTCCGTTCAAGGGGGTGCGGATCTCGTGGCTCATATTGGCCAGGAATTCGCTCTTGGCACGGGTTGCATCTTCTGCAGCATTCTTTGCTTGGATCATCGCCTCCTCTACCTTCTTCTGGGCAGAAATGTCACGCACCGTGGCCTGGACTATCGTCTCATCCCGTAGCTGCATGCGAGTGAGCAGCACCGTGCACGGGAACGTCTCGCCGCGAAGCTGCTTGTGTATCCATTCGAAGAAGTGGGAGCCCTCACAAATCGTCGTCTCGATCATCTCCCTGGCTTTATCGACGGAGAGCTGCCCATCTGGCTGGTGCTCAGGAGACACATCCCAGGGACCGAGCGAGATAAACTCTGCCATGTCTTTCGTCCCAAATAGCTCCACAGCGGCCTTGTTGCCGGAGGTGAACTTCCAAGATGGCGGGGCGAGGATCATCAAGGCGTCCTGAGAACTTTCGAAAATGGTGCGGAACCGCTCCTCGCTCTCTCTTTGAGCAT
>JBAXWY010000097.1:0-1777 GCA_037128175.1 Methanothrix sp.
CAATGATTATATATAAAACCTTATCCTTAGGTTTATATCAGCCCAGCTGTACTAGTACTAGAGGTCGGACCAGACCATGGAGGGCAATAGACTCAGCTGCAGGTCGTTCTCCGCCAGGGCATGCCTGATATGCGGCTCCTTGAGGAGCAGATCCAGCTCGCCGAGCCGCCCCATCACCTCACCGATGCCTGCGGCTTTATGCTCGCTCCGGTAGCGAACCGGGGCATAAAATATCTCGCCATTGGCAGGGGCCGCCTCTACGCCAAAGAAGTCGCGGCTGTAAAAGCCCTCGAACTTTAGGATGATGGGCTTGTAGACCTCCTTTAAGGCCGGGACATAAAATTCCTCCAGCATCATCTGCTGCACTCTGTTCTTGGTTTCGGCGATGCGCAGTCTGATGTATCCCTGGCCGTGGATGTAGCCTGCATAATGGATGTCGTATCTGATGCGCGAGCAGAGGTCGGTAAGCAGGCCCAAGGTAAACTCGCAGGTATCCTCAGTCTCGGTTGGATCTAAGTTGAGGAAGTACCTGATGAAAAGAGTGTATTGATTTTCAAAGGTGATGTGAATATAACTTTCGTCGTTCTCTGTACTCTTGACCGCGATATCGCGAACATTCCAGCTAAAGAGCTTCTGGGCCTCTTCTTTGGTGAAGCTATGTAGCGCAAACTCGCGAACCTTCTCCAGGAGATCTCCCATAGTTTCCATTTGCATCCACTCTTCTCTCGGATCGGATAAACATTATGCTGAATACGCCGTGTGGATGAAGCAATGGTTCTGTTGTCTTGATTTAGGATGCCTAAACAGTTCGCGAAATTGTTAAATAATGTTGTGCACAAACCCATTAAAAAATTCGAGGAGACGATTATATGATCAATAAATTAATCATGGCTACGATGGCCATATTGCTGACAGTATCTTTATCGATGGCATTGGAGCCTCAGGGCACACAAGAACCGGGCATCGGATCGGCTAATACCGAGATCAAGGAGGCAGCTTCGGGAAACTCTCAAAACCAGACGGCTAATGACAGTCTCTTTTTAAAGGACTTCAACCAGGTCAATAATCCCTACAAAGAGACGCTCTTTGCCACGGGGCAGGGACTACGTAACGAATCTATCAATTTCTACGTAAATCTTACTGTTGCCTTGACAGCTTTCCAGGAAAAATATAAGGATTACCGCCCCACGGTAATCAAGGCTGATGAACAGTTTTCCGGAGATATGGAGAATGTATCTGCCATCATCTCTGATGTAAAGGATGAAGTCTACACCGGCAATCTGACCGATGCTCACAAGATGCTTGAAGAGGTCAGGCCCATTTTCCAGAAGATCCTTACTCGCAATGGTTTACTGCCGCTCAGCGTGGCACTGGTTGATTTCCATGATGTCATGGAGCTGGTACTCGACGGTGCCAATAAAAAGGACGCTTCTAAGGTGGAGGAGGTCTACCCCAAGGCAGATGAAAAATTGCGAGCTGTGGAGGCTATCAGCAGCGAGCCGGGAATAATGTCTATAAGGGCTAACCTGGATGGGGTATTAAGCCTGGCAAAAGAGAACAAAACAGCAGAGCTGCCAGCCAAAGCCGGCGAACTCAAGGCGAGCTACGTAAAAGTCTATTTGGCAACGAGCTAAGCCTAAGGAATCAAGGTCGGGTTGGAGGATTGATGGAGATCAACCCTAACAATTTTTTCTAAACACGTATTCTGCGTAGCGTTTAGGCGGCTCTTCGCTATTTCCAGTTGCTAACCTCAGGTTACTATGTTTTTCCAGTTGTT
>JBAXWY010000098.1:0-1525 GCA_037128175.1 Methanothrix sp.
CCCCTTCCAGAGCCATCTCTTCTCTACGTACCTGATATATTCCTACTATTATGCCCATTATGGCTGGAGCCAGGAAAAAGCCACCAATGCCCGCCACCAGCGCGCCCCCTAAAAAGGAGAGCATTACCAGTAAAGGATGCAAGGAGGATTTAGCCGCTACCAGGTATGGCCGGATTAGGAGCTCCGAAGGCAGGTAAATTAGAGCGGAAGACACCAGGAAGAAAACGGCCGTGCCTTGCATTCCCACCGCGAAATACCGGTAAACTGTCACCGGTACGATGACCACCCAGGAGGTGAGGAAGGGCACCATTCCAGCTACGAAGACAATGCTGGCCAGGGCAAAAGGTCTGGGCAGGCCGAAGGCATAGAAGATGAAAGCAGCGATGATGCTTCCTAAAATTGAGGTATAAATCGTGCCGATGAAGATGCCGCTCAGGATATAATCGATGCGGCTCATATATTTTCTATACGCCTCTTTCTCCCTTTGCGGCAGCAGAGATATTATTGACTCCACAAAGCTCTCTCCGTCCACCAGCACGAAGTAACAGACGGGGATGGATACTATGAAGTTGATGATTCCCAAAGATGCCACTCTTCCAATGTGAAAGACGGGGATGGAGGCGGCAATGGGGGCAATGATGCTCGCGGCATTCTCCAGCACGCTTGTCAATAGGTCCTTCATCCAGGGTGCCAGATCTCGAGAGGTTTGCTCCGTTAGAATGCTGAGCGCGGATCTGATCGCCTCTTGATTCTTGGCCAGGATTAAGATCTGGTTGGCGATCTCAATCATTCCCAGACCCAGGACGAAAAATATGGGGACAACTATGCATACGGCGGCAACCAATGAACCCAGCCGTTTCCTCTTGCCGAATTTATCACGGATGGGCTTGCCAACGTAGGCGAAGACGGTGCCAAGGATTATGCCGTCCAGAAAGGGAAAGAAAAAATAGAAGATCAAGAGCACTGAAGCCAGAGCTATGATCAGCATGCCTTTATGTTCAGAGCACCATTTACCTGGATCAAAGTTCATGCATCACACTACAGAAGATATCCTGGTTTCCCTGATAGATATGAGTTATGCTTATTGAAGTTCAAATTTAAGAGCAAGCCCTGGCCAGCATTTCCTCCAATTTTTCCAGGCGAGGGGCCGCGTCAAGGTTTTGCTCCGCCACCCAGGCTTTGAGCTTTTTTATGGGCTTGCCGCAATCGATGATATCGGCGGCCTTTTCCATGCCCTCCTTGAGGTCGCGGGCACGATCGGTGATGCAAAGCAGCGGGGCGGCATTAAGGCATACGATATCTCTCCGGCAGCCCCTTTCCTCCCCGGATAAGACCCGCAGCAGCTTTATGGCTTCTGCCTCTTTGTCGCTCTGGTAAAGGAGAGTTGATTCATCTGCCTCTTTTAGCCCCAGGTCCTGCGAACTTATGGCATACTCCTGGATGGTTCCGTCCTCGGCGAGCTCGGCTACAGAAGAGCGGCCCAGGGTGGAGAGTTCATCCATGCCTCGCATATCGTCCCGGCTCC